>NZ_CANMAH010000001.1 GCF_947495825.1 uncultured Psychrobacter sp.
CTGTACTTTTTTACTTAGTTTACAACGGGTTATCTTCATAAAAGTAGTCTAGCATAGTGCTTATCTACTACAGCCCCCATTTTAATCATTGTTTTAGTCATCGTAAGGCCTTGCCGTTACTTCGCTATGAGAAGACGACTTGTAGCGAATATCGAGCGTTGCTAGATGAAAGCTGCACGTTTTGACTAGGTAAATCCTACCAAGCAAAAGCGCTCTTCATAGATGTAGAAGAGCGCTTTTAAATGACAACTCGCACGCAACTTTTAAGCAGGAGGTAGTCCTTGATAAGCTTTATCCAATAGCTCTTTTAATTCCTTATAGTCATAATCACGAGGATTATAATAAGGACTATCACAAATTATTTGTGCCACGTCAGCTGGACCCTCTTTAGGTAGACCAATATCTTTTAATGCCAATGGAATCTCTAAGGATTGATTCAAACGGTAGATTGCTAAACCAACCTCTTCACGGCTATTAACACCTAATGCCTCTGCCAATTGATTCATAGCGTCCGTATCAGCATTACGATTGTAATGCACCGAATACGCAAGCGTAACAGCGTGTGCTTGAGCATGGGGCAGATTATATGTGCCACCCAAAGTATGGCAAATCTTATGATGAATGGCCATGCCAACTGATCCTAGACAAACCCCAGCAAGCCAAGCGCCATAGGTTGCTTTCTGGCGTGCTGAAATATCGCTCAAATCTTTTACAATTATAGGCAAAGCAAACTTTAATGCTTTGATAGACTCAATCGCCATGAGACTGACGATTGGGTTTTTATCTTCGGCGTATAATGCTTCTACCGCATGTGCCATGGCATTCATACCTGAACAAGCCGAGATTTGCGCAGGCAAGGTTAGGTTTAGCTCTGGATCATAAATCACAACTTTGGGTAGGATGTGAATGTCCTTTCCAGTGGTCTTTAGATTGTTTTCAGTGATGCCATAAATAGTCGTCATCTCGCTACCGGCATAAGTAGTAGGTATGGCGACTATCGGCAAATGCGTCTTTAAGGCAATGGCTTTGGCAAGTCCAATCGTAGAACCACCGCCTAAAGCCAGACAACAATCAATGTCGTTTGATCGGACAAACTCTACCGCCTTGTCTGCGACTTCTACCGGAACATGCATGACAGCGTGCGGATACACGCCTGCTGAGATCTCTTGTAGTTGCTGCGATAACTTCTGACCCGCCTCTTTTTGGCCCGGTGTCGTAATTATTAAAGCGTTACGATAACCATGATTTATCAGTATATCTTTGGCTTCAGCTGACTTACCGTTCCCAAAATGAACGTCGAGCGGTAAAGCTTGGTAATGAAAATCTTTCATAATATCGTCCTGATTTAAAGAGCAGGTCTCGCTTGAGATGTACTGGAATACTGTTAGTATTTAAAGTTAAAACCCAGATTTTCTGATGCTGATTAAAACCGTTTGCTTGAAATAAAATAACAATTACGTTCCACTAAGTTTATACACTATCAATAAGCTGCCAGCTGGCAGTCGCTTGGTGCTCATCTTGATGCGCAAATAGTGGATGGCTTTGAGCTTCTGTCAAATTAAGTACAGGGGTTACGCAAGCATCAACATCTGCGAACAATTCTTCCCAATGCATCATCGTTTGACTAGCAAACTTGTCTATCATTGCTTGCTCAGCTTGTTTACTCTCAGCTGTATTTGGCATAAATCCACGCTGCCAATGAGCATCGATATGTTCAGACAAATCTAACGTTTCGCATAATAATCGCCAAAATTTAAACTCCAACGAGCCGACTGCCATATGGCGACCATCTTGTGTTTTGTACAACCGATAGCACGGCAACCATCCACCCAAGAAGTCATTCTGAGGCTCTGGGCGTTGTCCATTTATATTTTTCATCATATCAGCTGTCGCTTTTGGCATGACCAGATGCTGATACAAGCTATGCGTCATACTCACGGCTATGTGTCGACCGCGACCAGTATTTTTAGCGGCAAGTACCGCTGCTAATAAGGTAATCACTGCGGTATCGCTACCACCAGCCAAATCTGCAAATTGCATATTGGGCATGGCTTGATCGCCTGATTCTGTTTTTAGCTGATAGAGGGTGCCGCTCATTGCCATAAAGTTGATGTCATGCCCAGCCTTCGCTGCCCAAGACTTACCTGTAGAATCAAGCGCCTCTGGAATACCGTAGCCTGTGATAGAAACCATCACCAGTTTTGGGTTGATAGCATGTAGGGTAGCAGCGTCTAGACCCATGCCAACGAGGACCTCAGGGCGAAAACTATCAAGCATCACGTCTGCATCTTTGATGTGGGTTTTGATTGCTTCAATGCCTGCTTTGCTACGAAAATCTACCTTTTCGCAATGTTTGCCATGGTTTAACGCTTTAAATAACTCACCAAATGCACGTCCTGGATCGCCATTTTTTGGTTCAATTTTAACGATTTCTGCGCCTAGATCGGCAAGTAAGCGCGTCGCGAATGGACCGGGTAAATTACGCGTCAAGTCGATAACTTTAAGACCATTTAGGCAGTCAGACATTATGTCTGTCATTGTACTGGGTATTGAATTATTCGATACTAAATCTGTATTAGCCATCTGAAAACACCTCGCCTTTTTTTGCCATCTCAATCAAAATTTGTGCAGGCTCAAAACGCCCACCAAACTTAGCTGCCAGCTCATGACTACGCGCAACGAAATCCTCTATACCTATTGCATTGATAAACTGTAGCGTACCCCCTTGATGCGGGGCAAAGCCCCAACCAAAGATAGAGCCTACATTACCTTCAGCGACAGAGCGCAAGACGTTTTCCTCGTAACAACGCGCCGATTCGTTGGCTTGTATATATAGCAGGCGATCTATTAGCTCTTGCATATCTGGCTGCTCATCAACAGGCGGAAATAGCTCAGCAAGTTTTGGCCACAACTGTTTACCATCCTTGCCCTCTGTGTTTTGCGAATAATCATAAAAGCCTTTACCGACCTTTTTACCCAAGCGCTCGTGGTCTTTTGCAATCACTTTGAGCACCGCTTCTGCCGGATGACTGATCCACTCTCTACCCTCGCTGTTCGTATCTTTTTTGGTCTGTTCTTTGATACGCAACGATAAATCAAGTGACACCTCATCTTGCAGCGCAAGCGGTGGCATCGGCATACCAGCTTTGAGGCCAGCAACTTCAATTCGACGAGGATGCACGCCCTCACCTAACATCGCAATGCCTTCTGTCACATACGTGCCAAATACGCGCGAGGTATAAAAGCCGCGACTGTCGTTGACGACGATAGGCGTTTTGCCAATTTGCAAGACGAAATCAAAAGCTTTTGCTAAGGTTGTATCATCCGTCTGCTCACCCATGATAATCTCAACCAAAGGCATCTTATCGACTGGTGAGAAAAAGTGCAGCCCGATGAATTGAGAAGGACGTTTACTTGCGACGGCTAAGCTCGTGATAGGAATGGTCGACGTGTTAGACGCATAGACAACCGTTTCAGCGATGACGGCTTCTGCTTGCTCAGTACACTTGGCTTTGATATTGCGGTTTTCGAATACCGCTTCGATGACTAAATCACAACCTTCTATATCATCATAAGATATGGTAATTTGAATTTTACTTAATAACGCTTCTTTTTTGGTCTCGTTTGAGCGTCCGCGATTGATGGCTTTGTCTAACAGTTTTTCTGAATACTGTTTACCCTTATTAGCATTTTCAATACTGGTGTCTAATAGCACCACATTGATGCCCGCTTTGGCAGCGACATACGCAATCCCAGCACCCATCATCCCTGCGCCAAGTACCGCAACCTTATTTACTTTTTGACGATCAAAGCTGTTAGGACGTGATTGTCCTTTTTTAATCTGATTGAGCTGCGTCCACATAGAAGTGATTAAATTGTTAGATTCAGGCGACAGCACGCAAGCGGCAAAGTAGCTCGATTCGATCTCAAGGGCAGCATCGATATCAAGTAAGCTACCTTCAAATAAGCAAGACATGATATGGGTAATGGCAGGATAATTGCCGTGAGATTTTTGATACGCCATGGCTGGGGCAACAGATAGCATTTGCGCATTCTTTGGATGATTCGCATTGCCACCAGGGATGCTAAAGCCTTTTTTGTCCCACGGTTGCTGTGCATCGGGGTTGGCTTTAATCCATGCTTTAGCTTGGTTTAACATGTCGTCTTTGTCACTAGCTATCGCATCAATAAATCCAATCTCTTTGGCAGCGTTAGCATTTACAATTTTACCTTGGGTCATCATCTCAAGCGATTTTTGCATACCGAGTAGGCGCATCAGACGCTGAGTACCACCGCCGCCAGGTAGCAAGCCTAATTTCACCTCGGGCAATCCAAGTTTGGTTTTAGCTGAATCAATAGCGAGTCGGTAATGACAGCCTAAAGCAATTTCTAACCCGCCACCAAGCGCCGAACCTGTCATTGCTGCAACGATAGGTTTGCCAGATTTTTCAAGCTTACGCAGGCTGGCTTTGAGTGACTCCGCCAATTCAAACGCTTGCTCGTGGGTTTGAATACTCGCAAGCTGGTCAATATCTGCGCCAACGATAAAAGACTCTTTACCTGACGTTAAGATAAGCCCTTTAGCCGTCTCATCGTTTATAAAAGCATCGACCAATACTGCAAATGACTGATTAAAAGTATCATCAATCACATTCATTTTTCGGTCGGCTTGATCAATGGTGACAGTCACGATGCCTTCATCATCACGTTTAGTAGAAAAATCTGCCAACTCATTAATCGTTTGGGTGCAATCCATGCTCATTATTATTCCTTTTTAAATTCAAACCTATTATTTAATTATCGTCTTACAGACAGCTTATACGCGCTCAATGATAGTTGCGATGCCCATACCGCCGCCGACACAAAGCGTAATCATCGCCGTTTTTAGGTCACGACGCTCTAATTCCTCAAGCACAGTGGTGAGTAACATGGCACCCGTAGCTCCTAGCGGATGCCCCATTGCAATAGCGCCACCATTGACATTAACTTTATCTAATGAGACACCCAAGTCTTTCGCTGTCTTCATCGGTATCGCAGCGAAGGCTTCGTTGATCTCCCATAGATCAATATCGGCTGCCGTCATACCAGCTTTTTTGAGCGCTTTTTGGCAAGCAGGTGTCGGTCCGGTCAGCATAATAGAGGGCTCAGAGCCGATAACCGACGCCATAATAACTCTTGCACGCGGACGCAATCCTGCTTTTTTACCCGCAACCTCGCTCCCCAAAAGACAAAGCGCAGCGCCATCAACGATACCAGAGGAATTACCCGCATGATGCACATGATTGATGCGCTCGATGCTGGTGTATTTATCCAGCAAGACGCTATCAAAGCCCATCGCACCAAGCGATGCAAAGGAAGGTTTGAGACCTGATAAAGTACCGACTGTCGTATCGGGACGGATGGTTTCATCTTTATCAAGCAGCAAGCGACCATTCAAATCATGCACAGGTATCACCGCATTATCATAGTAGCTTGCCTGCCATGCTGTAGCAGCGCGATGATGCGACGCGGTGGCAAAGGCATCGACATCCATACGGCTAAACCCTTCGAGGGTCGCAATGGTATCTGCTCCAACGCCTTGCGGAGCAAAGCCAGTCACAGAATTTACCCGCGGATCCATAAACCAAGCACCGCCATCTGCACCCATTTTTACACGGCTCATTGATTCCACACCGCCTGCAACGACCATATCTTCCATACCTGACATGATTTTACTCGCCGCCAAGTTGATGGACTCGAGCCCTGATGCGCAAAAACGCGACAATGTCACGCCCGCGACGGTTTCATGCCAGCCTGCATCCAGCACCGCAATACGAGCGATATCTGCACCCTGTTCGCCGATTGGGGTCACACAGCCAAGCACGACATCGTCGACCAGGCTAGTGTCTAAATCATTGCGCTGCTGCATGGCATTAAGCAAGGTGCGTACCAGCCAAATGGGTGTTGCTTGATTTAAGCTGCCGCCTGCTTTGCCTTTGCCGCGAGGAGTACGAATGGCATCGTAAATATAAGCCGTTTGAATCATACTATGTCCTTATAGTCTTGATGAAATGGTTTTGATGAAAATTTAAAAAACGTGGCGCTTACATAAAGCGTGACGCCAGCTCTTTCATAATCTCGTTAGTACCGCCATAGATTTTCTGTACTCGTGCATCAGCGTACAAACGCGCAATCGGATATTCCATCATATAGCCATAACCGCCAAATAACTGGACGCACTCATCCATCACGATGCATTGCTTTTCGGTCACCCAATATTTGATTAACGCAGCATGCTGTACCGTGAGCTTGTTTTCGACCAATGCTTCAATAGCGGCATCACACAAGGCACTTGAGGCAATATAATGACTGTTACATTCGGCAAGCTTAAAGCGGGTATTTTGAAAGCTCCATACTGGCTTGCCAAAAGCCGTGCGTTCTTTGGTGTAGTCGATAGTTAAGTCCAGAGCCAACTTCATTGCCCCAATCGCTGCCAACGCTACGATTAGGCGCTCTTGCGGTAGCTCTTGCATTAATTGCGTAAAACCTAACCCTTCAACCGTACCCAACAGATTGGCTTGCGGCACGCGCATATTATTAAAAAACAACTCAGAGGTATCTTGTGATGCCATTCCAAGTTTTTTGAGCTTCTTGCCGCGCTCAAACCCCGGAGCATTATCGGTTTCGACGACGATAAGCGATACGCCTTTAGCGCCAAGAGATCGGTCAGTTTTGCAAGCAACAATAATTAAATTACCCAGTTGACCGTTAGTAATAAAGGTCTTTGAGCCATTGATGATATAATCATCGCCTTCTTTGACTGCATAGGTCTTGATGTTTTGCAAATCTGAGCCTGTACCCGGCTCAGTCATAGCAATCGCACCGATTAACTCACCCGTTGCCATTTTGGGTAGCCACGTCTGCTTTTGCTCTTCAGTACCATGATGCAGGATATAAGGGGCGACGATACCTGAATGCAAAAAGCCACCGAAGCCTGCTTGATTGGCTTCTGATTGCGCATAAATCAGCGCGGCTTCATGACGAAAATCACCACCTGCCCCGCCATATTCTTCTGGCATTGAAGCACACAAAAAACCCATCTCGCCCGCTTCTAACCAAGCTTCCCGATCGAGCATACCGTTTTCACGCCACTTCTCATCGTGTGCCTCCCAATCTCTAAATACTTTGAGCGCACTCTCGTGCAGCATTTCAATCTCTTCATCCATCCATTTGGGCTTAAAGCAAGCAATAGTCATTGATCCATCCTTGGTCTTGGGTTATTAGGTAGTTTGTTTATTCAATATACTCGTTTATACAATACCTGCCAAACCAAAGCCCATGAACTACTAGGTCACTAATTCCATAACGACGCAAAACCCTATATTAGGGCTTTTTTATGGTTATAGCATTCAGATAACAAGTTGACTATAATTACGTCAAGCTCACAAAGCTGACTTGGAGCACTCATTGACAGTTGTATTAAGTCAGCTAATGCTCTCGAAATTTAGGTATAAGTTATGAAGAACACGTTATTAATATCTGGCTTAATCGCTACTATCTCTATACCTGTCCATGCAGCAGATTATCAAAGCTTTATTACGCCAAGCTCTTTGGGTAAAAGCATAAATACACTAAATAAGAAGTATCAGTTAGGTTTAAAAAAGCAAAGCTCAGGCAAATATGCCAATCACCGACTTAATGGTTGTAGCCTGCTCGTAAAAACGGATAAGAAAAATCGAATCAATGAGATTAAAATAATAGACAATAAAGACTGCAGATATACCACCACGTCCAATGTAAACTATAATAGTCAGACAACCAAGACCCAGGATTTGCTCAGCCAAGTTGATATTCAAGACGTACAGTTTGTTCCAGGTTGTTTTAACTGCCCATCGCGGCTAGAGATAACCGATACGCTGGTTATTGATCGCGAAAAAGACAACTACCATACAAAGTTTGAGATAAAAGGACATAATAGAAAGTATTTAAACTATATCGCCAAAAATCTCTTTGGTGATTTCTCAGATGAGAATTATTATTCTATTATGGATATGCTGGAGTCTAGAGCTGCCAAAGACCCTACTCTTTATGACCGTAACGAATTCAAACTACAAGCCATTGAAGCTTACAACCTGCAAGACAAACCGCAGAGCTATACAATTGCGCTCAATTAGATACTGTCAAAAAGCCACTTGATCAAATGGCTTTTTACTTTACTAATAAAATAACGCTTATTTATAGAATGCTTATTTATAGGCAGGCAATATTATCTGCACCACCAATCCTTGGATACCATCTTGCCGATTGTAGACACTGATTTGACCCTTATGTGCCATTATTACGGCATGGACGATCGCCAGCCCTAGCCCATAGCCGCCAGTGTCGCGGTGACGCGCCGAGTCTAGCCGTACAAAGGGCTGAAAAATACGCTGCAAGTCTTCATCCGCAACGCCGCCACCCTCGTCTATGATGCGGATTTGAATGGCTGTTTTTTTGCCATCTATCTTTGCTGGTTTAATCTCAGCAATAACTGTTGAATCAGCTGCAGTGTGCATAAAAGCATTACGAATGACGTTTTCAAGCGCACTGTGTAGCTGTTCTTGGTTGCCCTTTACCGTTGATTGTAGGGTTGGTGGCTGCCAGTGCCAATGGATGTTTTTGTGCTGAAACTCAAAACACACATCTTGTCCAATCTCACTGATAATCTCAGAAACATCAACCCAGTCATTTTCTACGTTATCAATGGTGTATTGCTGCATCTGTAGCGACTGGATATGAATGATTTGTTCGATCAGCTCATTCATTCGCGCAGACTCTTTGTCGATACGGTCGAGGTAGCGATTGGCATTGGGGGCAAAATCTCGCGTCAGCTCGGTCGCCACATCAAGGCGCGCTAAGGGCGAGCGCAGCTCATGCGAGATATCACTGAGCATCTGCTTGCGCGCCAGCTCACTCTCTGCCAACCGCTTTGATAGCTTTGCCACGTCTTTTGCCAGTAAACCCAGCTCATCATCGCCCATTTTTGCCAGCTGGGTATCCGCCTGATAATCGCCAGCAATCATGCGATGTACCGCATGTTGGACGCGGCGCATACGCTGGGTCAAGGTACGGCTAAGCCAAATACAGACCAAGACACTAAAGAGGATAATTAGCAGCAAACGTACCGAAAAATTATTTCGTTGCAGCGCGACGACATCAGCAAAACGCAGGTGCGGACGCAGCTGTATAATGACAGACTGACCATCTGGCAGCGCGACAGTCTTATCCGCCAGCTCAGGGCGCGTCTCGGGGTCTGCTATCGTGCGCTGAGACATCATCGATTGCCAATAAGGATTGCGAGTATTGTTTGGCATACTGGCAGTATCATCAGAGCGGTGATGATCTAGGGCGGGTGCGGCGGCTACATTTGGCATGGCAGGCATTGATGGCATGGACGACATCGGATGCATAGACTGATGCATGGGCGCACGCGGCATGACTTGCCTGCCGTCTTGACGGTCCGCTTGGTCTCGATAACGCGGAAAGATAATAGCGCCTTGCTCGTTATAGACTCTGATTTGACTCATCAGCCGCCGATCCTCACGATACATCTGCCTGACTGATGCAAAATCGCCCGCTTGCAACGCAGTAGCCATTTCCTGACGTTTAATCAGCAACTGCTCAATCTGCGCCTCCATACGCGCGGTCAGCGCTTTTTCGACCAGTATCCGCTCTACCACGATGGATAAAATAGAGGTGAGTAAAATCGTCAGCAACAGACTCAAAAACAGCCGCCAAAACAGCGTGATTCTGGGTCGAAAGGTAGAAGTATTTGCGGAATATGTCATTACAGTACCAGCTGATAGCCTTTCCCACGAATCGCTTTGATCGGCTCATCATGAAAAGGTTGGAGTTTTTTGCGCAGCCGCGAGACATGCACATCAAGGCTGCGGTCGAAGGGCTGTAGCTCACGCTGCAACACATGCTCTGATAGCCACGCTTTACTCACCACCTCGCCTTTTTTCTTGAGCAAGGCGAGCAACAAGTCAAACTCGGTGCCTGTCACTTGTAGCTCTGTCCCGTCTATCCGACAGAGTCGCTGGTTTTGATCCAAATGTAATCGGCTCTCAGGTAGCGGCATGTGCTCTAACGTACTATCAGAAGCACTAAGACGGGTGCGTTTTATCACCGCATTGATACGTGCCAACAGCTCACGCGGATTGCAAGGCTTGGTAATATAATCATCCGCGCCAAGCTCAAGCCCAATGATACGATCAATCTCCTCGCCTTTTGCCGTCAGCATAATGACCGGAATATCACTGATGGCCGGCAGTTGCCGCAGCACACTGAGCCCATCGATTTTGGGCATCATGATATCGAGTACCAGCAAATCATAAGCGGTGGCAGTGCTGGTGTTTTTGAGTCTTTGCATGACCGCTTCACCATCGTGCACGCAGTCACAATCGATATCATGATTTTGCAAGTATTCTTGTAATAACTGTGTCAACTCTTCGTCATCATCGCCGATTAGTATGTTTGGCACTGCTGTCTCCTTAAGCCTAAGGTCGCTTTGTTGCCTATATTATCAGGCATGGACTTATCATAACGCCATAAACGTTACCTTTCTTAATACTTCATAAAGTATTGCAACCTTTAACTGTCGTAAGATAGCACCTATCAATCACTTGTCGCACTTATCGCCATACTGGCAAGATAAGGTATTTATTGTTTATTTACTCAAATTATAAAAGGATTGTATGATGAAAAAACTACTCATGGGCACAGTATTGGCCGCCTCTAGCGTATTTGCTGTCACCGCCTGCACCAGTGTCAATGCAACGACTGATACCGCACCTGCCACCAGCAAAATGCAAAAGCATCATCAAGGCGGCATGAAAGAAGGTATGCACAAAGGCGGTATGCGAGGCCCACTGTCACAGCTGGACTTGAGTGCCACGCAGCAAGCACAAATCAAAGCCATCATGGAAGCCAAACACGGCGACCGTAACGCTGAGCGCGAGCAACACAAAGCAGAACGGGCACAAATGCATCAACAAATGCAGGCATTGACCACTGCCAACACGTTGAACACGGCCGCGCTTAACCGCCTAGCGGATCAGCAAGCGGCTAAAGTCAAACAGCGTTTTATTGAGCATGCTCAGACCCAGCACGCCATCGCGCAAGTGCTGACGCCAGAACAACGCGCCAAACTTGCCAAACTGCAAAACGAGAGAATGGCAAAAATGACAAAAGGTCAGCATGGCTCTGCGCGCGGTGAGATGCATGGCCAACCGCATCAGCATCAAGGCATGTAGTAGTTATTATTGCCCGCTACACCACTCAAAAAAAGCGCATCGTGATAACGGTGCGCTTTTTTGTATGATCCTGATGATAGCTCAATACTTTTTAATCAGTACTGCCCAAACGCTCTTGCGCCAGCGGTAGCGCCTTAAATATCATCTTGCCTATCGTCGTGCCATTACCATCGCGATAGTACTGCATCAGCTCACGACCATACTCGCGCGCATCAACACTATTGCGCGCATTTGGTACTTGCACATCGCTTGGTAAGTTGGGAAATGCGGCGTCGTTTGGACGAATAGCAGAATACTGCTGCATGACATCCATCACGACGCCTTTATACTTATTTTTCTTGCTAGGAAACTCACGTCGCAGATGCTGCCAGATGAGACGGTCACGTTTATCAACGCCGTATAGCGTTTGCACGTTTGGCGTCTCTGAGCCGGTATCTACTGCACGGCTGGCGACCGTATCATCAGTGTCGTCTATACTGCTTTTGATTATTGTCAGCACTTGCTGCACCCAGGCCTTACTGGTAAAAACGTCAGGCGCGACATCAGAAGCACTGTCAGCACCATCAGCACTGTCATTGACAAGCTCTGGATACTGCTGGCTTATCCGTTCATACAAACCACGCATATAATCTTGATATGACTGCTCATGATTGGCCGCGCTTTGAGTACGGCGGATCACTTGCTCACTTGCCAGCATTGCAGGTAGCTGGTGTGCTGGCAGCTTAGGAGATAGCGCAGTCAAAGATGTGGGCGCGACGTACTCAAACTGACTTGCTGGCGCTGCGGCAAATGCGGCATCTAACGCGGCAAAATGATGGGTGATCACTGCTTTGCCAAAGCCTTTGGGTAACGTGCCATCGTCCAGCGTGATTTTGAGCCATTTGTTTTGCCATGTCGTGCCAAGTTTGTCGTCCAACAGCTTTGAGTTAATCATCGCAAAATTGTCCGCCCATAGATAAATATCACCGTTTTTAAAATCGATATAGACCGGTTGATTGAGGCTGCTTTGATGATTACGCGCTTGGTATTGGGCACTGGCAAGCATGGTTGCTTTGCCCGCCATCGGCTGATACACGCCTTGAGCGTTGATAGACAACGGTTTTAGTAGATAGGCATCGAGTAGCTTTGCTTTTTTGATACCCTGCGCGGTTGGCTGCGCGTCATAATTATCAAACAACTTTTGGTAATCAGCAGGCACACTTACCTCACTGTCGTATTGGCTGTCTTGCCATGCTTGATAGGCATCCGTACAGGCTAGATAGGATTGTTTGATTGTCGCACGCTGAGCGTCATATTTTGTCGCCGATATATCTTGGTTTTGCCCTTCTGCCTGCGCCAATAATGCCGCATAGGCCTCGTCATGCGTATCTTCGCAGTATTGATAGATATCATCAGCGGTGATTGGACTGTTAGCACCATTGTTGGCAGTGCTTTGAGCCGTTATGTTGTCAAACTGCTGCTTATTACTAATCTCAAGGTTGCTATGATAACGAAAGGACTGGCGACGCTGCGCTTGTAGCGCGCTTGCGACAGCTGTTTTGGCAGCTACTGAGGTTTGGGTAGCCGTCATAGCATTGGACTGTCCAAGACTGGTCGATTGACACCCTGTCAATAACGCCGCTCCTGCGACAAGCGCGCTGACAAATACCGCATGACCATTGATAATAGTAGATGCACGTGGCGGGCGGCTGGTATGAGTTTGCTGGGGTTTTTTCATTTTTTATCCTTAATAGGGAGATTTAACAAGACAGACCTACTGATCCGCTAGCTTGCTATCGACGCCATACTTGGTCGCATCGTCATATAGTGAGTTCAGTATAAAAACGATACAGTGGGACTGGGATGAATTTTATGCAGCATCGAGCAGCGCAGGCACAGCACGCCAGAAAAATTTATACCAGTTCCACGTTGAAATCTAATGTATCTGTTTTATTTAGAATCGACTATACAATGCCTCATCGCTGTCGTCCCAATCCTCACTATCACCACTGTCATAAACGCCACCCTCTTCATCAGTATTATCAACATCGTAACGATCTTCATCATCATACTCGTAGTCATAGCGTGCATAACGAGCGCTTTGTAGTCTGTCTTTTTGTTGGCGTATCTTCGCAAGCCACGCGTTGCCATCGATGGCAGGCTTGGCATTTGCCCCAAAAGACTCGGCCAATAAAGGCGTGAGCGCATGGTCGTTAAAGCTGGCTTTATCATAACGCACTTGGTTGAGTACGCTGGTGGTCGCACCCATCAAATCGCTACCGACATTTAGCCGTTGCTGCTTGGCCAGTAGCTGATTTGCGCGATCCAAATAGTAGTAGTTTGTTTGATTAAAGGAGATGGGACCGATCGCTTCAATCAGCTGTAGCAGTGCGCCGACATCCGCGCTTTGATAGCCTTTATGGTATAGCTGCGCCTTAGCAAGTGCAGCTTTTAGCATTGCTCCATCAGGATACTGTGACGGATTGGCATCGACATGCTCTTGTAGTGACTGGGTCATATATTTTAGGATTTTGCCGACCAGCTCGCCGCCTTGCTTACTACCGATATATAGCTTGACGGCATGGCTGGCTCCCACTTCTTTGGCAAATGCGTCATTACGTATATCAACGGCGCTGAAATACTCTGGTGCCAGCTCGGCCATACTCTTCTGTATCGCAGCAAGCGCAGCATCATATAATACCGTAGGCGGCAGCTGCTCGGTGATGCCCTTAGGCAGACCAAAGCTGACCGTATGAGAGGCCATCTCCTGAGGCAGCGGGGTATTTTCAGGACTGGTCAGCGCCACAATCGGCATGATGGCCGATGGGTCTACCGTGATACGACTGTCATGAAAATCCAGTGCGAGCGGTATCTGTATGGATGAGCTAAGCGTTGGGCTGACATAGTCATAACTATAGACGCTATGTAGCTGGCGCTGTTTGGGCCTGAATTGGCTGACGCTATTAAATGTCAAATGCTGATATTGATAAGCGTTGGTCGCAGCGATTTGCTCAGGTGTGCGATGCAACATAGCAAGCATCTGACCGATGACGCCGGTAGTTGGCATCGGTTTGTCATCGCTCGCCACTGGCTGCTGCTTGGCGGCTTGCATGGCTTCATAGCTCTTTAATAACGCCTTGGGCTTTATATCTGGCACGCCCGACACAAACCCACCGTCTTTAGTAGTGGCGCCATACTCCGCATCTTCATTAGCAAACGCTTCATCTGCATCGTCAGCAAAACTCCTGTCAGCAAACTCATTATTGTAATCACCCGCCTCGTCGTCTATCGCCTGCTCTTTTTGATACGCATAAGTTTCGATGATGGTTCTTAGCAGACTGCTCGCGCCAGCATCGATACTGTCTGGATCGATAAAGGATGCCATATGATAATTGGCCTGCGCGACGGCCACATGCTCACTAGCGAGATGCTGACGAATGGCAGCAAGCAAACGTGTCTTTGCTTGAGTCTCCGTATTGGGATAGCTCTGCTGGTCAAACAGTTGCTCATAGCGCGCAGAGCTGGCTTGTAAACGATCAGTAAAGACGCGCCCCTGTGCTTGGTTTGTCGCACTGTCTGCGACCTCAAAGTCGATGAACGCATCTGATACCATGCCTGAAGAGACGCCAGCGCTTGTCTGACAGCCCAAAAGAGCTGCAGACATACCACCCATCAGCAGCGCATAACTTGTTGTACATATAAATTTGTACAAATAGTATCCGTAACTGCCTTTGTTATTTGTAGCTAAGCTCTGTGGCACTGACCTAGAACAACACTGCCGATCATTATTAAGATGGTTTGATGACATAAAAATCTCTTTATTTAGACAGACATTAGTAGTGTTATTATTTATATCACAAAAGATTACAAATGAGTGACTTGTGCGAAAAATAACGATTGGTATATTAAGATTGGTTTTCCGAAAATCTTGAATTCTTTAAGGATTAAAACAGCAGCTAGATCGGAAAAACTCTCTTAGCAATATCACTTTTAACCAATTATTAATATCAAAACATAAAAGCTAACAAACAGTTTGCGCTAGCTGCTATATTCGTTACTATCTAATTATCTAAACATTCTTTTTATTACTCTTATCTGATTTCTCACCTACTCGTAAAAGGGACTTTGCGATGCAAAAACTACCTTCTCAACTTAATAACAATACCTCTTCCTCTCAAAAATCTCAGAAAAAACCCACCTGTAAAACAACTATAAAATCTGCGGTTTTGATGATGAGCAGCACGTTGTTACTCTCTATATCTGCTCACGCGCTTGAACCAGTTACACCAACTGATGCCAATGTGATAAATAACACCTCAATCAACACCAGTGCGATCAATCTGGCGATCATGACGGACAATCCTACGGTCTTGTCTGAAACCAAGCGCATCACCCGAGCGAAAACCAATACGCTGACATCCACAACGAACAAAGCAAAAACCGACCAAGCTATCTACTCCGAGGACGCCATTCATCATCCCGTCTGGGCAAAGAACGGCATGGTCGCGACTCAAGAAGCACTGGCCTCTGATATTGGCTTACAGATTCTAAAAGACGGCGGCAATGCGGTTGATGCTGGAGTCGCTGTTGGCTTTGCGTTGGCTGTGACCCTGCCGCGGGCGGGCAACATCGGCGGTGGCGGATTTATGATGATTTATGATGCCAAGCAAGGCAAGACGGTAGCGCTCGATTACCGCGAAAAAGCACCAAGCAGCGCCTCACGTGATATGTATCTCGATGAGGAAGGCAATGCGGTAAGTGATTTATCTCGCTTTCATGGCTTGGCCATTGGTGTGCCGGGGACAGTAGCGGGATTGCTTAAAGCGTTAGAAGATCATGGCACCATGAGCCGCGAGCAAGTGATGGCACCAGCGATCGCACTGGCTGAAGATGGTATAGAAGTCACCGCTGGCTTGTCGGAGTCACTAGAAGCTTTAAGCGATCGTTTGCAAAAATGGCCCAGCACCCAAAAAATATTCTTCAAAGCTGATGGCAGCGCGTATCAACCTGGGGAGCGCTTGTATCAGCCAGAGCTTGCGCGCTCGCTAAAGCTCATTGCCGCTCAAGGTGCTGATGGCTTTTATAAAGGTGAGACGGCTCGTAAACTTGTCAAAGCTGTAAATGAGGCTGGCGGCAGTATGAGCTTGCAAGATTTGGCCAATTATGAGGCTATCGCTCGCGAGCCAGTCAAAGGCGATTACCGTGGTTATGAGATTGTCTCTATGCCGCCGCCCTCCTCTGGTGGTATCCACATCGTACAGATACTTAACATCTTAGAAGGCTATCCACTAAAAGACTATGGTCACAACAGCGCACAAACCATCCACTTGATGGCGGAAGCAATGCAACTGGCGTATGCTGACCGTGCAGAGTATTTGGGCGACTCAGACTTTATCGATGTGCCAGCGAGCGGCCTTACTTCTCAAGCCTATGCCGATCAGCTGCGCACCTTGATTGATCCAAACAAAGCCACGCCAGCGAGTACGATTAAAGCCAACAACCCACTACCCTACGAGAGCGATCAAACCACGCATTTTTCTATCGTGGATAAAGACGGCAATGCGATCGCCAATACCTATACGCTGAACTTCTCTTATGGCACAGGTCTGGTTGCAGACGGCACGGGTATCTTACTAAACAACGAGATGGATGACTTTTCTGCCAAGCCTGGCACGCCTAATGGCTATGGGCTACTAGGCGGTGAGGCAAATAGCGTAGAAGCGAACAAGCGTCCGCTATCATCGATGAGTCCGACGTTGGTATTTAAAGACGACAAGCCTTATATCGTGACTGGCAGCCCAGGCGGTAGCCGCATCATCACCACCGTTACTCAAATTCTCTCCAATGTTATCGACCATGATATGAATATCGCTGAAGCCACGCACGCACCGCGTATTCATGATCAATGGTTGCCGGATGAGATTCGTACTGAAAAGGCACTTAATATTGATACCGTTAAAAAACTCGAATCAATGGGACATACGGTCAGTCCCAAAGCGACAATGGGCTCAACGCAGTCCATTATGTTAACTCCTAATGGTGTATATGGCTCCTCTGATCCGCGTATCGTCGATGCGGCAGTGGTTGGCTATTAAACTGGCTATCAAAATAGTTATTAGAGTCCATTAATCTAGCTAAGGAGAGCGGTATGATTGAGAGTAAAAGACCTGAAAAAACCACATTAGTGGCTATGTTTCGTGCCTTTATTGAGCCTGAATACGTAATCAGTGATGAAGAAACCCAAAAGCCTTTTGAGTGTGATGGTTTGTCTGTCTATTGTGATATGCCGCTGCTAGTCGTTCTGCCAGATACGGTCGAGCAGGTACAAGAAGTCATGCGTATTTGCCATCGTTATCAGATTCCAGTGGTAGCTCGCGGGGCAGGCACAGGTCTTTGCGCAGGAGCCATGCCCAATCCCGATAGCGTGCTGTTAGTACTATCACGTTTTAAGCACATTCTTGAAATAGACCCTTTGGCTCGCACAGCGCGCTTGCAACCCGGCGTACGTAACTTAGCCATCAGTGAGGCGGCGGCCATACACGGCTTGTATTATGGTCCAGATCCCTCCTCACAGATTGCTTGTACGATAGGCGGTAATGTCGCTGAAAATTCCGGTGGCGTACACTGCTTAAAATATGGGCTGACGACTCATAACTTATTAAAAGTAGAAATGGTGACGGTCGAAGGTGAGCTAATTAGTATTGGTAGTGAAGGGCTTGACAGTAACGGCATTGATCTTATGGCCTTGATAACAGGCTCTGAGGGTCTGCTTGGTGTAGTGACCGAAGTGACGGTCAAATTATTACCCAGTCCCGAAAAGGCGCAGGTCATTATGGCAGCTTTTGATGATGTTCAAACAGCAGGTGATGCGGTAGGCGGCATCATTGCCAAAGGTATCATTCCAGCTGGGCTTGAGATGATGGATAGCTACGCTATTATAGCAGCCGAAGCTTTTGCGCAGGCAGGTTATCCTACCGATGCAAAAGCGCTGCTTTTATGTGAATTAGATGGTACAGCGGCGGAAGTTCAAGAACAAATTACTGAAGTTGAGCAGCTTTTGTCCCAGCTTGGAGCGACCTCAACTCGAGCCTCTCAGAGCGAGGCAGAACGCGCTTTATTATGGAAAGGCCGTAAGAGTGCTTTTCCAGCGGTAGGCCGAATCTCACCTGATTACTATTGTATGGATGGCACTATCCCTCGTGGTCAGCTGGCTCATATACTGACTGAAATGCAAAAACTCTCAGAGCACTATAACTTACGCGTAGCCAATGTCTTTCATGCTGGTGATGGTAACTTGCATCCACTGATATTATTCGATGCCAATATGCCAGGAGAGCTTGAAAAAACGGAAGAATTTGGCGCCCGTATCTTAGAGCTTTGCGTCAAGGTAGGCGGCTGTATCACTGGTGAGCATGGCGTTGGTATAGAAAAAATTCGCCAAATGCGTGTGCAGTTTAATGAGCAGGAATTACGCCAATTTCATGCGATTAAATCTGCTTTTGACCCTGCCGGCACGCTCAATCCAGGTAAAGGCATTCCTGTCCTAAAATATTGTCAAGAGTATCGTGCACTTAATAAGGTAATGGACGATTCAGTGAGTCAGCCGCCACAACATGGAGCACCGGCATGAAAGATATAAGTGCTGAGATAATCGAGCGAGTTAAACAGGCAGGTGCTGATGGTAGCAAATTACAAATAGTTGGCGGTGGTAGTAAAGACTTTATGGGTCGCACGCCTGAAGGCGTCCCGCTTAATATTGCTGAGCACAGTGGTATTGTTAGTTACGAGCCGATTGAATTGGTGTTGACCGCACGAGCTGGCACATCGTTGACCGAGATTAATAGCGCTTTGAGTGAACATAATCAGAGATTGGCGTTTGAGCCGCCCTTATTTAATGGACAAGCAACTTTGGGTGGCACGCTCGCGTGTCATCTATCAGGACCAGGGCGTCCTTGGAATGGGTCAGTCCGGGATCATGTCCTCGGTATTCACCTAATCAATGGTCGAGGCGAAGCGCTGCGCTTTGGCGGTCAAGTGATGAAAAACGTCGCTGGCTACGATGTCTCAAGAATGCAGGCTGGAGCGATGGGGACTTTAGGAGTCATTAGCGAGGTCAGCCTAAAGGTCATGCCCAAACCTGCTACTACTACGACTCTCAAGCGTGAAATGAGTGCAACGCAAGCTATTAAAGAGATGAACCACTTAGCAGGACTGCCAAATCCGTTGACAGCCGCTTGTTGGTTTGACAATCATCTTTATCTACGTTTAGAGGGCGCCCGTAGTGCCGTTGAGAGCACTGTTAAGCAGTGGCAAGGTGTGGTATTAGAAGATGGTGATAATCTATGGACACAGCTACGCGAGCAGCAGTTAGATTATTTTACAGGTCATATGCCTGTGTGGCGGTTTTCGGTCAATAGTAGTGCTGAGCATGTATTGCCAGATAGAGAGTGGCTGCTAGATTGGGGCGGCAGCCAACGCTGGCTACGCGGAGATTACGACACTGAATCATTGGAAGCACTTGCCAAGAGCATGGGCGGTCAAGTGAGCCTTTACCGCGGTGGTGATCGGCAGCTAGACGTTTTTCACACCCAACCCGAGCTGCTGCGCGGGCTGCATCAACGGCTCAAACATGCTTTTGATCCGATGGGTATTTTCAATCCAGGTCGTCTCTATAGTTGGATGTAATAGGAAAACATTATGCGTACCCAAATCAATGTAAAGTATCTGGATCATCCGGAAATCAAGGAAGCAGATGCTATCTTACGCAGCTGCGTACACTGTGGATTTTGCAATGCCACCTGTCCCACTTATCAGGAATTGGGCGACGAGAGAGATGGCCCACGTGGACGTATTTATTTAGTCAAACAGCTCCTTGAGACCGGTGACATTAGTGAAAAATCGCAAACGCATCTAGACCGTTGTCTGACCTGTCGTAGTTGCGAAACGACTTGCCCTTCTGGCGTAAAGTACGGCCGCTTGGCGGAAATAGGCCGCGGCATCATGGAGGAGCAACTTGAGCGGCCGCTTCAGCAAAAGATGCTGCGCTGGTTGATACGTCACATCTTGCCATATCCCAATCGCTTCGGGCCTTTATTACGCTTGGGACAACTGTTTCGATCCTTTTTGCCTCATGATTTAAAGCAACAAGTACCCACCAAACAAATCAAGCGCGCTTTTCCGACCCAGCAGCATACACGCCGAATGTTAGTATTGGCAGGATGCGCGCAACCATCAGCGACTCCAAATACCAATATTGTGGCTGCTCGCGTACTCGACAAATTAGGCATTAGCTTGTTTAGCGCGCCTAAAGCTGGTTGCTGCGGTGCCATCAGTTATCACATGCCAGCCCATGAAGAAGGGCTGGCTTTCATGCGGCGCAATATCGATGCTTGGTGGCCTTATATTGAAGACGGTGTAGAAGCTATTGTTATTAGCGCCTCAGGCTGCGGCTCGATGGTTAAAGACTATGGCGAAAAACTACGCCACGATAGTGCTTATTCTGCCAAAGCCAAACGGGTTAGCGAGCTTGCTTATGATTTAGGAGAAGTGTTGATTAAAGAGGATTTGAGTCAGCTACAATTACAAGATAAAGGGCGCAAAACAGCCGTACACTGCCCTTGCTCATTACAACATGCTCAGAAGCTCAGCGGCTTAGTTGAACAGATATTGCAGCAAGCCGGTGTTGAGCTCACGCCTACTAAAGACAAGCATTTATGCTGCGGCTCTGCTGGAACCTACTCGATACTGCAGCCTGAGCTTAGCCAGCAGTTACTAACCAATAAGCTTGCGGACTTGACGATTGGTCATCCAGAACAGATAGTGACCGCTAATATAGGTTGCCAACTACACTTAAGTAGCCGATCAAGCTTACCGGTGAAGCATTGGATTGAATTGTTGGATCCGCAGTAGTTAGATTTACGGCAATAGGTGATTAAGTTGAGTATCTTTATTTACAAAAGAAGATAAAAGTAGCTAAATTCTCTGGACATTTTCTAAGCTTAGTATATTAGTTTTAGTCAGTTAACATTTATGGCATCAACCAGTCAAGCTTCTTTAAACTGAATGCATAAACACTATACTATCGAGCGTTTTATGATTACTTCAAACTTTGACTTACACATTATTGGTGGCGGTATTATTGGGCTTGCGACTGCAGTGACATTACAAGCACGAGGAGTAAAAGTAGCATTGCTGGAGGCAAATGAAGTTGGACAAGGTGCATCATTCGGCAATGCCGGACATATCGCACCAGAGCATGTGTTTCCGATAGCTGATGCCAGCATGCTCCGTCATATTCCAGCCATGTTATTGAACCCAACAGGACCGCTACGCATAGACTGGCGTTATCTGCCTCGTTTGATGCCTTGGGCCATTCAGTTACTACTGAATATGCGCTCTAAGCCTTTCGAGAGAATTCATCAAGCCTTGTTAAGCTTAAACGACAATTGCCTACAAGCTTGGCTAGACTTTGCTAACCAGTGGCAACTAGACGATTGGATAGAGGTAAAAGGTTCGTTATTAACCACTGAAAAAACAAGTGGCATTGATCTGCTTATGACCCAAGGCAAGCGTCTTAACGATGTTGGTGTCACGAATGAACTACTGACCAAAGAGCTACTCTTAGAACATGAGCCCGCCTTACAAGATAATCAATTAGCAGCGTTATTTTTTCCAAACACAGGACATATCACTAATTTAACAGCGATAATCAATCAGCTTAGCAGTACTTTTAGACACCTTGGTGGTGAGATTATTGAACATTGCCGGGTCCTTGAAGCGCACACTGATGTAGATGGTATTCGCTTGAAGACCAATCAAGGTGATATCATCGCCTCCAAAGTGATGTTATCGGCAGGTGCTCATTCAAAAGCCTTGGCTAAACAATTAACGGGGGTCAATGTTCCTTTAGATACCGAACGTGGTTATCATTTGATGTTACCTCATGAAAGCAAACGTATACAGACTCCCGTAACCAGTCTAGATCGGCGCATCGTGATGACACCGATGCAGGAGGGTTTACGTTTGGCGGGCACAGTAGAATATGCAGGACTGGAAGCTCCTGCCAATATGCAACGGGCGCACATATTCTTACAGCATGCACAGCCCATGCTAAAGGCTCCCTTAAATTCCAACGATAATGTGCCATGGATGGGCTTTCGTCCATCAACCTCTGACTCTCTCCCTGTTATAGATAAGATTGAGCGTGTGTTTTTAAACTTTGGCCATCAGCATTTAGGCTTAACACAAGCTGTTGTCAGTGCAAAAATGATTGCCGAATACTATTTTGATGAAAGTCATACTATCGACCCCAGACCTTATCAGCTTGCCCGGTTCAGATAAGTAGCTTGCTAAAACATGATAAAATAGGCAAAGACGAAGCAAAACATTAAACCTTTATTATATTCTTCGCCGACATAGAAAGTTCCTTTATATCAATATCATATCAAAGAGTTTTTGCAAATCTAGAAACCAATTTCAGTCTTTCTCTTATAACACCTAGTAGCTTAATCAGTGGCTGTCTGCAGCAAATAATGCTATTATGTTCTGCTCAATTTAGCACTTGCAGCGAAGGCTTTTATGGCCTAAACACCCTCTAAAAACCCTTTAGTATCTTTATAATAAAATCTATTTTGTTGACCGCACTAGTAAGAGTCCTCTATGGCATTTGTACACCTTGGCATTCACAGCGAATATTCGATTACCGATTCTATCGTGCGCATCAAGCCGCTTATCAAAGCCGCTGCTGCTGACAATCAGCGCGCATTGGCGTTGACTGATCTCTCCAACCTTTATGCTACAGTGAAGTTTTATCGTGCTTGCTTAGGCGCTGGTATCAAGCCTATCATCGGCAGCGAAGTTATCATGGATGATGAAGATACGAGACTGACGCTGCTGGCCATGGATAACGAAGGCTATCAAAACATCACGCGCATCGTCTCGCTTGGCTTTACCGAAGGCCGCGCTGATCCTGACAACCACGGCATGCCTGTCATCAAACGCCGCCATATCCTAGAGCACGCTGCTGGCGTTATTGTCTTGTTCGGCGAAAAATCAGACGTCGGCCATGCGCTAGTCGGCTCTATGCCAGAAAAGGCCGATGAACTGATCGCTGAGTGGCAAACGCATTTTGCCGACCGCCTGTATTTTGCGATCAAGCGCACCAATCGCTCAGGCGAAGATGCTTTTATCAAAGCCGCTATCCACTCTGGTGCTAAGCATCATCTACCCCTTGTCGCGCACAACGATGTGCGTTTTTTAGAGCAAGAAGACTTCGATGCTCACGAAGCCCGCGTTTGTATTGCAGGCTCCTACGTACTGGCTGATCCCAACCGTCCGCGCCTATATTCAGATGAGCAGTATCTAAAAACCCAAGAACAAATGGCACAGCTGTTTGCTGATATTCCGCAGGTAGTTGACAACACCTTACGCTTAGCAACCCGCTGTAATGTGACCTTGACCCTTGGCATCAACGTGTTGCCTGACTTTCCTGTGCCAGAGGGCGAGACCATTGAGTCTTTTTTTCGGGCAGAGTCGCAACGCGGTCTTGATCATCGATTGGACAAGCTTTTTCCTGTGGAAGAGCGTGACGAGAGCTGGAGCGACTTTCGTCAGCAGTACGATGAGCGCCTAGAATATGAGCTTGATATCATCTTATCCATGGGCTTTCCTGGTTACTTTTTAATCGTTATGGACTTTATCCGCTGGGCCAAAGCCAATGGCGTGCCTGTGGGGCCAGGTCGTGGCTCTGGTGCCGGCTCACTAGTCGCTTATGCGCTCAATATTACTGACCTCGACCCCATTCATTATGACCTATTGTTCGAGCGCTTCTTAAACCCTGAACGTGTCTCCATGCCCGATTTCGATATTGATTTTTGTATCGAAGGTCGTGACCGCGTCATCGATTATGTGGCGCAAACTTACGGCCGTGAAGCGGTCTCACAGATTATCACCTTTGGTACCATGGCGGCAAAAGCGGTGGTACGTGATGTGGCGCGGGTACAAAGCAAGTCGTACTTTTTGGCCAATAAAATCTCTAAATTGATTCCAAAGACCCCAGGGATTACGCTGTCTCAAGCACTCGAGCAAGAACCGCAGCTCAAAGACTTAATCTCCAACCCTGATAATATGGATTATGAAGATGCCATCGAGATTTGGGAGATGGCAGTCAAATTAGAAGGCGTGTGCCGCAACGTCGGTAAACATGCTGGCGGCGTCCTGATCGCCCCGCACAAAATCACTGACTTTAGCGCCATTTACTGCGATGATGATGGTCACCGTGTCAGCCAGTTTGATAAAGATGATGTCGAAGACGTCGGTCTGGTAAAATTTGACTTTTTGGGTCTGCGTAACTTAACCGTCATCAACGCTGCAGTCGAAAACATCAACCGACGCCGCGCACGCGAGGGCTTAGATGCGCTCGTATTAGAAGACTTACCGCTAGATGATAAAAAAGCCTACAAGCTCTTGCAAGAGGCCAAAACCACAGCCGTCTTTCAGCTAGAAAGTATGGGCATGAAAAAATATTTGGCCAAGCTGCAACCAACCAATATCGAAGACGTCATCGCCATGTGTGCGCTCTATCGCCCAGGCCCGCTCGATGCTGGCATGGTAGAGATGTATATCGACCGAAAGCACGGCCGCGAGGAAGTCATCTATGACCATCCCAATCTTGAGCCGATCCTCGAGAACACCAACGGCGTTATTGTCTATCAAGAACAAGTCATGCAAATCTCGCAGGTCATGGCAGGCTATAGCTTGGGCGGCGCGGATATGCTACGCCGCGCCATGGGTAAGAAAAAGCCCGAAGAGATGGCCAAGCAGCGCGATATCTTTGTCACTGGTGCCACCGCGCAAGGCATCGATGAAGCAACGTCAGGCGGCGTCTTTGACTTGATGGAGAAGTTTGCCGGTTACGGTTTTAACCGCTCGCACTCCGCCGCTTATGGCGTGCTCGCTTATCAGACCGCTTATCTCAAGCAGTACTACCCTGCCGAGTTTATGGCCGCGGTACTGACATCCGATATGAACAACACTGATAACGTGGTGTTCTTTATCAATGACTGCCGTGAAAACTTCGGATTGACTGTAGACAATCCATCTGTCAATCGCAGTGAATGGCACTTTGTCGCTGATACGCCGACCAATATCATTTATGGTTTAGGTGCGATCAAAGGCGTGGGTGAAGGTGCAGTTGAGTCTATCGTCGATGCGCGTCGCCGCGGTGGGCCGTTTAAAGACTTATATGACTTCTGCCGCCGTGTCGATATCAAAAAAGTCAATAAACGTACGCTTGAGGCGCTGGTTAGTGCTGGCTGCTTTGATGACTTTGCCGCGACGCTGCGTCCTGATTTGCCAAGCGATGCCGCCTATGAGATTCGCGGTGCCTTGATGAGTCAGTTGCCAAGTGCTGTACAAGCCGCTGAGCAAGACCGCCAAAACAATGAGCTTGGCATGATGGACTTGTTTGGTGAGATGGACGGTGTGGTCGCCGCTCCACCGCTCAAAATGACGCCAGAACTTATCTGGGGTGACAAGCACCGCCTCAAAGCAGAAAAAAACACACTAGGGCTATACCTGACTGGGCACCCTATCAATGAATACTTGGATGAATTAAAACGCTATACCTCTGGCGCTCGCCTTGATAAGCTCACAGACACAGGCTACAACGGCAGCTGCTACTTTGCAGGACTTATTATCGATATTGCCAATTTTGGCAACCGAAATGTGATTACCTTAGATGATGGCACCTCACGACTGGAGGTCAGCTGCTATGCCGAGCGTTTTAATCGCGTCAAAGACCAGCTCAAGGTAGATGAAGTGGTCATCATCAAAGGCAGTATCCGGGAGCGTGACGGGCGACTGTTT
The DNA here is from genome assembly GCF_947495825.1 of uncultured Psychrobacter sp. Taxonomy (GTDB): domain Bacteria; phylum Pseudomonadota; class Gammaproteobacteria; order Pseudomonadales; family Moraxellaceae; genus Psychrobacter. The sequence goes on from NZ_CANMAH010000001.1 coordinate 26,118, forward strand.
GCTCGTCTTGATAACGCTATGAGTATGGTTGATGCACGCCTGCGTTGGCTCAAAAAAATCAGTATTAAAATCCACGGTAGTGACACGCGTTTGCTCTCCCGTTTACAGCCACTGCTCAAATCCGCCCAAGCTGACATTATTCCCGCGCCCAGCCTAAGCCATCATCAAGAAGACGAGCAAGGCGGCGATATAAACAGTGGCTCATACGATCCTGCGATGGGTGGCAGCTTGTATGATGAAGATGGCAATGATTTGTTGGCGTTAGAAAATGATATGCAGCAAGACACTCTGCTCAATAATGGAAGCAGCCAAATCTATGCTGATGGCGTTCTGAGTAATACAGACGACTCAATCAATGATAATTGCTTACCACTTGGCTTGAGCATTTATGAAAGTTATGCTATTGCTAATGTAGGGCTGTCTGAACACTGGCGCGTCTATCCTAACGACGACAATTTACAACAGTTAAAGAGCATGGTAACTGAAGACAACCTGCATTTTCATTATAGTTAATACTATAAATATAGACAATTAAAACAATTATTTTGATAATGGATATGTATTGATGACCGAATCTCACCTTAAAAAAAATACTATAAACAATGGCTTAAATAACGATATTATCGATCATGAACAATTCGAAGATTTACGTGACTTGTTCGAAGAAGATTTTGAATTACTGATAAGAACTTACATTACTGATAGCCATCAGCGTATTGTAACGCTACGTGCAGCACAAACTGCTAATGACAATGCCAACGGTTTTGAAGTTGCTCATGCGCTAAAAGGCGCTAGTGCTAATATAGGAGCCACTCAGCTTATAGCTCTGAGTCACAAGCTACAAGAGCATTGCCGCGAGCGTAAAATTGATCAGCAGGCAAACCTAATAGAAGACATTGCATTAGCATTACAGCATGTCGAACTAGAAATCAATAAAAGACTAAATTCATAATGAGCATCTCTGACTTATCCGTATCATCCTATTCTTCAACATCCACCGCTGCCGACTACCTGTCTTGCTTACAAGTCGTCATGGTTAATACCACTTTACCTGCTAATATCGGTTCAGCAGCGCGGGCCATGCATACCATGGGCCTGTCACGTTTGACAGTCGTCGATCCAAAGCTACCGATTGATGAGACCAGTGTTTCACATGCAGCAGGAGGCAGTGATTTATTGTCATCAGCAGCTATTACGCCGACACTAGAAGCTGCAATAAAGGATTGTCAGTTGGTCTTTGCCGCCAGTAGTCGTAGTCGTCACTTACCGCGTCCTGTGGTCACTCCCACGCAAGCCGCCAAAATCATGTTTGACTTTATTGATAGACAGTCCACTTTTTCTACTGATAAACCCAATATTGCTATCTTATTTGGCCGTGAAGACCGCGGTTTAACCAACGAAGAGCTGTCTTATGCCGATTACCATATTCAAATAGATGCCAATCCTGCCTACCCTGTGCTCAATGTGGCGTCAGCTGTCCAAGTGATTGCCAGCTTTATCTTTGCTTATGCTCAAACGCATACCAATGTTATTTATGATAGTGCTACTTATGATAATAGCGACGACAACAATCCAAAAAACGACTCAAGCAATCAGTCAAACTCCGTTGAACAATCGCTATTAGACATACATTTGCGCCAGCAATGGGATGAGCCAGCGATTACCCACCAGCAATTACAACAGCTTACCCAGCGTACAACTGAGCTTATGATTCAGCGCGGTCTAGCAGATAGTAATCATTTAAAATCATTACCATCAAGACTGTCGCGGCTTGCCTCTCGCGTACAGCTCGATCAAAAAGAGTATCAGTTGCTAAGCGCACTTATTGCCAAACTATCAAAAGACTAAAAACCGTCTAAAAAAATCCAAACAAATATTGATTTACGTTTTTACGGATATTTTATAGCTCAACGCTATATTTTAGGATGCAAAGCTGGTATAACTTGAGGATGAGTGAGCAAACAGGCTAAAAACCTTACTATTAAAAGTGTATGCTTATAGATGAATCTTTAAAAAAGTAGCATAACTGTCATACCACTGACTGTATCTCACTCAATATATTTCATTCAAGAATAGATAGGACGATTTATGTCATTGCCAACTGCCTTATTCAGATCGCTCGCTAGCATCAAACAAGACCTAAAAGAAGATATCGATGCAGTGTTCAATCGCGATCCTGCTGCTCGCAACAGCTTGGAAGTCATCTTAACCTACCCTGGCATTCATGCGCTTATTTTGCATCGCGGGGCGCACTGCTTATGGCAAAATGAGCAAAAGCTTGCGGCCCGCGTGGTATCTTATGGCTCACGCATTATGACTGGCATTGAGATACATCCTGCCGCCAAAATTGGCAAGCGTTTCTTTATTGACCATGGTGTCGGTGTCGTCATCGGTGAGACTGCTGAGATTGGTAACGATGTTACTTTGTATCATGGCGTCACCTTGGGCGGCGTATCATGGAATAATGGTAAACGCCATCCAACGTTAGAAGATGGTGTTATTGTTGGTGCTGGAGCAAAAGTCTTGGGGCCATTCACCGTTGGCAAAAATGCCAAAATTGGCTCAAATGCAGTAGTCGTAAAGCCTGTCCCAGCAGGTGCAACGATGGTCGGTAGCGCAGCTCGCATGATTTCAGAGCACCATGATGAAAAAGGCAACCCCCTCACAACTAAAGTGGATGATGCAAAGCAGCAAGAAAAAGCCGCACAGGCGGCGCAACCTAACACTACAACGCAAAGCACGGCACGCGCCACTGCTTTTCAAGCTTATGGTATTGATCCCTCTTCACAAGATCCAGTCGCTGAAGCATTTGCCAAAATGCTCAATCACATCCAGCAGTCTGAAAAACGCTTAGATCAGCTGCAAAAAGCAATGTGCAAAATTGATCCTGACTTTTGTCAAAAAGAATACGACAAATTATGCTTAGAAGATATAGATGTCATCGATAGAGAAGACATGAATGAGGCAAAAGATAAATAGTGGCAGTTGGCAACTTGTTATCGAAACTAAAAGCCTAAAAAAGCACACTGGAGTTTGAGTTGATTGCCTTAGGTCCTATCAAACGCCGTGTGCTTTATATCACACTTTTTGAAATATTTGCTGTCATATTGACAACATTTATCTTAGTCGTATTAAGCGGTAGTGATACAAAGCAGTCATTAATACTTGCTGTTATCATAGCTATTACCGCTGTTGTCTGAAATTTCATTTATAATACTCTCTTATTACTACCACCCTTCACTTTCAAAAAACTTACTTATTCAAGACAACTCTTTAAGGTTTACTAACCAATATTGACGCGCTATGTCTTATACTTGGTAATTGCTCTACCAATTATCATTTAACTGATTAGGAAATCTTATGGCTCGTTTACAAGATAAAGTTATCATCATCACTGGTGCCGCTCAAGGCATGGGCGAGACTCATGCGCGCTTATGTATGGAAGAAGGCGCTAAAGTGGTATTGACCGATATTAATAGCGAAAAAGGCGAAGCACTGGCTAATGAACTTGGCGATAGTGCGTTATTTATCAAGCATGACGTGACTAATGAAGATGATTGGACGCAAGTCATTAAAAAAACACAAGAAAAATTTGGGAAAATTGATGTACTGGTGAACAATGCCGGTATCACGACCCACAAGTCCATTCTAGATACTTCTGTAGACGACTACCGCAAGATTTTAGAGATTAACCAAGTATCGGTCTTTTTAGGCATGAAAGCCGTCATTCCAGCGATGAGAGAATCTAAACAAGGCTCAATTATTAATATCTCATCGATTAATGGTTTGGTCGGCGGTGCGATTGGTTATACCGATTCTAAATTTGCCGTGCGTGGTATGACCAAAGCGGCAGCACTAGAGTGTGCCCCGCACGGCATTCGCGTTAACTCAATTCACCCAGGTGTCATCGCCACCCCAATGATTACCCAAGGCGATACCAAAGACGCAGTAGACGCTTTCGCCAAAACCATTCCGATGCAGCGCGTCGCAGAAGCCAAAGAAGTCAGTGGCATGGTGCTGTTTTTGGCATCTGATGATTCAAGTTACTCAACGGGTGCTGAATTTATCGTTGATGGTGGTTTGACGGCGCAGTAGTTGGTTAAGCACAGAAGGCTTAACTTAGGATCTGTTGAATATTTAATTTTTTCGTTTGTATTCGTTGTTGAGATACTAAACCGAAGTTATTTTTAAATAATAAAGATTTTTAGATGTGAAGAGTGTAACAGCTAGCGAGCGTAAAAGTGCGTGCTAATATCTGTATGACTAAATATTATTCGAAATTAATTCTTTAATTCCTATATTTTCATGCTCTTTGAATGGATAACGGTCTGCCATTATTATCCATTGCTCTGGCCATTCGAATGTTATCTTACTGCTTAGGCTGTTTTCTATAAGAGCTGGTTTAATCATTAAGATATCAATATCCATGGTGACCTTTTTTATTGTTGTCTGCGCTTCTGTTAAACGTTGTCGATCACAATCTCGTTCAAGCTGCTTAAAAATTTGCTGCAGCTGTGATAAAGGCATCTCAGATTTGAGCGAAAGATAAGCACATTGATTGGTATAGTCAGGCTTTGGTTGCTCTTTAGTCGCGGTAAAATCAGGGTTTTGAAATGCAGTAGACAACTGCATGTCGCCTAACGCAGCTAGACTTTCACAAACACGCGGCAAATAATACTCAGCTTGATGATTACTGCCCAAAGCCAATAATACTGCCGTCACGGACTGCGCTCGCAACGCTTTGGGTGCACAAACCTTTAGTGTTTCAAAGTTCAAATCAGTCAATTTCTTATGCATATTATGTATCATTGGCCTTGCTTGTGGCGGGCTTGTTTTTATTATCTTTTGCATAACGGGTGATTTGTACCCCTACTGCATCAGCGGGCTTGATGGCTGTAGGTTTAGCAATGCTTAACGTTAATTTATGACAGATGTATTTTGCCAGTAGTTTATCAGCGATTTGCCCAGCCAGATGCTCAAGCAATTGCGCCCTAATATCTTGACACCATTCGCTAACATCATCGCAGACCGCTTTATAGTTTAGCGCATCCTTGACATCATCAGAGACTGCGGCAGCACTTATATCAGTCTCAAGCGCTATGTCAATCAATAATGGTTGCGTAATGGCACGCTCCCACGCGTATACACCAATCACTGCTTCTACTTTTAAACCTTTTACAAATACCACATCAGATTCGGTATGAAACATAATTTCATCCTTGTTCGCTAATTTCTCGTTTAGGTTATTGATTCTAACGCTTTGCTCAATTTTTATTTAACTTGTTGCAAGGCTTCTTCACGTAAACGCTCGGTTTTTAGTGCCTTACTAGGCCTGTGACGCCATAGGTCAATGCTGAATAATAACAGACCGAGCCAGATCAAGCCAAAGACTACTAAGCGATGCAAATCAAAAGGCTCTTTATAATAAAACACAGCTAAAAAGAAAATAAAGGTCGGTGTCAGATAATTCATAAAGCTTAAAATGCTATAGGCGACCAGCTTTGTCGATCTGTTAAATAGTAATAGCGGTATCAAGGTAATGGGGCCTGCTAGCATTAACAGCCAAATGTTTGACGTAAACCAAAAGCCAAGCTGGCTACTGACTACATCAGCTTGCCAAAACCACCAAATAAAGATAGGTACGAGCATCGTGGTCTCAACGAACATTGCATCAACAGGAGTCAAAGGCGTTTGGCGCTGAATAGTACCATAAGTACTAAAACTAAAGGCGAGAATCAGTGATAGCCATGGTAAGCTTCCCAGCATGACCACTTGAATGATCACAGACAATAGTGCAAAACCAATCGCTACCCACTGCAAGGATCGCAAGCGCTCTTTAAATAAAATCATCGATAAAGCAACGCCAACTAATGGACCGATGAAATATCCCAAACTCGCCTCAAGGATACGATCGTGGTTGACAGCCCACACGTAAGTGAGCCAATTGGTCGCAATAATAATACCTGACAAAAAAGTCAACGCTATCCATCTTGGATTTTGCTTTAAGGTATCTATCCATTGCCAGCGCTTGGTCACAACCACGACGATTAGCAAACAGGCAAATGTCCAAACAATGCGATGGCCGATAATTTCTGTTGCATCGTAGGCTGCCAGTTGTTTAAAATATAGAGGAAACGCGCCCCATATACAAAAAGCGATTAGTGCAGTGACGATACCGCTTCGCGTAGTTTTAATCGGGACTACTGGTTTTTTAACAACATTTTGGGTAGTCATAAGGCAAGACAACTTATTAGAGCAAAGCGCGACCTCACCTATTTTTATAAACTATAAAGATTTAGTGGTAAGAGCGCAGGGTCACTACATGTAGGATAAAAGTAAAAAGCAATGCGTTATACCCATTTAGGTATCAACACATTGCTAACGATGACTGCATATTAAAATAGCGTATAAAGGTCAAAAATATTTCAAATTAATCCTCGTTTAGGTTTGTTCTTAGTACGATTACTAGCTTAGTATTTCTAATAGCTATGCATCGCCATGATCGACTTGGATAGACATACCGATTTGATTGGCAAGCTCTGCAAATCCTGGAAAACTGGTATTGACTGTCTCAACCCCTTCAATAGTGATCTGCTCAGAGGCACGTAGGCTGGCAACAGCAAAGCTCATGGCAATACGATGATCATGATGCGAGGTGATATGTCCACCACCAAATATAGGTTGGCTATTATTTACTTCACCGTTTTGACTTTGAGCACCCTGCCCTTCAATGATCAGGCCGTCCTCAGTAACCGTACAATCAATACCTAAGGTTTGTAACCCATCAGCCATAACAGCAATACGATCAGACTCTTTCACACGTAACTCTTTTGCACCAGTCAACACTGTACGACCGCGTGCACAGCTAGCAGCGATAAATAATACGGGGAACTCGTCAATTGCGAGTGGCACAAGATACCCTGGAATTTCAATACCAACCAAGTTTGAGCTACGAATCGTAATATCAGCGACTGGCTCACCACCTACATGAGTCTCATTACTTAGGCTAATGTCAGCATTCATTAGCTTTAAGATATCAATAATACCCGTACGTGTCGGGTTAATACCGACTTGTGTTAAGGTCAAATCGCTACCTTGACTGATAGCAGCGGCTACCATAAAGAAGGCTGCAGATGAGATATCAGCAGGGACAGCGATATCACCACCTGTAAGCGTACCACCGCCTGTAACGCTAATACGATTGCCGTCGACAGTCACAGGATAGCCAAAGGCTGACAGCATACGTTCGGTATGGTCGCGGCTAACTTCAGGCTGAGTGACAGTCGTTGTACCCTCGCTCCACAATCCTGCCAATAGCAAGCAAGACTTCACCTGAGCAGATGCCACTGGCATATCATATTCAATGCCTTGGAGCGGCTTGCCAACATTATCACGACCAGTGATACTAAGCGGCGCTGTGCCACTATGCCCAGTACTTTGAATGACTGCACCCATCTCTCGAAGTGGTGCTGCGACACGCTCCATCGGACGTTTATTTAAGCTGGTATCGCCTGTCAACACGCTATCAAATGTTTGCGCGGCTAAAATACCGGACAGCAGGCGCATACTGGTACCTGAATTGCCCATATAGAGCGGCGTTTTACTTGGTTTTAGGCCATTCATACCAACGCCATGAATAGTCAGATTGCCATTATCAGGACCTTCGATTGTCACGCCCATATCACGAAATGCCTGTAAGGTTGCGAGTGCATCCTCCCCCTCCAAAAAACCAGTGACATTGGTCACACCTGTCGCAAGGCTACCTAACATAATACTACGATGGGAGATAGACTTGTCACCAGGAATAGCAATGGTGCCTGTGACGGTGTTACTAGGAGAGATAAGGTAAGAAGCTGACATAGCAGAGGTATCCGTATAAGGGGTGCTGGCTAACATATGGCCAAAATGTCGCCGTGCGGCTTGCGCGCGGCCCAATAGGCCCATCAGGGCGGTTGAATCTTTATCAATGATGAGTTGGCGTATGTCCTGTAGATAGACGCTGTACTCATCAAGGGCGCTCACAATCGCGCTTTGATTGGCAAAAAATATATCATGCCACATCTTGGGGTCGCTAGCAGCGATACGAGTAAAGTCCCGAAACCCGCCTGCTGCATAGCGAAACATATCTAAATTATCGTCATGACTTGCCAGCTGCTCAACAAGGTTAAACGCCAGCAGGTGCGGTAAATGACTGGTATGCGCCAATATAGCATCATGATGCTCAGCATCCATTGCCATGACTGTAGCCCCTACTGCTTCCCACAATCGACGTAGCTTGGCAATCGCGGAAGAATTGGTCGTTGGTAGCTTGCAAATGATGACACTATGATTGGCAAATAATGTGGCGCGCCTGGCATGATACCCTGAATTTTCGGCACCAGCAATCGGGTGTGCAGGCACTAAGCCTACAGGTAATGGGGTAAATACGGCTTTTGCAGCCTCAATGATATTGACCTTAGTACTACACACATCGGTAATAACGCAATCAGTCGCGAGCTGGCCATTATCCATTGCGTTTTTGATATCGGTAAATACCGCTTGTACGGCTTGTACCGGTACAGCAATGACAATCAAATCACTACCACTAACCACGTCACCAATGATAGAGCTACCAGCATCAAGTAAACCATGCTGGATGGCTTCATCAATGCTTGGCGCATGCCTATCTACCGCCACCAAACGCTCACTGAGACCGTTATCTTTAATGGCTTGAGCAAGGCTGGCGCCGATTAGCCCTAGGCCAATCACGCATACCTGTTTAAATAGGGAAGATTGAGCATTTAAAAGCGGTTGTTTATTATTTTTTTGCTTGTCTTGCTGGCTATTCACGGCTTTTCTCGTTGAACAAACCAATCCCTATCCCTACTCAAGTTTGATCGTAGGTTTAGATTGGCATTATAAAAGTTGAATGACAGACCCAGTATTTTCATTAAAAATAAAGGCATGCCTTACATTCGATTATGTCACAAATGATAATTATCTATAAATACTAAAAACCTCGATATCAACACACCCTAGACTAACCGTGTTTATTTAATCATTGGTTAAAATAGAGCGCAGCGTATCAATAAGACGTAAATTGTCTTCTGCGATGCCTACAGTAATACGCAACCAGTTGTCTAGGCCATAGCTTGCAAGTGGACGCACGATGACCCCTTGCTCAAGCAGTGCTTGATAGATATCAGCAGCATCTTCAATCTCAACCATAATGAAGTTGGCGTGGGACTTTATAAAAGCCAAACCCAACGCATCAAACTGTTTTTCTAACCAGCGCATTTGTTCTTGATTGGTTTTACGCGTTTCTTCAATAAAGCTTTGATCGCCAAGTGCCGCAACTGCTCCAGCAAGTCCAACACGGCTGACATTAAATGGCTGGCGAATACGATTAAGCAGATCCGCTACGGCAGTTGAGCTGAGTGCGTAACCAATGCGCAGACCTGCTAAGCCATAAGCTTTAGAAAAAGTGCGGACAATAACCACATTGTTAAACTTATCTAACAGCGCACGGTTATTACTTTCAGGGCTATACTCAATATAGGCTTCGTCCAATACTACCAATACCGAACTTGGGACGCTTGCAACAAACTTGTGCAGTTCTCTATGCTGAAGCTGAGTGCCTGTTGGATTATTAGGATTGGCAATAAAAACCATCTTGGTATTGGGATTATCTTCTACTGCTTGACGCATAGCATCCAAGTCATGGCCAAATCGCTGCGCAGGCACTTCTATACCTGTTGCTCCTTGCATTTTCGTTACCATCGGATAGACGATAAATCCATACTGACTATACACCACCGCATCATCAGCACTGACAAAGCTGCGTGCCAAAATATCAAGCAAGTCATTGGAGCCGTTGCCTAAAGTAATACACTCTATATTCACATCAGTGAAGTCAGAAAGCGCTTGCTTTAAATAATGACCATTTCCGTCTGGGTAACGCGCCAGCTTTCCTAACTGTTCAGTAATAGCCAATGTTACTTGCGGAGAACACCCTATTGGATTCTCATTGCTCGCCAGCTTTACCACATCAGAAACGCCATATTCGCGAGTCAACTCTTCAACTGGCTTACCAGTTTGATACGGTGCCAGCTCTAAGATACTGTCATAAGCTGGAGTCAGCGGTGACAGTTCTAGCTCTGTCGATTTAGTAGGCTGCATGATTTATCCTTAAATGTTATGTCCAGCTATTACGTATTAATACCAACAATGAACGAATAACAAAGAGTCGTTTACCTAACCTAGCCTCCATAGTTCCTTCGATTCAAAAGAGTTATAAGGCAACCAAGGGCAGATGTATACTTCATATTTTAAGCAAGGTTAACGCTATAACTCTTTTATGGTAAACAGACTATAGCACTGCTTTCGGATATGAGCCTAGTACACGCACATCCTTCACTAACGGACGTATATCAGCGATAGCCGCGCTAACGTTTGGATCTTGAATATGACCGTTCATATCTATAAAGAATACATAAGCCCATTTATTAGGACGTTCAGGTCGGGTCTCAATACTAGTCATCGATACACCATGATACGACAACGGCTTGAGGATTTCGATCAATGCACCGGCTTTGTCATGAGCTGAAACCACAATCGAGGTTTTATCTTGCCCTGATGGTGCAATTGCCTCATGACCGATGATTAAGAAGCGCGTGGTATTGCTAGGATTGTCTTCAATATTTGAATACAGCTTATGCAAATCATACTCGGCAGCAGCAACATCACCGGCAATGGCAGCAGAATGCCATTCGTTTTTGAGACGACGAGCCGCTTCACCATTGCTTGATACTGCAACGCGCTCAACACTAGGAAAATTAACATCGAGCCAATGACGGCATTGGGCAAGCGACTGCTGATGGGAGTAAATACGGCTTAGACTTTCAACCTTAGTATGCTCAGCGACTAAAAAGTTTTGATGAATGGGCAGCTCAACTTCACCAATTATCTTTAATGATGAAGACAAAAACCCATCCAGGGTATGGTTGACTACCCCTTCTGAAGAGTTTTCAACGGGTACCACGCCATACATAGCAGTGCCCGCTTCAACTTCACGGAACACGTCAGTAATGGTCGTCATCGGTACCGTGTCAGCAGCTTTACCAAAGTGCTTTAGGGCAGCAGCATGGGTAAAAGTACCGACCGGACCCAAAAACGCAATACGCTGCGGTGCTTCTAAATCTAAGCAGACCGACATAATCTCACGGAACAAACGCGCCATCTTTTCATCAGAGATCGGACCAGTATTACGCTCCATGACTGCTTTTAATACTTGCGCTTCACGTTCGGGACGATAAAAAATGGGGTTTTGTTCGGCGGCGACCTCATTTTTTGCTACATGCTCTTTTTTGACAGTCGCCACTTGCTGAGCCAGCTTGGCACGGTCATTAATCAGTGTATGGATTTCAGAGTCTACTGCATCGATACTCTGGCGCAGCTGGTTCAAAAACTCTTGATCGGTCGAGGTTTCGCTTGCGCCTGCGGCAGTTGGATTTAGATTATTTGTGTTTTGCTCTGATGACTGCTCACTCATTACCGCCCATCCTTTTTATTACTGTTAGGTGTCACTACAATCTTAAATACTAACGGATTTAGTATTCCACTAATATCTTTGAGGTGTCTTTTTTCTATTTTTTTGTCTACCATTTATCTGACTTGATCGCTTACGCTTGACGATAGCTTATTTATATCTCAGCTATATTTGGTAGCACAGTTTTTATAATTTGGTTTGTATCACCTAGCCTTTATAACTTATCTTTTAAAGTTAACACTAGGCAAATTCAATCGCTAATCAATCGGCCGCCTCTACTATAGCAAAAACCATGCACAGTGCCCATGCGTAAATAAATTAAATGGTGCAAAATTATGATAAAGCACCATCTTTTTTATAAATGCTAAGTATATATGCTCTATAGAACAGTACAAGCCAAACTATCATGCAAAATTACATCGCAAATTGTGCTACAGTTTCATATGAGCCATACCGCTGTTAGGCGAATGGCTACCGTTAACTGTTTTCATAAGGATATATGATGAGCGCATTACAACAACTTAGCACCATGACCACTATTGTTGCAGATACAGGCGACCTTGCCGCTATTGCGCGACTAAAACCTATTGATGCGACCACCAATCCAAGCTTAATCACGAAAGCGCTTATTAACTCTGACAATCAAGCGCTGCTGCTAGAAACCATGAGCCAACATCAAGGCAATGTAGATGCAGTCATCGACGCACTTACCATTCAAATTGGCTGCGATATTTTAGAATTGATCGAAGGCCGCGTATCTACAGAGGTCGATGCTCGTTTATCTTACGACACACAAGCGACCATTGATAAGGCTTTAGAGTTTATGGAAGCTTACCAAAAAGCAGGCGTCGACTCTGAGCGTATCTTGATTAAAATGGCGGCTACTTGGCAAGGGATTGAAGCGGCGCGCTACCTTGAGACTCAAGGTATCCATTGCAACTTAACGTTATTATTTGGACAACACCAAGCCGTCGCTTGTGCTGATGCAGGGGTAACACTCATCTCACCTTTTGTTGGACGTATCTTAGATTGGCAAAAACGCCAACAAAATCGCCAAAACGTCCCCGTCACTGATGACATGGGAGTGCAATCTGTAAAGCTTATTTATCAATACTACAAGCAGCACGGCTATGACACACAAGTGATGGGAGCAAGCTTTCGCTCAGTTGAGCAAATAATCGCGCTAGCAGGTTGCGACTTACTAACTATTGCTCCAAACCTTATCGATGAGCTCGCCGCAATGGATGTGACCGTCACGCCCCAACTCTCGCCTGCTATGGCTAAAGAGGCAGATGCTATGAAAAAGGTCAGCTTGACTCATGAAGCCTTCATCCACGAATATCAACAGGATAAAATCACACAAGATTTGTTGCCCAAAGGCATTGACGGCTTTATTGGTGCACGTGAGGAGCTAGCTCAGACATTGGCAGCGTTACGCTAATAATTCATACAAAATAATATAGCTACCCTCGTTTAGTAAAAAAGCGCTCTGACAGTTAAGTTAGAGCGCTTTTTTGTGCACGTTCGCAATTTTAAGCTTTTAAAACGGTGTAAACAGGTACTGGAAATTCACCATGTAGATCGACTAGATCAAGCAGTACTAAAGCACCTACTACCGTATGCTCAGCTGATCTACATAGCTCATAAGCAGTCGTAAGCGTGCCACCGGTCGCCAAGATGTCATCAACTAATAGAACACGCTCAGGCGGCAAGTTGTTTTGCATCTCAAGCGTATCTTTACCGTACTCTAGCGCATAAGCCTTGTTGGCAACTGGCGGAGGCAGTTTGCCCGGTTTGCGTAGCAGTATCATTCCTTTACCCAATCGACCTGCCAGTAAGCTTGCAAATACAAAACCGCGCGCTTCAACCGCTCCCAAACAGTCCACTTCATCAATCAGTCCATCAGGTAGTGCTGCTAAAAGCGCATCGATGACCTCATCAATATGACTACGCAGTAACGGTGTAATATCATAAAAATCAATGCCGACTTTTGGAAAGTCAGGTACAGTACGTATAATTTGCCAGAATGGGTGGTCAGTATTACGTGCATGAGATGGCTCGGACTTGTTATCAACTGGTATGGCAGCGGTAGTAACGCTCATAGTAACCCTTTCTTTGAAATCATATACAGTAGTAAAAATGCAGATCATGCACAAATTAGCGGCGCTTATCATAACATAATGTCTGTCATTTTGATGGAAAAACGCAAATAGATAAGGTCGATTACGCTAAGTAAAATAAAATCTATAACTTGATAAATGCTCACTTATCTCAATATACAAGTGTAAACTTAACCACGTAAAGTATTGTTCTATGATAAACTACGTGCGTTTTTGCAAGCCGCTAATAGCGATAGAACTAGTAACAAATAGGATTATGTATGAAACGTTATGAATGTATTGTGTGTGGTTGGATCTATGACGAAGAGCTTGGCTGCCCTGAAGAAGGTATCGCTCCTGGTACTAAATGGGACGATATTCCTGATGATTGGACGTGCCCTGAATGCGGTGTTGGTAAGTTAGATTTTGAGATGATGGAAATCTAGATTTACAGAACGCTAACTAGGATATCTCATGACGAATTCGAATTATTCCAATGACGCCCCTTATTCCAGCTCAAACGAGCCTATAAACACACAGGCTATAGGCTCATCTGAGGTGACAGGTTTATCTGATGTTTCTGATAGTCCTCTAATATCTGCTGATTCAGCACACAGCTACCCTACACCTGCTTGGGAAAAGCTTGGTGAGCATAACTGGCGAGCTTCAGATTTGAGCGATCATCTTTATCAAGCCATGATCGATATTGGTGATGGTATCAACCTATGTGTCGAAGCTGGCGGAAATCCTGAGCATCCATCATTGCTTATGGTTATGGGTCTTGGTTCGCAAATGGTGTTTTGGCCAGATGACTTTATCAAACGTCTGATTGATGCTGGTTTTTTTGTGATTCGTTTCGACAATCGTGATATTGGTCTGTCCTCTAAAGTTCAGATTGAAGGATTGCCGCGTGTGAGCCAGCTTAAGATGATGCTGCGTCTGCAAACAGGGCTGTCCAACAAGAGCCAACAGGTCGCTTACAATCTAACCGATATGGCAGAAGATACTGTACGTCTGATCAAGGCTTTGAATCTTGGTAGTACGCATCTGCTTGGTGCCTCGATGGGCGGTATGATTGCACAAATCGTTGCAGCGCGCTATCCAAGTTTAGTAGAGCGTCTAGCGCTGATGTTTACCACGACCAATCGCGCTTTTTTAAAGCCACCTAAACCTAAGCAGTTATATACCTTGATCAATCGCCCTGAGAGTCATTCTGAGCGTGATATTGTGCGCCATAGTGTTTGGTTTATGAAAACAGTAGGGACGCCCGGTCATGTTAATGTACGAACGGTACGCGAAATTGCCAAACTTCGCTATCAACGTAACTTTCACCCGCTAGGTACGGTGCAACAGTTGAATGCTATTTTGGCATCAGGCTCTATTAGTCGCTTCAGTAAACAAGTCAAAGCGCCGACCATCGTTATTCATGGTAGTGCGGACGGCTTACTGCCGGCCTCGCAAGGTCGCGTAGTGGCCAAGACCATTCCAAATGCAAAGTTTCATTTAATTGAAGGCATGGCACATGATATTCCAGCGTACTATCAACCTTATCTTGTTGATTTAATACGCAATCATCTACTAAATTAAACAGTTTATATTGTTTTTTTAAAGCTCTATTCTATTAACTCCAAAAAAAAGAGGCTAGAAGCATAAACGACACATGCATCCTAGCCTTTTTTTTGACAATTTTTTACTCATTTGCGACTATTCGCAGCTGACGTTATCACCTTTTTTATCAATACAAATCTTACTGCCATCTTTTAGATTGCCTACCCACGCTTTGTTATCTTTAAATATAAACGCAGTCCTTTTTTTAGCACTTGTATCTTCAGCGCTGCTTTCATCTTCGACATTGCTTGTATCTTTATTACTGTTATTCTCATTATCAGCAATCAAGCCACTATCCTCAAATCGAAATGGTATAACCAGCTCACCCCCTAGATTTACAAATCCCCATTTATCATTTAGACGCACGGCAGCCAATCCTTCAGAAAATGGACGTACTTCGTCGAAGGAATAAGTAATCATAGTGACATTTTTATCATCAACAAACCCCCAACGACCATCTTGCTGATGGGGCTGTAAGGTAGTGAAAGGTGTGGGTCTTGGTTGCTGCGTCTGGGCAGTAGCAGACATCGCCTCACTATTACCCTCTTTAGCATTGGGGTCGCTGGTGGTTTTGCCATTTTTGTCCAGCCAACTTGTAGACTGGTTTCTACGTATGCGAGCAACTCCGCCTCGATAATCGTCGATGTCAGTAATCGTCGATGAAAAAGGTACGATTGTCTGGTTGCCAGTGCCAATAACGCCATAATCACCGTTTCTTTTGACAACGATACGACCCTCAGATACTGGACGCGCCCAACCTCCATTACCCTTGAACATCTCGTATATGGTAGGGACAACCTCACGACCTTGCATATTGATATAACCGACGCGGCCGTGACGCAATACAGGCAATAATCCGCCTGCCATATTATTGGCATCCACCTTTTGGTAGCGTGACAGATCAACGACCCTTTTACCTTTGCTATTAATCAATGCAACTGGTGCGCCAAAGTCTGTTATCGCTAAGTAATGGCCACTAGCGGACGTACAAGAGACGTTTTTATAGTAGCTTTTGGGTATTTTGCAGCTAGCAGCGTTGGCTGTCGGCATTGAAAATACGGTAGTTAACAATATACCAGCCATCAAAGATAGTCGCGAGCCTTGTAATAGTGATAAAGTGGGCGCTGATAATGGTACAGATTGTCGCTTTGATAACATTTGCGCAGCTGTTGACCATTTTAGTATGGATTGTTGAGACATAATCAAACCTAAGCTAACAGTATCAATGCCTACCGTAATCGTTGTTAAAGGCATTAATAACAATAAAAAGTACAAAAAGACGTGCAAAAAAGAAGTGCAGAACTGACTAGAATAGTAAGCGATTGAGACTTACGATTATAAGCAATCACAGTAGCAAATAGTAGCAATTTAACCAACACTAGTCTTGTAAGAATGTGACTCTGATATGCATAATGTGTCAAAAATTTGTCATGTATTAAGACAAGCGATGCATTTATAAAAAAATATCGCCGTTGTTCTCAAGAGATATTAATGCCCCTTGTATAATAAAGTGAAGCGTTTATCATTGTACATTTTTAGCTACTTTTAAGCCGCCAGAAACGTATAAGCCGCTTATAACATCACTATAAGCTCAATGTTTTAACCTTGTTTTTTTACCTTGTAGATTCAAAATTCTTAGCTACAGTCCCTATAGTCTGAGCGTTATTTTTGTTTGCCTACCTGATCACACGATTGTGGTATAAGGATAATTTATGGCGGTTGCCTCTTCATATTCTGCAACGATTGGTTTAACGATTGGTTGTATTATTTTTGGCTTAGGAAGCCTAATTGTCGCCCATGTCGATATTGGCGGTTGGGCAATGGCGTTTTGGCGCCTTGCTATTTCAGGCGTTATATTTGCAATATTGGCAAAGTTGACTGGACAAAGGATGCCGCACTCAAGGCGTGCCATCATCTACGGTTTATTATCGGGCGTGTTTTTAGGATTAGATTTAGCGCTTTGGCATGAGAGTATCTATGCCGTTGGCCCTGGCATCTCAACCTTACTTAACAGTTTACAGATTTTCTTTTTGGCGGCTATCGGGTTTTTATATTTTAATGAGCGTCAGTCTGCTTTACAGCTACTCAGTCTGTGCCTAGCGATGTTGGGCGTGGCGATGATTGGTAGCCCTGAGTTTGCGCATAACACTAACGCGACTTGGGGTTTTATTGCTGGCATTGTGTCAGGAGGCATGTTGGCTGCGTCTATGACTTTTATTCGTAAGACTCATGATACAGAACCGACCCCGATCTTTGTATTGATGCAACTGATTAGTATTGGCGGGGTGCTCGCTATGATCGTGCCAATGTTCGTTTTGGATACGGGCAATATAATGCCTAATACGTTGTCTGAGGTTGGTTGGGTGCTGGTCTATGGCGCGGTTATGCAATGTGTGGCATGGGGATTAATTGCCTATTCTATACCTAAATTATCATTGGCACTAACAGGACTGCTTTTATTAACTGAGCCAGTTGCAGCGCTAATTATCGATTATAGCTGGCTGGACAAACCTATCAATACTTTACAATGGAGCGGCGCGCTACTGACTATGTTTGCCATATATTTAGGCTCAATCAAACCCAAGCCAGGCGCGCTGCGTCGTTATCGATTTTTTTCAAGGTTTTATAGACGTAAATACTAGTAAAGGCTGTTCATCATTACAATAACTATTGTTAGGTATAAGAATACCTAAATATAATACTCTACTCTTTTTGACTATTAAACAAAGCGTTTAGTATGATAGCGGTCAGAGTTGCTGTACCGATACCACCTAAGTCAAAACCTCCTAGATGTAGGCTAAAGTTCCCCGTACCCATAATCACCGTAACGGCAGCAATGATAAGATTGCTGTTTTTGCTAAAATCAATGTGACTGTCTATCCATATTTTCACCCCAGCAATAGCAATCAAGCCGAATACGACAATAGATGCACCGCCCAATAACGCTGAAGGAATCGTCTGAATGATAGCGCCAAACTTTGGTGACAATCCTAGTAAAATAGCAACCACACCTGCTATCACAAAAATAGTTGTACTATAGACCTTGGTTACCGCCATCACGCCGATGTTTTCAGCATAAGTCGTCACCCCAGTACCACCAAACCCCGCTGAAAACGTCGTGGCTACGCCATCAGCTAAAAACGCACGACCCATATAAGGCGTAACGCGTGATTTGGTCATTCCTTCTACTGCTTTAAAGTGTCCAAGATTTTCAGCAACGAGAATAAAAGCCACAGGCGCTATCAAGATAATAGCACTCATCTCAAAACGCGGTGCATGTATACCTGGTAGGCCAAACCATGAGGCAGCAGCCACACTTGTAAAATCAATCGTTGTGCCAAAACCCAATAGGTTGGTCATAACATAGTAAGCGATATAGGACAATATCAAACCCACTAATAACAACAAACGCCTTAGCATACCGCGAGTAAACACTGCCACACTACTGATTAGTAGCACAGTTAATGCTGCCATCCATGCGTCAAACTGATTGGCTGATACGCCTTGAATAGTAACTGGCGCTAGATTAAGACCAATAATCATGACAATAGCACCAGTCACAATAGGCGGCATTAAACGCTCAATCCAGCCTGTGCCGGTTTTCATTACTAACAAGCCTATTAGCGCATAAATAATCCCGCAGGCCATAATGCCGCCTAAAGCGACATCTAAATTGGTATTAAAACCTACGCCAGCATAAGCTGTCACAGCAATAACAGGGCCAATAAAGGCAAAGCTTGAACCAAGATAGCTTGGCATACGACCGCCGGTAATCATAAAAAACATCACCGTACAGATACCTGACATCAAAATAGCCAAGTTGGGATCAAAACCCATTAATAGCGGTGCAAGGACAGTTGCACCAAACATAGCAAAGGTATGCTGAACACCAAGTAAAATACTTTTAGAAGCGGGTAGATATTCATTGATACCGACAGGATTGTGGTCAAGATCCCCGCGATAAGGTCGCCATGTAGGGAACCAGCGTCCATTTTCAAAGTCTGGATTGTTGGTAAGTTGCATCATAGCAGGTGTGATACCTGCTGCTTCTAATGCCGTTAAAGGGGTTTGAGTTTTGGCGCTATTTTCTGAGTGAGATGAATGCTGTGTCTTGGAAGGATCTTCTGAGGGAGTTACCATGCGCGCGTGTCCTATGTGGCCGAAAATAATAGCTAAAAAGGATAAATAAAGAATTAATGACGCAAGCACCATCCTATTTAGTATATCTCACCGTATTGCCCGGTACATCTAACAATAATTATTTAGCTCGACCTACAACACTGATATACTTAATAAATGGTAGTTGTTTATACAAATTTGTCACATTTTGCTAGATGTCTGAGGCAAGATATGTTCTACTAAATCCATCGCTTTAGCTGCTTATATTCTGATACTTTCTATAGCAGCAACCGCTTACAGGATGTTACATAAGCGTTGATGCCAAGCATCATAACGGAAATTTATAATAAACAAAAGCTATTATTCTTCTATCATCCATACTACCAAGTTTAAACGCTCATATAGACGATGCTTCAAAATCATTGTTTAGCCATGCCTACTCACTACTGTGACTGGTCATACTTATGATGCTTGCAATATTGATTAAGCTATAAAGTCGTTTTTGTTAATCAATTGGTTACGATGACAACCATATTCACTCACTTTTATTTTTTGGTAATTTATTATGATTAGTGTATTTGATCTATTTAAAATTGGCATTGGGCCTTCAAGCTCACATACTGTAGGGCCTATGGTAGCTGCCAATTTATTTTTGACTTCTTTGAGTAAACAATTTGAGCTGACAGATATCATAAAATTAGAGATTGAACTATACGGCTCACTCGCTGCAACAGGTAAAGGCCACGCTACTGACACAGCCATTCTCTTAGGTTTACTTGGTCATACGCCAAGTACCATCGATACACGACTGACCAGCCAATACCTCACACCTATCTTTTCAGATAAAAAAATGAATGTATCAGGTCAGCACATTATCGACTTTGATACAGAACATGATATCTATTGGTACGATGATACTGTTCTACCTTATCACCCTAATGCGCTGACCATTCGTGCCATATTGGCAGACGACACTCATTATCAGCAAACTTATTACTCAGTTGGTGGCGGCTTCGTCATTAATGACGATGATGCTCATAATCCAGATGAAGACCATGGTACGCCAACGATTGATATAGTCCCCTATCCTTTTAATACTGCAGCTGAGCTACTTGAGCAGTGTCGTCAGCATAAGCTAAGTGTGAGCGAACTGGTATTGGCAAACGAATGCCATTATCGTGATAAAGAAGATATTTTTGCCTATTTAGACTCTATTTGGGAGGTAATGCAAAACTGTGTCAAACAAGGTTGTGAAAATAGTGGCATTTTGCCAGGTGGTTTAGACGTCAAACGCCGCGCTCAAGCACTACATTTGCAGCTATGTGCTGAAAAAGATCAGCCAAGGACAAAGAACGACAAGCTTGCTGCGATGGATTGGGTCGATTTGTATGCGCTGGCAGTCAATGAAGAGAATGCAAATGGTGGTAATGTCGTCACTGCCCCAACCAACGGTGCTGCTGGTATTATCCCTGCAGTTATGTGCTATTACCGCGATTTTTTATCAAACTACACTCAAGAAGGTGCACGCAAATTTTTATTAAATGCCACGGCAATCGGTAGCTTAATCAAACAAAACGCATCAATCTCTGGTGCTGAAGTTGGCTGTCAAGGTGAAGTCGGATCCGCTTGTGCGATGGCTGCTTCTGCATTGGCAGAGATTATGGGCGGCGATCCTGCCAAATGTCTCAACGCAGCTGAAATCGGCATCGAGCATAACCTAGGTCTTACCTGTGATCCTGTCGGCGGCCTAGTACAAGTACCTTGTATTGAACGCAATGCGATGGGAGCAGTAAAAGCAATCAATGCCGCTCGTCTTGCCTGCCGAGGCAACGGTCAGCACTTTGTCTCATTAGATAAGGCAATTGAGACTATGAAACAAACTGGTGCCGATATGTCGGATAAATATAAAGAAACGGCCCGAGGCGGTCTTGCTGTCTATGCAGATAACCGCATACCTACTGCTACCCATGGCGTTAGTGTCAACTATAGCCAGTGCTAAAACTGAAACTGAAAAGTAAAAACTCCAAAACTCACAAAAAAAGCCTCTAACAATATAGAGGCTTTTTTTGTATTCTTACTAATTACTTGGCAACTATAATAAAAAATAATTATTCAGCTGTTTTTGAGATAACGTCATTTAATATCCAAACAGGCTTAACCACACCAGTTTTGGTATCAGCAATTGCTTCTTGACGCACATCTAACATATAGCGATAATTTGGCTCATAGGTAAAGCCTTGGATGTTACCGTTCAACGTGTTGTAATTCTTTTGATAGCTTTGACGATACTGTAGGCACTGTGTCTCGATTTTATTACCACTAGTATCCATACGCTCACAAAGCGCTTTACGCGGAGCAATTTCTACTTCAAAGCTTGGAATGTTCACAACTTTAACGTTTACTGCTTGACCCTCTACTACCATGGTACGCTCATCGTCTAGACCCATCGTAGAACAACCTGCTAATGCAAAAGTGGCTGCAAATGCTGCAATCGCTAATTTTTTCATTTTTATACCCTCGATCAATTGTTGTTAAATAGCTCATATCTCATTCACTAAATATCGTCACTTTATGGCTCTTATAAAACCTTATAAACAATACGATATTTCAAGATATAAACGTTAATAGTGAGTACTTTTTTATAAGAGCCAATTATAGTGCCCAAACAAAAGTAGTACTACTTATTGTTGTACTGCAATTAGTATAGGTCTTGAATAAGCTTTGCCTCTATAACTGGTTTGTAACGTAACGTCAGTATTTGCAACTGGTGTTATTCAAACGTACTCACACATTAGCAATTTTTACATTATGAGCTTCAAATTAT
The DNA here is from genome assembly GCF_947495825.1 of uncultured Psychrobacter sp. Taxonomy (GTDB): domain Bacteria; phylum Pseudomonadota; class Gammaproteobacteria; order Pseudomonadales; family Moraxellaceae; genus Psychrobacter. The sequence goes on from NZ_CANMAH010000001.1 coordinate 48,295, forward strand.
TAATACTAGGGGCTAAATAAAAAACGAATACAACGCTTATCTAGCTACGATAATCTGCGTTAATTTTGACATAATCATAAGACAGATCACAGGTATAAACAGTGTCGCTGGCATCACCTCGCGCTAAGTCAATATGGATGGTAATCTCCGGGCGACTCATAACGGTCTTGCCAGCGTCTTCAGTATAGCTAGGTGCTACGCCACCGTTTTGACAGATCATAACGTCATCTAAATACACATCTACTTGCTCAGTGTCTAAGTCTTCGATACCAGCATAACCAACGGCTGCTAAGATACGACCCCAGTTAGCGTCGCTCGCAAAGAACGCTGTTTTTACCAGTGGTGAATGCGCGACTGCATAAGCCACATCACAGCATTCTTGAGTGGTTTTACCACCAGTGACTTTTACGGTCATAAACTTTGTTGCCCCTTCACCATCACGCACGATCAACTGTGCCAGACGCACAAATACTTCGGTTAAGGCACTAAACAATGACTGATAATGCGGGTGTTCAGGACTGTCGATTACCTCGGCACTGGCAGCCCCTGTCGCTATCAACACGCAGCAGTCATTGGTTGAGGTATCGCCATCGACGGTAATGCGGTTAAAAGACTGCTCATTGATAGTAACCAGCATCTCTTGCAATAGGTCAGCTGCAATATTGGCATCAGTGGCTACATAACCTAGCATGGTTGCCATATTAGGGCGGATCATACCTGAGCCTTTAGATATACCAGTGATATGATAGCTCGTATCTGCAATATCCACTTTTTGGCTTGCAAGCTTAGGGATAGTATCAGTCGTACGAATCCCGTTAGCCGCTGCTAACCAGTTATCCGCTCCTAAGCTGTCTAAAGCCTTATCTAGCCCTTTGATGACCGCTTCACTATTTAATGGCTCGCCTATCACGCCAGTAGAAAACGGCAACACCGCGCTAGTGTCTACACCAGCCTTACTCGCTAAAGCCGTGCAAATCTCTTCTGCTCGGCGTTTGCCATCAGCACCTGTACCCGCATTGGCATTACCTGTGTTGGTCACTAAGTAGCGCGGAGCCGTTTTTGCAAAGTGCTCTCGCAGTACGCGTACAGGTGCAGCGCAAAACGTGTTTTTGGTCGTCACAACTGCACTGGTTGCAGTCTCCGCAATTTCGATGACCACTAAATCGTCGCGATCTTTATAACGCACACCTGCTGCGGTAGCACTCAATCTGATACCGTCGATAGGATAAATAGTGTTGGGTACTGATATGTTTCCGACAGCCATAGCTCAATCCTTATTAATCAATTTTTAGAATCATTTTTTAATATCAAAGATATGTTCACTCATTAAAAGCGTATACATAAATAGTATTTTGGCGCACGTACTAGTTTTGGCTCAAGTCAAACGCCGCCCAGATAGGCGCATGATCAGAGGGCTTCTCCATTGCACGTAGCTCATAGCTGATACCTGCGTCCACACATCCATTCGTTAGATCAGCGGTACACAAAATATGATCGATACGTAGGCCACGCTTGGGATCATCATTAAAACCGCGACTGCGATAGTCAAACCAGCTATATAACTCTGTGCTTTCTGGATAATGTAGACGATAAGTGTCAGTTAGTTCCCGTGACATGAGTGCTGAATACCATTCACGCTCTTCGGGTAAAAATGAGGTTTTTCTATTTTTGAGCCAGCGCTTAGCGTTAGCTTCACCGATTCCGATGTCTATATCTTCTGGCGCAATATTCATGTCACCCATGATGACAATCGAGCGCCCTTCCGCTTTTAAAGTGTCAATATAAGCCATCAAATCAGCATAATAAGCGCGCTTCATCGGAAACTTAGTTGGATGATCTTGGCTCTCACCTTGTGGAAAGTAACCATTAAGCACATCAATTTCACGGCCTTGCAGCTCATAACGCGCGTGAATAAAGCGTTTTTGGGCTTCTTCATCGTCACCAGGAAAGCCTTTTTGCACAAATATAGGCGCAACTTTAGACAATAATGCCACCCCGTAATGTCCCTTTTGTCCAAAATACTCAATATGATAGCCAAGACTTTCTACATTTTTTAATGGAAACTGATCATCATGGACTTTGGTTTCTTGTAGCCCCATGACATCAGGGTCTATTACTTCTCGCACAGCTTCAAGCTGATGCTGGCGGGCGCGAATACCATTGATATTAAAACTCACAAAACGGGTCATGCTTTATCCTATATTGACTGGTTCAAGTTTGTTCGTGCTTTATAAATTATTCTGGTAACTTTTGGAATGTAAAAGGATGATAAATAGCAATAAAAATAGCTAAGTCGACCTGGCTATTGCGTGTCTTCAAATCTTAAGATACAGTAGAAAACTTGTTTTACTGACCGTTGTGACACAATAAATAGCGGCATACTCTCCTTCTAATTGTGTTTATCTTATATATTTTTATAAACATTGAAGTACTTTTTACCGAGCTACTTTTTTAGCCAAACGATGTGAGCCAAATTATGACGACAGCGCCATCAAATTCTACTATTTCACCTCTATACTCTACCGATTACCGCGTGTATATCAACCATACGGATGCTGGCGGTATAGTCTACCATGCCAATCATCTGGTGTTTTTTGAAAATTGTCGCCGCGACTGGTTTAGTAAGCTTGGTCTAAACGGCTATTTTATGCATGCTGATGATGGTCAAATCCAGCATTTTGTAGTGAGTCAAGCACAGCTACAGTACAAAAAGGCAATATTTTTAGATGAAGTCGTTAAAGTACATATCGATCGAGTTGAACTAAAACCTGCCAGCATTGTATTCTATCAAAGTATTCATCGCCATGTGTCACAGGACGCAAATGAAAATCACTACCCTTCTACAAAAACTCTATTAAGTAGCGCTAAGATTGTGATTGCTTGCGTGCAAAATCAGACAAAACCAGAGCCAGCTGATAATGCTGATACATCAGACATAGCAGCTAATGCTGCACCAATTCGGCCGATACGAGTGCCAAAAAACCTTCACGATAATATTCAACAAGCTATTGCGCATCACTCTAACGATGCATAACACTCATACATGAATATTGATAAAAAACACTTGCTTACCTTTGAGAATATTTGGGTATATAGTAGGCGCTCTACAGTAGTCAATCCGAGTAGTGACGAAACCTCTACTCTAGCTACTGATGCTGACATGTCTCAAACATGGCTTACGAAGATAAAAGACAAATTTAAAATAGGCTCGGATCCTGCTCCATCTACTCATAAACGCGAATTGATAACTGGCGTTAGTGGCACTTTATTAGAAGGGCAAATGACAGTACTAACTGGGCATTCTGGCAGTGGTAAATCAGTATTATTAAAGGTTTTAGCAGGACTATCATCTCTAACTACAGGCGATGTTTGGCTGCGTCAAGATAATGACAAACATAAAGATAGTGACGGACAAAATAGTAACAACTATCATAGCATTCACAACACCTCGCCTACGCGGTGGCGCGCGCAGGTCGCTTTACTGGCTCAGCATCCACAGCTACTAGAAGGCAGTGTCCTTGAAAACTTGCAAATGCCTTATCGCTTACAAGCCTATCAGCATAGCCAGTTTAATATTGACTGGCATATAACGCAGCTTGCGTCTTTAGAGCGTACCGCAGAATTTTTGCAGCAAGACGCCAGTCATCTATCAGGTGGTGAACGACAACTGGTTAATACACTACGTTTGTTACAGTTAAATCCACAAGTACTGCTCTTAGATGAGCCTACTGCCGCCTTAGATGCTGAAACATCAGCGAAACTTGTACATTTGTTAATTAGCTGGTTGCACTCAGAGCCTAAGCGCACTCTTCTATGGATAACTCACGACACGCAAGATATCATGCCATTAGCAAATCAGCATTGGCAAATGCAAGCAGGCGTATTAACTGAAGTATTTTAGTATAGTTAAATCACTTTTAAACAGCTACAGTCCTACTAGGACGCAATGATCCATGTAACGATTAACGATATGCCATACCAGTATTTTATTCGCCATTTCATGTTCACTATTAATTGATTTTATGACGAGCACATATGATGCGTACAGACGATATGCAAATCTTACTGACTTACGGTGACATTGCGCTTGCCAGCAGCCTTATCGTCATTGTACTCATCGTGTCATGGCGATTACGCTTAAGTCTAACCAAAACCTTACTGACAGCTGCTATTCGTACCGTGGTTCAGCTCAGTTTTATTGGCCTAATTTTGGCTTGGATTTTTGCACGTAAGCAGTGGTATGAAGTATTATCGATCTTGACCATCATGACCTTGATTGCAGGGACTGCTGCCAAGAGTCGTGTTAGACGCACTTATAAAGGATTGTTTACTGACACTCTTATTGCAGTAGGCACATCAGCAGTATTGGTTACCATCATCGCCATTGGCTTTATTTTAAACGTTCAGCCATGGTATACACCGCAATTTATTATTCCAATATTGGGTTTGATACTAGGTAACTCTTTGACCGCTATCTCCTTGACCAGCAATCAGCTTGTTGAGTCTTTTCATGAGCAGCAGCCACGTATTGAGATGATGTTAAGCTTATCTGCGCGTCCATTTGAAGCAGTACACGAGCAAATACGGGCGGCAGTCGTCAACGGTATGACGCCTACCCTTAACTCCATGCTGGTTGTCGGTATCGTCAGTCTACCAGGTATGATGACCGGACAAATACTTGCTGGTGCAGATCCCACTCAAGCCGTACGCTATCAGATAGTAACCATGTTTTTAATCTGTGTGAGCAGTACGCTTGGGTGCACAATAAGCGCACTCCTTATTTATAGACGTTTTTTTAATAGCAGAAAACAATTTGTCCTACCTTACTAGTCACCGTTTTACTCTATCTTGCACCATATATTAGTACATTTGTCTACTATCTTTATATACTATCCAGTGCTATCACTCCAATATAAACAACAATTGCAGTTATGTTACTATACGGTTAAATTACACCCTTTTATTATTTCATTATTAATGCTAATAATGACCTAAACTTGTGTTATATAACGATTAAAGTAGCTTAGCAGATCATTAGTAAATAAGGATATTATCGCGCTTAGCGCCACATTGGTCACATTAGCGTTCGTCTTTATTGTTGACAGATATAAAACTGCTCGCCTCTAAGCTTTCTCTATATAGCAATCAATATTTTTAAGGACGCTAACGATGACAGAGAACAAACCTTGGCTGGATCATTATCCTAGTACTGTACCCAAAACGATTGATCCTGATAAATATGGCAACTTAATAGAGCTATATGAAGAGTGCTTTAACCGCTATCGTATGCACCCTATGAGTATCTGTATGGGCGTTACTCATACTTATGATGATGTCGATAAAGCATCATTGGCGGTCGCTGCATGGTTGCAAGCCCAGGGGTTGCCAAAAGGTAGTCTTGTAGCGCTGATGATGCCAAACGTACCGCAGTATTTGCCAATTATGATTGGTATTTTGCGCGCAGGCTATGTTTGCACCCCTATCAATCCTTTATATACTGGACGCGAGTTACGCCACCAACTAAATGATTCAGGCGCCCAAATCATATTCATCGTCGACAACTTTGCCCAAGCGCTTGAACAAGTGGTTGATGAGACCTCTATTAATCGTATTGTGCTATCGAAAATGGGCGATATGATGGGTCTAAAAGGCATGTTGGTCAATACCATGATTCGGCAGGTCAAACGCTTAGTCCCTAAATATAATCTTAACGATCCTAAGCATGAAGTAACCAAATTCCCTGATGTTCTTAAAAAAGGCAGAGCACTGCCGTTTCAGGCACCAACAATGGCATCAGAGCAAAAGGCCATTTTACAATATACTGGTGGTACGACAGGACTATCAAAAGGAGCAGTGTTGACCCAGCGCAACATTATAGCCGCTGCCCTACAGTCAGAGGCTTGGTACCGACCTGTCACCTCAAACATGAATGAGGCATACATTAATATGATTATGGCTCTACCGCTTTATCATATTTTTGCCTTCATGCTCAGCCTATTAGGGATGCGTTCGGGCTATACTTTTATATTGATACCCAACCCGCGTGATATGCCAGGATTTATAAAAACCTTATCAAAGCAACCTTTCCATATCTTTCCTGCAGTCAATACCTTGTTTAAGGGTCTGCTTGATCAGCCAAACTTCAAACAGTTAGATTTTAGCTCACTACGTATCACGCAAGCAGGCGGAATGGCGGCGACTGAACAAACGGCAGCGCGTTGGTTAGAAACCACTGGCTGTGCGATGATAGAAGGCTGGGGTATGACAGAAGGTGTCGCTGTAGGTACTGCCAACGTTGTCACTGATCGTAAATTTAATGGGACAATTGGCGTTCCAGGCCCTGGCGTTGATATCATTGTTATCGACGACAAAGATCAACGTGTCGGCGTACATCAGGCAGGCGAGATGTGTATCAAAGGCCCTAACGTGACCTCTGGTTATTTTAACCATGATAATAGTGGGAGCTTTACCAAAGATGGCTATTTTCGTACTGGTGATATCGTCAGCATGGATGAAAAAGGCTATTTTACGCTGCTTGATCGCAAAAAAGACATGATCTTGGTTTCAGGCTTCAACGTATTCCCCAATGAGATTGAATCAGTGATGCTTGATTGTGACGGTGTCGTCGACTGCGCTGTGATTGGTATCAATGATGAACGTCAAGGCGAAGCCGTCAAAATCTATATCGTGCCAGCAGACAGTAACGTCACCGAAGATATTATTAAAGATTTTGCGCTCGACAATTTAACTGGTTATAAATGCCCGCGTCATATCGAATTTGTCAGTGAGCTACCAAAAAGTAACGTCGGCAAAGTACTGCGTCAAAAATTACGTGAAAAGCATATATTAGATAATGCTTAGATTAGTCCAAACCATGTAAGTAATATCGTATATTTTTCAAAGTCAGACTAAAAATCTGCAAAATAGTATAAAATGCAAGGCCAATAAAAAACCCTCTACACGGGACTGGGATGAATTTTACGCAGCCTCTGTCTGCGCAGGCACAGCAAGCCAGAAAAATTTATACCAGTTCCGCGCTGACATATAATGTATCTGTTTTTTTAGAATCGACTATAAATAATGGTTGGTTCATTGACTAACTGATTTTATTAACTACATTCAGCGGCAGATGCTTCATCGCTTGTCCCACAATCGACCACGGCAGGCTTGGTACGCAAGCCTCAGTCGTCTCTGACTCAATAGCAGCGACCATAGCTTTAGTGCCTGTGTCTGTATCAACCTCAAAAGGCAATGGCTTAGCATTGGTATTAATCTCAGTACGAATATAACCTGGATAAATAGTAGACACTTTGATTGGTAGTTTCTCTAATAGCATATCGGCACGAATACCTTCTGCTAAATATGCTAAGCCTGCCTTACTCGCCCCGTAAGTAGTCATATGCTTGGGCAAACCGCGCATCGCTGACATACTCGATATGACTACAAGGTGACCATTATTTTGTGCACGAAATATTTTCATTGCCGCTTCACACTGTGCCAATGCAGAGACAAAGTTTATCTCAGCAGTGCGGCGATTGGTCTCAAAACGACCTTTACCGATACGGCGACTCTCACCTACCCCAGCATTGACGACAACCCGATCAATATGACCAAAGTCTTCAGCGAAAGCATCAAATACTTCAAATATCGCATCATAATTGGTAACGTCTAAAACACGATACGCCACGCTTATCTCAGGATATAGCTTCGTCAATTCAGTCTTGAGTTGATCCAAACGATCTGTGCGGCGCGCACAAATGGCTAAATTATAGCCTAATTTTGCAAATAACCGTGCCATGCCTTCGCCAAGACCTGAGCTGGCCCCTGTAATCAAGACAGTTTTGCCTTTTCCAACTTGAGATTTGGTCAAACCTTTTAGGTAGCGTGCCGGTTGAATGGCACTTAATGCCTGATCCTTGCCTTGCTTAGCCGTTTGCGTTACTAGGCTCATTAATTTATTTTGCATAAGCAGTCCTTTCTCTATCAGTGCATTAATATAAATCTAAAAGCAGGTCTTCAAAAACCATCTATTATAGTAGATATGTCTGAGCAGATGGGTGTCGGTTGTGTATCAAAAACAATGATGAAGACTGCTAGCGCCAAGTGACGTAGCGCTTACCATCCGCAAATAAATGACTATATTCGTTTAAGGACAATAAACGCGGCACTTGCTCTTTTACAGTAATAGAGGTCACGCCTGTATTGACAAGGCTTCTATTCAATTGATAGGCCGTCTGACTACCTTGCTGCAGTAAATGCGCAGTAATAGCAGCGATGACGCCACCTGAGGTAAACACTAATATTGTACTATCACGTCCTAAATGACTTAATTGTGCAGCTTGTGTGCGTACATGCTCAAGTGCTTGCTGCGCGCGTAAGTTAAACTGTGGCCAACTCTCCAAATAGTCTGAATCATTATCACCAGCATGCCAGCGCTGCATAGCAAGATTAAACAACTCGGCTAAACGAGCTTTGGGTGTGTCGGACTTAGCAAGCTCTTCGGCAATCGCTTCTTGAGTCGTAAAAGCTGGATCAGACTTAATAAAGACGTCCTTATGGTTGAACTCATTAAAGGCCTCGATCACATAGCTGTCAGGAGCAGACAGATCTAGTACAGGTGTCACATCGCCAGCAGCTATAGAAGATTGGTAGGTCTCCCAAAAGTAGCGTGCAGAGTCTTGTTGTCTTGATAGGCTGCCTGTAAATATGGCATCGATACGGCGCTGTGTGGTCGCATAATGCTGACCAAGCAAGCGCGCCTGCGTACTACCTAATTCTGAAAGCTGGTCGTAATTTTCTTGTCCAAACGATGCTTGACCATGGCGTGCTAAGAGAATAGTTGTCATAACACTATTACCTTTTATTGTATTTTGTTATTTTACTTGTTAGATGACTTGGTATCTTGATCAAAGTAGCCTTTTGGCAGTATGCTTTTAATCACTTTTTGTACTGGGCTTGGTAGCTGCTCAACCATTCCAGCATCGACGCCCATATCTTGCAGATGCGGCTGCACCCGAGTCGTGAATAACGCATCGCCTTCATACTTTGCAATCAGCTTTAGGCATTTAGCATGCAATACATGAACGATAATCCAAAAGTTTTTGAACGCAGGATTGGTGGTTTGTTTATTATAATAGCGATAATAGATTTGTTGTACGATACCCGCTAAGCGAAACAACCCAAACACTTCATAAAATGTCCAGTTGTCTATCTGTAGGCCCGTACGCTCCAGATAATAATCCACCACTTCCTCACGGGTCATCATGCCTTTTAGATGCGTGGGCTGACGGCGGGACTGCTGCATAATCATGTTATCGTCGGCTTCGATCCAGTAGGCCAAGGCACTGCCCAAATCCATCAACGGATCACCCAAAGTCGCCATTTCCCAATCGAGCACGCCAATGACCTTGGTTGGGTCTTTGGCATCTAAGATCACATTATCAAAGCGCCAGTCGTTGTGAATCAAGCAAGTCTTACTATCAGCAGGCGTATGCTTGCCAAGCCATTGACGTACCAATGCAAAACTTGGGACGTTAGGGGTTTTGGCTTTCACATAACGCTTGTCCCAGCCGGTTACTTGACGCTCGCAGTAGCCCTCGCCGCGGCCAAGCTCGACCAAGTCAGGATGCGCGCTATAGTCTACTTGATGCAGCTCAATCAAGGCGTCGATGACATTGGTGCATAATGCGCGTGTTTGCGCTTCATCTAACTCAATCCCTTTGGGCAGATTGGCACGCGGAATAATGCCTTCCATACGCTCCATGACATAAAAATCCGCTCCGATGACCGACTCATCGGTACATAGCGCCACCATATTTGGCACATAAGGATAAGCGTCCATCAGCGCATTCTGTACGGTGTATTCACGTACCATATCGTGGGCAGACTTAGCTTTAGTACCTTTTGGCGGACGACGCAAGATCAAATCTTGATCTGCACCCGTGCCTTCATATTGTAGCCGGTAAGTCCAGTTTGACGCACCGCCTGAGAACTGCGTAACGGTAGGCTCACCGTTTATATCAACATCCTGTTCACGTAGCCATGCGCTGACAGCTTGAGCATCCAGCTCTTCGCCTTCTCGAACATCGCCGCCTTTGTCTAAGACCTTATTATTAACTGCTGTATTATTATCTGTTGCCATGTGATATTCCTTATCCTGTGGTTGCTTAGGAGCCACTTATTAATACTAATATTTTTATATTTTAAGAAAGACCGACCTTGAAACTTATTTTAAACTTAAATGGTTTCAAGAAATTGTCTCAGAATCGGTCATTTATTATTGTGAAATTGGATCTCTTTACTTAGGCTATTTTAATGACTCGTAAATTATTACTTAGCGTTTAAGACGAAACCCTTGACGCTTTAGTTCTAATTTGGCAATCATCGTCTTATGCACTTCGTCAGGACCATCGGCTAAGCGCAGCGCGCGCGCTTGTGCAAAAAAGCTTGGCAACATTGTATCTTGGCATACGCCCATCCCACCATGAATTTGAATCGCCATATCGACAACTTCTTGTAGTACTGTTGGCGCTACAACTTTGATGGCTGATATCTCTGTCAATGCAGCTTTGGTCCCCTGCGCGTCCATTTTTTGGGCGGCGTATAGCGTAAGCAGGCGCGCTTGGTCAATCTTAACTCTAGCATCACTGATACGCTCGAGGTTGCCACCTAGTTGCAATAACGGTTTGCCAAAGGCAGTACGTTCCATACCGCGTTTCACTGCTAATTCTAAAGACTTCTCTGCCGCACCAACACAGCGCATACAGTGATGAATACGGCCTGGCCCTAAGCGACCTTGCGCAATCTCAAAGCCCATACCAGGCCCACCAATAAAGTGACTGACTGGTACACGCACATCATCGAAGCTAACTTCTCCGTGACCATGCGGCGCGTCATAATCACCGAATACTTTTAGCATACGCTCAATATTGACGCCTGCCGTTTTTACTGGTACTAATACCATTGAGTGCTGATGGTGACGGTCTTTATTGTCATCAGGGGTATAAGCCATTACGATTAATACATCGACCGCAGGATCACCTAAACCTGACGACCACCACTTGCTGCCATTGATGACGATTTCATCGCCCTCTACCACCGCCGTCGCTTGCATATTGGTCGCATCACTTGACGCCACATCAGGCTCAGTCATACAAAATACCGAACGCGTTTTACCTTCTAACAACGGCGTCAGCCACTGGTCTTGCTGCTCTTTTGAGCCATAGCGCCATAACAGCTCCATATTGCCACTATCTGGCGCATTGCAGTTGAAAACATAAGGTGCAAGTAAGCTACGTCCTGTTAATTCTGCAATTGGTGCATAGTCAGTGACAGATAATCCAGCGCCTAAGGTATCATCAGGTAAAAACAGATTCCATAGACCAGCTTCACGTGCCTGCTTGCGTAGGCTTTCGTACTTTTCGGGCCATTGCCAATTTTTCCAATTACCATCAGGGTTTTGCTCGTGGCAATCTTGCCAGAACTGCGCTTCTATTGGCTCAATTTGAGTGGTAATAAATTCTTTGACTTGCTCATACATAGCTTGACCATGTGGCGTTGCGGTAAACATAACGGTAGATGTGTCTGTAGACATGGATACACTCCTCTTCCTTGTTGGTTCTTTTAATAAAAATTCGATGTCATTCGTACAGTGTACGTACGTTTACTATTTTTTATCTGCTATATTTATAACATAGCCATTATCAATAAACAGTAAAAAAGGTGCGACCGACTAGGCCACACCTTTATATTTACTAAATGAATTTATTAGATCAATAGATGATTTCAGCAGTAACTTTATGTCTTATACTTTCATAAAACCGCTAATATTTTATTTTAAAATATTTAAACGGCTATTAAAATCAAAGCGCATTAAAGCATCAGGGAGCTTGTCAGCAACCGTACTCAAAGTTGCTTCTGCCGCTTGAGACAACCCTAGCTTTTCTGCCAAGGTTGGCTTTTGCCGAGAATGCAATGCGTAGATTTCGCTGTTATCCATCAGCTCTAAAAGATAGCTATCTGAGGTTTGCAGCTTATCAACCAAATTAAGTTGTAACGCGTCTTCACCATACCAGTGCTCACCTGTCGCGACTTTTTCTAAGTCTAAGGTCGGACGATAGGTATTGACAAAATGTTTAAACAGCTCATGCGTTTGCTCAAGCTCTTCTTGGTACTTGGCACGGTCTTCGTCATCATTTTCTCCAAAGACTGTCACGGTGCGTTTGTGGTCACCGGCGGTAAACATCTCATAATCAACATCGTGGTTTTTGAGCCATTTATGAAAGTTTGGTAATTGCGATACCACCCCGATTGAACCAATCACAGCAAATGGCGCTGCCACTATATTATCAGCGACACAAGCCATCATATAACCACCACTAGCGGCGACTTTATCTACACAGACGGTCAGTTTAATTCCTGCATCTTTTAGGCGTGCAAGTTGCGCTGCTGCAAGTCCATATCCATGCACTAAGCCGCCTGGAGATTCGAGGCGTACAACGACCTCATCGCCTTCATTAGCCGTACTTATTAGCGTACTAATCTCTTCACGCAGATGCTTAACGGCAGTCGCTTTGATGTCACCATCGAAGTCGAGTACGAAAACTTGATTGCCTTTATTTTTACCTTTGGCTTTATCCTTTAAAGCTTGCTTGGCTTTTTTGGCCATACGCTTTTTAAGCTGTTTTAATGCAGCTTTGCCTTGTGTCGCCTCCATCAAGTCTTGGCGACGCTGTTCTTGGTTTTTATTTAGGTGAATAACTCTGAGTTCTACTGGATTTTTGGAAGGATGAAATAACATGAAGCGTTTTCCTTAAATAAGATGCTAGAGTATTAATATAATGGGGTTAGCGTCAGCTTGATATGCGCACTTTATAGACGGTTTTCAAGCAAGACGGCGTTATTTAACAATTACTTTATAAGCTGCGAGTATAACAGTGCTATACACATCCGTACGCTATGTTATTAGTAACGGCTGATTGCACTAGGATTGCGCAAGGACAGTTGTATAACAAAAGCACTTTAGGCATAATATGCGCTTACATCTATTTTATGCAGCCAACGCGATGAGGATTTGTCTTGATCGCGTTTTATTTGCTATTTTTCGATGACATGAATCCAACATGTATTGAGATAGCAGCGCCTGAACCAATAATTCTAATCGATAAACCATGACAGTCTTACTATGTGGCTATAACGGTCATCCTAGTTTGTGCTGGACTAAGTAAGAATAGCGATGGTTGAAATCATATAGCGATGGCTGCATTATTGTACTTTGAATTGGGCTGACAACTGGATAATTAATATTATGACGCAAAGTATCACAACAGAGAGCGAAATGGCGGTGCATAGCAAATACCGAGACGAATATTGTGGCGCTGTCACTGAGAGCTTATTAGAACAAACTATCAGCGTCGTAGGCTGGGTACATCGTCGTCGCGATCACGGTGGCGTGATTTTTTTAGACATGCGTGACCGCGCCGGTATCTTGCAGGTCGTCGTCGATCCTGATACGCCAGAGGCATTCGCGACTGCTGATGCAGTACGTCCTGAATATGTGCTAAAAATTACTGGCCGTGTACGTCGCCGTTATGAAGGCACCGAAAACAACAATATGACCAGTGGTCAGATTGAGCTATTGGGTAAAGAGATTGAAGTATTAGCGAAGTCTGAGACCCCGCCTTTCCCATTGAATGACGAAAACACCACGGTATCAGAAGACTTGCGTCTTAAATATCGCTATCTAGATATGCGCCGCCCGCAAATGCAAGAGCGCATGGTGTTCCGTGCTAAGGCCACCTCAGCGATTCGTCGTTATCTCGACGATCACGGTTTCTTAGACGTAGAAACCCCTATCTTGACTCGTGCAACGCCAGAGGGCGCACGTGATTATCTGGTGCCTTCACGTACCCGTCCTGGTAACTTCTTTGCTTTGCCGCAGTCACCCCAGTTATTTAAGCAGCTTCTTATGGTCTCGGGGTTTGATCGTTATTATCAAATCGCTAAATGCTTCCGTGATGAAGACTTGCGTGCTGATCGTCAGCCAGAGTTTACTCAAGTGGATATCGAGACTTCTTTCTTAAATGAAGAAGAAATCATGAATATCAACGAAGGTCTGATCAAGCACCTGTTTAAAACCATGCTTGATGTCGATTTTGACACCTTCCCGCGCATGACTTATGCCGAGGCAATGCGTGACTACGCGTCAGACAAGCCTGACTTACGTATTCCATTAAAATTGGTCGATGTGGCTGATTTAATGAAAGACGTTGATTTTAAAGTCTTTGCCGGCCCTGCAAACGACCCAAAAGGCCGTGTGGCAGCGCTACGTATCCCAGGCGGTGCTTCACTCAGCCGTAAACAAATCGATGCTTATACTAAGTTCGTTGGCATTTATGGTGCGCGCGGTTTGGCATACATTAAAGTCAATGATGCTAGCACAATCAACAACGGCGTCGACAAAGAATCTGGTCTCCAGTCGCCTATCATCAAAAACATGACCGATGACGTCTTGGTAAGCCTCATTGAACGTACTGGTGCAGAAGATGGCGACATTATCTTCTTTGGTGCGGATAAAGCCAGCGTGGTAAACGACGCAATCGGTGCACTACGTCAAAAAATCGGTCTAGACTTAGACATGACCACGTGTGAGTGGGCACCGCTTTGGGTGACGGACTTCCCAATGTTTGAACAAACTGACGATGGCCGCTGGACCTCAATGCACCATCCATTTACCAAGCCTAAAGGCTCAGTAGATGAGCTAAAAAATAGCCCAGAAACCGCGCTTTCTATCGCTTATGACATGGTGCTAAACGGTACCGAAATCGGCGGTGGTAGCTTACGTATCAACACCCTTGAGATGCAACAAGCCGTATTTGAAGCGCTAGGTATCGATGAGCAAGAAGCCGAAGAGAAATTTAGCTTCTTACTTGACGCTTTAAAATTCGGTGCACCGCCGCATGGTGGCTTGGCCTTTGGTTTGGATCGTCTGATTATGCTGATGGTGGGCGCAAGCTCTATCCGCGACGTGATTGCCTTCCCTAAGACTAAAACTGCTGACTGCCCATTGACCCAAGCCCCTGCTGAAGTCGATAGCAAGCAGCTGCGTGAGCTTGGTATCCGTGTGCGCGAAAAAGCACAAGCCGACAGCAATAGACCTGCTCAGTAAGCCCTCAGATAATGTGTAACGATATTTTATCTAACGGACTACAGGATTCATCACTGCGTGAGTGGTCATGAATCCGTATCATATTTTCAAGTACGTGCCATTGTCTGTCTTGCAGATGATGGCACGTTTTGTGGCTTGGGTTATAATGTGGCTGCCAAATTCGAGTTTGGTACGCACTATCGAAATCAATATGAGGCTTATCGCCCCTAAACTATCTGAACCTGAGAAACAAAATTTAGTTAAATATATTGTTCGTCACCAGTGTCTAAGTAGTGTCGAATCTATAAAGAGCTGGGCAATGTTACCGGGATGGAGCATTGCTCAAATACGTGATGTCCACAATAAAAACATTTTATTAGAAGGACTTGCCAGTCCTAACGGTATGCTAGCCATCGTCCCGCATTTGGGTACATGGGAGATGATGAACGCGTGGCTCAATCAATTTGGTGCCCCAACCATCATGTATAAGCCTGTCAAGGGCGATATCACTAATGAATTTGTCCTACAAGGACGTGCACGTCTTAATGCAACGCTAGTACCTACCGATGGAAGTGGTGTCAAGGCAGTATTCAAAACCCTTAAACAAGGTGGCTTCAGTATTATATTGCCCGATCATGTCCCTGATCCGTCAGGTGGCGTGGTTGTACCGTTTTTTGGGATTGAAACGTTGACCAGTACGCTGGCCTCCAAACTTGCCAGTAAAACCAAATGCGCACTGGTCGGCTTATCTTGTATTCGCCGTGATGATGGGCGCGGATTTGATATTTATTGCTATAAGCTTGATGATCCAGCGCTGTATGATCGCGATGCAAAAACAGCGGCTCATGCGCTCAATCAAGCTATGGAAAATATGATTACTGATAACTTTAACCACTATATGTGGGGCTATCGGCGCTTTAAAAATTTACCTGTATTGGGTAACCCTTATCGCGCTAGCGAGACTGATCTAGCCAATTTTATACATACTCATCGAGATGGGTATCTCAACGATAATACTGACACCTAATACTTGTACTTAAGCTTGCTAAGGTACAGATAATCATATTTATGCTAAGATTAGCAACATTCTTAGCCCTTCCTTGATATCCATACGAGTCTATTATGGCAACTGACACAACTGAATCTCTATCTACCGCTCAAATTCATACGAACGATAGTAAGCCTGAACAGCGTTATATCATTTGTATGAAATGGGGTGATAAGTATGGTCCAGAATACGTCAACCGCTTATACAATATGGTCAGCCGCCATCTGACATTAGACTTTCAGATGGTATGTCTTACCGATGACAGTACAGGTATTGATCCTGCCGTAAACTGCTACCCAATACCTGAGATGGATCTACCTGCAGGTCCTGAGCGTGGCTGGAAAAAACTAACCACCTTTAAGCCTAAGCTTTATGATCTTAAGGGAGTTGCACTGTTTTTGGATATCGATATCGTCATTGTTGATAATATTGATGGGTTTTTTACCTATCAAGCCGATCATGAAGACAGTGTCGTCATCATTCGTGATTGGAAAAAACCGTGGCGTATGATTGGTAATAGCTCAGTTTATCGCTTTAATATCGGTATGGGTACTTATCCTGACTTACTGGCAAACTTTGAGCGGAACTTTGAGACCATTCGCACACAGGTTCGCCACGAGCAAGCCTATCTTTCTAACTATCTGCGCGAGCATCACCACTTAGAGTATTGGGATAAAGACTGGTGCGTCAGCTTTAAATATCAATGTATTGCCCCTATTCCCTTTAATCTAGTGCGTGCACCGATGTTGCCTGATGGTGCAAAGATTGTTATCTTCCACGGTGAGATCAATCCGCCAGATGCCATCAAAGGTGGTGGCGGTAAATGGTACCGTCATGTCAAACCAAGTCCGTGGTTAAAAGAGCATTGGCTGTAACCACGTATTTAATTACAAGTACTAGGCGATGGCTAATTCCCAACCTCATATAGGAAGTATTATATTGAATGATAATATAAAAAAAGCCGTGAAACTCCCTAACACCGTAGATCTAAGTGTTGATAAAAAAGCTATTGTCATCAAAGCTTTTAACGCAAATGAGGTTAATCAATGCTTAAATAAACAAGTGGTAAATATTTTTGCATCTGGTCCTTCTATTGCAGATTTAGCTTTCCATGAGTCGTTAATTTCTGAACCAAGTATATTTGTCAATGGTAGCTTGAGCTTAACTAGAGAGCATTCTTTTTCTAATATTGTAGGTTATGTAATCAGTGATGCTAGATTTATTAAAAATAACCCTGAGGTACTGAGTCAATACTACAAAGGACAACCTTTATACGCTACCATCGCTGTTTATGAAGCAATCAGAGCCAATTTACCTAATTTAATCTCTCAGTATCATGAAAACATGAGGGTAATATTTCCTGCTGATAGACCGCTAAGTGATAAAACTAATACGCGCTGGCTAACTTCCTTACCTATCATTAAAAAAATCGTGAGTAAAAAGATAGAGCTTAGTAAATTCGCTAATCATTCTAGCTTTGTTATCGACTCTTCTCACGAGCCAGAGGCTATTGGAGTATCATTAGATGTCACTGATGGCTTTATTGAAGCAGGAACGGTTGCTTATATCGCAGCTCAATTAGCATTTTCACGGCAAGCTGGGGCTATCCATTTGTATGGTATTGATCTATTAAACAGTAATAAACCACGTTTTTATGAAGATAATAGCAATAATGCCCCATCTAAACTCGATAAAGCAGTCGCTGATCGCATTGTGCCTTCTTTCAATTTAATGGGTAGCGTTTATAGCAAACGGGGTGTCCCCTTGATCAATCATTCTTCGGTATCTAAAAAGCTATTTGATTTTTGATTAAGTACATTATCTTTGAGATTTATAATACTGTTTCTGACTATTTTTCATATTTAATTATAGACAAAAATTATGACAATACCCGCCAATCTAAACAACAATCCAAAGACTATTATTTTAGCCATACCTTCTCTAAGTATTGGAGGAGCCGAGCAATTTGTAATCACCTTAGCCAAATCTTTGAAAAAATCACAACATAACGTACATATTTTACTACTACGAGAAGAAGTTGCATTACCTGTTCCTAGCGATATACCTATACATATATTTCCATATGCTAATTATCGCAAGATACCAAGATTCATGCGAAAAAAAATCATAGCAAAAGCAATGGATGCGTTTGTTATAAAGAATATAGGCGCTCCAGACTTATTGCTATCTAACTTGAAATCTATCGATCAGTTTTTGGCATACAGTCAGTTAGACAACGTCTATCTGGTAGTTCACAATACGCTGTCTAAGCTTCACAGTATGTCACCCAGATCGTTGAAGCAATTGAAAGATATTTACTTATCAAAGCCATGCATAGGTGTAAGCGAAGGTGTAAGCGCAGACTTACCTACTCTATTAGAGCAAACTATTAATATAACAACCATTTATGATCCTGTTGATGTACAAAAGGCCGATGAGCTATCAGCGCTATTTACACCTCCGTATCAAGACTACTTAATAAACGTCAGTACTTTTAAAATGGCAAAAAGACATGACGTATTAATCGAAGCTTATGCAAAAAGCAACTTAGACGTTGATTTAGTATTAGTCGGTGATGGAGTAGAACGTCAAGCATGTGAAGCGCTGACTAGACAACTGGGTATCGCTAATCGTGTTCATTTTATAGGATTGACTTCTAACCCCTATCCCTACATTAAAAATGCTACTGCGATGGTGATATCGTCAGACTATGAAGGCTTGAATATTGCCATGCTTGAAGCCATTTCTTTAGGAACTCCGGTCATTAGTACTGCTTGTCCATCAGGTCCTCCTGAAGTATTACCTTCCAAAAACTTGGTCCCTGTAGGTGATACTGAGGCTTTAGCACAAAAAATGATAGAGGTTATAGGTAGGCCTGAAATTTTTGCAGTGGCTTTAGATGAGAAGTTTTATCCTGACTATGCTGCTATACAATACTTAGAGATAATACAAAATAATGCTTGCATTATGAGTTAGTTTATTCGAGGTAGGTAATTTTCTGTTTTTTGTAGCCTTTTATGACTAGCCATCCCGTATAATACATATGTTTTGGTAACAGCTGCTCAAATACTCTTGTAAGCTCTTTATTAATTTTTTTGGCCCCAGAAGGCTTTTCTTTTCTTGTTTGTAATGGTTTTCGGGTATTTTCTAACTCACTTTTGAATTGTATAGAGTCTTTGTTATATATTTTATCTTGAATACATAATGCTGGGTATACTTGATGAACACTACTACCTTTGTCTAAAATTAGTCTATCAAACATAATATGATCAACCGGACGATCTATACCAAGCTTTTTAGTCATTGCTAATAGTTTGTGCACACCTTGCTGACTAACAATGTATCCAGCCATACCCATGTGACGACTCTGCATCTGACACAGCTTATGTCCCAATAACAAATTGGTACCTTTGTTAATAATTACTCTATCGTACATAGTTTCCAGCTTTATTACGTCAAAACCATCAGGTAACCAATCAATATTATTTAATAAGGTCTTAGCACTTTTAGAAAAGTAGATGTCATCCTCAAATACCATAAGATAAGGTAAATCACGTTCAAGCACTTGTTGCCATAGACAATAGTGACTTAAATAGCATGCCACTTCTCCTAGTGACATCCTATCCGTATTGACAGTTAAATCATATTTTTGCAGAATATCTTTAACTTGTGACTTATTGATAGCATCAAAGTAGCTATAATCAAGATTATATTTATCAAACAAAGCATCAATATGTTGGCGACGCTCATATTCATTGATAAGACTAATTACCGATATCTTGCTCATTTTAATTACTTATATCCTGCTCTTAAATGATAGTATTTTTAAAAACTTAAGAAATAGTGGATTACTCTGAATAATCAATTTCTTGATTTCGATAGCCTTTCGCAACTAACAACAAAGTACTATAATACTCTACTATCTTCAATTGACGTAGTAATCTATTAAGCTCTCTATTTATTTTTTGTAATAAAGTTAGTTTCTGTTTCATTATAGACTGTGGCGCTCTACCTTCTTCTATCACACTTCCAAACTTAGTATCCGTACTATTATAGATCTTATCTTGTATACATAAAGCTGGATTCAATTGATATACATTATGAACATTTTTTTCTAAGAATATATCAAACATAAAGTGGTCAACTGGAGAATTGATACCAAATTTTCGAACTAACTCAATCATATTTTTAGCACCTTTTTGGCTAATAATATAACCTGCTGTACCAAGATGTCTTGTCTTCATTCGATATAATTTATGAGGTGGCTGCAAAGCAGTATTTGCTTTAATCATGACACTCTCATACATAGTCTCAAGCTTAATCACGTCAAAATCATTGGATAACCAATCAAGGTTATTTAATAAGGTTTTAGCGCTTTTAGAAAAATATATATCATCCTCAAAAACCATTAAATATGGCAGCTTGTGCTCTATAACTTGCTGCCACAAACAATAGTGACTTAAATAACAAGCAACCTCCCCTTTCGATATTCTTTCTGACGTAACAGCAAGACCATACTTCTGCAGGGTATTTTCAACTTGATCTTTATTGATAGCATCAAAATAGCTAAAATCAATACTATGCTCATTGAACAAGTCATCAATATGTTTACGACGTTCATGTTCATTGATAAGGCTAACTACAACTGCTTTTTTCATCCTAAGTTTTCTCTTTTTTTGCTGGTACTATCAGTAAATTTATTTATGTTTTCATCAATATAATATTACTATTTATTGAAAATGAGCCAAGGTATATGATTAAGAAATATACTATTAACTAGAAACTTTTCTCAAAAACGTAAGGTATTCCTTAGCAATTTCTTTAGGGAGAAGTGATTCGTCAAAAGTTGCGTAAAATTTGTTTGGATTTTTCATAGCTTGGCTTAACTTATCAGCAATAGCATCGATATCATCTACTGGCATAAGGTTTTGTTCAGGAAGCATCTCTTTAGGGCCAGACTGACAATCAGTACTTATAATTGGTGTTTCTAGTGCTAGTGCTTCTGCAAGAACCATCGGAAACCCTTCTCTATTAGAAGTCATTACTTCAAACTGGGCATGTTTGACGTAAGGGTATGAGTTTTTATGGAATCCTAAAAGTTCTACTTTATCTGTTAAGTCAAGATCGATAATCAACTGCTCTATATCACTTTTGAGCTTACCCTGCCCTAGAAGTAACAATGGTAAGGATTGGTCAGTTTTAGCATAAGCCTTCAATAAAATATCATGGCGTTTAGCCTCTTTAAAACTACCAACATGGATAATATAATTTTGATATTCAGGAACAAATGCTTTGGCTAATTCTTGAATACCATCTCTATCGATAGGGTTGTTGATAGTCTTTATAGGCGTGATGTCACCAAGATGATGAATAAAGTCATCTCTGACTCCATCACTAACGCATACGCATGGATGTTGAGAGTAGATGTCTTTCAGTTTAGATTTAAGCTTATCAATGTCATTTACTTGGCTAAATTTATAATATAACGACAATGTACTATGAATTACATAAGCTACGTTTGGTAGCTGACTATAGCGAAAAATATTATCTGGGCGTTCTAGGTTCGATAGTACAATATCAGGTTGGCCAATTTTATTTAAAATATAATTATCAACAGCACGCGCAAAAATCTTATGACGTCGCGCTACGCCTGGAATCAACTTATAAGGCTTAAACCTGAGTAAGTGATAGTTTAAGTTCGAGTTTAGATCATACTCTACAAGCGGCTTAAACCTCAAAACATGTACATCATAGCCTAAATCATAAAAGCCTTGCCCTAGTGTGAGTACAGAACGCTCTGCACCACCGCCTTGTAGGCAGTTAATAACAAGTACCGCTATTTTGGTACGTTTATTCATAAATAATGACCTATTCGTAAAGTGGCATCTACTTTATCAATGATCAAGGAGTAACCTTAATTTCACATTTCTAATGTATCACTAATAAATATACGCAAGCATTTGCAAAATGCTATAAAGTCTTAACTAGAGACTTCTATTTAACGTTTAAAAACTCTCGAAAAAAAAGATTTAGAAGCTTCTGGGCGTGTAACCTTATTCCCGGTATAACGTTGCTGGGTCTTTTTTGGAAAATCTCCGAAAGGCTTAATGCGATAACTATCTAATTGATAACCATTAGTTATCGCTTCATCATAGTACTTATCGAATAGATCGGCCAAATCCTGTCTTGGATGTGACATTATCTCTCCATCAAACCAATGCTCGCGACCTTCTTCACTCAACCTATTTAATGAATGTTTATGGCTAAACTGAGTACCCATATCTGAGTAATGTAATATCCTAATATCTTCAATCGCTAAACCTTCTCCATCCACACAGTTGAAGCTATCTTGATAAGGTTCGACAAGCGCAGGATCTTTTTTGATTAGCTTCATCATTTTACGATGACCTTTAGGATCTTTTCTTAGTTTGGTTACTGATGGAATAGTATTTTTTGCAAGATCACAATCCCAAACACAAGTACAAAGACGCGTCATATCAGCTTTTGTCTTAGCTGCTACAATGGATTTACCATTTATAGGATGTGCCCATAATTCGGCTAGATCAGACAGTACAATCATATCTGCATCCATATAGATTGCTCGTCCTGAATAATTGCAATATTCAGGTATCGCCCAGCGAAACCCTGAAAAAGGAGTTGGCCATTTAGTAGTGTTCCACCCTTCACCTGTCTCAGGATTCGAATACCAGAAACTTTGTGGATCACGTGATAATTGCATCCATACAATCTCAACAGGCAAGCTTGTATATTTATGAATACTATAATCTAGTACCATCATCTGTTCTAGATCACAATTATTAGGATCACATCCAACAAACACCTTAATAGTATTGCTATCCATATAACGTCCTCATAAATCAATAGTGTAAAAACAATAAATAGTTGAATTGTATCGCAGTTTGGTTTTATATAGCGAGCTCTTATAGCAAATCTTTAGAGTCAGTTTTTGAGCCAGCAATTAAGCTATTAAAAGCTTCCCTTCCCCTTTATCATCATGGGTATTATACAGCTTTTATCAACCTATCTTAAAAGCATTACGTCTGACCTAATCATAGGCGCTGGCCTAAAACCATTTAAGAGTTTGGTCAATGTGTAGGGTGCTTAGTAAGATTGCCATACTTACTAATTGCAATGTATCTATGTTTATCAAAGCAATGGGCACTACTAAAAATTTACAGCTATGGATGGTAGCATTTATTATACTTGCAATATTCGCGCCGCATCTGCACTGGTTGATGAGGTGACCATCAGTAAATACTCCATTATTATTAACCGACATTCTGTTGCATAAGCTAATACTCTTAATTGCCCGGGTAAAACAACAGTCTCCCAGCAAACATTTTAGTTTTTTAATTATTAATAGTTGTGCCCCTTTGGTATGTTTTTTAACATCAGTTAGCATCTTAAGAATTACGACTATTACCCTCACTTGGACAAATGCCATTCCTTTCTTAATAGCCTTTATCATGAGATTTTATGGGGTTAATAACTTCCAAACCAACATAAGTTCGAGTGTTACTAAATTGCTGATTAATGGACTTAAACCATAGATTATTTGTAGATCAGACGGTTATAGTTGGCGCAAATTGTGCAGCTGTTATCCTATTGCTACCAAAGATAAGTTTATCGGTAACCACATTCTTGACTTTATTACCAAGAACTAGCACGCTGTAGGAGACATGGTTACTGAATACAACTGACTATTGAATCATTCGATTGCAGAGTCAATGCAGTGTAAGAATATGAGGTTAGTTAGTAGTAGACAATAAGATAATCAGTTGTTGCGTTTACTCTTTCATATTTTAAGCTCATGTACTTACCAAGCGCTTATAATCTCTGTGATAAAATTTATAGATAGGAAATAATTTATGTCATCTGAATTGTCTATTAATGATTCTAATAAACCCATCAACATTCTTTTCATTTATCATCGCCTTGACGGCATCGGTGGTATTGAGACCCGCTGGATAGATGAATTTCAATATTTAAATAAACACAATTATCAGGTCTACTTGTTAACCAACAAGAGAGCTTTTGATCCGAATATTGCTAAGCTATTCAATACCTGTCATTTTACTACAGTTGATATAGAAAGCGTGTCTTTAGCGACTGACTTCATCAAACTGGTCGATCATGTTGTTGATACTATCGAGAGTCATGAGCTATGCTGAAGAAACCGTACAAGTAAACTTGGTAAACTAAGCATAATAACAGGAGTTTACCATGACCAAGAAAGTAAGAACCTACAGTGACGAATTTAAAGCCGAAGCTGTTAAAAAGATAGCAGACAACAACGGCAATATCTCAGCCACTGCAAAGCAGCTTGGCATTGCCATGCAAACGCTCTCAAATTGGCATAACAAAGCCAATCAAGGCAAACTTGTAGGAACAAAGCAGTATGACCCTGAACTTATGAGTGCGCTTGAAGAGGTAAAACGCCTAAAGCGGCAGCTCAAAGTGGCTGAAGAGGAGCGCGAAATACTAAAAAAGGCGACGGCGTACTTTGCAAAGCACAGTTAGTCAGGTACGCCTTTATCAAAGATAACCAGCACTTCTTTAGCATCACCACTATGTGCCGCGTACTACAGGTTAAACCCTCAAGCTACTATGACTGGCTAGGTCGTGATATCAGTGACCAACAAATACATCGCAACCAGTCTGAGCTGCTAGTCAAAGCCGCACACATTGAAACTAAAGAGCGTTATGGTATAGATCGTCTGCATTCCTATCTAAGCGATCAAGGGCATGATATTAGTCTATACATGGTCAGACGTATTAAAGAAGAGTTTGGCATTAAATGTCGTCGTCACAAACGCTTTAAAATCACCACTGACTCTAATCACAACAAACTGGTCTATGATAACGTGCTTGATCAGCAGTTTGACGCTAAGCGCCCTAACGAGTCGTGGGTCAGCGACATCACCTATATCTGGACGAATGAGGGTTGGCTGTACTTAGCAGGGGTCAAAGACTTATACACCAAAGAGCTTGTCGGTTACGCTATTAACAAGCGTATGACCGCAGATTTAGTATGCCGTGCACTCAACATGGGGGTTAAGAATAAACGACCTGCTGAAGGGCTAATCGTTCATTCTGACAGAGGCAGTCAGTACTGTAGCCATGCCTACCACAAGATCATTAAACAGCATCAGTTTACAGGATCTATGAGTGGCAAAGGCAATTGTTTCGACAACGCTCCGATAGAAAGTTTCTGGGGCGTCTTGAAGAATGAGCTAGTGTATCACCAGAACTATAAAACTAGATTTGCAGCCATCAGCGATATCATTGGCTATATTGAGCTGTATTACAATCAAACGAGGATTCAAAAGGGCTTGAGCTATAAGTCGCCAAGACAGATGTGGTTTGATTATTATCGTCAAGCTGCGTAACTAAAATCTCCCAAGTTTAAGTCTACGGGATTGACGGCAGGGGTCATCATGATATTGAATTACTGAGCATACATATGCTTGATTTGTTTGCCTGTGCAGCGGTAATAGCCGCTCAACTTTGTCGTATCCCTGTTATTTCAACTATTCATGGACCTTTAGATATATATCGCACACCATTTAATCGATTATTTATCCAAAAGTTAACAGGTGAAAGTTTTAGTTTGTCCATCTATGTTTCTAAGTTATTAGAAAGCATTATCCCAGCTAGAAACGCCGATAAAACTATTATTCCCAACTTAATTAATTTAAATGAATATCGACATCAAACAAGTGAAATAACACCAGCTTGGCTATTAATAAGTCGTATAAGTGCTGAAAAGTACGAATCGATTTTACGGTTTTTGCAGGCAGCAAATAGTTGTAATATAGCTAATATTGACATCGCAGGCGGCGGTGATCCATTAGAACTACGCAAACGTATCAATGCTCTTGATATCAAAACTCAAGTAAGGTTTTTAGGTGAAGTTAGAGAGATAGCGGAACTGATACCAGGGTATTTAGGTGTTGCTGGAATGGGCCGTGTCGCTATAGAAGGCTTAGCGTGTCAAAAGCCAGTGTGTATTATTTCTCCTGAAGGC
Organism: uncultured Psychrobacter sp.; assembly: GCF_947495825.1. Lineage (GTDB taxonomy): Bacteria > Pseudomonadota > Gammaproteobacteria > Pseudomonadales > Moraxellaceae > Psychrobacter. The sequence goes on from NZ_CANMAH010000001.1 coordinate 74,536, forward strand.
AGTTTAATCGGCTTAGTGACTACATATAACTTTACACGTCTTAAAAATTATAATTTCACTGGCAAAGGACTCGTAGCAATTGACAATCAAGAGCTATCCAAACAGCTCGAACGTCACACTCCTGAGAATAGTCAACACCTCTATCAAAAATTAAAACATGAGCTTTCTATCGATAATTGGGATAGATACATTGAGCTGTATAAAAAAATAACTTTTATAGACAATCAAGCCTTAGAATCTCTTTACCATAAGCTTGCTTACTTTGCAGTTACCCTTTCACGTCCATTTGAAAAAGATGAGTTTTTTTGGCATTTGTTTTATGAGACTTTAATTGAATATAAATTAGATAATATCAAAGAAATGTACCATTATTATGAAGATAGTATCGGGCTTAATAGTGACTATCCTAATCCTTATAAAACAAATAAAAAAATAAAATGGCGAAAAAAGTTTAAGTAGCTATACTTTATATAAGTAGTCATAAAAAAAGCTAAGACCTATATAAGTCTTAGCTTTTTTACATATAAACATTCAATTAACCTAAGCTTATAATTAATCAATAAAGCTTAACCAATCCATATACTTCTCATTACGCCCATGCACCACATCAAAATACAAGGTTTGCAGCTTTTCAGTCAATGGACCACGGCTACCGTTACCGATAGTACGATCGTCATACTCACGAATAGGCGTAACCTCAGCAGCTGTACCGGTCATAAAGATTTCATCGGCCAGGTAGAACTCATCTCGAGTGATACGGCGCTCAATGACGTTAATGCCCAAATCAGCGGCAAACTGTAAAATAGTGCGACGAGTAATACCATCCAAAGCTCCACCAGATAAGTCTGGGGTATGTAGCTCACCATTCTTAACTAAGAATAAATTCTCACCGGCACCTTGGCAAACAAAGCCTTGTGGGTCCATCAAGATAGCTTCGTCATAACCATTACGAGTCACTTCTTGGTTAGCCATGATAGATACAGGATAGTTACTTGAAGCCTTAGCCTTACACATCGTGACGTTTGGCATGTGGTGTGTATAAGAAGAGGTTTTGACGCGGATACCGTTTTGAATGCCCTCTTCGCCAAGATATGCACCCCAGTGCCAAGCAGCAACCATTGCATTGATACTGTTGCCATGGGAGGACAGGCCTAGTTTTTCTGCGCCCACCCAAATAAGTGGACGAATATAAGCTTCTGCTAACTCATTTTGTTTAACCACATCTTTATGTGCTTGCTCAAGCGTAGCCGCATCAAAAGGCACATCCATTTGAAATATTTTTGCAGACCCTAACAGACGCTCAGTATGCTCTTTTAAACGGAAGATTGCGGTACGATTGTCATCAGTTTGATAAGCGCGTACTCCTTCAAACACCGCCATACCATAATGCAAACTATGGGTAAGTACATGAACTTTGGCATCAGGTTGTTCAACCATCGTACCGTTCATCCAAAGCTTGCCTTCCTGTGTTGCCATATTCATGTAAAAATCCTTATGTTAGTACTAACGACTAACTTTTTGTTGAGTTTTAAGTAACTATTTTAATTAAAATTGTATGATTACACTGAGTCCGTATTAGTGTGCAAATGATTATATCATCGGCAAGCCAAACAAATGAAACATTTTAGTTTGTCGTTATATGGCTTTTATTTATATCCTTTGTTGTATAAACGCTTATTTCGCTTCTATTGACGGTCCACCCATCAAATGTTGCCACTGAGATTGCACAAGCGCACGTGTCTCTGTCCATAATGATTCATCTACCAGCAAGGATTGCTCAGACAGTGCCAGCTGGTGGGCAGCAGCTCGTATACGCAGATACGCATCAGTTAAATCTTGGCAAACTTGCTCATCCCAAATACCAAGCAGCGCCACTTCTTCAAAGATACGTACGTTGTCGCTCCACTTGGTCAGGCTTGGGTACTCATGCGAATAGGCCAGCACTACAAATTGCGCTAAAAACTCAATATCAATAATGCCGCCAGCGTCTTGCTTGAGATGAAACTTGCCAGCTTGTTGTTGTCCCCGACTGGTGCCAAGATGTTTTTGCATTTTGATGCGCATACTTGTCACCTCTGTACGCACTTCATCAAGTGTACGCGGCAAAGCCAATATTGTACGGCGAATATCGCAAAATAGTGCTGTTACACGTTTGTCACCGCATATTGCCCGTGCCCGAACCAGTGCTTGATGCTCCCAAGCCCATGCTTTGTCACGTTGATAAGTCTCAAAAGCATGGCAAGAGACCACCATCATACCTGCATTACCTGAGGGACGCAGACGCATATCAATCTCATATGCTCGTCCATCACGCGTTTGCGTATTAAGATAAGTCATAAGCTTTTGCGCCAGACGTGCAGCGAACTTCATCCCACTTACTGACTTCTCACCAGTCGTCATGCCCTGCTCTTTTATCTTGTGCAAAAACACCAAGTCTAAATCGGATGAGTAAGACAGCTCAAGACCACCAAGCTTACCATAACCAATAATAGCAAAACCACAATCAGCTTCAGTGACTGGATCACCATTTTGGGCGATAGGATAGCCGTAGCGCTTGACCAATTCTGCAAAAGCGCGCTCCAGTGCCGCTTCTAACACCACAGCTGCAATGTAAGTTAAAGAATCTGATACTTTCATGATGGGCCTTTCAGCCAAGACGTCACTGGCAGCAACGGCCAACACCTGATTCTTTTTAAACAACCGCAGCACGCTCAATAGCTCTTCTTCGTCATCAGGCTCTACACGCAATAGACGCTGACGCAAGATGTCGTGTAGCTCTAATTTGTCCGGCAAATGACGATAGCGCTGCTGTAAAAAGGTATCCAGTAAGACAGGATACCGTGCCAGCTCATTGGCAATCCAAGGGCTAGCAGACAACATCGGAATCAGCTCAACCGTTGCATTAGGGTTTTCTGCGATCATGACCAAGTAGATTGAGCGTCGACAGATGGCCTCAAGTAAATTAATGAGACGCGGTAGTGCACTATTGGCCAGTTGCTGCTGTTCTTGATGCGCAAGCAACGCATGCACGATTACCGGATAAGCGTCATCTAAACGTGTTCGAGCTTCATCGCTTAGGTTGGCGACCATTTTTGATTGCCAAAATGCCTGTAGTTGTGCGCGGTTTTGCTCCGTTAGTATGGTATTGAGCTGCGCAATTTGCTCATCAAGATTGGCATGGTCAAGCTCAGTGTCTTCTTGATCGGGTACTTGCCGTTCAGTCACCATACGCTCAAATGGAACATTGACATTTTCGCGATGTAGATTAAGCGTTGTTAGTAGTGCAGCCCAAGTCTCAAAGCCTAAAGTAATGGCCAAATTGTACTGCCAGTGTTCATCATTAGGTAGCCGCTGGGTCTGCTGATCGTTAATTGCTTGAATACCGTGTTCAAGACGGCGCAAAAACCGGTAAGCGGCCTGTAATTGACCATAGGTCGAGTATTCAAGATATTCAAGCTCGTACAGCACCTCCATCGCTTGCAGGCATGACTTGACTTGTAGCTGCGGATGACGACCACCGTAGATAAGCTGAAAGGCTTGTACGATAAACTCAATATCACGAATACCGCCAGCACCCAGCTTAATATTGTCCAAATCTTCTCGCTGTGCCACTTGATTTTGGATGAGAGATTTCATCTCACGCAAAGCCGAAAAAGCACTATAATCGACGTAATAGCGAAAAACGAAAGGCTTAATGAGCGCTTGCAACTCATCATAAAATGGCGGTGTAACCTGACCGACTACGCGTGCTTTAAGCCAAGCAAAACGCTCCCACGCTCGGCCATGGTTGGCAAAGTACTTTTGCAATGCTGATAGATGAATGGCCAAATCGCTACCATCACCCCATGGGCGCAAACGCATGTCTACTCGGAATACAAAACCATCTGCGGTACAATTATCCAATAGCTTAATAATACCTTGACCAAGACGTGTCATAAAACGTTTATTATCAATACTTCGCGTACCCTTTGCTTTATCTCCATCAGTCTCACCGCGCGCTTGATGGACAAATATCAGGTCAATATCACTCGATAAATTCAGTTCATGAGCGCCAAGTTTACCCATAGCCATAATTGCCATGTCGTCAATACGCTTCACCCCTTTATCATCTATAAAAGTTGGCTTGCCATATTGGGCAACCAATTGCTGATAAGTATATTCTTTAGCAAAAACTATACAACCATCAGCAAGCTCAGAGAGCTCATCCGTCAACTGTTCAAGCTTTATCATTCTTAGAGCATCCTGCCAAATCCAGCGCATCATCAATAGATTGCGCAGATTTCGCAGCCCTTTCATGACTGTCGCCTCATCACCCAACTGGTAGTTATCATCTAACGTATAATCTTGAATAAGATCATCTATTTGCTGACGAGTTAATGTTTGATTGAGTGGATAACTGCGCAAAAACGTCTGACAAGAAGTCGTCCGACTCTCCCAAATCTGATACGCAAAAGCACTAGCCGTACCCAAAACTTGGATTTGTTCTTCTGTAGGCTGATGGCTTTGGTTACTAGGTGTAGTAGATGACATCGCTAGTGACATAATAAGTACTCCGTGCAGCATGGATCAATAAGACTACCTGAACCTAACCGTCTTGTTCATAGTTTTTTCTAACGAGAGGGTCACATTAGATAAACTGTTGCAGGTATGACCATCTTGCGGTTTACAATACATACAGCATTTGACTGGGTCAACTTTATGGTAGCATGAATACTAAAAACCTAAACGAGCAACCATTACTTTTGGTAGTAAGAAGTTGTAGAATACTAGATTGACAATCTAAAATGCGTGATAGCTCACGTAAACGCAATGCTAAAACAAATCCAAGCGTTTTTATTTATATTTCATTCTCTTTTAATACTCACAACAACCAACAACCAACAACTGATTACTGGTGATACTACCTATATGACCGTGCCAATAACTAACAAACCTACTCCATTATTATTAATTACTACCGATCCAGGCCACCCGCTTGCGCATTTAGCACTACGTTATGCTCGTACCTTTTTAAAGCAAATAACATCAAAGCAGGTACAACATCACGATGAAAGTACGGGGCAGCAAGTCGCTGAAAGTGTTACGCAACCCTTAAATGTCTTTTTTTATGCTGATGCCGCCCACATAGCCAATCGCTTGCGCTGGCAGTCAGCAGATCAGACTGACTTAACTAAAGAATGGCAAGCGCTTGCTAAGCAATACCAGCTCTCGCTACCTGTATGCGTCAGCACTGCGCTTAGCCGCGGCGTTAGTGATAATGATAACAGTACACGCCATCAACTAAATGGTGAAAATATTGCCAATGGTTTTCATTTGGTTGGTCTTAGTGATCTTGCAATGATGATGCAAAGCAACTGCCGTCTGCTACAGTTTTAAGTGAGCATAAACAATGAAGGATGATCTATGAAATTACTCATTCAGCTGCGCACTCCCACAGAGATGGCAAGCTATGAAGGCTGTGCCCTCGCCTTGACGCTTGCAACGTTTGGTCATGAGGTACAGCTTTATCTAGACGCTCCTGTCTTTGGACTGCTGATGCAGCCAAAGTCGCGTTTGTACGGTATGATTCAATCTCTTGAACTATATGATATGCCGCCCGCTTGGCTACCTGAGGATGTATTTAGCGGATGGATTACAGGTATGTTACCAAGCGACTTGGCCTCGCAGCTTATGCTGGTACCAGAAGTTATTAACTCACAAAGCTTTGAGCAAGTCTTAGCTTTTTAACGGTATATTTTTAGATATTACCTTGCTATTTGCAATCATTCGGAAGCTCAATATGGCAACTTTATATCAATTACATAGCACGATGGACAAACTCAGACGCAGCACAGAAGAGATGGCGCTAACATGGCGCGCTGGTGACAGCATCGTCTTACTAGGCGCAACTGTCGCTTTCGTTGAATGGCTTAATGCCTATTTAGGTGAGAGTGATATAGAAGGTATCGCTGCAATCTATGCTCTAGCGGGCGATGTTGCAAATCTCAGTGATAATACGACTGCCAAATTAAACTTAAACGCCAAGCTAACTGGTGTTTTAACTGATGATGAATGGGTTACTATGACCCAAGACCCACAGTTTGACAAAGTAGTGACCATATCCTTATGACTGTATCTAATATCACTATGTCTAACATCGCTCTAGATCAAGACGGTCATCTCTGTGACCATAGCATTTGGTCACCTGCTATAGCCCAACAACTGGCAGATACATTAGATGTCAAGCTAGATGACGAGCGTCTAGCCATCCTACAACAGGTAAGAGCTTTTTTCGTTAAGTTTAATCACGCGCCAGCTACGCGCCCGTTAATTAAATGGTTGCAGCAGACTTTGCCTGAACAAGATATCAGCAACCAAAAGTTGCAACAATTATTTAATACAGGTTTGGTGGCTCGTCATGTCAATCGCTTGTCAGGCCTACCAAAGCCGCCTAACTGCTTATAAAAACCGCTTTTTTATAGGCGGCTATTTTGGGTCATAAACAGTAAGGCTCTCGTAACCGATGCTGCGTCCTTCATCACCACTAAAACCTTGCTGTCGCCATACTTCGTAGAGACATATCGCCACGCTGTTAGATAAGTTAAGGCTGCGCGAATCAGGCAACATGGGCAGTCTTAACCAATTATCAGCGCCAATATCTTCACGTATATCATCCGCTAGGCCTGCGGTTTCAGAACCAAACACCATCGCCACATTCGGTACTGTAGGTGTGTTGTCTGCATTAGTATTTGGTTGTGCCATAAAATCGTAATCATAAAACGGTTTACTAAGCTTGGTTGTCAGCGCTGTGATTGTCTGGCAATTTGCCTTAAGTAATGCTTGCTTCGCTGCCGACCAATCAGCATGCACTTGCAAGTGTGCGTATTCATGATAATCCAATCCAGCACGTCGCAGTTTTTTATCATCTAGCTCAAAGCCTAGTGGCTGCACCAAATGTAGCTGCGCGCCACTATTGGCACATAAACGAATAATATTGCCGGTATTGCTAGGCATTTTCGGTGCTACTAGCACAATATGAATGGTCATAAAATTTCCATAATAGGTTTAAAAAGGTTGATGTTATTTGCGACATGTTGGCTCGACATTGTGCTTGTACACCATCGCTAAATGACAGCTATGTAAGCCAGCTGGCTGCTAAGCGTAATTAAAAGTTACAGTTTATTGTCAATAATTACATTTTGATACTGGGCACGGTTTTTAACTTTGATTATCATGGCACCAATGGATAACAAGACAGTTTGATGATATCAGAACAGCATGTTTATGCTTAATTGATATCATGATATTGCCATTTATCCTGCACATCGTTAGTAATACTTAGGCAACATGCTTGTTATTACTCAAATAAACCTATCCATTTTGGGAACATTATTATGAAAAAAGTAATTATCGCATCTTTGACTGCTATGTTTGTATTGACTGGTTGCAACACTTTTAAAGGCCTAGGCCAAGACGTATCAAGCGCTGGCGAAGCAGTAACTGGTGGTGCACAAGACGTACAAAACAAAATCTAAGTTCTAACATTTTAGATTCTGTGTTTGAAGGGCTTACCATTTGGTAAGCCTTTTTTTGTTCTTAATAACAGTGATGTATAAACAGTAATGTATAAATAATCTTCATCATATACAGATACATAAAAATTTAAGCATACAAGCACTATAAAAATGTGCGCAATATCTGATTTAAGTAACGACGACCTAATAAAGTTGGTTGTAACAGCTCAGTATTGTTCACCAACAAGCCTTGCTCGACTAGCTTATTGACTTGCCGCGCTATGCTTTCATAGCTCAGTCCTGTTCGCGATGCAAATAGCGACCATGTCAACCCATCATGCAGACGTAGCGCATTGAGCATAAATTCACTGACCAACTCATCATCAGCAATTGGCAGCCAATTGACCATTTTTGGTGCATCTTCATAAGTCATATAGTCTTTTGGAGAGCGTGATTTACTAAAACGGTAGATACCTGTCTTTGATAGTAGTTCCTCTGATAATAGTTCATCGTTTTGCAAATCCTTACTTATTAAGTCACTGCGATTCAAAGTTACCTTGCCGTGTGCGCCAGCACCAATGGCCAAATAATCGCCAAACTGCCAGTAATTGACGTTGTGTCGACACGGCTTATCTGATGCACCTGCCCATGCCGACACTTCGTAGTTATCATAACCCAGGCGCTGTAGCAAAGCCTGCCCTGCCTCTTCGATATCAGCCAAGCTATCCTCATCAGGTAAGATAGGCTGACTGCGATAGAATACGGTATTTGGCTCAATTGTCAGCTGATACCAAGAGATGTGCGTTGCGCCAGCATCATGCGCTGTCTGAATATCATACAACGCCTCACTAAGCGACTGCTGCGGCAAACCATGCATTAAGTCTACATTGACCCGCTCAAAGCCAGCAGCGCGAGCCGCATGAATGGCGGCTGTTGCCTGATCAGGATCGTGAATACGCCCAAGTGTTTGCAGCTTATCAGCAGCGAAGCTCTGCACTCCAATGGATAAGCGATTAATACCTACTTTTAGATACTCAGCGAATGGCGCATGTTCTAAAGTGCCAGGATTCGCTTCCATAGTAACTTCAATATCATCGGCAAATTCAAAGCAGTCTTGTAAACCTTTAAATAAACGCTGGTATTGACTAATCGGTAGCAATGATGGCGTGCCACCGCCTATGAATATTGAGCCAATCTGGCGTCCTTGAGTCAGAGGCTCTTGCATCTGCGCATCTAGCAAGAGCGCATCTACGTACTCATCATACATTGATAGCTGTACATCAGCGTCCAACTCGTGCGAGTTAAAATCACAATAAGGACATTTTTTTACACACCACGGAATATGAATATATAGCGCCAACGGTATAATGGTCGCATCTATACAAGAAGTATTTGTGGCGTTGGAGAACACTCTAATATTATCAAACTCAGATATCGACATAACGTAAACTTATTCAATAATAAGCGGCGAAAACCGCAAAAAAATACGGCTAGGATAACGGCTACGCACATGAAAGAAAAGCACTGTCTTTACTAATTTAGTCTATTAAAGAGAGGTCTTGCGAAAATATTAATGAAACCACAGCTACAAAATCTAGATAGGTTTGCAACATATAGTCGATACCAAATAAAGTAGATACGTTATATAAAACTTTACCTCAAATATTCATAACAAATATTAGGACAACGAATATGGCATATTGGCTAATGAAATCTAATCCAAGTTTTTTTGGCATCGAAGACCTACAACGCTTGGGTACAGAATGTTGGGACGGCGTACGTAACTACCGCGCGCGTAACTTTATGCGCGATGATATGCAAGTAGGTGACAAAGTATTCTTTTATCATTCGAGCGCAAAACCCTCTGGCGTCGCTGGCATTATGACGATAAGCCAAGCTGGTTATCCTGATCCAACCCAGTTTCATCCTGAACATCGGCATTACGACCCTATTGCAACTATTGAGGCACCACGCTGGTACATGGTCGATGTGACATTTGAGCAAGCTTTTAAAGAAACCTTACCACTATCTGAGCTAAAATTTATCCCCGCACTTGAGGACTCACTACTACTTAGGAAGGGCTGCCAGCAACTGACTGTAATACCACTTGAGCCCAAGCATTGGCAGGCTATTATGGATATGGCAGAGATGCTGAAGCTAGTATGAGCTCATAAGTAATAGGTCAAAGGTTTTTGTAGCACTACCTTACCAAAGTTTGCTATATTTACGCCTTGATTCTCTTATCTACCCTATCTTCACACCCTAGGACCCCTTTATGAGCGCACCCAAACTCGTACTATCTGTATTAACTGTCAGTATATTAGGGCTGACACTAAGCGCCTGTGGCAGCGATGGTGATAAAGTCAAAAAAGAGTATGACCGTATCGAAGACCAAGTTAAAGACGAGTACGATCGTGTAGAAGATAAAGTCAAAGGTAAATATGAAGAAGTCGAAGATAAGCTAACTGATGATGAAAAAAGCATGGCTGAGATTTTGGAGTCTGTGTTTTTACCTGAAGAGTCATTAGATAACTTCTTAGACAAATTGACGCCAGAGGGTGGACGCGGCGGTCTCTATGTCGGTCACTTTATAGAGCTTGATGATGGTGATAATAGCGACATTGATATCGGGGCGATATATTTTGATATCAGTAAGGATGGCGCTGGCAGTGTTGATGGGCGTATCAGTTACCAACAGCAGATTTGTCAAGAAAACCGCACACTTGATGTCAATACTGGCTTTAAAGTAGATAATTATATGACAGGCAAGGTAACTGGTAGCCTTGATACTGCAGAATTTTTAGACATCAAATATATCAATGATCTAAATCTTGAAACGCCAAACTTGATGACGACATTTGCAGGTAGCTTTGAGGAAAACCAAGTAGGCTCACCATGGAGAGGTAGTTTTGAATATCAAGACAGTCTAGGCGGCACTACTCTTTCAGCTGCCAGAGATAACTGTAAGGTTACCTATACTCTGAGTGATCGTTCTAACTTTACCACTTATGCCCTCGACTATCAGCTGGGCAATATGATGCTCGACATCACTGGTAATGGCAGCCAAAAAACCGTCACTTGGAAGAATCCAATTAACACAAAACAAGTATTAGTCAGCCAAATCGATGTCAACAAAGCTGAGTCTGGCGCTAACGGCTATATACAGAACGCTGTATTGGCTAACAATAACACCCAGTTTGCACCCGTCATTCCGGATATTTCGACTAACTACGCTATTGTCGTGCAGGCATTTGATGCAAATAATAAGTTAATTGGCTATCAAGCAATCGTACAAGATTTGCCTGAAGCATTATGAGCTTTAGATATATTAGCTTTTATGAGTGAAATATGACGATTAACTCCAGACGACTCTGAAAAAGTTTTAAACGTTTTTTAAGCATTAAAACTCCAGTCTGGCTTCTTAGCCATTTATATCATTATACCTGTCAGTTCATAATGTGAATTGGCGGGTTGCTTTTGTTTTATTGACGTCATTTTTATTTTCAGACTTTGCCTATATAGACTTGCTCATATTATTTATCGGAGTATTATCATCGGCACAGATTCTTTGATACTGCCTTGTCAACGATTTGTTGATGGCAGTATTTGAACATCAATAACCAACGTGAATAATGAAAAGTTGCTAACTATGGTTTTGCCATTATCTTTTACAGACTTTAAAAGCTACAGCTTACGTTTAGGCGTGCTCGCGCTACCTATTTTAATCACTCAATTTTGCCAAGCAGCGCTAGGAGTCGTTGACTCTATTATGGCAGGACGTGTCTCGGCGCTTGATTTGGCTGCCGTGGCTGTTGGCTCTGGTATTTGGTTACCGCTGTTTTTATTAGCCACAGGCATCCTTATTGCCACGACCCCTTTAATTGGGGAAGCGATAGGGCAAAATAAATACAGCCAAGTTCCACATATCACTCAGCAGTCTATATGGACCGCCAGCGTTATCGGTATTTGCGGTTTTATTATTGTGAATTTGATGCCAAATGTGCTCAGCTTAATGGGTGTGCCAGAGAACATTCAACCTATCGCCGCTCAATACTTACATGGCGTTTCTTTTGGCTTTCCTGCGCTTGCCATTTATGCAGTATTACGTAGTTATTGTGAAGCACTTAGTCGACCTGAGCCAGTCACAGTCGTTAGTATTATCGGTCTATTAGCAGATATACCGCTTAATTATATTTTTATCCATGGATTGTTTGGCATGCCCGAGATGGGCGGTGCAGGTTGCGGTGTAGCAACAGCACTAGTGCTATGGATTAACGTATTGATTTTGGGCGTTTATACTACCCTCTCCAAGCGTCAGCAATTTGCCAGTACTCGTTTTTTCTACAGCTTTACCGCCCCCAACCGAGAGCAAATAACCAAGCTACTTAAACTTGGCATTCCAATTGGTCTTTCTATCTTTTTTGAAGCCAGCTTATTTAGCTTAGGCGCACTGGTCATTAGCCCATTAGGTGAGATCGCCACGGCATCACATCAAGTCGCTCTAGCAGTCACCTCTCAGTTATTTATGATTCCAATATCAGTCGCGATGGCGCTGACTATAATGATATCTAATCGTTTTGGTGAAAAGAATTTGCTCGCTTTACGTCACGTACAAGCAACTGGGCTCATTTGGACAGTGCTTATCGCGCTTGTCTGCATGCTTGGTATTTGGATATTTAGACCACAGCTGGCTGCAGCATTTACCGACAACCCTGAGTTACGAGCCCAAGCCATGCATCTGTTAATCTTTGCGCTGGCTTATCAGCTCTTTGATGGCTGGCAGGTCAATGTTGCTGGGATATTACGCGGGATGCAAGATACCACGATACCGATGTGGGTCACACTTTTCTGTTATTGGGTAGTTGCCTTGCCACTTGGTATTTACCTCGTACGTTTTACAGACGTAGGTGCACAAGGGTTCTGGATGGCCTTGATTACTGGTTTATTTTTGGCCTCTATCCTGTTGTCTTTACGATTACGCTATCAGCAAAGACGCTTAACGGCCTTGTGGAACTAAACAATGTTAAGAAAACCTCAACAATAATAGGATGCATGTTACTATTATTCGCCTTAGCGTCAAAAATATGTAAAAAGTTCCAGTTAACAACTGTACATTGATTGCTCATTGCGCTGAATATAGGTATCATTAGCAATCAATTAAACAATATTTTGTTACACTATTTCTTTCTTTAATTTAAAAAAAAGGCATCATTAAAATTATGGATATTGAAAAAATACGCACGCTAATCGCTCTCATGGAAGAAAACGAACTGGTCAATCTAGAAGTCAGTTCAGATGATGAGCATATCAGTTTAACCCGTCATTATGATGCACCAGCTCCAACAATGATGGCAGCGCCTGCTATGGGTGCAGCGCCTGCTGCTGCTCCTGAAGCTAAAGCAGCTGTTAAAGCTGGTAGTGTTGAAACCTCACCAATGGTTGGTGTGTTCTATGCAGCTCCTAGCCCTAACGACCCACCATTCGTAAAAGTTGGTCAAACCGTGCAGGCTGGTGATACGCTTGGTATTATCGAAGCGATGAAAATCATGAACCCGCTTGAGGCAACTCAAAGTGGTGTCATTGCTGAAATCTTAGTGGACAACTCTGAGGTTGTACAGTTTGGCCAGCCTGTTATACGCTATAAAGCCTAATTGTACTCGCTACACCTTATTTTGTTATGTTCAATACCTCGTTCATACTCATATTATATGAGTAATATATAACGACTGGATTGATCAACGCCGCTTTGACGAGGATGACCCTATGATAAAAAAACTGCTCATCGCCAACCGAGGTGAGATTGCTCTACGTATCGTACGTGCGTGTAAAGCACTTGGTATAGAGACTGTCGGTATTTACTCCACTGCTGATGAAAACCTCATGCATCTGCGCTTTGTCGATGAAGCCATCTGTATCGGCAAACCGAATGCTAGCGAAAGTTATTTGAATATCAATACTATTTTAACGGCTGCTGAAATCTCTGGTGCTGATGCCATTCATCCTGGTTATGGTTTTTTGGCCGAAAACGCTGAATTCGCTGAACGTATTGAAGAAGCTGGATTAACTTTTGTAGGCCCTAATGCTGATCATATTCGGCTCATGGGTAATAAAGTTTCTGCCATTAATGCGATGAAAAAGGCTGGCGTACCCACTGTTCCTGGTTCAGTTGGTGCTGTTACTATGCACAACGCTGAAGAACAAGCTCGTAATATTGGCTTTCCGTTGATCATTAAAGCTGCTTCTGGCGGTGGTGGACGCGGTATGCGTGTCGTTGAACGTTTTGATGAGCTGGTTGGTCAAGTACAAGCGGCAAGACAAGAAGCTGAGCTATGGTTTGGCGATGATACTGTCTATATGGAGCGTTACTTACAAAACCCGCGCCATGTCGAGATCCAAGTATTGGGCGATGGTAATGGTAATGCTATTCATCTTTATGATCGCGACTGCTCACTACAGCGTCGTCACCAAAAGGTGTTAGAAGAAGCGCCTGCTCCTGATATTCCGGATGATGTCCGTGAACCAATACTCCAAGCTTGTGTTAAAGCGTGTGAGCTGGTTGAATATCGCGGCGCTGGTACGTTTGAGTTTTTATTCGAAAATAATGAATTTTTCTTTATTGAGATGAATACACGGGTACAAGTTGAGCATCCTGTGACTGAAATGATCACTGGTATTGATGTAGTGGTTGAACAATTAAAAATCGCTGCAGGTTATGGCTTATCTTATCGTCAAGATGAGATTGAAATTCAAGGTCACGCAATCGAATGTCGTATCAATGCTGAAGACCCAGTAACTTTTATGCCTTCACCTGGCAAAGTTACGCAGCTGTACGCGCCTAGTGGCGCTGGTGTACGTTTTGATTCGCATTTATATCCTGGCTATGAAATCCCTAGCTATTATGACTCATTGATTGGCAAGCTCATTTGTCATGGACAGACTCGCCAGCAAGCTATCGCAAAAACAGTACATGCGCTTGATGAGCTTATTATCGAAGGCATAAAAACCAACATTCCTATGCATCGCGATGTCATTTTAGCGGATGAAAACTTCGTTAATGAAGCTCAAAATATCCATTATCTTGAAGAAGAAATGCTTGAAACGCAAAAGACTAAAGTTGCAAAATAAAGAGAATTTTGATGCTTCAAATAAAAACCGCTCCCCTATAAGAGAGCGGTTTTTTATTTATTATAACTAAGCTATTAAAACCTATTAATTATGGTAGGACTCTATGAAAATTCATAAAGCATTGTGTGCCTTCAGGATCAGCACACCACTGCATCTCATTACCATCATGGTTTAAGTAAGCAATCAGTGCCTCGTCAGTCTGATCAATCTGATTACCTGAACAGTCTACTTCGTTATTGTCATACACAGTTTTGATGGCGATAATAGGCAAACCTTCTTCACGGTGCGTGACCAAATAACGGCCATAAGTCCATTCTTTACCACTTACTGCCCACATCTCATTATCTGCACCAAAATTATATAACTCTCGGCATTGCGTAGCACTTTTCGTCTTTATATTATCATCAGTTATTGTACTAGGCGCTGTATTGGGTATGACTTTAAAGATACGACGTTCGCTTTGATTCAACACACCATCTGCTTTAGCCGTTATCTCAGATTCATTGGTCTCTATATTTTGAGCACTGTTGGATGCTGCTTGCTTCGCTATAGCGTCTTTGGTCATAGTGATACCACTATCCAAATCTATTTCCCATTGTCCAGCAATAGCAGGACTAATATGCGTTGTAATCACTGACTGGCTAACAGGTTCGCTATTATTGCCAGGTAATGAAGCTAAAACAGCGGCTAACGTAAATGACGCAAACGAGATTGGTTCCATAATTAACCTTATACTTGTAATGTAAATTATCTGTCTTAGTGTAAGTCCTAGCTGCCAAACACACAAGTAACATTATGCTATGGTTAAACAGATGTGCATTCAGTAACGCTTATATTCTATAAAAGAACCGCCATATCTTCTACAGAGATGGCGGTTCTTTAGTTTTACGCTACTTAACTTTAACTAAAACTAAGCCGCTACTGTACTTGGCGCTTGAGCAAATGCAGATAGTGCTCCTTTTAGCATCGCCGATACCGTACTGCTACAGGTACCAATACCAGAATAAACCTCTCCATCGACGTTAAGCTGGATGTAAGCCGCTGCATTCGCATTGGTTTTGTTGTCGCTATTAGTATCATCATCGATACCATTGCCACTGTTATGCTGCGGATTGATAGCATGCTCAGCATAATTGATAACATGTATGGATTTACCAGTATGCTGTGCTAGTCCATCAATAAACGATGATAATGGACCATTACCCCTCCCATCAATTGTGATGGTATCGTCATTTATTTGCACTTGACCATTAAAATAAACGTCACCACCCTTGTTATTGACACTATAATCTAATAGCTCCAAATTACCTTTTTGCAAATACGTGTCTTCAAAGGTCTGTAGTATTTCATCATTTTGTAGCTCGCGTGCCACCGTCTCAGCCTGCTTTTGTACCACACCACTAAAGTCAATTTGCATCCAACGTGGTAAGTTGAAACCGTAGTTACGTTGCAAGATGTAAGCAACGCCGCCTTTTCCAGATTGACTATTGATACGAACCACATCTTGGTAACTACGACCAATATGCGCAGGATCGATCGGTAAATAAGCCACATCCCATACAGCGTCAGTCTCATCTTGATGCTTTTCATTATAATCGAGAGATTTTTTGATGGCATCTTGATGTGAGCCACTAAAGGCAGTAAAGACAAGCTCGCCCACATATGGATGACGTGGATGCAGCGGTAAATTGTTACACTCGCTCACCACCTGCACAATCTCGCTCATATTACTAAAATCAAGCTCAGGATCGATACCTTGACTGAATAAATTCATCGCCATGACCATGATATCCATATTACCAGTACGTTCACCGTTGCCAAGCAAAGTGCCCTCGATACGATCGGCGCCAGCAAGTACACCAAGCTCCGCAGCTGCGACCGCACAGCCTCTATCATTATGGGTGTGAAGACTGATAATCACATGCTCACGCTGTGCAAGATTGCGGCAGAAGTACTCAACCTGATCGGCAAAGATATTAGGCATAGAAGCTTCAACAGTCGCTGGTAAGTTAAGAATAACTTCTTGTCCCTGTTGCGGCTGCCATACGTCGCAAACAGCCTCACAGACTTCTACGGCATATTCGGTTTCAGTTTGGCTAAAGCTTTCTGGCGAATACTGAAATACCCATTCTGTCTCTGGATATTTAGCCGCATATTCAACCAATAAGTTGGCACCAGTAATGGCAATCTCTTTAATATCCGCTTTATCTTTACCATAGACCTTTTCACGTTGTACACGGCTAGTAGAGTTATAGACATGGACAATGGCTCGCTTCGCACCTTTTAATGATTCAAAAGTACGCGCTATTAAATGTTCACGAGCTTGTACCAATACTTGTAGCGTCACATCATCTGGTACATGGTTTTCTTCGATAAGTTTACGCGCAAAATCAAACTCAACTTGCGCCGCCGATGGAAACCCAATTTCAATTTCTTTAAAACCAACATCCACCAAAGTTTTGAAAAAGCGCATTTTTTGTTCGATAGTCATCGGATCAATCAAAGCTTGATTGCCATCACGCAGATCGACACTCGCCCATATTGGCGATGTCTCAATGGTTTTGCTAGGCCACGTGCGATCTGGCAATGAAGGTGCAAACGCAAATGGACGATATTTACGAAAATCGAAAGCAGCATTTTTGGGCGTAATCTTTGCTGTACGTGTGGTCGCGTTGCGTAGGTCTTGGTTAGACATAATGAATCCTTTTAGACGATATGATGAGCTAGATATATATCTAACTAAATGGCTTTACCACAAGGGATGATGGTTATAGCATTATAATAGCAAAGATTTGAAAGTGAAAAGCAGCTTTATTAAATAAATTAACATCCTTAAGTAGTGTTTATCACTAATATCATATATATTATCGACATAAATCACTAACGATTAATAAAAGATATGAGCGATAGTCAACTTACCCCTCAAACCATATATACCATTGATGATACTGATAAGCGTCTTTTACGTCTATTACAGACAGATGCACGCATGAGTATTACCGAGCTGGCTGAAAACGTCAACTTATCAGCAACTCCTTGCGCACGCCGGGTTAAACGCCTAGAAGATACAGGTATTATCACAGGTTATCATACTCAAACAGATGCAGAAAAACTTGGTTACCCGCTCGCTATATTTATTGCCATTAGCATGGATCGCCACACAGCCGAACGCTTTGAGCAGTTTGAAAAAAAGGTACAAAGCTTCGATGAGGTCATCAGTTGTAGCATTGTGACGGGTCGCTCTGAGGACTACTTAATCAAAGTGCGCGTACGCGATATGGCGCACTATGAAGAGTTTTTATTACATCGGCTAAATCGTATTGAGGGCGTTGCACAAGTACATACTAGCTTTGAGTTACGAGAAGTATTTAGCCGCAGCATCGTTTAACACCTTATGCTATATCTATTATACTTGTGACAGTTGGTTGTTACGCAGTCGATAAAATACCACGATTAAAGCCAGTCCAATCAGTAGACCGATAGCTGCAACCAATAGACCAGCATTAAAATTATCGCTTTGTCCAGCCAATGCAACCGTTACCAATGGTCCGATAAACTGTCCTAGCGCATAGGCCAAGGTTGCCAATCCTATGAGTAAATTAGAGTAAGCAGGATTGATATTTTTGATGATATTTAAGGTCATTGAAACCATGCCCACAAAGGTTAACCCTAAAATAATTGCATTTGCGTATAAGCCAAACGCCCCTTCAAACCACAAAGGTAAAAGCATCCCTAATGCTTGTAATAAAGTTAGACCCATCAAAGTTTTGGTCTCACCAATACGTTTAGCGAGTGCGCCCCACAGAGGATTGGACAGCATCGCAAAAATACCAACCAGCAACCAAATAAGCAGCCCAGCATAGCTCTGGGTTGTAAGCCGCTGTGCTGCCATGACTGGTAAAAAGGTCGCTGAAGTAATATAACCAAATCCTGCCAGCACATAGCTTGCTGACAACAGCATAATAGCTTTGGTATGTCCGGTAACAGCTTCGTATAATGAGCGTTTAAAATTAATATAAGTTTGATGTACAGATCGGTGCGTAGCATCAGACGTCGCATCTGCTACACCTATCTCGCTAAATATAGCCGCATCATTATCCCTTGGACGTATACCATAAAGTAGCCAAAGTAATGGCAAACTACTTACGCCGGCCATCAGCCAAATCACATCAAAATGATATTCAAGTAACAATAGTGTCCACGTCAGTAAAGCTGACAGTCCAATACCCACTCCTATCCCAGCATAATGCAATGCCGAAAGCACAGAGCGGCGCTCATCGCTAAAACTTTGGATCACCAATGATGAGCTTAAAA
Organism: uncultured Psychrobacter sp.; assembly: GCF_947495825.1. Lineage (GTDB taxonomy): Bacteria > Pseudomonadota > Gammaproteobacteria > Pseudomonadales > Moraxellaceae > Psychrobacter. Next base: position 93,468 of record NZ_CANMAH010000001.1, read on the forward strand.
TCATCGCCACCCCGCTTGCAACACCTGCGAGCAAACGAATAACATACCACAGGTTTAATGACATTTTTGGTACGACAAGTAGCATGGTCGTGATAACACTGAGCACCGTCCATAGCATTAACATCTGCCACGTGAGTCGCTGCGGCACAAACATAGCGATGAGCGCGCCAATAAAATAGCCAATATAATTAATTGAGGCCATCCATCCAGCAATGGCGGTCGATAGCGACAATTGAACCATAATGTCAGGCAAAGTAGCGGTAAATAAAAAGCGCCCATAACCCATGACCACCGCTAGACAGTAAAGTCCTATCCAAGCGATGGTAATTTCATTGGTGATAATAGGGAAAATTCGGCTGTTAGAAGCAGTCATCATGACGAAGCCAATTTGTGGTCATCAGCACACAATCCTTTGTGTTAAAAGCTATAGATAGCGCTCAAAAAAAGCGGTGAAGTATAAAGCTATGATATATTAAGTGCAGGAGCTGCAGGCTGACCAGTATCGGTCTGTCCTAATATCTGTACTCGTTGATCGCTAAACATGTCCATGTCAGGGGCCAGCGTACGCATAAACCGATCAAAATATAACAGCTGCTTAGTCAGTAACGCAAAATCACGGGGAAAATGAATGCCATGGCGCTTACCGACTTCAACGATTTCGAGCATCATCTGATTGAGCTCATCGGCCTGTTCTTTACTGTTAAAAGGCACCCCGCTTGTAAACGTAATGTCTTCTGCCATGATGGTTTTCATCATGCGTTGTAAGTCATCTGCTAAGTCCTGTACATCGACATTACTGCGACTATGAGTCATCTCCATATCGATCATATGCTGCGCCATCGCTTGATAATTATTATCTTGCAACGCCTGCATCATGCCCATACAGGCACGCCAGCTTTCGGCTTTGAGCTTACCTACAATGCCAAAATCCAAAAATCCGATTCGGCCATCGGTTAGCAGCATTAAATTGCCCGCATGCAAGTCAGCGTGAAAGCTATTACAGAACATAAGACTTGCAAACCACGTATTCAACGTATCTGCCATTATTTGCGCTGGGTCATCACAATACTGGCGCATAGCTGTCTCGTCAATCATAGAAACGCCGTGCAATTGACTCATAGTCAGGACGCGTTTGGTAGTCAGCTCATCATAGACCACTGGCGCTACTACCCTTGTGTTCCCTGATACGCTCAAAAATTGCTGAAAATCGCGAATGTTTTGTGCTTCACTAATAAAGTCAGTTTCGGCCAACATACGTAAACGAATCTCATCGATAATCGGTGCAATGCTGGCAAACTTCATTGACGGCATGAGTAGCTCAACGATTTTGGTTACCCCGTGCAACACCCCTAAATCCGTTTGCATAATGGTTTCGACTTCAGGCTTTTGCACCTTTAACACCACTTCATCGCCATTATGTAAACGCGCGGCATGCACCTGAGCAATGGAGGCTGATGCTAAAGGCTTTTCATCGATGAATGCAAATTTGTCAGACAGCGTTTGCCCATCGACGGCCAGCTCATCCGTCAACACCTGCTCGATGTAGGTATAAGATAATGGTGTCGTTTGATCCAAACAGTCTTGAAAGGCTTCTACATATTCACGCGGAAATAACGAGGGCGTGCTGGCTATAAACTGTCCGATTTTAATATAAGTCGTACCAAGCTGCTCAAAAGTATCTTTTAACAGCTTGGCATCAGGCTTCTCGCCTTTTGCAACTCTTAGTGCAGATAAGCCGGCGACACTGACTGTCTGACGCATACGGTTAACCACATTGAACGAATGCTTGAGTAAATGAGGACGATGAATTTTCATAAAAAACAACTATAATTAGAAAACAAAATTGGATGATAAAAAATACTGTGACAGTTAAAATGTGACGCTAAATAATACAAAACCAAATAACGGTGAAATAACTAAACAGCGCACACAGGACAATGCTTGTCTTGCCGATAGCCCATCAGGCGCTGCTGCATCCGGCTACCATCCCACAAAAGCAGCTTATTAATCAGTGGGTTTTTGGTTAATCCTAAATATTGTAGCGCAGCGTTGGCCTGCAAATTACCCATAATAGCAGTGGTACTGGCAAGCACTCCAGAATTGGCGCAGGTACGCTCATCGACCTCTGCATCATGCGTCACTGAACCAAAGACGCAGTAGTAACAGCCTGTATTTAACTGCGGCTCAAATAATGCCAATTGACCTTGCATGCCTATCGCTGAGGCAGTCAATAGCGGGATTTGGAAACGCACACTAATGCGATTAATAATGTCGCGCGTGGCAAAGTTGTCGGTACAATCTAGTAAAAGATTGGGCTTACCTGTCGCCATACCAAGCAGCTCATAAGCGTTGTCTTCACTCAAGCGTGCAACTGTACCGCAAGCAGATACTAATGGATTAATTTCCTCAAGCATCTTGGCAGCGGTCAATGCCTTAGGCTGACCAATATCTTTGGGTAAAAATAGCGTTTGCCGCTGTAAATTGCTCGCCTCAATCTCATCGTCATCAATCAGATGAGTTTGCCCAAGTCCTGCTCGCACCAAAGTCTCAGAAGCTGGGCAACCTAAACCGCCTGCGCCTATCATGACTACGCGAGACGATTTCAGTCTTAGCTGAGCGTCGACATCCCAGCCTTCAAGCAATACCTGCCGTGCATAACGCATTAGCTCATCATCTGATAACTGCTTGGATTCTAACGACTGCACCATATTTATCACCAAAAATCTATTACCATAAATAGCTGATAAAATTAAACCAACTACCCAATCTGTCCAAGCGTCACACGATCATTACCACCAAAGTCCTGCACCGTTTGTACTGCGCTAAAGCCTTTATCTGACAATATTTGCCGTACTGCTGCTCCTTGATCATAACCATGCTCAATCGCCAATATTCCACCTGCATGTAGATGTTGCGGTGCATACCGGACAATATGCTCTATATCCGCAAGTCCGTGATTGGGTGCACTTAGGGCACTAATAGGCTCGGCTACTAAACGCACCAAATGCTCATCGGTTTCGTCAATATAAGGAGGATTGGAGACAATCACATCGAATAAGTGCTCATCCTGAGTAGACAGCTCGTCATACCAGCTGCTTTGTACAAACTCAATATCGGCAACATCATTGATAGCGGCATTATGTCTAGCCACTTTCAATGCCTCTGCTGATAAATCAACCGCTACAGTTTGCCAACTATCATCTTTTAATTGATGTTTTAACTCATGCGCCAAACTGATAGCGACACAGCCTGAGCCAGTACCCAAATCTAACAGCCGCTTTGGCTTAGGAGCATTATTTAGGCTCTTTGGCTGAGATTGTATCCAATTTAAAACTTGTTCGACCAACACTTCAGTGTCAGGCCGAGGGATTAAAGTGTGCTCATTGACAGTAAAGTTAAGCGACCAAAACTCTTGCTGCCTCGTCAAGTACGCAAGCGGTATGCCAGCCTGCATTTTGGCAACACCAGTATTAAATTGCTCAAGCTCACTATCGGACAGCTGATAACTTTCATCAGTAATTAAAAATGAGCTTGGTTTATCGATGACATGTAACAACCAATCAGTCAACCAAAATGGCGGCAGCGTATCTCTCGTATCATCATTTGTTAGTTGCCAGATTTGCTGCTTTATTTGATAAATGGTGAACGCTGTCATAGATAACTCTTAAAAATACTGTCTAGCAATTTGGGTTACAACATGGCTACTCGTTGGCGTTAGTCTGTTGCACGTGGTGGTTCTTTAGTGTCGGTTAGATTTGGATTGGTTTTAGTTAGGCTAGTAACAGTGTTACCACCATTATTACTGTCGTCGTTGTCACTATAAATATCATCATTATCACCGATTATAATGTGTTTATCGACAAGATAAATCAGTGCCAAAATGGGTATACCGATAGCAAAAGTGAAAATGAAAAAGAACGGATAACTGGTGTTATCGACAATAGTACCTGAATAGCCACCCAGTACTTTGGGTAGCAATGTCATAAGCGATGAAAATATCGCATACTGTACTGCGGTAAAACGAATAGAAGTCAAAGCAGACAAAAAGGCAATAAATACCGCACTAGCAAGACCTGCAGCAAGGTTATCAAAGATGACGGCTAGATACATATAGGGCAAACTACCAGGATGGTATGTCAATAATACAAACAACAAGTTAGTCGCACAAGCCAATATCGCCCCAACCATCATAGCTTGCATCATGCGCAGTTTTTGAGCCAACAACCCACCCAAAAAGCCTCCAGCAATCACCATAACGACGCCGACTAATTTTACCGCATTGGCAATATCAGTCTTGGTAAAGCCCATATCTTGATAAAAAACATTGGATATTACCCCAGCCACAATATCTGAAATACGGTATAAGCCAATAAGCGCTAGTAGCAACAAGGCTTTTTTGCCATAACGACGAAAAAAATCAGCAATAGGCTCAATCCACGTTGTCTTGGCAACTTCTGCTTCTACAAGATTGGCTTTTACCAACCCATAACCAATAGCCAAAGCCACTGTCAGACTCAATACCATACGCACTAATTCATATAGAAACCCTAAAAGCGCACTTTCTGTCTCAGGCAACAATGTTCCTAAATTTGCAAATATGAACACAAAACCTATGACTGATAATGCAAATACCAAGACCAGACGTGAATAGTCTGATGTCTTGCGTTCAACACGTACCTGATCACTAACTGGCTCATGAATGATCAAAGTGGTCGCGACCCCAATCCCCATTACCCCTGCCATAACCCAGTAAGTATTGCGCCATGCTTCATAGCTATAAAGTGCCTCAGTTGAGCCAAAATAATCTGCCAAATATAGCGCACCTGCCCCAGCGACGATCATACCCAAACGATAGCCTGCAGTATACATGGCAGACAATACCGACTGTAGACTTGGGGGAGCAAGCTCAATGCGATAAGCATCGATGACAATATCTTGAGTAGCGGAGGAAAAACCTAGTAATACCGCCCCAACTGCCATATAAATAAGACTACCTTCATTGGTTGGATTGACACTTGCCATCAGACAAATCGCCACAATAATCATCAATTGAGCGACCAGTATCCAACTACGACGACGGCCCAATAGTTTGGTCAATACAGGTAGTGGCACAGCATCAACCAATGGTGCCCAAATAAACTTGAACGAATAGCCAAGTGCCGCCCAACTAAACATCGTCACCACACTGCGATCAATACCAGCCTCACGCAGCCACAGTGAGAGACTCGAAAAGATAAGCAAAATGGGAATACCAGCGACAAACCCTAAGAACAACATGATAATGGCGCGTCGATCGAGATAAGCTTTTGCCGCCTCTCCCCATGACTTTTTGGCAACTGGGGGATTTGGAGGCACAGGTTGGACAGCAGACATAACTATTCACCAAAAATTGAAACAAAAAGCACAACCTTCTACCATTTTTATCAATCATTAGCATCAATTATATGCACTGAGATGATAAAAGCTGGTCAAAGTTGTACAAAAAAAGCCACACTTGTAGCAAAATTGAATTATGGTACTTCAGAACGTCTACATTGACTAGACATTCTATCGAAATTTATGCATTAAAGTTTGATAACTTAGCTTAATAAGCTTGTATTTTCCAGCATGGTAAACTTATGTGTTATTAGCTTACGAGATTATTAATACTTACTCACTACTTATACAATCATTACTTGCACACTTTTTCCTATAAGGATTTTTATTCCTTTCATATTTTTTATGAGAAAAATAATACCAATATTAAGTAGAATCGTTATACGTCACAAACTTGTATCTTTTATATATTCCTAATTATCATAAACTGATAACAATATCTTATATACAAGAATAATAGATTTGTTTTACACTGGTTACCTACTGCATAACTGTACATTTTTATATACAGACAGCGTTTGTGTATTTATACAATAGGATTAACTAATGGCAATCGACGTAGTGGTCAATCAGCGGCATCTACAAATCCAGCTCAAACAGTTGGAAACGGTATGGCATACGGTAATCAACGGCTATAATCTAAGTCAAGCAGCGACAGTATTACATACCAGTCAATCAAGCTTATCAAAGCATATAGCAGCACTTGAGAACCAACTCAAAACTGAAGTATTCATCCGCCAAGGCAAACGTCTGACGGGTCTTACGACCATGGGCACAGCGCTCATGCCGCATATTGAATCTATCTTTGCCGAAATTCGTACGATTGAGAATCTCAGTCTCGATTTTAACAATCCCAATATTGGTACGTTGACGATTGCCACCACTCATACGCAGGCACGATATGTTTTGCCAAAAGTAGTCAAAGAGTTCAAAGCACGATTTCCGAAAGTAAACCTGATATTGCAGCAAGCTGACCCTGAGACCATCGCACAAATGGTGATACGCGGGCAAGCTGATATCGGTATTGCAACCGAGTCATTACTGCATAACGACTATCTACGTTGTTTTCGTTATTATGACTGGACACATCGCGTCATCGTACCAAGCGATCATGAGCTTGCCGGACAAGAATCCATCGACTTACCTACCCTTGCAAGCTATCCGATTGTGACCTATCACGGCGGTTTTACAGGACGCGGGGCCATTGATAAAACTTTTGATGAAGCAGGATTAGAGCCTGATATTGTATTGGCCGCACTCGATGCTGATGTGATAAGCACCTACGTCGGTCTGGGTTTAGGAGTTGGCATTATCGCTGAGATGGCATTTGAACCAAGTCATTACCAGAATTTAACCGCAATTCCAGTGGAGCATTTTGGTCGCTTTACCAGTTGGATGGCGGTACGCGATGACGCTGAAATCCGCCAATATGGCCGTGCCTTTATGGAGCTGTGTCAAAAGCAGTTTAGTGCATAGCTCTTTTAACAGTAATTATTTTAGGCATAGTTAATTAACACTTTTACTCATAAAAACATTCAGCGGCACCGTTATCAGTAGATAGCGGTGCCGTTCGCTTTTCATCATGTCATTTATGCTATAAATTTATTATCTGCTTTTGTACGTCCATCCCATTATTAAGATTTGTTATCGCCTTAACTCCTGACCTTTATATTCTATATAACTGCCCCATCATATTACCTATCAAACATTCAAGAGTTTTTATAAACAGCCTATACAAGACTGTCAAAAAAATCATGAGTGCTTTTAAATTTATGAAACAGGTGAACTATGAGTAACACAATCCCATTATCCTTTTTAGACTTAGCGCCCGTTCCTGAAGGTAAAACCATCGCTGAAGGTATTGCGCAGACGGTGGCGACCGCGCAGCGCGCAGAAGAGATCGGCTTAAACCGTTACTGGATGGCAGAGCATCACAATATGCCAGGTATCGCTAGTGCAGCAACCTCAGTACTCCTATCGCATATTGGTAGCCAAACCAAGCGTATTCGTATTGGAGCGGGCGGTGTCATGCTGCCAAACCATGCGCCATTGGTTATCGCTGAGCAGTTTGGCACCTTGCAAGCTTTATACGGCGACCGTATCGATTTAGGGTTGGGCCGTGCTCCTGGTACTGATGGTGCGACTTTTCAGGCCTTACGTCGACAAATGAAAGATGCTGAGCGCTTTCCACAAGATGTGCAGGAGCTGATGTATTTCCTAGGTGATGGTACAGACAACAGCCCTGTACAGGCGTTTCCTGGGGCCAAATCAAACGTTCCTATTTGGATCTTAGGTTCATCGTTATTCGGCGCTACCCTAGCGGCACATTTGGGATTGCCTTATGTGTTTGCCTCTCATTTTGCACCGCAAATGCTCAATCAGGCTATCACAACGTATCGTGAGCAATTCAAGCCATCTGCTTATCTTGATAAACCTTATGTCATGATAGCGGCGAACCTACTACTCGCTAATGATGACGCTACTGCGCATTATCACTTTACCTCGGCACAGCAAAGTTTTGTACGCTTACGCCGCGGTGAAACAGGTCAAATGCCAAAGCCTACTCATGATATGGACAGCATTTGGAGTTCAAGCGAAAAAATGATGGTAGAAAACGCGCTATCGATATCATTCATTGGCTCTGTTGATACCGTTAAACCAAAACTTACTGAGTTTTTGACAAAATATGAGCCAGACGAGCTAATCGTAACAGCGAACATTTATGATCAGGCCACGCGCTTACGTTCACTTGAACTTACACCTGAGCTAAACTTGTTTACTTTACAACAAGAGGAGACGCTTGCATAATTAAAGGTGAACTCTAATGAGATAACGGTCATGGAATCATCTGCTTTTATTGGTTCATCAATATTTTTATACATTGTTGCATTCATTGCAGTGATGGTCGTTGGAGGGTATTTGACGTATCATACAAGTGCAAAAAGAAAGCAGCAGCGTAAAGACAAGCGAGATAGAGATAATTTAAATTGATGTAGCCTAAATTTATACCAAAAAAGCCGCTTTCTCTTATTTGAGAAGGCGGCTTTTTTACGCTTTGAATAACTATCTTAATTAGTAAAATACAAAGTATTTTTAAATAGCCTTACCAATCAATTGACGACCCAAGGTTTTTTTGTTCTGCTTGTTTTGCGACATATAAAGCCACTGCTGCATCGAAACTTGCCGCACCTACAGACTTAAACAAAGTGACTCCATCAGACTTAGTGACCTCTTCTTTTAACGCACCCGTTGCTAACGCTTGCAAATCACCGCTGAGATCATCCCAAGTCCATGCACAATCAGAGTCATCATGTGCTTGGATTAAATCGCCCGCTTCGTGACGGCTACCAGCCAAGTCATCAACGATGACCATGCTACTACTTGCAACGATGTCGTTACCGATCTCTTTCATTGTTGCTTGATAGGCGCCTACCGCATTGATATGGGCATCGGCTTTAATTTGATCAATACTAAATAAACCTTCAGTCGCACGTGTTGCAACATTAATGATATCGGCATCACGAACCGCTTCACTCATCTCTTCACAGACCTTGATTTCAACGTCCCACTGGGCATAATCATTAGCAAAACGGGTTTTAAATTGCTCCGCACCTTTATGGTTTCTGTTCCACAAATACACTGTCTTAATGTCAGGGCGTACCGTTAATACAGCGTTTAACTGCTCATAAGCCATACCGCCACAACCAACCACAGCGACACTTTGACAATCAGACTTTGCCATATACTTAGTAGCGATGCCTGATAAAGCTGCCGTCCTCACCTGAGTTATATAAATGCCATCCATAATGGCTAATATCTCGCCAGTATCATTGTCTGATACGGTAATAATAGCAGTGGTCGTTGGCATGTCACGACTAGGATTATCTGGGCAAATAGTGACGAGCTTTACGGCAGTGTACTCTTTTTCACCATTATAGATAGTTGCTGGCATCGATAAATGTGAGCCTGAGCTATGCTTCTTATCCTCACTAAAGGTCTCAATGACTAAACGTTCAGGCGCCTTTACCCAATTAGGATGCGCCGCTTGCTGATGTAATAGCTCTTCAATGGCATCAATAGCTGCTTGCATATTGAGATGTTCGGTCACTACTGCTTGGTTTAATAACTGCACTGTGAGCACTCCTTGCTTGTTGAATTTGTAAATTTATAATCGTATTTATTATGGAGTTGTTGTTACTTCCATCTACTCGATACTTATACACGTCTCATCATGCCTTTATCTATCAAATAAGACAATAGACGTAACGACAACCGTCCGATGCTGAGTTAAAAATTACCCAGCATGCACTATATTATTAAAAAACTTCAAAATAAAGCTCTGTCTGATTTTCTAGGTAAATTAAAAAATGCGATTTAAGGTAGCTTTTCTATATTGCTGCGATATATAGCTACTACATCCACCCTAAAACACGTAACATCGCCGCGCCAATCGCCATGCCAAACATTCCCACTACCGTGGTAAATGCCAAGATATTGGCGGCGAGCACATCATTACCGCCCATGGCTTTTGCCATTACATAACTGGCAGCGGCAGTCGGTGATGCTGCCATTAAAAACAACACTCCCATATGCACCCCCGTCAGCCCAAAGCTCAATCCTACTGTGATAGCGACTACTGGTGCCACAACAATACGGCCAATACTTGCCTGCATGGATAATCCTGAAGGATGCAGCATCGACTTTAAATCAATGCTGGCTCCAGCGCAAATTAGGGCTAATGGCAATGCTACCGCTGCCAATAAGTCGCCAGTCGTATGAATGACACCAGTAAGTGGTGGCAACATAAGCGCTTTGTAGGCAAAGGCGGCCAGTAAGGCGATTATTAACGGATTGGTAAATAGTTTTTTGACTATCATAAGGCTACGACTAACCCACGTATCATCTACGTTCTTCGACACACGACTGAGGGTAATAACAGCTAAAATATTAAATAATATTGTCACCACACCCATGTAGACTGCACCAATACTCAAGCCGCGCTCTCCGTAAGCGTTGGCAACTGTCGCCAGTCCAATAATTGCCATATTGCTACGAAATATACCTTGTACAAACACTCCTTGATCTGCTGGGCGACTGACGAAGCGCTTGGCATAAACCTCTGCGCCGATAAATAAGATAAAGGTCACTAAAATACCAGCAATTATTAGCGTGATTTGTTTGCCATAATCAACGTCACTATCGACGACGCTAAAAAAAAGTAAACAGGGCAAACAGTAGTTAAAGACAAAGTTTGAGGACTGATCGATAAAGGCTTGGCTCGCCTCACCGCGTCTTTGCATAAAAAAACCCAACCCCATTAGAGCTAGGTTGGGCAGTACAATGGTAATCGCAAAAACAATGGCTTCGATCATAAATAAACTCGGAACGACAATGTACTCAAAGCTGTATTTTCAAAGCCATGAGCACATACTTGTTATAGGTTAGGTCAAATTATGGAAGAGTAAAGGATGTACTGTATCTTTACTTATGATCTGGTTTTTTTACCCACTCGCCATCTTCGTTTTTTTCGTAAACATTTTCAACGGCTGCCCACGCAGTGGCAAACCAACGTGACTCATCATCATACTGCTCGCTTGCACTATTAAATGCTGCACGAAAGATTTCTTGTGCATGTTTGGGTAAGTTGTCTTTTACCGAATCTGGTAGGTCTGATAATTTGTCAAAAGGCATGATTCTACTCCTCATTTATGTTTGGTTGACGTTATTTCTAGCATTTTTATTCTACCTATTATTTCTTACTAAACCAAAGTATAACAGTGCGAAGCTGTTTTTGAATTGTTAAGCGTATAGCCACAAAAAAACCCATAATGAAATATCACTATGGGTTTTATGCACACTATATACGCTTTAATTCACCGTCATCAAAAATGCATACATTAAGAACCTAGTGCCGCTTTTACTTTTTTCTGCTTTTTAACAGTCATTGCTAATAGTTGAACGGCAGCAGGAGTCACCCCGCTTATGCGTCCAGCTTGAGCGAGGGTCGAAGGACGCACTTGCGTGAGCTTTTGGACGATCTCATTTGATAATCCTGACACGATACTGTAGTCAAAATCCATTGGCAGCTTAGTATTTTCTAGGCGCTTCATTTGTTCAATCTCTTCGGATTGACGATCAATGTAGCCTGCGTACTTAACCGAGATTTCTATCTGCTCGCCCACCTGCGCATCAACTTGTGAGTCAGTAACAGCAGCAATATCAGCAAAATGGACTTGTGGACGCTTCAGCAAATCAAAAGCGGTCGCTTCTTTAGACAATACCTCTCCTGTTTGCTCAGTGACCTTTTTCCCAAGCGCATTGGCGGGTGTGGCCCACATATCTTTTAGACGCGAAGATTCTGTGGCAATGGCTTCCATTTTTTCTTGATACGCCTGCCAACGCACGTCATCGACCAGACCAAGCTTACGACCTGTCTCGGTCAAACGCTGATCGGCATTATCTTCACGCAGTAGCAAACGATACTCAGCACGGCTAGTAAACATACGATACGGCTCAGTCGTACCGTGGGTGATGAGATCATCGACAAGCACGCCAAGATAAGCTTCATCACGGCGCGGTGTCCACGTCTCAAACTCACTATTATTAGTGGTCACTAACGCCGCATTCGTTCCTGCTAGCAAACCTTGCACGCCTGCTTCTTCATAGCCAGTCGTACCATTAATTTGTCCTGCAAAGTACAAGCGATCGATGGACTTGGTCTCAAGCGTTGGCTTTAAGTTTTGTGGATCAAAATAATCGTACTCAATCGCATAGCCTGGACGAGTAATATGCGCATTCTCAAGCCCTTTCATACTATGGATAAATTCAAGCTGCACATCAAATGGTAAGCTTGTTGAGATACCATTTGGATACAGCTCATGCGTGGTCAGACCTTCAGGCTCGATAAATATTTGATGGCTGTCTTTATCCGCAAAACGATGAATCTTATCTTCGATTGATGGACAATAACGTGGACCGACGCCTTCGATTTTGCCAGAGAACATCGGTGAGCGATCAAGATTTTCACGGATGATGTCATGGGTACGCGCATTGGTATGGGTAATATAGCAGTTGACCTGTTCAGGGTGCATCGACACATCACCCATATAGCTCATCACAGGTAGTGGCGTATCACCTGGCTGCACCGTCATCACACTAAAGTCGACACTACGCGCATCGATACGCGCAGGCGTCCCTGTCTTTAAACGACCCACTGGTAGCTTAAGCTCACGCAAACGGTCAGCCAGTTTAATAGAAGGTTGATCCCCAGCGCGGCCGCCTTTTGAGTTCTCAAGACCAATATGAATGACCCCGCCTAAAAACGTACCAGAGGTCAAAACGACAGTTTCGGTCTTAAAGATAATACCTGTCGAGGTGACAACCGCAGTCGCACGGCCGTTTTCTACCAAAATATCGTCAGCACCTTGTTGAAATAAGTCAAGATTGGGCTGGTTTTCAAGCGTCTCACGAATAGCAGCTTTGTATAAAATACGATCTGCCTGCGCACGAGTAGCACGTACAGCAGCACCTTTGCGGCTATTTAACACGCGAAACTGGATACCTGCCTTGTCCGTTGCCAATGCCATGGCACCGCCTAGCGCATCAATCTCACGCACCAAATGCGACTTTCCAATACCGCCAATCGCCGGATTACAGCTCATCTGACCCAGCGTCTCAATATTGTGCGTCAACAGCAAGGTCTGCGCGCCCATACGTGCGGATGCTAAAGCAGCTTCTGTGCCAGCATGACCGCCACCGATCACTATCACGTCGTAACTTTTTGGGTATTGCATGTATGCCTCACTTGACTCACAACGTCGCTTTTGGCTCACCACATCTTAGTTATAACAAGCAAGCCATAAGCAAATAAACGTCGGTCGAATTAAAAGAAACCACGACCAAAACAAGCCGTTGGTTAGAAATTAGATAACCAATTATTATAACAATTTTTTGATATTTAAAAAATGCTCAAATAAAAACTATTTAAATTAAAACATGTTAGAACATATTGATTTTACATCGAATCAACTATATAAGGCGTTATTCTATGCTGTTACCAGGACTAAGCGGTACAATGCGATCTTTTTGGCTACTACCCAACATATGATGGCTACCATAGCCTTCTGGATTAATCTGTAGATAAGCATTCATCTGACCAATAGCATCCCCATCGTTACTGGCCAAAACCTGCTCTTTTATCATATCAACGGGTGGTAGAGGCAAGTTTTTGAGTAATGCCAAACGCTGCTCATTGTCACCTTTGTTTACAACCAGCTCAATAAGCTGACGCGCGTCAATGGGTAAGTCTGGCGTATTTTGCGCCAATAATGCCAAATGATAAGCGCCAGCAGTGTCTTGATCGGCTACAACGCGCTGCTCAATAGCAACATAAGTCGCTTCTGTAGCGCCGCCTGCCACACTAAGCTGATGGATACACTTAAGCGCAGAGTTCGGCTCCTTGCCTGCCATCTCAATAAGTCGTAGTGACTCAGCTTTTAGATGTTCACGGCGCTTCTCGATGGCAGCCTGTTCAGTCGCTTCTTGTTGCTTAGTTGATGCATCGTTTTTTAATTGGTCATTCATAAGTATCTCTTATTATCTAAATTGTATTTATCTTAACCCCTATATGGGGCTAAAACCGATAAAAACAACAAAGTGCACAGACAACAAAAAACCCGAGCAACCATATCAGCCACTCAGGTTTGCGATGCCAAAAAATACAAATCACTTATTAAGACAATAAAGTAGTCCAAAAAAGCGATAAGTCGTTAAGCAGCAGGGCTATTTGCTTCAACCAACGGCTTTAGCTCACCTGATTGATACATCTCAAGAATAATATCTGACCCGCCCATTAATTCACCATCAATCCATAGCTGTGGAAACGTTGGCCAGTTACCAACTTTCGGTAAGGTCGCACGGATTTCTGGATTTTCTAAAATATTAACAAACGCAAACGGACGACCGATTTGGGTCAATACTTCGATAGAGCGCGCAGAAAATCCGCACTGCGGAAATTGCGGTGTACCTTTCATATATAGAAGAACTTTATTTTCTTTGATCTGATCACGAATCAGTTGTTCAACATCATTTGCAGCGGTATTTGGGGTTTGCTCACTCATAAAAGCTCCTATTGATAAAGCAGTTCATTGAAATTGAAAAAGCTGTGCTAATTAATAATTAGGTAAACATATGGTAGATACATGGGGCGACCATCACAGTATTACAAGCAGAATATCATTTGGTGCGGCCAATTTGTTAGAATAACGCTACCTAGATTCGACAACATTAGGGACCAATAATACCACGGCACTAGCCATAATACCCTCTTGCCGACCTGTAAAACCGAGTTTTTCTGTGGTTGTGGCTTTAATGCTGACATTGTTGATGGCAGTTTGCAAATCACTGGCGATATTTTCGCGCATGGCCAAACTATGTGGGGCAAGTTTTGGGCGCTCACACATCACCGTAATATCGGCATTGCCTAACATATAACCTGCCTCTTGAACTTTGCTATAGACGTAGCGTAGCAATACCCGAGAATCTAAACCCGCATGTGCCGCGTCAGTATCAGGAAAGTGCTGACCGATGTCGCCAAGCGCTAATGCACCTAATAGCGCGTCCGCAAGCGCATGTAGTACCACATCACCATCTGAGTGCGCAAGTAGACTATGGCTGTGCTCGATAGGCACGCCCGCTAGTATGACATATTGCTGCTGTTGACCATTATTGTGAAACGCATGGACATCAATACCTTGACCAATTTTTATCATTGTTATCCCAAAATAAGCGTGATTAAAATAATTTAAAACTACTATCTGAATTTTCCAAGCAGTAAGATGCCATAGGTCGCCACCAGTTTCAATTAGCTGGTATAATATAGCCTTTATTTTATCATCATACCTACTCTAAAAATAAACCAAATTCAAAAGATGAGATATTCTGTCAACTTACTAAGCTTATTAACTTTAGTAGTTGTCTTAATTCAGTAGTATTTCAAACTTTGGACAAGGTATAAAAAGTTGAGCCGTTCTATGTCTGTCATGCCAAATACATCAACCCTATCAGCTTCTGACTCTTTTAGCATCCAGCGCCCTTTGACGCTTGCTGATATCGACAACCCCAGCGCCAAGCATGTGATCGTCGGTATGTCTGGTGGCGTTGATTCTTCTGTATCAGCCGTCCTACTCCAGCAAGCAGGCTTTAAGGTAGAGGGTCTTTTCATGAAAAACTGGGAAGAGGATGACGGCACTGAATACTGCACTGCCATGGACGACCTCGCCGACGCGCAAGCAGTGTGCGACAAAATCGGTATTAAGTTGCACACGGCCAACTTTGCCATGGAATATTGGGACCGCGTGTTTGAGCACTTCTTAGCAGAATATAAAGCGGGGCGCACGCCTAATCCTGACATTTTGTGCAATAAAGAGATCAAGTTTAAGGCGTTTTTAGACTATGCTCTGACCCTTGGGGCTGATTATATTGCGACAGGCCACTATACACGCCGTAGTGTCAACTACAAAAATAGCGATGGCACGCTAGTTGCACAGCTACTGCGTGGCCTGGACAACAACAAAGACCAAAGCTACTTCTTACATGCAGTTGGTGGTGACAAAATTGCCAAGACCTTGTTTCCAGTGGGTGAGCTTGAAAAACCAGTCGTACGTCAGATCGCTGAAGAGCATGATCTTGTCACCGCTAAAAAGAAAGACTCAACTGGCATTTGCTTTATTGGTGAGCGCCGTTTTAAGGACTTTTTACAGCAGTACCTGCCTGCGCAAAAAGGCGATATCGTGACTGACGACGGACACATCATCGGCACTCATGATGGATTGATGTACTATACGTTAGGTCAACGTGGCGGTATCGGTATTGGCGGTGTCAAAGACCGTCCTGAAGAGCCTTGGTTTGTATTAGCAAAAGACTTGGACAAAAACCGTCTTATCGTCGGTCAAGGCCATGCGCATCCGATGCTTATGAGTAATGAGCTGCAAGCTTACAAGCTCGACTGGATTGATGGTCTACCGCCTACAGATATATTTAGCGCCGAAGGATTACGCTGCATGGCAAAATCTCGCTATCGTCAGCCAGATCAAGCTTGTCATGTATTTGCCACAAACTCAGATGGCAGTGAAGTACGAGCCGTATTTGATGAGCCGCAGCGCGCCGTGACGCCAGGTCAGTCAGCAGTATTTTATATCGATGAGGTATGTCTTGGTGGCGGGGTGATTGCCTCTATTGATGCGCCATGCGGGCTTTAATTATTTTCTACCAATACTTATGAATAGCTAAAAATAATAGCTCATAAATGGTAGCTTGCAAATTTTCAATTGTATTAGTTATATCAGTTACACTTATAGGATACTTCATGACTGGCCGCTTTATACCTGTTTTGAACACTGTAAAATCTTATTCAACATTCAAAAGTCAGATCATTGCTTTTTTCGTTGTTACTACTCCGTTATTTGCTCAAGCTATTCCTACAGATTTTGGCACATTTATTCGCGACACAGAGACAGTGCCAGGCAGTATTGCATCAGGTACTTACCGAACAGCAGAAAATGCCACGGGTAAGTTTAAGATCACCGCAGGGGCAGCTAACGGTTACAATGGCGCAAGCGTTAGAGTTGGCGACAATGGTATCGAAATCAAAAATGAGGTCAATGCTGGCAATGACAGAGATAAGTTTACTTATACGATAACTATTACGCCTGATGACATCACTTCTTTACACACCATAAAGATTGGTCAAACCAGCTATACCACAGGTGGTAACTCTGAGATTGCTCGTCAAACCTTAAGCTTTACTCAAAACTCTCAGATCAATCTGCCTGTAGAAGCGACGGTTAGAAAAAACCCTGACGTTGGCTATTTTTTTGGCGCCATGGGTGATTACTTTATGGGTAAGAGGATATCACGCAATAGCTTTAGCTCTAATAATGCGACTAGTCAGCCGCAGCTACGTGTTGATAGCTTCAGTGGTGGCAATAACGACCTTTACTATTATAGCTTAACAGCCCTAAACGGTACGGGTAACAGTAGCTCATTTACGCCAAGCACCAATAATAGCGGTGAAGTGAGCTTTGGCGCGCAAAAAAGAGGTACATTACCTCCAACTCCTACCTTTGAAAATATTTTAAAAGACAGCTCCACCAATCCTAATAATAGAAACTCATACTCTCCTCTAAATACTAATACTCTTATCCCTAATAACAGTAGCTATGTAAGCTATGGTATCGAAAACTCAAAAAGCAATTATGTGATTGCAGTCAGAAATGCAGAGTCGGTAACGCTAACCTATGAAGGCATTATGAAAGGCAACAGTGCTATCGAGGCCGATGTGGTTGGAGAGACATATAATGAATGGATCAGCTTTGGTATAGAAAGCACTCCTTATTACTATGTCTTTTCTGGTATTGTATTTGATGACAATGGTGGTATTACTGCTGCAGAGGCAGATGCTAGTAACGCAAACATAACGAGCGGCGCCTACAGCAATAGACCCAATTATTTTAATGGGCTATTTAACAGTGCTTTCGAATCTGGTATTGCCGGTAGCACAGTCAAAATAGTCAATAGCTGTGATAATCCAACCATCACATATGCCGCACAATCTGTAAAATCCTCTGGTAGCGATATTGGTACATACCAACTTAAAGTCCCTATAACTGACCTTGGTAGTCAAGCTAGTGTTTGTCTATTAGAAGAAAGAAGCGGTACTACTTACCCTATTCGTACGACGACTAATAAAAAGACAATTACGTTAGAGAATGCGAAATATGAGTATCAAAATAATAACTTTGGTAGAGTTATTGATCAAAACGTAGCTCTAGTGCTAGAAAAAGAACAGGCTGCTAATGACTGCAAAGTGACTGATATTACCAGTCTCACTTATAGCAAAGACCCCCTTTCTAGCTCAGAGACTGGGGCGGGTGCAGATATTAAGCCTGGGAATTGCATTGCTTATAAGATCACTGCAACCAACCGTGCCAATATCGATATTAACAACTTTGTCATGCGCGACATTCTCCAAAAAAAAGGCGACAACAATGCCAAAGTAACGTCGAAACTCGCTAATCCTAGTTATCAGGCAAGCGATTATGCGAGCGATAGTGTGCCGATCGGAGAAAACGGAACAGTGAAAACAGTACCTTTAATCTTAAGTGCCAGAACTCACCGTAGTTTTTACTTTAATACTCAGTATGGGACAACGCAATCAGATACTGTCGATGCACCTTAAATATAAAAGTACACCTTAAATATAAAGTTATATGAATAGACGGGTTTTTTACATTCGCATTTCTGCTATATTACGCGCAACTATTTTTACCCCGTGCTTATATAGCAATTTTTAGTAGCTATACCTTTGCAATTTTTTATCTCATAACTATCGAGGCATCACTATGACTCCACTTACCGCACTCTCCCCAATCGACGGTCGTTACGCATCGAAAGCCGACAGCTTGCGTCCTTATTTGTCTGAATTTGGCTTGATTAAAGCTCGCGTCACCGTTGAGATTCGCTGGTTGCAGTCATTGGCGGATAACAGCGCGATTGGCGAATTAGCAGCGTTTGATGCCGACACCCATGAATTTTTAAACAGTATCGTTGATGATTTTAGTGAAAGCGACGCGCAAGCGATTAAAGACATCGAAGCGACGACCAATCACGACGTCAAAGCCGTTGAGTACTTTATCAAAGATAAGTTTCGCGGCAATCAGCAGCTAGAAGACAGCTTGGAGTTTATTCACTTTGCGTGTACCAGTGAGGACATTAACAACTTATCGTACGCGTTGATGCTAAAAGACAGCCGTGAGCTTGTGGTTGCAAAAATGCAGCAAGTGACCGACAGTATCGCTGAGTTAGCCATTGCGCACGCCGATCAGCCAATGCTGTCACGTACGCACGGTCAAACTGCCAGCCCAACGACGCTAGGTAAAGAGATGGCAAACGTGGCTTATCGCCTCGCCCGCCAAATCAAGCAAATCGGTCAGGTTGAGCTATTAGGTAAAATAAATGGTGCGGTCGGCAACTACAATGCTCACCTATCGGCCTATCCAGAAGTCGACTGGCAAAGCCATGCTGAGCAGTTTATCACCGAGCGCCTTGAGCTGACTTTCAACCCTTATACCACGCAGATCGAGCCACATGACTATATCGCTGAATTGTTTGATGCAGTCAAACGCTTTAACACGGTATTGATCGATTTTAACCGTGACATTTGGCAGTATATAAGCTTAGGCTATTTTAAGCAGCGCCTAAAAGACGGCGAAGTTGGCTCGTCAACCATGCCGCATAAGGTCAACCCGATTGACTTTGAAAACTCAGAAGGCAACTTGGGCGTGGCCAATGCCATGCTAGCGCACTTAGGGGAAAAGCTGCCTATCTCGCGTATGCAGCGCGATTTATCAGACTCTACGGTACTGCGTAATATCGGTGTTGGTCTGGCGCAAAGTATGATTGCATTTGATGCGTGCCTAAAAGGCGTGGGCAAATTAGAAGTCAATCCACAGCGCTTAAATGATGACTTGGATCAGGCACAAGAAGTATTGGCAGAGCCAATTCAAACGGTCATGCGTCGCTACCGGGTCGAAAACCCGTATGAGAAATTAAAAGCCCTAACCCGTGGCAATGCCATGACGCGTGAAGCGATGCTTACTTTCGTAGACAGTGACGAGTTGTCCGCGGTAACTGATAGTGACAAAGCACGTCTACGTGAGCTTACGCCAGCTACTTATACTGGTAACGCTGCTGAGCAAGCACGCGCTATCAAAGACTGGATGGCAAAGCTATAAAGTTTGCTAAGGTGAATTTAAGACCTTAAAGCAATAGAAATGAGGCGCAAATGCCTCATTTCTATTTGGACAAACTGACTGTATATTCGCCTAAGTCTATAAAAAAACAACCTTACTTTGAATGCTATGATTGTCTTAAAAACTCATAGATGATAAGTAAGGTTTTATTTTTTATCCTTTTTATCATCGTCGTCACTGTCGCCCGGTATGATGGCTTTACCGACCGCAACCGTGCCTTTTACTACGCCTTTAGTGGTTTTATACGCGACTTTAGCAGGTACCGTTACTATCTTATGTACACAAGCCTGAAGTAAAAATGCGCTAGCGATAATGACGATAAAATGTAATTTTTTCATAAATGTCCTACGATTAATGGGATGTTCTGAAGCAGTCACTAGTGCTGTAATGCTCGCTATCAGATAAGCGATAATCATAAACTATTAAAACCGTCCTATAAAGTACTCCTCACTATTAATCTTATACCTGTTTTTGAATATGGATTTACCAATGACCTCAATTCCCCTTTGTTTACCCGACTCAATGACATCTGAACAATTCTTGAACGAGTATTGGCAAAAAAAACCACTCTTGATTAAGCAAGGTCTACCGCAGCTGATCGGTATGTTTGAGCCAGAAGATATGCTTGGTCTGGCTTTGGAAGAAGACGCTTCAGCGCGTCTGCTCACTCAAGCCGCGACCAAACAAAAAAATATGCCGCAATGGCAACTTAAAAAAAACCCATTGGCTGAAAGCGATTTTGATAACCTACCAGCGCAGTGGACCGTACTCGTGCAAAATATGGAGCAGTGGTCGCCTGAGCTTGGGCAACTGTGGCAAGCGTTTGACTTTATTCCGCAGTGGCAGCGCGACGATATTATGGTCTCATACGCGCCTGCTGGTGGCTCGGTTGGCAAGCACTATGATGATTATGATGTGTTTTTGGCGCAAGGGTTTGGCTCGCGACGCTGGCAGCTCGGCAAGTTTTGTGATACAGACACTGAGTTTGTGGCAGATGAGCCGATTCGGGTGTTTGACGATATGGGCGAGATTATCTTTGATGAGATACTAGAGGCGGGCGATGTGCTTTATGTACCGCCAAAGCTCTCGCATTTTGGGGTGGCGCAAGATGACTGCCTGACGTTTTCATTTGGCTGTCGTCGTCCCAACCTCATGCAAATCATCGACAGCTTGGCTGACATCGCCACCAATGACAGTGATTTATTTATTCCGATGCTATTGCCGCAAGGGCTGCAAGCGTCGGGTGAGTTGCAAGCAGATAGCATTGAGGCGATTAAGGGCCAACTATTACAAATGCTGCAGTCTGAGCGCGGCGACGACATCATTGGTCAAGCAGTGTCTGAGGTCGTCAGCAAACGCCAATATGATGCGTTGGTACCAGAGGAGACATTGGAGACTGACGAGCTAATGCAAGCGTTATCTGATGGGGCAACACTGCAGGCAGATTATACTAATCGCCTACTCTATACCCAAAATGACGATAACATCACATTATATGCCAATGGTCAACGCCTTGATGGCATCGATGAGGCAGCAGCGGCGGTACTAATACGGTTGGCAAATGGCGAGCGTTTGACTTATCAAGATGTGGCCGATATCGATCCAGACGAGTTAAGCGAATGGCTAGAAAACGGCTGGGTTTGGCTTGATTATACTGAGTAGCCTTTAATTGGTCTCTATAAACAACTGGCTGATACACAATCAGCATTATATAAAAAACCGATATCTGAAGACTCAGATATCGGTTTTTGTTATCTCACACATCATTAAATCAAGAAAAAGTATGCCCATAGTCCGATTACAAAGGTGGCAATAATATTTAGTATCACACCTGTACGGATCATCTCTGATTGTTTTATTAGACCAGTACCGAAGACGATCGCATTCGGCGGCGTCGCTACTGGTAGCATAAAGGCACACGATGCACCAATACCGATGACCAACACCAGCACTTCATGTGGCAAGCCCATCTGCTCAGCGATAGCAGCGAATACTGGCACCAATAGCGCGGCAGAGGCTGTGTTAGATGCAAACTCTGTTAAGAAAATAATGAACGCTGAAATCGCAATCATTACTAAAATAATAGGCGCTGTGGATAACGCGTTAGCGACTGTCTCACCAAGTACTAACGAGGCGCCAGAGACTTTTAATACTGTCGATAACGCAATACCGCCACCAAAGAGCATGAGTACGCCCCAGTCAGTATTATCTGATACTTGTTTCCAAGATACCAAGCCTAAACTAACCACCGCTGCAGCTGCAGACAAGGCAATAATAGCATCAGTGTCAGCAATATCGAGTGCAGCGCCAATTTTTTTGGAAAATATCCAGCTAAGTGCTGTCACGATAAAGACAATAATAGTCAATATACGAGGTTTGTTCCATTTGATAGGTGCTTCTTGTGCAACCGTAACTTTACGGTTTAGATTAGGTTTGAGCACAAAGTACATAGCACCTAACAATAGTGGCAGTAGTACCAACATCATCGGTACGCCAAACTTCATCCAATCAACAAAAGCGATGTCCAAGGCTTTTGCAGCGATAGCGTTAGGCGGCGAACCAACGATGGTACCTAGGCCGCCCAAACTGGCAGAATATGCGATACCCAATAATACAAACACAAAGGTACCACGATCTTTTTCACGATCGACCTGCGTTAAAATACCAAGAGCCAATGGCAACATCATTGCAGCAGTCGCTGTATTCGATATCCACATTGATAAAAATGCGGTTACAGCAAATATTAAAAAGACCGCTGTGCCAAGATTACCACCAGACATTGATAGTATCTTAAGGGCAATTTTTTTGTCCAATTGTTGTACATGTAGAGCTGCCGCTAAAGCAAAACCACCAAAGAATAGATAGATAATCGGACTTGCAAAGCTTTGCAACCCTATCTTGGCATCAAATTCAGGTATGCCGATTAATGCGCCTACCACCACCACTAAAAGAGCAGTAATCGTTACATGTACCGCTTCGGTTAGCCATAATACGCCGATAAAAAACAGCATGGCGAGGCCTTTATTAGCATTTATATCAAACGGTAATACGTTGTATATAATCATACTAATAATCGCAGCAACGGCGACCACTATCAGCCCTTTTCCAGTACCTTTTGGAAAGGTATCGGTAAATAAATACTCGTTGCCATCATCCGGAAGATGGCTGTCTAGTTTTTGCTCTGACATAGAGTGTCCTTATTGCGCCCAGAGACATTATTGAAAGTTGTAAAAATAAAAGCGTACTTTGATAGCTGGTTACATTTTTGTAGCACCGCTAAAAATACGTGGCTATCATAACAGAGTTTGGTCTGACAGTATTTTTCTTATGATTATAAAAATCTTTGTCTGTAAGATACATTGATTACTTTTTTGACTACCAATAATCTTTATATCTTTCCCTTATTTAGCGTTACACATCGTCACCAAATTGGTTCAGTCTAACGCTGTACAAGCAATCAAAGATTACTCATACTAAATGAGTAGATTAATATGACTCATATACATATAAATGATATAAATTAAGTGATATTAGTAACTTTTATAAAATGTCATCGTAGTATTGATAGTTGTACTACAAGACATTAAGGCAATCAGGAGTATCCCATGGCCAATCGTGAAAAAGCCGACGCAACCACTAAAATGGCACCAAAAGATATCAATCAAGATGGTCTTGATAAAGAAGATCAGCAGCGTACTGATGATTGCGCGCTCGATATGATGCAAGGTTTGCATGAGCATGAAGATCATGAAGAAGATAAAGAACAATAAGAGCTGAGTCTGTAGTTTTTATAGCGACCTTATTTCATTTATAAGCATAGACAATGGCGTCTATCGATTGATTCGGTAGACACCTTTATTATATCGAGTCTCTCCTTTCGGGCAGACGATCCGAAGCACGGTTATAGACAATTGCAGCTATCAAAACAATACTTATCGGTAATAATAGCGCACCATAACCAACGCTAGCATATAACAATGCTCCTACAACGCTGCCACCACAAAAGCAATACCAAATGATGGCCTGAAACCCTAGCGTAGGCTTGCTAATTGATCGTCCCGCTAGCCAGTTGCCAATCGCTGCCCCCATATCTGATGTCAAGCCTGTCAAATGTGTGGTACGAATGACGGCGCCACTATAAGTCGCTACCATCGCGTTTTGTAATCCACAAGCCATTGCCGCAGTCAACTGCCCTAAATAATCATGCTGTTGGTATAACCAGTAACTAAGTAATAGTAACGCCGCTTCAATATATAGGGCACGCCCATAACGTCTACCTAATTTCAAAGAAGTCTGACCAATCACGAAACCGCTCAGTATTGCGCCTGCCAAAAAGGACAGTAATAGCGCACCAATATATAAGATGCTACGAGCGTCTAAATAAGCAATAGCTGCTGCAAACAAGCTGACGTTGCCTGTGACATGCGAGACAGATAATCTGGCAAAACCCATGAGTGCTGCGGTGTTAACACAACCAGCACTAAACGCTAGTACCGCCCCGCCCCACAGTATCCACTTTGGTAGTTTGGTTATCATGTCTGTGGCCTAAAGACTTATCCTTAAAATCTCATAGTATAACCAAAAAAGACAGCCAATTGGCTGTCTTCAATATATTACAAACTATAGAATCTATGATTAAACACAGTTATTTTGGTTCTTCATCAAGCATCATCAACTGCTCGCTAATAGCAACCGTGTTGAAGCCTGCATCAACAAACATAATCTCACCGGTAATACCAGACGCCCAAGGTGAGAGCAAGAATAGTGCTGCATTACCGACTTCCATCTGATTAATATTGCGCTGTAGCGGTGCGATTTTTTCACTGATATCAAGCATTTTACGGAAGGATTTGATGCCGCTGGCTGCAAGAGTGCGAATAGGTCCTGCTGAGATGGCGTTGACACGGATACCCTCACCGCCCATAGAAGTAGCAAGGTAGCGTACACTGGCCTCCAAGCTTGCTTTTGCCATACCCATGACATTATAGTTAGGCAGGACTGAAATACTACCTTCATAAGTCAACGTCAGCATAGAACCATGGCGCATAGCCAGCAATTCGCGAGCGGCTTTGGCTAATGCAACAAAGCTATAGCTTGAGATATCATGAGCGATCTGACTGCCTTCACGAGTAGTGGCACTGACAAAATCGCCATCAAGTTGATCCATCGGTGCAAAGCCGATTGCATGGACCACGCCATCTATACCATCGCCCCAATGATTACTAATTTGCTCAAAACAAGCAGCAATAGAGTCATCTGAGGCCACATCGCATTCTAGCACCAAGTCAGCTTCAAACTGCTCAGCTGCCATATCGACACGCTTTTTAATCTTGTCGTTTGGATATGTTAGGATCAATGAGGCGCCTTCGCGGTGCAATGCCTCAGCGATAGCCCATGCGATAGATAGCTTGCTTGCGATGCCAGTTACGACGAAACGTTGTCCTTGCAGTAGCATAGTATTTCCTTGTTAACAGATTAAAATGATGAAAGTTAAGGTGAAGTAATTCAGTCAATCATTGACGCTACAATAAAAGAAGTAGCAAATGTCATTGTAAAAAGATGACTCATTATACACGATTCAAAATAAGTAAACAGTCGTAAACTATTATCGCTTTATATTTGCTCTCATTTATTAAGCAGTTTAGCATTGTCTATAGCGGTATGAAGTTGCACCGATTTCAAGTATAATCGTAGCCCTTCCCAGCTTGCACATTTTTATAAAAATCCTTTATAACGGTTGTTTATGACCAAGGATTTAGCGTTAAGCTACACCTACATTTTGGATGGCTGCCAAACTTATGAGTAACACCCCAACCATAATCTCAGAACATCAAGAAAGTATCGAATCTTACCGTCAGTTGATTGGTTCAACAGGCGAAGATTTGGCGCGCCCTGGTCTTGAAGATACTCCCGAACGCGCAGCAAAGGCTTTTGCTCATCTGACCGAAGGCTATCATCAAAGCTTAGATGAAGTCGTCAACGATGCAGTATTTCCATCGACCAACCGTGAGCTAGTATTGGTACAAAATATTGAATTTTACTCGCTATGTGAGCATCATATGTTGCCTTTTCACGGTATCGCTCATATTGGTTATTTGCCTAATGGACACGTATTAGGGTTGTCAAAGTTTGCTCGTATCGTCGATATGTTCGCCCGTCGTTTGCAAATTCAAGAAAACTTAAGTGAGCAAGTGGCTCAAACCATTATGGATGTAACTGGTTGCCGCGGTGTGGCAGTAGTGATGGATGCATCACACATGTGTATGATGATGCGCGGTGTCAGTAAGCAGCATTCAACCACTCGTAGTACAGCGATGCTTGGTGAATATGTACACGATAATCAAGCACGTAATGAGTTCTTAGGGGCGGTGCCCAAGCGTCAGCCAGCTTTCTAGTCTTTGATAGACAATAAAAAAGGATACTTAAGTATCCTTTTTTGTGCCAGTTTCAATAGTGCTAATTTAGGCCATCACTGTAGTTGATATACTGCAATCGTTGAGCGCTCACAGACGCAAATCGCTCACTATGCTATTTAGACAGTAGTGAGCGATTCTTAAATTTAATAAGACGGCATTAACTAACTGGTTTGACCTGATCAATCCAGTTACCATAGCCCTCTTTTTTCATTTGCGCTAATGGAATAAAACGCAATGCCGCTGAGTTCATGCAATAGCGTTTGCCTGTAGGTGCTGGACCATCATCAAAGACATGACCGACATGTGAGTCGGCATAGCGGCTACGAATTTCGGTACGAGTGCCAAATATACCCCGATCTGCTTTTTCTATGACGAAGCTTGTATCCAAAGGACGGGTAAAGCTCGGCCAGCCTGTGCCAGATTTGTACTTATCACGTGAAGAATATAATGGCTCACCTGATACTACATCTACATATAATCCAGGCTCTTTATTATCCCAATAAGCATTATCAAAGGCGCGTTCAGTATCATCTTTTTGCGTGACTTTATATTGAATGCTACTCAGCGACTTTTTTAGCTCAACTTGTGAGGGCTTGACAAAATTATCTGGATTAAAGCCCAATTTTGTTGTCTCTTCTAAAGTTAGCACTTTCGATGCGCTATCTTCCACTCCTAACTCTACACTAGTAGAAGTTGGCTTAAACTGACTAAAGTCCAGCTCATAATCTTTACCATACACGCTTTCTATAAACTGGTAACGACCAGAGTTAAAGGTATAGACCTTATAACGTAACGGATTTTTTTTATAATAATCTTGATGATACTCTTCTGCCGGATAAAAATCGCTGGCAGGAACAATTTCAATCACGACGGGTTTGTCATAAACACCCGAAGCTTGCAACGACTGCTTAGCCGACTCGGCTATCTGTTTTTCTTGCTCATTTTGGTAAAAAATAGCTGGACGATACTGCGTACCGCGATCGACAAACTGACCTTTATCATCGGTAGGATCAGCAATTCGCCATAAGGCTTGCACGATGCCATTGTAAGTGATTTTCGTTGGATCATAGTACACTTGAGCCGCCTCAGTATGACCTGTACCTCCTGCTGATACTGTACTGTAAGTTGGATTGGTAGATTGTCCACCAGCATAACCAGATACTACTTCAATCACACCAGGTATCTTTTCATAACCCGCTTCCACACACCAAAAACAGCCGCCAGCTACAGTAGCCACTGCCAAATTTGGATCAGTAGGTGCATAAGGGTTATCAATGGGCGTGTTTTTTACAGTAGCAGTGTTCTCAGTAGAAGCGCAGCCAACGTAAAGAGTGCTACTTGCCGCGATAGCCATAACCACAGCGCTCGTCTTTAATTTTCGATTCATAAGATTTCCTAACAGTAACGTTATAAAATTATAGAACCCTTAAAAAGCACCCAAAATAAGCAATACTAAAAGATTCCTGTATCATTATATATGAAGGGCTTTTGATAAGTTTTCAACCAATTAAGAACACCTCATACACAAAACTGGTAATACCTTGTCTTACTAAGGCTTACTTTATTATGCAGCTTCGTCGTTACTTTCATTCTTGCTCATCCGATCCTCACTGGCCTGCTTGATCTTTATTAAGATGTCTTTAATCTCAGACTTAGACAGATAAGTCGGAACTGCATAGGTGTCACTGACTTCTTTAGCCGCAGCTTTCGCAATGCTATCAAAGTCACTACTTTGCATACCTTTGACCGTTGGACTGATGTTTAAAGTGGCAATCAATTCTCGTACTTGCGCGATAAGATGATCGGCAATCTCAGCGTCACTATTGCCAGCTTGCCCGTCCTTTACCATGCCAGTTTTTTTGGCCAGCTCCGCCAGTCTTTTTTGGCACGCTTGTCGATTGACATCGAGAACATAAGGCAGGACGATGGCAGTGGCGCGACCATGAGGAATACTATAGTATGCGCCTAGCTGATGTGCGATAGCATGGACATAACCAAGACCCGCTTTATTAAAAGCGATACCGCCATAGTGCGCCGCTATTCCCATCTCTTCACGGGCTTTTAGATTGCCACCATCTTTGTATACGACTGACAGATACTCCATAACGGATTTGACCGCAGAGGCAGCATAATAGTCGGTCTCGACGCTGGCATTGGCACTCATCCAAGACTCTAGGGCATGTGTCAACACGTCTATACCCGTATCGGCGGTGATATGTGCTGGCATACCTTGCATAATAGTTGGATCAATGGCTGCAGCTAATGGCACCATCTTCGGGTCGATAGACAAGGCCTTTTGATGGGTCTTATCGTCGGATACGACTGCTCCCAATGTCGCTTCTGAACCCGTACCAGCTGTCGTTGGCACACAGTATAATGGCATAGAGGGTTTTTTCGCTTTAAAAAGACCAATAAGCTGCTGCGGTGTGCATTTATTTCCCTGTGCCATAGCGATCATTTTGGCTGCATCGATGACCGAGCCACCGCCGATGGCAATAATTGAGTCGCACTGAGCGTCAATAGATTGGCTCAAACCTTCTTCAACGACGGTAAAAGTAGGATCTGGCGTGATGCCATCGTAGACATGATAGCTGATGTTTTTACTATCTAGATAATCAGCGATTTTGGCAGAAATACTAAGCTTGTTAAGCACCGCATCAGTGACAATAAATACATTGCTACTACCTTCACTGATAAGCATATCGCATAGATCCTCACAAGAGGTCTCACCGACGAATAACATTGGCCTTCTAATAGGTACCACATAAGAAAAGGCTTTTAGTGCCTTGGCGCGAGTCTTGGCAACCGCCAGATAACCTGCGTGCTGCAAACCATCGGTATTTATTAATTTAGCAATAGGGTTTTGTTTTTTTGAGGGCATAAAAAAATCCTTTTAATCACATTATAACTAACTACTGTCTAGCATCATTGTGACAGTATATTTCTTGAAATATAGTTATTATTGTGAACTGATGTGTCCTTAATTAACTGACAAACAGTTATCTGATAAATCCCTGGTCTGATAAATCCTTAGCTATCAGACGTGCTCTTTGGCTAACCAATGCTTATTGTCTTGACCAAAATACCAAATCATCACTACAGGCGCCAAAATGATCAGCCAAATACCATAAGTAATCGGTAAGCCTAGCGCCACGGCAGTATAACTTAGCCCAATTATCACAAAGGCCATTAGTATCGCCATCATATTACGACTTGATTTACGGCACATCAGCTCCCGCAGTATAGTGAGGGTCAATAAAAATACGCTGAGCATTCCACTTAGCATCCCCATCGCATACGTTTGTGATATCACATTGCCATTATCACCAGCGACAGATTCTGTAACCAAATTGAGCATACTGCCGAGACCTGCAATCGAGGCAAAGATAAAAAAGTGACCATAGCCAAATAAAAACAAATCATGACGGCGACGTTCTTTGTTTAAAATTCTATCAAAGGGTACGATAAAATATAGCCACCATAACGAAAACACCAACGCGACTAAGCTTGAGCCTAGGAACATAATAGAGCTGGCGGCGGAAGAAGAGTTGGCTAAAAAATATTGAATGGTATTGCTAACCCCGACCACGCCCTCGCCCAATACGATAATGGTAAGCAGGCCATAACGTTCAGCAATGTGCCCAGGATGCCAGTTATCAAACTGCTCTGAACGCGCCCAGATTGGCATCAGTAGCTCTGCTAGGATGAATAAAAACAAAGCAGGCGTCTGTAGAGCCGCGGGCAAAAACAGCCAACTTATCCATAAGGCTTGTAAGCCTAGCAAGCCCACCATACTACGCCAAGCGACTTTTTGATGACCTGGTACTTGCCGATAAACGCGCCACCACTGGCTACAGCTCGCCAGCCGCATAATGGCATACCCTGTCACCCCAATCCATGTCAATCCTTGCTCATAAAATTGATGAATATTGGCTGCTATCATCAACGAGCCAAACATCTGAAACATCACGGATATACGATAAAACCAGTCGTCAGGGTCGTATCCTGAGGCAAACCAAGTAAAGCTGGTCCATGCGTTCCAAAGGATAAAAAATGCCACAATAAAGGTCAAAAACCCTGATAAGTCATGCTCACTTAAACGGCTGTAAAAACCATGGGCCGCCGCCGCTACGGCAATAACATAGACCAAGTCAAACAATAGCTCAAGCGTGGTCGAAGGCCTATGCGACTCACTGGTATCACGCGCTCGAATGGGTTGTACTTTGAGCCTACTTAGCATGTATGGTGTTCCAGTTTTTATAAATTCGTATAATTATTTTATTCTAACTGCTTAGACTAAAGCATACTCGCCTGCAATAATTGCTTGGCATACGGATGCTTTGGATTAGCGAAAATAGCTTCAGTAGGTCCAGACTCGATGCACGTGCCTTCTTTTAGTACCATAATATGCTGGCATAAAGCGCGCACAACCTTTAGATCGTGACTGATAAACA
This sequence comes from uncultured Psychrobacter sp., assembly GCF_947495825.1. Lineage (GTDB taxonomy): Bacteria > Pseudomonadota > Gammaproteobacteria > Pseudomonadales > Moraxellaceae > Psychrobacter. The sequence continues at coordinate 124,524 of NZ_CANMAH010000001.1, forward strand.
CATAACTGATGTGCAATTTTTCTTGAATCTCTCGTAGCAAATTGACTACTGTGACCTGCGTCGTGCTATCAAGCGCGGATGTCGGCTCATCAAGTATCAATAGACTTGGCTGCATCACGAGCGCACGGGCAAGCGCCACCCGCTGACGCTGACCGCCTGATAGCTCATGCGGATAACGCTGCGCAAACTCAGCAGGCAGGTGCACGGTCGCCAGACTATCCATCACCGCCTGCTGGCGGGCGACCTTATCCACGCCTTGTACTAATAACCCTTCTTCAACTATCTGCATCACCGTCATACGCGGGTTGATACTGGCAAAGGGGTCTTGAAATACCATCTGAATCTGCGAGCGGAATTTTCGCAGCTCACTCCTAGACAATACCGCGATATCTTGGCCGTTCACCATAATCTGACCACTGATGCGCGCTTGATGACTTAATAATTGGCTCAGCGCAAGGGCAATCGTGGTTTTACCAGAGCCGGACTCACCAACGATACCGAGCGCCTGCCCTTTTTGCAGCGTCATATCGACGTTTTTTACCGCATCAAACCAGCGTTTGACGCCGCCAAACAGACTTTTTTCAATTGGAAACTGTACTTGTAAATGACTGACTTGCAATACGGTTGGCCGCTGACTTTCATCCTCAAATAGATCTAATGCTTGCCCAAAATCTTGCTCGATAAGTGTGCGAGTATAGTCGGCTGCTGGCTGATTAAACACATCTGCAGTTGGCCCTTGTTCGACCGTCTGGCCCTGGCGCATGACGATGACATTGTCGCTATAGCGTTTGACCAAATTAAGATCATGGCTGATGAGTATCATCGCCATCTGATGCTGCCGCTTGAGCCTATCTAGCAGCTCAAGAATCTCATGCTGCAGAGTGACATCCAGCGCAGTGGTTGGCTCATCAGCGATTAAGATATCAGGCTGCTGCGCCAACGCCATGGCGATCATTACCCGCTGGCGTTGGCCGCCTGACAGCTCATGTGGATAGCGGCTTAGCTTGTCAGCAGGGTCAGTAATATTGACATCACTTAGCAAGGCGATACTCCTGTCTCGCCAGTGCTTTTTGGGTACGCTGCTTAGACGCAACGACTCGACAATTTGCTTGGCAACGGTGTGCAGCGGGTTCAGCGCTGTCATCGGCTCTTGAAACACCATAGCAATGCGCTGACCACGGATAGCGCGCAGCGCTGCATCACGTGTTTTATGATTGCTTATCGGCAATGTTGTCATTTTTGTCGCGTCTGCTAACTGCACCTCACCTGTGACGCTCAAACTATTTGGTAGCAAGCCCAACAGTGCAAGACTGGCGATCGACTTGCCAGAGCCTGACTCGCCGACGATAGCCAATGTCTTCCCTTGTCGCAGCTCGTACGTTAGTTTATCGACTAAGACGATGTCTGCGTCCGTAACGATGCTAAGTTTATCTACGGTTAGCATCAGCTTATTTTGTACATTGCTATGACTGTTGTTTAAACGGTTGTTTTGCTCAGTAGCAGTTTTCATATTGGCGTTTATCATCTTATCAGTTGTCATATCAGGAGCGCCTCGGATCAAAGGCATCACGCAGCGCTTCGCCAACGAAGATGAGCAAGGATAAGATAAAAGTCAGACTAAAAAATCCTGATAGGGCCAGCCAAGGCGCATCAAGGTTGTTTTTGCCTTGTACCATCAGCTCACCAAGTGACGGCGAGCCAGGCGGTAAGCCATACCCTAAAAAATCTAGCGCGGTTAAGGCAATGATATTGGCCGTTAAGATAAACGGCAACTGCGATAAGCTAGAAGCCAAGGCATTGGGCAATATATGCCTCATCATAATACGGCTGTCCGATACCCCAAGATTACGAGCTGCGCGGACATAATCAAAGTTACGGGCCCGCAAAAACTCGGCGCGTACCAAACCGACCAATCCCATCCAACCAAATAATAGCATCATGGCAAATAGCATAAAGATGCTGGGACTAAACAAGCTGACCAAAATAATAATCATAAACAGCTGCGGCATCCCGCCCCACACTTCCATAAATCGCTGGCCTGCCAAATCCACCCAGCCACCGTAATAGCCTTGTATCGCCCCAACGACAATGCCAATCATCGCCCCTGCCAGCGTCAAAGCGATACCAAACAGCAATGACACCCGCATGCCATAAAGTATGCGTGCCAGCACATCACGGCCCAAATCATCCGTACCCAGCCAGTTTTGGCTATTGGGAGGCGCAGGATATGGCAGACCCAGCGCAACGTTTGGCGTCTGATCGGCAAAGGGAATGGGCGGCATCACATAAAAGCCTTGCTCATTAATCAGCGTTTGCACCGCAGGGTCTTTATAATTGGTTTCGGTCTCAAACACACCGCCAAACGTCGTCTCAGGATAGGCCTTTAGCACAGGGAAATAATAATCGCCTTGATACTGCACCAGTAGCGGCTTGTCATTGGCAATCACGTTGGCTGCCATACAAAGGACAAATATCAGGGCAAAAATAGCAAGCGATACGACCCCAAGACGATTACGGCGAAAGCGGTTTAGGCGTGCTTGCCAGATAGGGCTTAAGCGGCGTTTTTTTGTCATCGTCATAGACGGACTTGCAGGCGCCGAAGGTAATGGTTGACTTGACATTAGCGGCCCTCAAAATCAATACGCGGATCAATTAGGTGATAACTTAAATCACTGATGAGCTGTAATAGTAGTCCCACTAAGGTAAAGATAAACAGCGTGCCAAATATCACTGGATAATCACGCTGCTGAATGGCTTCAAAACCAAGCAGCCCCAAGCCATCGAGCTTAAAGATAATCTCAATAAGAAAATTACCGGCAAAGAAAATCCCAACGATGGCCGCGGGGATACCAGCGATAATAATCAGCATGGCATTACGAAACACATGACCGTACAGCACTTGACGCGCGCCTAAGCCTTTGGCGCGTGCGGTGAGCACGTACTGTTTACCCAGCTCCTCTAAAAAGCTAAACTTGGTCAAATAGGTTAAGCCGGCAAAACCACCAACGGTACTTGCTAGCAGCGGCAGTGCCAGATGCCAAAAGTAATCTTTCACTTTACCCAAGGTACTTAACTGATCAAAATTCTCGGAGGTTAATCCTTGCAGTGGAAAGATATTCCAGTAGCTACCACCAGCAAAAAACACTAGCAGTATGACAGCAAATACAAACACAGGTATCGCATGACCGATAGCCAGCAACATAGCGGTGGCTTTATCAATCCCCGAGCCATGATGCATGGCTTTATAGATGCCAAGTGGGATGGCAATCATATATATCAGCAGCGTACTCCACAGCCCAAGCGAGATAGAGACTGGCAGCTTTTCTATAATCAGATCGGACACCGTCTGACCCTTAAAAAACGACTCACCAAAATCTAGCTGGGCGTAGTTCTTTAGCATCAGCCAAAAGCGCTCAGGCGCTGACTTATCAAAGCCATATTGTGCATTGATCGCGGCTACCATCTCCTCAGATAGGCCGCGCGTGCCTTGGTAGGTACTATCATTGCCGCCTGCACTGCCCGCACCGATATTGCCACCGAGCGCATTGTCTTTTGCGCCCTGCTCAATCAATGCTAGCTGCTGCTCCACAGGACCGCCTGGCGCCGCTTGTACAATCACAAAGTTCGCCAACAATATCAAAAATAGCGTCGGTAATATCAGTAGCAATCTTTTTAAGATATAACGACCCATAATGGCAGCTTCCTAAAATAATTAGAAGTTGTTTTTCAGCTCACGTAGCGCGGCAAATACTGTCAGTGACTTATCATCATCGATCGCCATCTTGGCCTTGACGCCTGCGATCACACTCGGCTCTTGTGTGCGCAAAAATACATTAACAGCATGCTCATGCGCTAAAGTCACCGGCAGTGTCGGAATGCCTTGGGCGGTTTTTTCTTCTGCTTGCGCCAATGCTTGCTGCATCGCTTCATTGGCAGGCTCAATAGATAAGCCAAAGCGTAGATTGTTGACAGTATATTCGTGTGCCGGATATAGGAGCGTCTCAGCTGGCAGTCCGTTTAAACGCTTAAAGCTGTCATGCAGCTGCTCTATCGTTCCTGTAAACACGCGGCCGCAGCCTGCACTAAATAAGGTGTCGCCGCAAAAGCAGTGCTTTTGCCCATCGATATCTAATATATAAGCCATATGACTGGCTGTATGGCCTGAGACATCCCATACTTGCGCCGCGCAGCCCCAAGCACTGACCGTACTGCCGTCCTTAATGGTCTGGTCTTCATCTACCGTATGCTCGCCATGCGCCACCAGATGCGTCATCGGATAAGACTCTTGTAGTTCTGCCACGCCGCCGATATGGTCATGGTGATGATGGGTGGTCCAAATCGAGGTAAGCTCCAGCTCATTGTCTTCTAAGTAGGTGATGACAGGCGCCGCTTGACCAGGATCAATAACGATGGCTTGCTTGTTACCCTCATTAATGAGTGTCCAAATATAGTTATCGTTGAACGCTTTAATCGGGTGAATACGAATACTCATATCAAATCCTTACCAGTAGTTATCTTTATTGCTTATGTTTTTATTCAAATCTTGAGAGTAGCTATTTTGGATGACAGATTAAAAAATCATTATTTATTGTTTCAAATATTTGTTGACGCGTGCCTCAGCGTCTTTATCAACCCACCAATAATCGATACCGACGGCATTAGTTGGTAGCTTTCGGGTATGGCGATACTGATCCCAATAAGCCACATTGGTACCAGATTTGCCATACAGCGGTACTACATAATGCCCTGCACGCAGCAGACGATCTAGCACCTGAGTATACAAAACAATCTCGTCGCGATTTTCAGCATTCGCAAGTGCAGCTGTTATTTCATCGATGACTGGATTTTTAATACCGGCTGTATTTCTATTGCCAGATTGATCGGCCGCCGCACTGCCCCAAAAAGCTGCTTGCTCAGCCCCAGGTGATAAGCTTTGGGCGAACACATCGACCACCATATCATAATCAAAGCGGCGCATTCGCTCGTAATATTGTGGCCCATCCACTTGCCGCAAGGTCGCATCAAGCCCTAAACGCTTCAAATTACGAATATAAGGTAATAATACCCGCCCTATGGTCTCGCCTGTCATCAAAATCTCAATCTGAGCAAGCTTGCCATCAGGCTGATATAGCTGCATATCGTCATAATAAAACCCAGCGTCGAGCAACAACTGTCGCGCTTTTAGCAGCGCTTCGCGATTAAAGCCACTACCATCACTGGTGGGCAGTTGCCACTCCGCTAGTACCGCTTGACGTTGAATTGGTTCAAGCTTGGATAACACTGGACTTAACACCTGCATCTCAGCCGCAGATGGCGTACCAGTAGCGGCAAGCTCTGAGCCATGAAAGAAGCTTTGCAGGCGTTCATACTGCCCATGAAATAAGGTCTTATTCATCCATTCAAAGTCGTAAGCCGCGGTTAATGCTTGGCGCACGCGAATGTCTTGAAAAAGCGGCCGACGCATATTCATGACCAGCGCTTGCATCGGTACGGGGTTTTCACTACTAATGGTTTCTTTTTCGATAAGTCCTGCTTTTACCGCTGGGAAATTATAACCGGTTGCCCAATTTGAGGCTCTGTTTTCAGGGCGGAAACGATATTGTCCAGACTTAAATCCTTCAAAAGCTATCTCATCACTTTGGTAATATACAAACTTAATCATATCAAAGTTATAGCGACCGCGATTGACCATCAAATCCCGACCCCAATAATTGGGGTCACGTATATAACTGACCGAACGTCCTGCATCGACGCGGCCAAGCTTATAAGGTCCACTACCCATGAGTGGTGTTAGGCTAATTTTTTCAAAGTCCGTATCAATAGAGGATTTGGCAAAAATCGGAAACTGTCCGACTGTTAATAGAATCTCTTTATTATCATCAGAGGCAAAGATAAACTTTACTCGCCGCTTATCAATAATCTCAATGTCTTTAATATCACCCAAGTAGCTGCGGATATACATCGGTCCTTTATTGAGTATGGCGTCATAAGTAGCTTTGACATCATGACTGGTGACCTCTGTACCATCCCAAAAGCGCGCCGCAGGGTTGATATGATAGATAATCCAGCTGGTGTCATCCGGATCGTAGGTGACCTTGCTTGCCAGCTGCGGATACATGGTAAAGGCTTCATTTAGAGAGCCTGTCATCAACGTATCATACAGATAATCAGTACCAACCATTGCCACACCCGTGGTCATCCATTTATTGGCCGCGTTAAAGGTACCGCGCGCATCAAGCGATAATGTCCCACCTGTTGGTGCATTCGGATTGGCATAGGGCATGTATGGCGCGTCAATATACTCAGTCGGGCTGTTATGACCAAGTGCAGTCGTAGTGATTGGTACCGCGATACTGGCTGGTATCCAGCTGATAGTGAGAGCGAGAGCGAGTAAGACGGCTTTTAGCATGGCATTTTTTATCATCATGACCTTATAACTACCCTCTAAACTCAATCAATTTAGGTAACGAAAACTTAAGTACTGACTGCAAAATAGCCATGTCGCGGAATTTTATCATAACAAACTTCAGTTTTTTAACCTAATGGTTTGCATTATTAAGTATGCGCTACAAAGCCCTATTCATCCAAAAAAGATGTTAACTTTCATAAAAAAACGCAACTTATAAAAGCTGCGTCTTTTGTTTTAAAGTCTATACAGACTTAAGCGTGCTTTTTTTCAAAAGCAATCATAAAGTCAACCAGTTGCTGTACCCATTCAAGCGGTACCGCGTTATAAATACTGGCACGCATACCGCCCACATCACGGTGACCTTTTAGATTCATCAAACCTGCCGCCTCTGACTCTTCTAAAAACACCTTATCAAGATTGCTATTGGCTAAGGTAAAAGGCACGTTCATGATAGAGCGATATTCAGGAGCAACGGGATTGTTATAAAAACTGCTGTCATCGATAGTTTTGTAGAGCAAATCTGCTTTTTGCTGATTGATTTTGCCGATAGCAGCCACGCCACCTTGCTCCTCTAACCAGTCAAATACCAGTCCGGCCAAGTACCAAGCATAAGTCGCTGGCGTGTTTGACATAGATCCTTTTTCAGCCTGATGCTCGTAGTTCATAAGTAGCGGGCACCACTCGCTTGCCTGCCCCAATAAATCTTCACGAATAATCACAATAATCAATCCTGCTGGACCGATGTTTTTTTGTGCCCCAGCGTAGATCATGCCAAATTTAGACACGTCAATCGGCTGCGACAAAATGCAAGAAGACATATCGGCAATAATAGGTGCATCGACTTGTGGCGGCTCAAACATCTGTAGCCCATGAATGGTTTCGTTAGCACAGTAGTGAAAGTAAGCCGCATCTTCGCTTAGGCTCCAACCACTTTGGGCTGGCACATCGGTAAAGTTACTGTCTTTGCCAGTTGCCACTTCATTAACTGCGCCCAACCCCAATGCTTCATAGCGTTTGGCTTCTTTGACCGCTTTACCTGACCAAGCACCCGTTGTCAGATAATCACCGCGTCCACCATTTAATAAATTAAGAGGAATCGCTGAAAATTGTAAGCTTGCACCGCCTTGTAAAAATAACACCTTATAGTTATCTGGAATGTCCATCAATGAGCGCAATTTAGCTTCGGCTTTTTCAGTAATTGCGACATATTCTTTACTACGGTGGCTGACCTCCATGACCGACATACCGCGGCCTTGCCAATCAAGTAGCTCACTTTGTGCGCGCTCAAGCACTGCAGTCGGTATAGTAGCAGGCCCCGCTGAAAAATTAGGGACACGGTGAGTGGTGGTATTGGTAGTTGGTGTAGAGGTTGTTTTTGTAGACATGGCTATTATCCTAAATATGATGAAGTCATCGTTTTTATTTAAATATTAAAGCGCCTAGGGTTAAATTTTAAGGATATTACAAATCTGACTTTGTATTTTTTTATTTAACGTCACTAAATCTAAACCTAACTTGATATCTGCTCCCAAAACTGACGTTTAAGGCTACTATCAGCGAGCATTTCATCCAAAGTAGGTATAGCAGTAAGCTTAGGATGGTGAAGACCTTCAGGCAGTGCAGTTAATGACGCAACTTGTATCTCTTCGGTGCGACCAATTTTAAATATATACCCAGCAAGGCTGGCATTAGCAAGCTCGGCTGTATCCATGCCTGCACAAATCGGAAAGGAAGTTGTCTCACAAGTCATTGATAGCGCTTGCGTGATATTTTGCCACAGTTTTTGACTGTCGTTATTAAGTGCTTGGATATCAACCAAAATCACCCAATCGCCATAGCGGTCACCTTGTAAATCAAATGGTGCTACTTTTTTAAAGCTATCATCATTGCTGATATCGGCGGCATGCGTTTGCTTGATAGATATATTGGAAGTTGGCGTAACCGTTTCTACTAGAGGTGCAACTGCTTGCCCAACGTTTTGTGGTATTTGTTGTAAGCTATCTTGAGAGTCACTAGTGCTTGGAGAGCTCGCTGTATGGCTTGTGGTAGTGTCAAAGCTATAGCTTACTGGACTTTGTTCATTGGCGTGCAAGCTGATATCTTGAGTCTCGTCACTATCATGAATGACATCATAATCACTAGCAGGCGTATCTGCTATGTTAGATATAGAGTCTGCCGATTCATCGTCTAATGAGTTATGGTTTGAATGCTCCACAGCGTCTGCATCAACGCTTGGTTGTACAGTGCTTGATTTCTCAGTGCTTTGATTCGAGGCGCTTTGGTTAGATAAGTTAGATTGACTCTCGGTAGCCGCCTCAATTTCCGTAATATTGAGCGTCGCTGAATTTGGCTGCACCCAGTGATCGATACCCATCATCGCTAGAATTTGGCGTTGCTGCATACGGCGCTGCAATACAATTAGCGGTTCTTGGATATCACTCATGTATCTTTATTACCCTATTTATCTAAAATGAATTTACAGGTTTTTAAGGTTAAAAATAAAATTAAAAAAAGATTTGTAACATTCAGCTTCTTACCAGCGAAATACTCATCTAGCTTCCATCAATGACATTCATTAGAAAAGTTGACGAACGCCAAGCCATCGCTCTGCCAGCATCATCAGGCTGTCGTATTCATCTTGACTGATTATCGTATCGTGTAACATGACGGTATGCAATGTACTTAGCCATTGCCGATACTCATTATAATCTATTTGACGGCTATACTGTTGTCTCTGTCGATAATTCTCTTCAACTTGAGTTTCTATTATAGAGTCCTTAGCAATAGATGCAGGATGGGCAGGCACAGTATGAATAACAGCCAATAGCTGAACGCTGTTTAGACTTTGAGCGGTCAATAATAGCCACTGCAAATTTGCATCAGTGACTGCAGACAAATCAATATCAATTAAGCGCGCATAGCGTCGTAAATCAACAACATAGTATGCAACGCTATCATTACTGTAGCTGAACACTGACATATGTACTGAGCCATCTAACGTCGATATCATCTGGCCTTTGACATCTTTTGACAGCCGATATGCAAGCAATATCAATATAGAGATTTGAACCATATCAAGACCATCAAAAACCTGCCCTGAGGGGTCAAGCTGAGCACATATATTACTCATCCCAGTCTGTAATAGCGGTTGCCATTCACTCTGTGTATTTACACCATTATCATTTAAAAGTTCGGAAAATACTGGCAGTAATTGCTGTAAATGCAGCGCTTGCCATAACGATAGAATTGGTGAAGCTTGTTGCACTGGAGTTGATATTGTCGCATTATTCAAAGGAGTCGGTACTGACTGATCATCACCTGTTAAATCTTTTTCATCTAATAGGTTATCAGAAAAGCTGTTGGTCAGATCAGCTGATAGCTGTTTTCCAAACAACTCAAGTAAGCCCTGTTGATAGCGCAACAACATAGTACGACACTTTTTTTGTTGTTTATAGTGTTGATGGGCTTGGTTACTATGACTGGTTTCGCTTTTGAGACATAATTGATTAATGGTGCTTTCTGATAAATCATGCTGGCTAAGTTGCTTGATAGCGAATGCAATCAAAGCACTGTCTAAACGCCGGTCAAGATTTGTTACTATTTTTAATAAATTATGATCTAGCGTATGCGCTAACATTTGAGGGTCACTGAAATGATTAGTATTAGCATCGATGTCGGCAGCAAATACTCTATCCTTTGGAAGCCCAATCCAAATATCTTGTAAGTCATACCTATCAGTCGTAGATATTGCCTGTCCTTGATGGCATAGCATGACGACTTCGATCAAAGCTTGCGCTCCTAATGGGTGGTGACTATGATCAAGTACGTGCTGGGGTAACGTGACTTTTTTTAAATCATCAATACTAATCAAAGCTGCCGATGGCAAGTCGCTCTCAGGTTTTGCCATCCATGGTTTTAATAGCTGATAAGTACCAACATCTTCTGCTTGCACCTGCAAACGCCCATCAATTACCACATCTTCAGCGATAACAAATTCAAGTCCTACTTCTGTTTTCGATTTACTGCTAGGTTTATCAGTAGAAAAAGCTAAAGCTTCATTGTCAGCAATATCATTAGGATTTTCGATGACATTATTATCAACAGAATGATTAATAGACGTTGATTGAGTTTTAGGTATATGAGATTGGAGTATGGTTCCTTCTTGATTGTTGCTTAGGCTATTTGCTTTTATTACTCCCCAATCACCAAGACGACGCTGTTCATATATGTCTTTTATCTTTTGCTGATTTATGCGCTTCTCACTTGCGACTTGTACGGCAAAGTCATAATACTCATTAGCATTAATGGCACTCATGCGCTCGCTTAAGCTAGGATGCGTAGCAAACCACGATACATCCCCTAAATCTGCCCCACTACTTGCAAAAAAGAAATGACTCAAACCATTGATATCAGCGATATGAGTCAAGCGCGAACCGAGCGAATCTTGATGAATGGTTTTTAGGGTTTCCATAATCGCAGGCGAGCGCGTCAGCTGCACACTGGTGGCATCGGCGAGCAGCTCACGCTGACGGTTAAAGCTGTGCTTGATCAGCTGCGCACAGGCCATACTCGAAAAACTCAGTCCATGCAGCAAAAGCGTCCATATACTGCGCGGCACTTGGCGCTCAATCACACTTCTATCTTGGTGCCATCTCGACTGACTTTTCACTGGTAACTGCTGGCTTTGTGGCTGACTATGAGCTTGGGATTGCCAATAAGCGACCCATTCACCATGCGTGGTAAAACTTGCCGTCTGCGCCTCGGTGCTACGCGCATGACGATCGATAGCTCGTTGCGGTATAAAAGCGCTTTGATTGCCCGCTTCATCAAAAGCACCAGCGTGACGACTGCCATTTGCTGGGCGATTCAGGTGACTGCTAATAGGATCGCTCCAGTCATAGAGGATTTGCAGCCCTGCTAGTACCACCATCAATTGTAGATTAAATGTTGCGTCACCATGCAAGATATGACCATACTCATGACCAATGAGTCCATATAACGCTTCATCAGACAGTTTATCAAGCGCACCTTGAGTGACGACGAGCACCATATCCTGACTCTGACGACCTGCCACAAAACCATTGATGCCTTGCTCATCAGGCAGCACATAGAGAATCGGCATACGTAAGCCTGACGCAATGGCTAGCTGCTGGGCGATCTCATAATAACGGCGATAGACAGGTGGAAAATCACGCTCATCACGTACCGCTATATGACGAGCACTAAAACGAACCTTTGAAACAGATTCGTGCTGATGGGCGACTCCGTGGCTGTGCTCCCAAGCATCTTGACTGCTATCGATAAACAAACGCACTGCCCCTACCCGCTGGGCAACCGCGCGGCCACCCGCCCTCAAGCGGCGATATTCTAATAAGCTACCGCCGATAAAGCTTGTCAATGTCCAACCGATAACTAAAACCAGCGCCCAATAGTATATGCCATCTGCAAATATCGTAAATAAAAGCCAGACGATCGCAAGCGCCACTACCATATGGGCCACAACGATTAAAAAAAACAGTCCATAAAGCAGTAGGCTGCGCCGCGTGCGTATCCGCTGTTCACCAAAAAAATCCATCTATATGCCTGACTTAAAGATAGCTAACCGCATCTGAATATAATAAAAAATCAGCCTATATTGACGACAGGCGCTTGAGCAATCGCCTTTCTATCTTCAAAAACTAAAGGGCTGAGCGGACGAAAGCCAAAGGTACTACTGATAAGGTTATTTGGGAACACTTCGCGGTCGTTGTTATAAAACATCACGCTATCATTATAATGCTGACGGGCAAAGCCAATACGATTTTCCGTATTGGTTAGCTCATCCATCAGCTCTTTGATCATACTGTCCGCTTTTAACTCAGGATACGCTTCTACCACAGCTGAGAACTGCCCCAATGCTTTAGACAGCATGCTCTCTGCTTTGGCAAATAATGCCATATGTTCAAGCGAGTCTGGCTGATGGTGGCCTGAGTCTTGTAAGCTTTGGGCATGATTCCGCGCACTAATCACGCGGGTAAGTGTCTCTTGTTCATGGGTCAAATAACGCTTGGCCGTCTCAACCAAGTTTGGTATCAAATCATGACGACGCTTTAGTTGCACATCTATCTGCGCAAAGCCGTTTTTTGCTTGGTTGCGGGCGCGCACTAGCCGATTAAATATGGACACCCCAAATACAACCGCCAAAACCACTACAATGATAAATAGCCAAACCAGTGTTTTCATAAATAAGCCTCAAAGCATTCCATACTTATATCAGTTTTGATAAATTTTTATATACTATATTTTAACCTATCTTAATCAATGAAACGCTAGAATCAGACGAAATGCAGGCACAAAAAAAGCCCTTTACAATGAAGGGCTTACTAAATTTGCTAGCGTTTTTTAGCACGCTTTGGACATTTTACTCAAATTACAGGCAAAAAAAAGCGACTCCATCAGCACATCCTCGGCACACATTGAATCTACTACCGTTGCTACCTTCCGGTCCTGGCGGGATTCGTAGTACAATGTTGCGAGGCTACCAATGGAGCCACCAAAGAAGATTATACAAGAATTTTTTAGTATTACAACCCCTATCTTAAAACCTCTTATCACGCAGTATGATTAACTGCGAGGTTTAGTGACAAAATCTTTACAAGGACTCGTCTAAATTTTGCTATTCTAATTAGTGACGCTAAAAAGACCAGTTATTCTTTAATAAAACAAAATACAGACTGATAGCTTTTTAGGTATATTCTCATTTTGACAATATTTAATCAAACTTATCTATTTTTAGTTCGTTTAGATAAGCAGCGATTAGATTAGTGACTCACCCAAGTCATAAACAAAAGCCTTTATTTAAAGGTGATATATGTCAATGTTATCCACTTCACTTAGGAGATTATTATGAAAACCACTTTGCTTAATAAGATGGCTTTAACCACAGGAACCGCTTGCCTACTAACCGCTATGATGAGCGGCGCACACGCAGAACCCACAGGCTATAACCAACTTACCTTCCAAACAGAAGTCAAAGAAGAGATACAAAACGATGAAGTGCGCGCTAGTATGTATAAAAAGGCGCAGGCAACCAACGCCAAAACACTAGCGACGACCCTCAATACTTCAATCAATAATGCTATGAAAATTGCTAAACGCTATCCTAGTGTGACGGTCAGTACAGGCCAGCAGCGCACCTACCCTCGTTATGATAAAAACGATAAAATCATCGGCTGGACAGGACAAGCGAGTATCGACCTAAAAAGTACCGACTTCACGGCGACTAGCCAGCTTATTGCAGATTTGCAAGAAACTTTAGTCATGGATAACCTAAGTTTTGGCGTGTCTGAGACTAAAAAAGAAGCGTTAGAGCAAAAGCTGATGACCGACGCTTCACGCGCCTTCCAGCAGCAAGCTAAAAATCTAACACGCGCTTGGGATGCTCGTGGCTATCGCGTGGTCAATGTCAATCTAAATACGGGAAACAATTATCCTCGTCCAATGTATAGCGGCATGCGTATGAGAGCAGAAGCTGCAGATGCCTCCGTACCAAGTCAAAACTTTGAGTCAGGTAATAGCACTATTTCTGTGACAGCAAATGGTACGATTGAGCTTACTAAATAATTGGGTTAAGCTCATTTAGTGTCAGTTAATTAAAAATAATCCGTTAAATAAAAACTAGGGGCGGTCACTTATCACAGTGACTGCCTCTTTTTTAAAGTTCTAAAGACCAAATAATTTAGGGTCTGTTGAATATTCTTATCTTTTGGTAAAGGCATCATTGGTGACAGGTTGACTGCTCTCCACCTTTTGCAAATAACTGTCCTTTTGGCGCAGTTTTAGTAGCATCTTCTTATGCCACGGCAAGCGCTCATAAGCGAGCATTTGCATAGCAGCCTTCTTTTTATTTTGCAAAATTACAGTGTTCTGAATCACATAGACAGTGCGCTCAATTTGGCTGAGCGTCCGTCCTGCTTTGTTTTTAATAATAGCTTGAATACTATGCGTCCCTGGTAAAATATCTACCGTCGCAATTGAAACACTAAGTCCTTGCGCCACTTCGTTACCATCTAAATAAATACCGACACTATCGCCATCTTGTAGAGCAGGTCTAAGCTCTAGTTTGACATCGATACTCTGTGCAGGACGCCTATACGCACGCGCCTCACTTGGCTCTAACATCGTTAACTGGTAATTGATCTGTGAAAATTTTGTACTATTAGAAGCCGCTTGCTGCAAGACTAAGGGAGCAACTGCCTGAGAAGATGTTGCAGACGTACCTTTGAAGTTTGTATCTGAGCGGTTATTGGCATTATTATTAGCCGTAACATTGGTCACGACATCAGTTTGGCTGACTTGTTTATCGGTCTGTTGCTCATAACTTTGAGGACGATCTGTAAAGGTCACATGTCCTGTCTGCTCATCAATCACCTTGTAGATCGGCGTAGCATTTGCAATATATATAGGCAAACTGGCCGTCAACATAGCCATACCGCACAGCATCCCTATCCTTAAACGAGTTTTAGAAGAACTCTTTTTTGAGAAAATCCGTTTCGTTACTAGTGTCATAATGTGCCAACCTACTATATGTCTATTATTGATATATAAAACCATTATGCGGGATTTTTGCTGTTAAATCAGCACCGATTTAATAAAAGCGCTATGTTTCATATTACCGCTCTTACTGCACTTTAATAGAAAACGCCGTTTACGCAAACCAAAAAAGCCAGTCAAGATTGACTTGACTGGCTCCTTTATAAAACTCATATTAAGTATTGACGATAGATTAGCAGCTGTAATACAGATCGAATTCTACTGGATGCACTGTGACATTAACGCGTTGCACTTCCTCTTCTTTTAGCGCGATGAACGCTTCAAGCATATCTTCAGTGAAGACATCGCCTTTTAATAAGAACTCGTGATCATCACGCAATGCTTGTAGCGCGATTTCTAAGTTTTCTGCAACTGTTGGAATTTGTGCTTCTTCTTCTGGTGGCAAGTCATACAAGTTCTTGTCAGCCGCTTCGCCTGGATGCATTTTGTTTTGGATACCGTCAAGACCTGCCATCAATAGCGCAGCAAATGCTAGGTATGGGTTCGCTGTTGGATCTGGGAAACGCGCTTCGACGCGTACCGCTTTTGGACTGCTCACGTGCGGAATACGAATAGACGCTGAGCGGTTAGACGCTGAATAAGCAAGCTTGATAGGTGCTTCGTAATGCGGCACAAGGCGCTTATAGCTGTTCGTTGATGGGTTGGTAATTGCATTCAATGCACGAGCGTGCTTGATGATACCACCAACAAAGTACAATGCTGTCTCAGACAGACCAGCATACTCATCACCAGAGAAGGTGTTTACGCCGTCCTTTGAGATTGACATATGAACGTGCATACCTGAACCATTGTCACCAACGATTGGTTTTGGCATAAAGGTTGCTGTTTTACCAAACTGGTGCGCCACGTTATGGACAACATATTTCAACTGCTGAACTTCATCCGCTTTACGTACCATGGTGTTGAATGCAACACCAATCTCAGACTGGCAAGAAGCCACTTCGTGATGATGAACTTCTACGCGGCCTTCACCAACGATCTCTTCGATGCGTTCACACATCACAGAACGCATATCATGCGAGCTATCGATTGGTGGGACTGGGAAATAGCCGCCTTTGACGCGTGGACGATGCGCCATGTTGCCCCACTCGTACGTCTCATTGGTTGACCAAGCCGCTTCTTCAGCAGTGATCTTGTGGCTCACGCCAGACATGTCAACTGACCATTTTACATCGTCAAATACAAAGAACTCAGGCTCAGGACCGAAGTAAGCGGTGTCACCAATACCAGTCGACTTTAAGTACTCTTCAGCGCGGCGTGCGATAGAGCGTGGATCGCGATCATAGCCTTGTAGTGTTGAGGGCTCAATGATATCGCAAGTCACAACGACAGTCACTGCATCAAAAAACGGATCAACAAAAGCGGTCTCTGGATCAGGGCGCAAGATCATATCTGACGCTTCGATACCTTTCCAGCCTGCGATGGATGAGCCGTCGAACATTTTGCCATCTTCCATCACCTCTTCGTCAACGCTATGCGCTGGAAAGCTGATGTGCTGCTCTTTACCGCGAGTATCGGTAAAGCGAAAATCAACCCATTTTGCACTAGATGATTTGATAAGATCCAGTAATTTATTGGACATGAATAGTCTCCCTTATAGTGGTCATGTTGTTACGTTTATTGTTCAATTCTAAGATGCGACATTTACTATTATATTTAAGTGTTGGTTTAGATTTATGATGGTAGTAATGCTCAACCATTCTCCTCTATCACTCATAAGCTCATACAATGCTGGCGCTATTTTAGCAATATCTATTCAATAATGCTGGACAGTTATAACATCTTAAGGAGCTTATCCGCTAGATTTTAACCTTAAACTTACAATAAGGAATGATAGGATATAAATTTATACCAGCATCATGTTACAAATATAGGGGTGCAAAGCTTGTGCCAAACTTATTTTTTGATAACGATTTAAACTTGCTTTTGGCCTCTAAGCCGTAATAAACATAGGATAGTTCTAAAAACACGATATACACTGTACAAACCAGTTTTAACAGACCAATCTTATAATATGCACAACGATGAAAAGCTCTAACGCAGTATTTGCACCAAATTAGTGCTTTATATCTTGAATTGCCGCAAAATAGTGCGTAATAATTTTATTTTCATATAAAGTATGGATTGTTCTAAAAGATGTGTTTGTCTCAAGATATAAGAGTTGCAAAAATAACCAACTGCTATATGTGACGTTTGATACCCAGCAAAATAGTGGTAAGATATTCAGCCTCTATAAAACATGCTAATTGTCTGCATATATAACAGTAAAAGGTATAATAGTAGAGCATTTATAAAACATCACACCAACAGGTTGAAACCAGAATGATTCTAATGATCGATAACTACGACAGCTTTACGTACAATATTGTACAGTACTTCGGTGAATTGCAGCAGGACATCACCGTCTGGCGTAACGATCAAGCCACTATTGAACAAATAAAAACGCTGGCGCCTGACGTCATCGTCATTGGCCCTGGTCCATGCGATCCAGATCGTGCCGGTATCTCCTTAGATGTTATTGACACTTTTAAAGGTGTTATTCCTATCTTGGGTATATGTCTAGGTCATCAGGCCATTGGTCAAGCATTTGGTGGTCAAGTGGTCAAAGCTGGCGAAGTGATGCACGGACGTTTATCCGCTGTTTATCATACGAATAAAGGTATTTTTACAGAACTACCTAACCCTTCACAAGTTACGCGCTACCACTCTCTTGTCGTTGATAAAGCCAGCTTACCTGATTGCTTAGAAGTAACCGCTTGGACGCAAAATGCGGATGGTAGCATTGAGGAGATCATGGGCATACGGCATAATACCTTTGCCATCGAAGGGGTACAATTCCATCCTGAGTCTATCTTAAGTGAAGCAGGATATCAGCTGCTTAATAACTTTTTACAGACCCATAATTTGGCCGTATTGTCTGTAGATGAGTTGCCACAAGTAGGATAACTGTTGTGTGTGCCCTTATATGAAGCCTATATTAAAAAGATAAGTCAACGCGCGCAAAAAACCAATTAAAAATACGATAAAAGATAATAAGAAGTGAGACTTTAATGACTATTGATCAATTACAAGAAGACTATAAACCAGCCGCTGATATACCAAGTTATATCGCACAGCTATCAGATGAAGAAACGCACAAACTACTAACCACTGCGCTGGCTAGAATATTTCAGCACATTGATCTGACATTTGATGAGATGTATAAAGTCATGCTGATTATCATGCAAGGCAGATGTAGCGATGCCATGATGGGCGCTATCTTGACGGGCCTGCGCATGAAAGGCGAATCCATCGACGAGATTACCGCATCAGCCAGTGCCATGCGAGCCTTAGCTGCTAATATAGAACCAAAAAACTGCGATTATTTGGTCGATATCGTCGGTACTGGCGGTGATGGGGCCAACTTATTTAACGTCTCTACCGCCTCAGCCTTGGTCGCAGCCGCAGCAGGCGCGCAAGTGGCAAAACATGGTAACCGCGGTGTGTCTACCAAGTCTGGTAGCTCAGATTTACTCGAGCAGGCTGGTATTAGTTTGGCTCTCACCCCCGATCAAGCCAAACAATGCATAGAAAACGAAGGGGTTGGCTTTTTGTTTGCACCCAATCATCACAGCGCCATGCGTTATGCCAACCCAGTACGCCGCGAGCTAAAAGCGCGGACGATATTTAATATCTTAGGGCCTTTGACCAACCCTGCCAGCGTACCCAATCTGGTGATTGGCGTCTTTACTGCCGAGCTATGTGAGCCTATCGCTAAAGTGATGAAAAACTTAGGCGCGCGTCACGTCATGGTAGTCGGTGCAAAAGATGGCTTAGATGAGATCAGCCTTGCCACTTCTACAACCGTCGCTGAGCTAAAAGACGGTAACATAACGGTTTATGAGATGATGCCAGAAGATGCCGGTGTCGAGTCGCAAACCCTCATCGGTCTTGATGTAGACTCACCAATGCAAAGTCTTGAGCTGATACGCGCTGCCCTATCAGGTACAGACACCCACGACCGTGCAGTACTTAAAGCGCGAGACATGATTGCGCTAAACGCAGGCGCTGCTATATACACGGCAGGACTTGCCAGCAACTATCCAAATGGTGTTAGCCGTGCACAAAAGGTGATACAAAATGGTGACGCCTTAACCAAACTTGAGTCTTTAGCGCAATATACCCAAAAGCTTGCTGCTAGCGCATAATTTAAACATCATTGCCCATTTACCTTTAACGATAACTGGATACGAGCATGACCCATACAGACATACCTTCAGTATTACAGCGGATTGTCGCGACCAAGCAAATCGAGGTAAAAGCGGCTCGTCAAGCGCTATCTCTTGTAGACTTGCAGGCACAAGTAGCGGCTGATACGCGTCCGCGTCGCGGCTTTGCTCAGGCATTGCGCGCGGCCAGCACTAGCGAGAGTGGTATCGGCATCATCGCTGAAATCAAAAAGGCCTCCCCTTCTAAAGGCATCATCAATCATAACTTTGCCCCAGCATTATTTGCCCAGCAATATGAGCAGGCAGGGGCTAGCTGCTTGTCTGTCCTCACCGATCGCGATTATTTCCAAGGAGATGACAGCTACCTTATTGCCGCTGCCAATGCCGTAAGCCTACCGATACTACGCAAAGACTTTATGATCGATGTGTACCAAATTTATCAATCCTACTTGATGGGTGCTGACTGCATACTACTCATTATGGCCTGCCTTGATGATGAGCAAGCACAGGAGCTGCATGCACTCAGTATCGAGCTGGGTCTGGATGTATTGATTGAGGTACACACCAAAACCGAGCTGGAGCGCGCGCTCCAGCTACCGCGCTCAGCGCACAATATCTACGGCATTAATAACCGTGATCTCAACACTTTCGATGTCGACTTGCAAACCACACTCGATCTAAAAAACATCTTAATTGACGCATTTACAGCTGATACTGATAATACTGCGCAAAAAGCCCTTATCGTCACTGAAAGCGGCATTCATAGCAGCGCTGATATTCGTCTGATGCTAGATAACGGCATCCAGCATTTTTTAATCGGTGAGCAGTTTATGAAAACCGACCATCCTGGACAAGCGTTACAATCCTTACTTGCAGGCACCGCTACAGACGAGTAAAGTAACGAAAAACGCCCATTATATATATTGTATAAACGATCAAATCAACTTTTCATCAACCAACGATACATTAAATTTTATGTCAAACTCTCTATTTTCAAAAGAAATGCAGGACCAACTCAAAGAGCTAAAAGGCCAACTGAGTAAAGGACGCGATACCAACTCGCCTGAAGGTGAAAACCAAAAGCCGACGGAACCTGTGTCACTGCCAACGCAAAAGCAGGTCAAAAAAACCGTCAAACAACTAGACAGTGAACATATCGATGATGATAAAGTGCTGTTTATGCAAGCGATGCACGGTGTAAATCAGCTTGAAGACAAAAATGTACGCTCTCCTGTTAAAAGCAATAAATCTGGCAAACCTGACGCCACGACTTTATCAAAACGTGCCGCCGCGCAAGGCAGTAATAGCGATGACCTAGGTGCAGGCTTGTCAGATATGCAAGCATTGCTCAACCCTGTCGCAAGCGAAGCCTATTTGTCTTATAAACAACCTACCTTACAAAATAAGATTTTTGATCAACTTAAAAAAGGTAAGCTTCGCTGGTATGACGCAGTAGATATTCATGGCTGCACCATCGAAGAAGCACGCGAAGCGATGACCCAGCTACTTAGCCAAGCCAAGCAAAAAAACGAAACCATGGTAAAAATCGTCCATGGTAAAGGCTCTGAGGCTATTTTAAAAACTTGTGTGAATGGCTGGCTACGTCAGCTGCCAGAAGTATTGGCCTTCTGCTCTGCTCCGCCAAAAGACGGCGGTAATGGTGCGGTACTAGTACTGCTAAAAAAGCCTAAAGGCGATGGTGAATAAACCTTAGGGTAAAGCAAAAAAAAGACTGCCGATAAGCAGTCTTTTTTTATACAAATACATTGCGTATTTTTTTAAAGCGTGTTGCACTTTTTGTTGGATCTAAATAAAGTGAATCAATCATGAATATACAAACCCTTAACACTCCTGAACAGCTAACCACACATATCAATGCTTTGATAGCTATCGAGCCAAGATTTGCGCCTGTCTATGAGCAAGTTGGCGTACCAAGTCTCAGGCATAATGCTGGCGGCTTTGAGCAACTGATGCGGGCGGTGGTCGGTCAGCAGCTATCCGTAGCGGCTGCAGCCAGCATTTGGCAACGATTGGACGATGCAGACTTGACCAATCCTTTAATGATTCAAAAGGCAGAAGACGAGACACTGCGAGCACAAGGCTTATCCAAACAAAAAACCCGCTATGTCCGATCCTTGGTGGCGCACGATATAGACTTTGCGGCACTAGAAACCATGCCAAATGAAGCAGTAATAAAAGCGTTGACAGCCGTGACAGGCATCGGACGCTGGACGGCTGAGATGTATTTGCTGTTTTCTCTAAAACGCGCTGATGTCCTCGCTGTCGATGATTTGGCGATTAAAGTTGCCGCGATGACACTATTGAATCTGCCTGAGCGACCTACGCCAAAACAGTTAGACACGCTAACAAAAGACTGGTCACCGCACCGTAGCGCTGCCAGTCTTTTGCTTTGGTCGTATTACGGGTTGCTGCGTAATAAAACGGCTATCCCGTTATAAAGCTGATGACTTATATTTATAACATAAAATATTTATAGCGCCATAAACAATAGCGCCAACTCTACTTTAAGGCTGGTTCCATATAGAAAGACTAAAGTTCTTTTTAGCATGCTTAAATTTACGCTTTGCTAAAGCGAAATTTTTGTTTTTATGAGCCTTTTTAGCCTCAGCTTTTTTAGCTTTTCTTTTTTGTTTCGCCGCTGCTTCAGCATTTTTAGTATGGCTGACACCTTTATCTAAATCGATGGCATCCTTTTTCTTGTCATTATCAGTAGTAGTATGAACCTCACTATTATCGTCGATGCTAGCGTTTGTCGTATCCTCTCCTGATGTATCTGAACTACGGTTACTATCGGTTTTCTGACTATCAACATCACTGTTAAATTCTTGATGATGTTCAATCTCCGCCTGATTGACAATCAGCTGCTGCGTTGGTAGCGCATGCTCGACTTTGTACTTTGCTACCTGATTGAGCACATCAACGAACACGACGTTTTGTTTATCGTAGAATTCCATCACATCGTTGGCGTTGATATACGCTTGCAGTTGAATCACGTAGCAATCTTGGCGTAGCTCTAAGATATTGACCTGATTCCATTCTTGGTTGGTTAAATAATGCTCGTTTAAAAACTCGTCTAAGTCTTTTACCATCTTAAAGACCACTTCGATATCAGCAGTACGCTTAAGATACAACTGATGATAAAAGCGGAACATATCACGAGAGGTAAAGTTCTCAATTTGCATGGATGAAAAATCGCCATTAGGCACGGTCACAATGGTTCGTGATAGCGTACGTACGCGCGATGAGCGAATACCGATATCAATTACCGTGCCTTCATACGTGCCAAACTTACAATAGTCACCTATCCGTACTGGCGAATCTGCCACTACGACCACACTACCAACCAGATTTTCGATGGTCTTTTGTGCACCAAGTGCTAATGCTAAACCACCAACCCCCAATGCGGCAATACCAGTCGTCAAATCAAAACCCAAATTGCCAAAAATGACAATTACTGCAAAAATAAGCAGCAAGGCTTTGACGACTTTTCGCAATAGTCCTAAGATAGAGACACGTTCAGTATAGTTTTTCTTATAGCTTAGGTTGACCGCACGAGTAAAGATTGCATCGATCACTCGTAGCAGCAACCATGTTATCGCAAGCCAAGAAGCGATTTCAGTAAAACGGTTAACAGGTTCCCGTAGCGTTACCGACACGCCAGCATAGACCATCACTTCTGATAAAATCAATGCCATGATAACCACAGCCAGTGGCAAGATGACTTTGTCCGGTACAGGTAACGGGGTGTTGCGTACACGTGGATATACGATTTTTAGTAAATGATACAGTAGCCAAACCACGATATAAGTCAGCACAAAGCTACTAATAATCATAGTAAGCGCTGCGACCAGATCAGCCAGTTGATAGCCAAATAGCTTCTTATCTTCTAGTGATTCAATCGTGTAGCGAGATACCAAAGTAGGCTCTGTATTTTCTAATACTTCTGGTACAGAGCTTAGCGTCTCAGTAGAAAACTGCCAATACTGCTCACCTTGCTTGGACACGACTCTTTCAAGTAACAACGGCACACTTTTTTCGCCAATACTAATATTACCCACGTTTTCTTGGCTTGGTGGCAGCTGATCGGTTAAGTTACCTTCAGGGGTATTATTGATTTGCAAGTCAGGCTGAAAGCGACCGCCAGCATCAAGCGCTTGCTTGAACTCACGTACCGCCGTCGTTGGATTATCAGATTTGGACAAATTAAGATAATTACTTGCCAGGAGATAATCGTTTTCGCCCAGTGCACTGATAAACCCTTGTACTGTATGACGCGGTGTATCGCGTCCAAATGAATCTGGCAATGTTTGACGTACGGTCTCTTCACTACTACCATTACTGACACCAAGCGCACCGGGCTCAGCAGCATTGACGCTATGAGGCAACATCATGCTAAGTATCATAAAGGCTAGAAGTATAATGACCATTAATGGCATCTTGATCAATGACATTAATAGAGATAAAGCAGTATTAGAACTCACATCGCGCTTAATAAACAAAACCAACCTCTTAACTCTAGTAGTAGTACAACTGACAATAGGCAATGAACAATATCTGCCGCTATCATAACAATTATTCATAAAAGTAGTGGGTTTGATTGCAGGTTTTTATAGTAATTTATATTTTTAATTCTCATTTATACCTTGGTTCTTATCGCCTGCTAACTTATGCAAATAATGACGGCGTATTTGTGTGAACTTATCACAATTTATGATGAAAACCATTCACCTTACCGTGAAGAAACATTGGGTTAAAGTAGTTTATAAAGCCGTAACTTTTATAGATAATGAGCGCTGTTCCAATCATTTGACAGTTTTGATAATTTTGGTTTGATAACTTTTGGATAATTTATGACTTTTTTGCGTTCATCTTCGACTACCTATCTTCGCCTAAGCGTTTTAAGCGCACTTGGTTTATTTGCAGTTAATACTGCAATGGCAGCTACCTCTGAGAACACTTCCATCAACAATAGCAATCTACCACAAGTTGAGCTGGATGAGATCGTTGTGACTGCTACCCGTACACCGACCAAAATCAGTAATGTTATTGCGCAAACTCGTATTGTTGATAGTCAAGAACTTAAGCGTTATCAAGGACAGACAGTACTAGAGGTTCTCAAGCGTCAGCCCGGTTTTAGTATTAAGCAAGATGGGGGCATGGGTAGTAGCAGTAACTTTTATTTGCGTGGTTATGATAGTAAACGCGTACTAATATTAATTGATGGCGTACGCTACGGCTCAATGTCAGCGGGACAACCTGCTCTAGCCCTATTACCAATCGACCAGATTGAACGCATTGAAATATTATATGGCGCATCTGGGTCCAGCATCTACGGCTCTGATGCCATGGGTGGTGTCATTCAAGTATTTACTAAAGGTAATAATGTTGAACAAACCAATTTCTCGGTCACTGCAGGTGTCGGCTCAAACGATCACTATATATATGGGACTGACGCACAATTTGTAAATACTCAAGGCGCAAAACTTAGCCTGTCTGCCAGCCGCAATCAAACTGACAGTATCAGCGCTCTTGCATATCAAACAGGTAACAACAAAGACGACGATGGTTTTGAAAGTAACAACTTTTCTCTAAATGCAAGTATGCCTTTAACTGAAAATATCAGTATCGGAGCAACTGGCCTATTTGCCAAATCGACTACTGAGTTCGATAACTACACTAATGAGCCTAACGCAGAAATTGACCAAGAAAATGGAGCAATATCCGCTTTTTCACAATACGAAAAAGACAATTTAACGTTACGCTTATCAGCAGGTGAAAGTTTAGACAACCTTGATAATAAAGTCGGTGATGAGTTCGAGACTAAACAAAGACAAGCAAACTTACTAAGCATTTATCGTCTGCCTGCAGGACAGCTGCAAGCAGGTGCAGAATGGCTCAAACAACAAGTAGATATTACTGATAACACGCCTGATAATAGTAATGACACTTATAAAATAAATGACCGCACTATAAAAAGTGGATTTGTTGGTTATCAACTCAATGAAGATACTTACGACTTTCAAGCCAATGTCCGTTACGATGATAACTCACAGTTTGATAATGAAACCATCTATAGTCTCGGTTACGCTGTAAAGCTAGCCCCTAGTCTACGTCTCGGTACCAGCTTCGCCACTAGTTATAGGGCGCCTTCTCTTAACGACCTATATGTTGAAAGCTTTTATTATGCACCTAACGAAGATTTAGAGGTCGAAGAAAGTAAAAACTTAGAATTATTCATCGAGTCGAATGGTACTCTGCAGACTACGCGTCTAACTGGTTTTCATAGCCGTGTCGACGATCTCATTAATAATACTTATGATCCATCAATTGGAAAATATCAAGCTGTCAACATTGATGCAGCAGAGTTATCAGGTTATAGCTTTACGTCAGACTGGCAATTAAGCAATGTTTTATTTGGTGGGCAATATACTCGTACGGATGCTGAGGAGCGTTCAGGAGTCAATAAAGGTAAACAGTTAGTTTACCGCCCCGAGCATACAGGATTGGTATATGTAGGTTACCAAGCTTTAGACTTTGACATTCGTGCTGAAGCGGAATATGTTGGCAAGACTTATAATGTCGCAGATAACAGCACCTTTATTGATGACTACACTCTTTTTAATATTAGCGGTAACTATTATATCAATCCAAATTTAACATTAACCAGCCGCGTCGAAAACCTGACGAACAAGGACTATACAACCAATGAAAGTTTTGGTGAATTCGGTGAGCGCTACAATCAAGATGGTATTAACTTCTTCACCTCATTAACCTACAACTGGTTCTAAGCTGACTCAGTCCTATTAATTACTTTCAAAAGAAGGTCATCCATCGATGGCCTTTTTTTATGACTCAAGCACTTACGATTTTCCGCAGCCAATAGGTGACAATCGCAGGCTCATCTATTACAATAACCCTCCCGAGAGGTGTTGCGCCATAATAGTTGATTATTACATTGAAGCTCTAGGGCTTTGCAAATCAGACATTATGTTAGGCTCGGTGAACTGTGAATGACCTTTATTTGGTCATTGACAGCATAAACAACGGCACCTGCGTTTTTATTCTTTTTATCTATTAACTGATAGGAGCATATTATGGACGCAGTGTCTAACATACCATCTGCCCATACGATTGACCCCTCTTTCACTGACTATAAAGTCGCTGACATCAGCCTTGCTGATTATGGTCGCCGTGAAATCACCCTTGCCGAAGCCGAAATGCCGGCCCTTATGGGTCTGCGTCGTCGCTATCAAGACGAGCAGCCACTCAAAGGCGCCAAAATCGCTGGCTGTATCCACATGACGATTCAGACTGCCGTCCTTATTGAGACGCTCGTCGCGCTAGGTGCTGACGTACGCTGGACCTCATGTAATATCTTTTCAACCCAAGATCATGCTGCTGCCGCTATCGCAGCTGCTGGCATTCCTGTGTTTGCTTGGAAAGGCGAAACCGAAGAAGAATACGAATGGTGCTTGCGCCAGCAAATCCACGTTGGCGGTGAAGAATCAGGCGAGCTTTGGGACGCTAACTTAATTTTGGATGATGGCGGTGACTTAACGGCGTTGATTCATAACGATTATGCCCAAATGCTTGATAATATCCATGGTATTTCTGAAGAGACCACCACTGGTGTGCATCGCTTGGTTGAGATGCTGAATAAAGGCACGCTAAAAGTCCCTGCAATCAACGTCAATGACGCGGTTACCAAATCTAAAAACGACAATAAATACGGCTGTCGTCATAGCTTAAATGACGCTATCAAACGTGCTACTGATATGTTCCTTGCTGGTCGCCGCGCGCTAGTCATCGGATATGGTGATGTCGGTAAAGGCTCAACGCAAAGCTTACGTCAAGAAGGCATGATTGTACGGGTCTCAGAAGTCGATCCTATCTGTGCCATGCAAGCCTGTATGGACGGTTATGAAGTATTGTCTCCGTACATCAATGGCGACAACACCGGCGGCGCGGATAGTATTAATACTCGTCTGTTAGAAGATACTGACTTGATCGTCACGACGACTGGTAACTATCATGTTTGCGACAAACATATGCTAGCGGCGCTAAAGCCTGGTGCTGTTGTTTGTAACATCGGTCACTTCGACACCGAAATCGATACTCAGTTTATGCGTGATAACTGGCGCTGGGTTGAGATCAAGCCGCAAGTGCATCAAATATTCCGCTCAGATGACGAAAACGATTATCTGATTTTGCTTGCCGAAGGTCGCCTAGTCAACTTAGGTAACGCTACAGGTCACCCATCACGTGTGATGGACGGCTCATTTGCCAACCAAGTATTGGCTCAAATGTATCTGTTTGAAGAAAGATTTGCTGAGCTTCCTGTTGATGAGCGCTTCGATAATCTATACGTTAAAGTATTGCCGAAAAAGCTTGATGAAGAAGTCGCTGCTGCGATGGTTGCAGGCTTTAACGGTACATTAACTAAGCTAACTGAAAAGCAAGCTGAGTATCTAGGTGTTCCAGCTGAAGGTCCGTTTAAGCCTGACGCTTATAAATACTAAGGAGCGCGATTGTGAGTAAGCCCGCTTTTTCTTTTGAGTTTTTCCCCGCCAAAACTGAGCTGGGACATGAAAAGCTACTTGGTACTTACGATGAGCTCAATAAACTGTCACCGAGCTACTTTTCGGTGACTTATGGCGCTGGTGGCTCGACTCGTAGCCGCACCTTAAATATCGTCCAAGCATTATGTGCGCGCGGTGAGACCGATATTGCGCCGCACATGTCTTGTATCGGTGACGACAAGGCCGAGATTGCTGAGCTTCTAACGCATTATAAAAGTCTAGGTATCAAGCGTCTGGTTGCCCTACGCGGCGACTTACCCTCAGGGCAAGTCGGCATGGGTGAGCTACCGTTTGCACTAGACTTGGTCAAGTTTATTCGGGAGCATTCAGGCGATCATTTCCATATCGAAGTGGCCGCGTACCCTGAGATGCACCCACAAGCGCGTAGCTTTGAGTTTGACGTTGATAACTTGGTTAATAAGTACCAGGCTGGTGCAAATGCGTCTATCACGCAGTTTTTTTATAATGCTGATAGCTATCTATATCTGCGAGACACCTTAGAAAAACGCGGTATCGATACTGCTGTTCAGCCGCTGGTTGCAGGTATCATGCCGATCACCAACTCAAGTAACTTAATGCGTTTTGCTGATAGCTGTGGCGCTGATATTCCGCGTTATGTGCGTAAACAATTGGCTGACTTTGGCGATGACCGCACAGCCATTCGTGAGTTTGGTTTTGAAGTGGTTTATCGTCTGTGCGAGCGTCTTATTAGTGAGGGCGTGCCAGCCATGCATTTTTATAGCATGAATAAAGTTGAGCCAAACAAGCGCTTGGTAGAAGCCTTGGGTCTTGTTTCTTAGTTCTTATAACAGATTATTTATAGTAACTGGCGTTCTTCGGAGGGCCAGTTTTTTTGTGCTAACTATAAATTATCATTGCCATACTACCTTTATAAAAAATGTACTTTTAAATTAAGCTCTATTTACTATAGAGATACTTTTATCTAAACAATATTTTGCTAAAATATCGCACAACGTTATTGTTTAAAACATAGGATTTAGTAATTGTGAGACGCTTTTTTTATGCTACTAGCAGTGATACTGATGCCAATTACCCTAAATTAAGTACTTTCTCTATTGGTACAGATATCGCTTTGACAGAAAGCATCGTACATCATTGGGGCCGTGTACTACGTGCAAATGTCGGAGATGAAGGTATTTTATTCGACGGCTTCGGTGGCGAATATCATGTAAAGCTGCAAGACATTGGCAAAAAAAACGCCACGGTTACGTTATTGGCTCATATCGGTGAGGATCGTAGTGCGCCTATCCATACCAAAATAGGTTTGGTTATGAGTCGTGGAGATCGAATGGATTATGCGATTCAAAAGGCCACTGAACTAGGTGTGACTGGTATTCAATTATTAAGCAGTCATCATGGTGAGGTAAATTTAAAGCCTGCACAAGTAGACAAGAAGCTTCTACACTGGCAGCAAGTGGCTATTGCCGCAAGTGAACAGTGCGGACTAAATCGGCCGCCTCTTATTTTTTCCCCTATCTCTATCCATGACTGGCTGCAAGGCTTAAACACCAATACTGCAGGCAGACAAACAGCTGTTAGCCCTATTGTCACTATGCTTAATCAAGACCCTTACTACCAGATATTACAGCAGCCAGCTGATCTACGTATGCAGCTTAGTGTACCAGCGCCCGATCAACCTGCAATGCCTGAGTCGTTATTGACAGTATTGAAACAAGAGTTACCTTATATCGAACTAATCATTGGTCCTGAAGGTGGCCTTAGTGAAAAAGAACGCAAACAAGCAGTTGATGTTGGATTTATACCTTGGCAGATTGGCATAAGGGTCTTACGTACCGAGACTGCCCCTGTTGTCGCTTTAGCCACATTACATGCACTTTATCATCCGCACAAATAAAAAGTATAAACATCCCAATAAAATAAAAAATATCGGACAAATGTCCGCAAATCATTTACAATCGCTATTTTATAACTTTATTATAATATTAACATCCTTGCTTGACTATTGAGTCTCAATTATGACTACCTTTGCGCCCCTTTTACCCTCAGTTAAGCAGCAACTAATGACAGAGCTGTGCGAGCGTCTCGAAGACGCTGTATTTATCTTGGACGCTAACTTACGCTATATGTCCATTAATCCTGCCTATGAAGTGATGATTGGTTTTGAAGAGCCGTATATGATTGGACGGCCTCTTGGTATATATGCTGCAGAATTCTTATCAGAAAAAGAGCAGTCCATCTTAAAAGATATATCCAATCGACTAGATGATGAGGGTTTTTATGAAAATAATTTCGCTCTACTAAACCGCTATGGACGCACACTCAATTGTCATATATCTTATCGCAGATTTTATGTGGACAAAACTGTCTATTATGTTGGCATGGTGCGTGACATCTCCTCAGTCGTCAAAGACCAACAGCAAGTCGCGCATCTACTCAATCATAATCAGCTTACAGGTTTACCCAATCGCAAAGTTTTTTTGAGTCAGACCAATGATGTATTGATGGATAGCTTTCAAGAAGTGGTGATTATTCGAGCGAATATCGATCGCTATCGTATTTTGGTCAATAATCTTGGACAAGACAATGTTGATAAGCTTATAAAAGAGTTCGTTGCTAGAGTAAACGCTCTTGAGCTCAACCAGTTATTATGTTTTTCACACTTAGGTGGTGATGACTTTGGACTATTGTTTGAGTTTAGTGATGCTCATTTAGTACGCCACGAACTCGATAGCTTGATGCATATGTGCGAGCGACCATTTGTCCTAAACAATACCAGTATTTATCTACAAATATCAGTTGGGGTCAGTTATTACCCTAAAGATGGTAACCAGTTAAGCAGCTTACTAAATAAAGCTGAAAAAGCGTTACACTACGCCAAAGAGCATGGCGGAGATGATGTTTGCTGGTATAACGACGAGATAAATCACGAAACAATTGATAGCTTACAATTAGAGACTGAGCTGCGTGAAGCCATAGTGGCCAAGCAGTTCGTGCCATACTATCAACCCAAAGTCACATTAGAAACAGGCGCTATCGCTGGTTTTGAGGCGCTTGTACGCTGGCACCATCCTACGCGCGGATTGCTACAACCAAAAGATTTTATTGAAGCCATCATCAAGCATAAACTGTCATTTGATTTATTTTGTCAGATGGCTGTTCAGATCGCTGAACAGCTATGTATTTGGGAATCGATGAGTTTTACGCAACATGTATGCATCAATGCTGACGCTGCAGAATTCAGCCATATTGAGTTTTTTGACTTTGTAACCAATCTATTCACTCATCATTCTATTCAACCTGATCAGTTGCATATCGAAGTCACCGAGTCTTCTTTGATGCTGCGGCATGCAAGTGTTAAACAACAGCTTATCGCGCTAAAAGAGTTGGGAGTCTGTTTGTCTCTTGATGATTTTGGTACGGGTTACGCCTCTCTTAGCTACTTACAAGAGTATCCCTTTAATTTTATTAAAATTGACAAAAGCTTTATCGATAAAATCGTGAATAATCGTACTCAGTCTGCCATCGTTAAAGCTATTTTAGATCTGGCTACTGCTTTGGATATGAGTGCCGTCGCTGAAGGTATTGAGACTGAGCAGCAACGTGATTTGTTATTACAAATGGGCTGTCAATATGGACAAGGCTACTGGTTTGGACGTCCTGTACCTGCCGATATAGCAACCGATATGTTAAGACAATCAACCCTTCCAAACCCAAACTTTAGCTGATCTTAACTGTCCTTGTTACCAGACATACTGGCCTTTTATAGACTTGTACATCTACCGTATGTACGGTATCTACCACAACTTTGGTACTGTCTTTTTTTAAGCGCTAACGTTGATTGTATAAAGGATGCAAGATAGGTTCATGACTTATCAGTATTATAACCAAACTTGTATAATTTCTAGTGAACGCCTATCTTTTGAGGTGAATTTACTAATACAGTCATAATTCTTTTAGCATTTTTCAACGTTATATTATATGACCGATATCGCTGCCCTAAGTCTTTCTTGTAGGCAAATCTGATATCAGTAACATACTAACAGTCAAAATAATCACAAACCAAGTCGTTTGTTTGCTGTCGGTCATATCAAAAAAAGGACAGGAAGTTATGCAGTACAAAGCCCCATTACGTGATATTCAATTCGTTATGCATGAGCTACTTGATAGCGAAAGCCACTATAAACGTCTACCAAAATTTCAAGAAGCCGATCGTGAGCTAATGGACAGCCTGTTTGAGATGGCTGCAAGCTTTGCTGAAAACGAATTGTCACCACTGAATCAAAGTGGCGATGCTGAGGGCTGCCATTTCGATAATGGTAAAGTAACCACACCTAAAGGCTTTAAAGAAGCTTATCAACAGTACTGTGAGCTTGGCTTCCCTGCGCTTTCTGCTGAAGAAGAGTTTGGTGGTCAAAACATGCCGTTTTCGTTATCTACCGTCATTAATGAGATGGTAGGTACGGCTAACTGGTCATTCTCTATGTACCCAGGCTTATCCCATGGTGCTATCCAAACCATCGAGCATCACGGTACTGATAGCCAAAAAGAAACGTATTTAGAAAAAATGGTCACTGGCGAATGGTCAGGAACTATGTGTCTTACTGAAGCGCATGCAGGATCTGACTTAGGTATTATTCGTACCAAAGCTCAGCCAAATGACGATGGCAGTTATAGCATCACTGGTCAAAAGATTTTTATTTCAGCCGGCGAGCATGATTTGGCTGAAAACATTATTCATATTGTGCTGGCGCGTCTACCAGGCGCACCTGCCGGCACCAAAGGCATCTCACTGTTTATCGTACCTAAAGTAATGGTCAACGAAGATAACAGCTTGGGCGAAAACAACAATGTTGTCTGCGGCTCTATCGAACACAAAATGGGTATCAAAGCTTCTGCCACTTGCGTAATGAACTTCGATGGCGCAACAGGTTACTTGATTGGTCCTGAAAACCGCGGCCTACAATGCATGTTTACTTTTATGAATGTGGCACGTATCGGTACGGCTGTTCAAGGTTTGACTGCAGCAGAATATGCGTTCCAAGGCTCATTGACTTATGCCAAAGACCGCCTAGCGATGCGTTCTTTGTCAGGTGCCAAAGCGCCAGATAAAGTCGCTGACCCTATCATTGTGCATCCAGCTGTCCGTAATATGCTATTGACTGAAAAAGCCTTCGCTGAAGGGGGCCGCGCACTAGTATATTATCTCTCTCATTTTGCTGATACGGTGGCAAAAGGTGAAGGCGATGACCTTAAGTTTGCCGATCAAATGCTGTCATTACTGACGCCGATTGCCAAAGCTTTCTTAACTGAAACTGGTCTAGAAGCCGCTAATCATGGTGTGCAAGTCTATGGTGGTCATGGCTTTATCAGTGAATGGGGTATGGAACAAAACGTCCGTGATACCCGTATTGCTTGTTTATATGAAGGTACCACTGAGATTCAAGCGCTTGATTTACTGGGCCGTAAAGTCTTAGGCTCACAAGGTAAATTGCTGGCAAACTTTTCTAATATCATTCAGAAGTTCTGTGAAGAAAATAAAGACAATGATGAGATGGGACAGTTCATTCGTCCACTTGCCAAGCATCTAAAAGAATGGGGTGATTTGACTGCACGTATCGGTATGCAGGCCACTGAAAACCCTGATGCCGTTGGCGGAGCTGCCGTCGACTATATGTATTTTAGTGGTTATGTCACTCTTGCCTACTTATGGGCACGTATGGCGCTAATTGCTCAAACTGAGATTAAAAATGGCAACAGTGAGCATGCTTTCTATGATGCTAAAGTTAAGACGGCACAGTTCTATTTTGCTAAACTATTACCGCGTACTACTACGCATGTAAAGCGCATTAACACTGGTGTTGAGCCATACATGAGCATGAACGTTGATCAATTTGCTTTTTAGAATTGAATGCTAATAGATTCTATTGCGGTTAAATATTGTAATTTTTGATCTAATAAGAATTTAGATGCAGTACCACTATCGGCAACATACTTCGGTGTGTTGCCGATTTTTTTATTGGCTCATGATTTTTTATTAAAATATTCAGTTTATACTCCATATGGATTCCAATTGGAGTATAATACCGTATTAAGAAAGTTTGTTATAAGGATCATATGATGGCAAGTAAAAACACAACGCCTATTCGTACCCGCGCAGGCGAGACAGAAAAGGTCACAATTAATCTTGGCTACGTAGATCTTGGGCAAGTAGATTTGATGGTGCAGGAAGGTTTTTATTCTAATCGTACTGACTTTATTCGCACAGCGATACGTAATCAGCTAACCACGCATGCTGATGTGGTACAGCAAACTGTTGCTCGTAAAACCTTAGAGTTAGGACTACGCCATTACACCCGCGCCGATCTTGAAGCCGTCCAAGAGCGTAATGAAAAACTGCATATTCAAGTATTGGGTCTGGCGACCATCGCAACTGATGTAACCCCAGAGCTTGTAGAGGCCACTATTGAAAGCATTACCGTATTAGGCGCGCTGCAAGCCAGTCCAGAGATAAAAGCAGTTTTGGCTAATAAAATGGTTTAAGCACCTGTTTTTACTTTTGCAGCCACCCTTAACATTTATAGACATAACTTATAGGCATATAAAGGAAAGTGACCAATGGATTTTTCAAGATTTAATATGACACCGCCGCATCTCAAAGAAGCCATGAAACTTATAAAATCTGGCCAGCTAAAAGAAGCCACCAACGTGATTCAAAAGAACTTGAGCGGCGCAGCACCAGCTAGCCATACTGATGAGAACCCTATCAAAGATGTAACACCCAGCGCGTCAACGCTAGAGGACAACTCGACATCAAAGGACAAGCCTACAGCTACAGGCAGTGATGAGCTATTTAATAAGCTGCCTGATAAACTGCAAGATTTTACAGATAAAATGAAAAATTTTAAGCTGGACTTGCCAACAATGATGGATGTGAGTGCTCTTCGTACTGGGGTTCATACGCATATCGAGCAGCCTATTCCTGACAATGCGCAGTTTCTTAAAGGCACCCTTAAGTCATCTCAAGGCAGTCATGACTACCGATTATATATTCCCTCAAACTACGCTCAAGCGGTAGAAGAAGGCCTACGCTTGCCTCTAGTAGTCATGTTGCATGGTTGTACGCAATCACCAGAAGATTTCGCTGCGGGTACACGCATGAATGAGTTGGCAGAAGAGTATCGCTGCTTAATCGTTTACCCTTCCCAGCCAACTTCTGCTAACCCCAATCGCTGCTGGAACTGGTTTAAACCTTCTGATCAACAACAAGGTCAAGGCGAGCCTGCATGGCTTGCAGCATTGACCAAATCTATTATTGAAGATTATGCAGTAGATTCATCGCGTGTGTATATTGCGGGGCTATCTGCAGGCGCTGCTATGGCCGTGATTATGGCTGAGAACTACCCTGAGATGTATGCTGCAGTTGGCGTACATTCAGGGCTGGCTTATCGTAGTGCCACCGACTTGCCGTCTGCATTAATGACGATGCGTCAGGGCGGCTCCGCTACTCCAAAGCTGTCAAGGAATAGTAAGTTTGTCCCAACAATTGTATTTCATGGCGATCAGGATCACACCGTAAGTATTCGCAATGGCGCGCAGATATTTGAGCAAGCAGAGCAGCGCTTACAAGCGCAAAAGACTGGTTTGATCACCCATCAGCATAAGCAATGTACTGAGCAAAATTGTCGTAGTACTCAATTAGAGATTTGTGATAGTGAAGGAGTTAGCCAGTTGGAATATTGGAAGATTCATGGCGCTGGACATAGCTGGGCAGGTGGCAGCAGCGCAGGGTCTTATACTGACCCTAAGGGACCGGATGCTTCAAAAGAGATGCTGCGATTTTTCTTAAATCACTCATTAGGACACGTTGACCTAACCTAGTCTTCATTAAACATGTGAGCCAAAATTGCCGTTAGACGGTCGTGTTTTGTAATCAGCAGTTTATTTTATGGCTGGCAAACTATCCATAAAGCTTTTTTTGTATTTTATTTGAGCACTACAATAGTAGCGGCCAACTTTTAGTGTACGCACTATTCACTAAGAGATACACAAGCTTAGCCATTAATTTGCTAAACTTTACTGATTATCATAGGCTCAACTTAATAAAAACCATTGCGTTATTTGCCATGACAGTTAAAGAACATCATGATAAATATAAGCAAATATGTGTAACTCTATTAATTTTAAACCAAAGGAATGTTTATGGCTGTTTATAATGCCCCTCTAACTGACATGCGCTTTATCTTGACAGAAGTTTTTAAGGCTCCTGAGTTTTGGCAAAATAACGACAACTTATCTCATGTCGACATGGAAACAGTCGATATGATTTTAGAAGAAATGGCCAAGTTGAGCAAAAACGTTCTGTTGCCTATCAATCATACTGGTGACGAAGAAGGCGCGACTTATCAAGGCGATGGCGTCGTCACTACCCCTAAAGGCTTTAAAGAAGCTTATCAGCAATATGCTGAGTCAGGTTGGGTTGGACTTGGTGGTAATCCTGAGTACGGCGGCCAAGGTTTTCCAAAAATGGTCACCATGCTTACCGAAGAGATGCTTTTTACCACCAACCAATCATTTACCCTCTACCCTAACCTAACAGTTGGTGCAACCTTGTGTCTTAACGCGGCTGGCTCAGAAGAACAAAAGCAGACGTATTTAGAAAAAATGTACTCAGGTGAATGGTCAGGCACTATGTGTTTAACCGAACCGCACGCTGGTACTGATTTAGGTATTATCAAAACCAAAGCTGTGCCAAATGACGACGGTAGCTATAATATTTCTGGTACCAAAATCTTTATTACCGGCGGTGAGCATGACTTAACCGAAAATATTATTCATCTTGTATTGGCTAAAACGCCCAATGCACCAGAAGGCTCAAAAGGTATCTCACTGTTCGTTGTACCAAAATTTTTGGTCAATGACGATGGTAGCTTAGGCGAACGTAATACCTTATCAGCTGGCTCTATCGAGCATAAAATGGGTATTAAAGCTTCAGCGACTTGTGTCATGAACTTTGATAATGCAAAGGGCTGGATGGTTGGTGCTGAAAATACTGGTCTATCATCAATGTTTATTATGATGAACTATGAGCGCGTAACGATGGGCTTGCAGGGACTTGGCGGCACTGAGCTTGCTTATCAAAATGCAGCGCTTTATGCGTTTGAACGTGGTCAAGGTCGTAGTGATACCCAACTACAAAGTCCAGAAAAACCAGCCGATGCTATCGTCCATCATGCCGATGTACGCCGTATGCTATTAAATGCCAAAGCCAATAGCGAGGCATCACGCTGTTTTGCGATGTATGTTGCAAAGCAACTCGACACTGAAAAGTTCAGCACGGATCCTAAAGCAGCTCAAGCCGCTGCTGCACGTGTTGCCTTACTGACGCCTATTGCCAAAGCGTTCTTGACTGATAAAGCGTTAGAAGCCACTATTGATTGTCAGCAAGTCTTTGGTGGTCATGGTTATGTCCGCGAATGGGGTATGGAGCAAATCGTTCGTGATACTCGTATCGCCCAGATTTATGAGGGTGCAAACGGTATTCAGGCACTTGATCTGTTAGGCCGTAAAGTCGCTCGTAATGATGGTAAATATATTACTCACTTCTTAGGCGAAATTCGTGATTATGTTAGTAATATGCAGGCTGATCATGGTATCAAGCAAGCGACATTGGATGCGGCTGATACCGTTGAAGAGTTGACTAAAACAGTCTTGACCAATATTGGCTCTCGTAAAAATGAGATTAATGGCTGCGCGGTTGACTACATGCATGCGGTCGGCTACCTATGCTACTCATATATGTTTGCGCTAATGGTTGAAGCGGCGAATGGTAAAGACGGTGAGTTCTATACCAACAAAGCCAAGCTTGCTGATTATTTCGTTGGTCGAATCCTACCGCGTATTGATGCGCACGCCCAAATGGTCAGAGCTGGTAGCGATCCAATGATGAATTTTGATTTAGATTATTTTAATGTACCTGCCAGCTAATCGAAGTTTAAAAACTGATGGCTGCTTAGTTATCGTTAAGATTTAATAATAAAAAAGGACAGTATAATTACTGTCCTTTTTTTTGCCAAAACCATATTCAAAACAACTGCTAACAAAATAACTAAACATTACCATGCACTTGCGATTAAAATAACCTGCATTAGCTTTTAACTTAACACAAGTACTTGTATCTGATGCTCAATAAATATATCAATATAGACTCTCTATACAATCATCAAAAACTTACAATCATCAAAGACAAAGCCTTATAAGTATTGTCATACACATAAAAACAGTAAAACATCAACCAACAGAATAATAACGATAAAGAGTACGCTGTGTCAGAGATAAAACGCATTTTACAACAGATTACTGCCTTAAGTGATGTGCCAGAGCCATCTGTACTTCGACGTTTGATTGATGAGCTGCGGGTCACTGAAAAAGAACCTACACTCGCCAATCAAAACATCCAAACCCTTATCGATATTTTGCGCCAGCATCCAGAATATAGCGATGGTCTTGCAAGCTTTGTATTAAAACTCATTATCCAATATCGTCAAATCTCCCTATATACCGATACTGGTATTATGTCAGATGAAGGGTTTTTTAGTAGCTTGCGCCGCTTGCTTGGTCATCGGTTTTTACCGCTCCTGCCTCAAGATGACTCGGTCGTTGAGTTAGTCGGTTATCTGTTTCATAAGCGTCAAGATGAGCGCTGGCTTGCTCACATCGAAAAAGACAAATGGGAAGCGCTGGTTGATCTGCTCAACGTTAAAGAAGAGCATTTATACTTAGTAGCAACAGCCAAAAACAGTATTTTAAATGCCATAGTCATTTTGTCTTATCGCATTAGCGGTATTGGCCTGCACCCTGATTTGATGGAAGCTTATCCGCAAATTTTGAACTATTCTGCGTCTTTTGTCGCTCAAAACCAAGAAGCTGTATTGTTTGTCAATCAGTATCGGCAGGCGCATGAGCTTGATACTTTAACGGACATTACGCCTGAACATGCAGTTGATCCTGCGCCCCTACTGGTCATGCTCGAGCAGTGTGAAGATATCGTTGCAACAGTGCGTAAACGCATCTATAAAACTGGTATCTCTATTCGCTTAACCAATATGATGTTACGGCTTGATCAAAGCTTACAACGCATGCGTATTTTGACTGAGCTGGTCGCTGATAATGGTCAGAATCGCGACAAAGCGGTGATCAATCTGATCCAAACTCTCATTACTACTGCCAATCGTCGTTATAGCATCGGCTATCTAATCGATAACAATACCAAGCTGTTGTCACGTAAAGTCACTGAAAATGCCAGCCGTGTGGGCGAGCACTATATCAGCACAGATAAAGCTGGCTATCAAAAAATGTTCAAAAAAGCGTCCATTGGTGGGTTTTTTATTGCCTTTATGGCTACTATTAAAATCTTGGCCTATCATTTGGCCCTTGCGCCAATGGGCCGAGCCTTTATAAACAGCATGATTTATGGCTTGGGTTTTGTTTTTATTCATATCGTTCATGGTACGGTTGCAACCAAGCAGCCAGCGATGACCGCTGCTGCTATTGCCTCAACCATATCAGAGGGCTCAGGCAAAAAGTCACACCAACTGACTAAGTTATCAGAGCTAGTAGTCGATATCTTGCGTACCCAGTTCATCGCTATCATGGGTAATATCATGCTGGCTATCCCTGTTGCATTAATCATCTCTTTTGCATGGTTGCAATATACAGGTGCGCCGATGATTGATACTGAAAAAGCTGGACACTTACTTCATGACCTAGATCCTTTTCGATCATTAGCCCTACCTCATGCGGCCATCGCTGGGGTATATCTGTTTTTGTCTGGTCTGATTGCAGGCTACTACGACAATTTGGCTGTTTACAATAAGATTGGCGCTCGTATTAATAGGCACTGGCTACTTCAGCGTTTATTACCCAAAAGTTGGCTTCGACGCTTAAGCGGCTTTATAGAGGCCAATCTTGGCGCTATCATGGGCAATTTTTTATTTGGCGTATTTTTAGGTAGCACTGCAACCATTGGTTATTTATTTGGTTTACCGATTGATATTCGTCATATTGCATTTGCGTCTGCCAATTTGGCTCATGGACTGTTCAATATGTCAGCGGCTCAGATAAGTTGGGATGTAGTTTTGATCTCTATTCTTGGCGTCGCACTTATCGGTATCGTCAATTTAATGGTCAGTTTTTCTTTGGCACTTCTGGTCGCCTTACGATCAAAAGAAGTCCGCTTTTTTGAGTGGCGTAGACT
Organism: uncultured Psychrobacter sp.; assembly: GCF_947495825.1. Classification (GTDB taxonomy): domain Bacteria; phylum Pseudomonadota; class Gammaproteobacteria; order Pseudomonadales; family Moraxellaceae; genus Psychrobacter. Next base: position 164,568 of record NZ_CANMAH010000001.1, read on the forward strand.
ATCCAAACTTGTTTTTGGTCACATCGTCAGTCATCCATCTGACTTTTTTTGGCCACGTGACAAACCGATGAAATATGCGCGTATTGATAGCCAAGGTCGTATGATATTCGATGATACTGCTGGACAAAAAGGCGGGAAACCATTACCCAGCAATTATGTGGTACGGCGTCTATCTGATGTCAAGATTATACCTAATTCTGTACCTATTGATGCAAAAGGTGAACGAACGACCACGGATATACATTATGACAATCAGTCTCAAAATCATGGACAAGAAGATCTTGTAAATAAAGATGCTACTAATAAGGTTATTGATCTTGATGATGGGTTAGTAGATGAAGAGCTAAACAGCGTGCCTTACTATAGTGATATTCAATATGATAAAGTCACCAAAACGTTAGGGAACGTTAGCAGTGACAAAACTGTCAATCATGATAAAAACGCTGATGGCAAGGCCTCTGGTGATGCAAAAACGCCCTTGCCGAAACCTAAAAAACCGCCAAAGCTGCCAAGTTAATACGGCTGTTTTGGCGGTTTAGACGTCAAAGACTTATTCAGCTTAATATTTGCTAAAGCGACAAGTCAGTTTTAGCAATGCTTTAGACTTCTACAACCACTTTACCGATTGCTTGTCCGCTGGTTAGCCGGTCGTATGCTTTGCCAACCTCTTTGAGATCAAACTGCGTCTCATCAAGTAATGGTTTAAGTGCACCCATATCCACAATCTTGGCTAATTTCGCTAAAGCAGCGCCATGATCTTCTCGCTTATAGTTTTGCAGCATTGGAATAAGCACAAAGACGACGTGTAACGATAAGCCTTTAAAATGCACCGGCGTTAAATCTAGTTCCAGCATAGATACTGTCGTTACAACCTGTCCATTCAGTACAGCCGCTTCAAAAGACTTGGTTAGATTTTCTCCGCCAACAGAATCAAACACTATATCAAAACCCGCACCGTCGGTATGTTTTTCGACATAATCTACCACGTCTTCGGTCTTATAATTAATGGCCGTGGCACCATAACCTTCAATGACTGCCATCTGCTTTTCATTGGAGACAGTTGAATAGACGTCAGCACCGAAATGTTTGGCCAATTGCACGGCAACGTGTCCCACGCCACCTGCGCCGCCGTGAACTAGTACCTTATGTCCTGCACCAGTACCCGCTCTCTGCAAACCTTCAAAGGCAGTAATACCAACCAATGGTAATGCCGCAGCCTCACGCATTGATAGGCTTTTTGGTTTGTGAGCAATCAATTTGGCGTCAGCTAGCATGAATTCTGCCAGCGTACCTTGCAAGTCTGCGAGTCCTCCGGCGCAGCCATATACTTCGTCGCCTGGAGCAAAGCCGGTCACGTCCTCACCAACAGTTTCAATAGTGCCTGCAAAGTCCATACCGAGTACTGCCGGCAGATCGGGTGAAAACGGTAGATCATTACCCATGTGGTGGATCATAGTATCAACTGTATTTACACTAGTTGCAGCCACTCGCACTACTACATGTCCAGCTTTTGCATCAGGTTGAGGTAGTTCATCTAATTGAAATTTAGCATTGTCACCATATTCATTAAGTATCATTGCTTTCATTGGGCTTCTCCTAAAGGTTAATTGTTATAATCAGTATAATATTTTGTAAAAATGAAATAAACTGGCTATTATGAAGTACAGAATTCGTAATTTGGATATAATCTAATGGATACAGAAAGCGTTCGTCTATTTGTTCTGGCGGCCGACAAACTCAATATCAGTGCCGCTGGTCGGGAACTGGGTATGGCACCATCTATGGCCAGTGCCAAATTAGCAAAACTAGAGAAGTTGTTAGGTGCGGATCTTTTGCATCGTTCCACGCGCAAGGTGGCTTTGTCTTTGGAAGGGGCGGAATTTTTGCCTTATGCTAAGGAAATTTTAGCTCAAGAAGATGCTGCACGCGCAGCTTTAGGTCATGGCAATGCAACTGTGACAGGTACCCTAAGGTTCACGGCGCCAAGCACCTTTGCCCAGCTCTACATCGCGCCTATCCTGCCTGAGTTCCTACAGTTGCACCCAGGTATCACTCTTGACCTGCGGCTTACGGATATGGAGTTTGATCTTATCCAAGGCAGTTTTGATCTGGCACTGCGCAATTCAACACTATCAGATAGCAGCTTAAAAGGGCGAAAATTAGCCAACGATATGCGAATCCTTTGCGCTTCTCCCGAATATTTGAAACAGCAGGGCACGCCCACGCAACCAGATGACCTTGCGACGCATCAATTCATTGTATTCAAAGAGCCGTCACCGATTAAGTTTGTTGGGTATGATGGCAGTACTGAGGAGTTCGATCCACGACTGACCGAGAGCCGGCTTATCGTTGACGATGGCTTGAGTCAGAAAGTCGCAACCATTGCTGGAGCAGGCATTTCAATGAACTCACTATGGAGTGTTCACCGCGAACTGGCTGACGGCTCGCTGATTCATGTCCTACCCGACTACACGATCGATGACCAGACGGGCCTGTGGCTTATCTATCCAAAATCGAATGTTCTGACGGTAAAAGTTAGGGTTTTTATCGACTTCTTAATAGAGAGGATTGGTGACTCGCCAATCTGGCCTGACTATACCCTAGCAAAGCCAGTTATTTAAACCTATTAATAGACTATCTAAAACAGACTGCTTATTTAGCCTTATATATCAAGGTCAGCGGTTAGCTATAGTCCTCGTTACGGGCTTGGACAGTGGGCGCTTGAGCTAATGACTTTACCATCGCTAAGTCGGTAAGCCAGTAGAGAGTTACCCCAAACGCAGCCACCATCGAGCGCGCGAGCATGCGGTAAGTCCACTTCACCCTTTAGAGCTGCCCAATGACCGAATAATATCTTACGCGTCCGTGGCACTTGCCATTCAAACCAAGGCATAAAATCATCGGGCATGTGCTGATCTAAGCTGGACGTAAAGCTAAACTCTAGTGTTCCGTCTTGTTTGCACAGCCGCATCCGCGTGAAATAATTGGCTATCGCGCGCATCTTAGTAAAGCCATTGATATTGTCATGCCAATCATCAGCGTTTTTACTATATAAATGCGGTAGCAGTCGATCAAGTTGGTTCAAACTGCCTTTTAATTGTGCTTCTAGTTGCTGCGCATATTGTGCAGCAGACTCAATGCTCCAATGCGGTGGTATCCCAGCATGTACCAATACGGTATGTTCATCAGGGTATGCCAAGATCGGCTGACGTCGTAGCCACTGCAATAGCTCATCTCTATCCTCGGCCGCAAAAATCGGCGCCGTTTTGTCTTTTTTCTTAATTTTAGCTGCGCCCCGCCATACGGCCAACAAGTTTAAATCATGATTTCCTAGGACGGTCGCAGCCGCGCCTTGCTCGCACAGCACCTTTACGTGACGCAAAGTGTTTAGCGAATCCTCTCCGCGTGCTACTAAGTCTCCTGCAAACCATAACTTGTCTTGTGCAGGGTCAAAATCAAGTGTCTGCAGTAGTTTTTGATACGCGGCGTAGCAGCCTTGCAAGTCACCGATAACGTATTGATGGCGAAAACTCATAATTCCTCGATGGTTATAATGGTTATATTATTCTTCTACGCTTTTTGCCTGATTACTCAAAGCTACAAAATCGCTAACGCTTAGTGTTTCTGGTCGCGATTGTGGGTCAATACCACAAGCGGCAAAGTCATCTTCACTCAGTGTCGGCAGTAGCGTTGATTTTTTGAAGATAGCACGCAGCGTTTTACGGCGATGATTAAAGGTCTCACGTACTACGATAGCGAAATATTGCTCATCTTCTGCCACAATTGGTTTTTCGATATGTGGTGTCAAACGAAACACAGCACTGGTTACCTTTGGTGGCGGGTTAAATGCGCCTTTAGGAACAGTCAGTAAATAGTCCGTTTCACAGTAATACTGCATGATAACGGACAGACGGCCGTAAGTTTTGCTACCGACGTCCGCGGTGATACGTTCGACCACTTCTTTTTGTAGCATAAAATGCATGTCTTGAATGACTTCAGAATAGCTAAGTAGATGAAAAAGTATCGGTGTTGAGATATTGTAAGGTAGATTCCCAACCACACGTAACTTGCCACGTTCGGCGCTATAAAATTCACGATAATCTACGTGCATCGCGTTTTCTTTTACAATAGTAAAATTGGGATGACTGTTTGCGCCAATGCGTATGCGTAAACTATCGGCCAAATCACGATCAAGCTCGACCACAGTCATCGCATCCACTTCTGCCAATAAAGGCTCAGTTAACGCGCCCATCCCAGGGCCAATCTCTATTAAGTTGTCATCGCGCTCCAAACGGATACTATCAACAATCTGGCGAATAATACTGCTGTCATGCAAAAAGTTTTGACCAAAGCGTTTACGCGGTTGGTGTTTAGCAGTTCGTAAGCTGGCAGCTAGTGTTTTTGCATCAAACGAGTTTGTGGACATAAAAGATTCTTAATTAGTAAACATAATAAAATTGGGGTATAAGGTAACAACATAACTTGATAGCAAATATCGGCTCTACCATTTGGTAAAAAAATATATGTTTGCAGCCTTATTATTCGCACAAAATTATACCACAGCTTATAATCCGGCTGTATTTTAGCACTGCGCTAAATTATGCATTTACGATTTAGTCAATGATTTATCAGCCATTTCATTCGCCATGACCAATGCCTGATACAAGCTTGTGGCACTTGCCTCGCCGCGACCTGCCAAATCCAGGGCTGTACCATGATCGACTGAGGTGCGAATATAGGGCAGTCCCAAGGTTAAGTTAACCGTATCGCCAAAACCGTGTGACTTTAATACTGGCAATCCTTGATCATGATACATAGCAATCACGGCATCACAATTTCTCAGATGCCTAGTGGTAAACAACGTATCGGCTGGCATAGCCTGAGAGATGTCTACGCCAGCTGCGATAAACGCTTGTAGTACGGGGTTAATAATTTCAATCTCTTCTGTGCCTAAATGCCCACCTTCACCTGCATGCGGATTGAGCCCGCAGACCAATATACGCGGACTTTTTATGCCAAACTTCGACTGCATATCATCAAGTAAAATTTGCACTGTTTTGCGGACATTTTCTGCCGTGATAGCAGCGGGCACATCTCTTAAAGCTAAATGAGTGGTAACCAGCGCAACTTTCATCGCCTGATTGGCCAGCATCATGACTACTTTTTTACAACCGCTTTGTTGCATAAAAAACTCAGTATGCCCACTAAACATCGTGCCATCTAAAAGTTTGATGTCAGCATCTATTAACGCAGACTTTTGTAATGGTCCAGTGATGATAGCGGCTACCGTTTCACTTGTTGCAAGCTGATGAGCGATGTCTAATTGCTTGGCGACCATTGCTGCATTCTCAATGTCAATATGACCCGCCCGCACAGGTGCTGCACAAGGTACATCTAATAATAAAAATGCATTATTTACTGTATCAAAATCCAAACTATTCATATCAGCGGCCAATGATGGAGACACTGCGATACTTTGCCAAGCTGGACAGCTTTTAAGTGCGCCAGTGGCTAGCAGTTGCTCTGCACGTGCCTGCATAGCATTGGCATCAGCTGTGACCCAAATTGGTCGGTTAAAATCTTGTAGCTTACCCTCTTGCGCAAGTAACAAAACCACGTCCATCCCGATGCCAGCAGGCTCACCTATGGTGATTAACAAGGGTTGTTTTTGTTTCATACATCTACCTTTTGTTTTTATTTAACTATTTAATATTATTACGATTTTTATATATTGGTTAGTCATTTAGCTACTGGCAACACCTACTAAACATCCCTATTATGTGCCTGGCAAAGATAGAGAAAAGTATCTACAAACAGCCTTATGGCAGTCATAATGTGCTAGAATTTCGCTTTTGATTGTAGCATTAATTGAGGCCTGTTTTATGGTACTTACGCTTGGTGCTGAATGCGCCACTTTATAATATAACGTCTATTGTAAGCACAATATCTGTGTTTTTTTAGCGGCATTAACTTATTAATACATCAACTCATACATACACTTAGGTACACATGGCAGACACCAGTAAAACCGACGACTTACTCAACCAGCAGCCTCCGCACAATATAGATATTGAAAAAGCGCTGCTGGCTTCTTTGATGAGTATCGAAGAAGCCTATGACAAGATTGCCGATATCGTTACCAAAGATGACTTCTATGCAGGCCGTCATCAGCACATATTCGATGCCATCGCTCACTTGGCAGCGGTAAATGAGCCTTATGATACTGTTATGGTGCATGACTGGCTGGAGGCTCAAAAGCTGCTCAAGACGGCTGGTGGTGACAGCTATTTGGCTGATATTTTAAGTCAAAGTCCAGCGACACTATTTAACCTTACCGCCTACGCTCAGCGTGTACGAGAGTTATCAACCTTGCGCCAGCTTATTACCACGGGTAACGATATGCTAACCCTAGCGTATAACCCAAAAGATCAAACCGTAAGTGATATTTTAGATAACGTTGAAGGTAAGATATTTAGCATCAACGAGCAGCATAATAAACGTGCTGAGCAGCGCGGACCTGTGGGCATCACCTCAGTATTGACCAACGTAATCGATAAAATTCAAGAGCTCAAATCCAATCCTGACGGTATGATTGGATTGCAAACCCCATTCGCTGAGTTAAATAACAAAACTCAAGGTCTACAAGCGGGCGATTTGATTATTGTCGCTGCACGTCCTTCTATGGGTAAGACCACTTTTGCGATGAACCTAGCAGAAGGTGTATTGTTTAACGAAAACCTGCCCGTCGTCGTATTTTCTATGGAGATGCCTGCAGAGTCTATCGTAATGCGTCTGTTGTCTTCGTGGGGCGCGATTAATCAAACCAATCTGCGCTCAGGACAAATGAATGAAGATGAATGGGCAAAGATGATGAACGCAATTCAGCATCTACAATCTAAACATTTATATATTGATGACAGTACTGCCCTGCCACCATCGGAGCTACGCTCACGTTGCCGCCGTATCGCAAAAAACCACGATGGTAAGATTGGCGCTGTTATTGTCGATTATCTACAATTGATGAAAGTTCCCAGTCTTGATGGTAACCGTGTTGGAGAAATATCGGAGATATCGCGCAGTTTAAAAGCCCTAGCTCGTGAGCTTGAATGCCCAGTCATTGCCCTATCGCAGCTGAACCGGAGCTTGGAGAACCGGCCCAATAAGCGTCCAATTATGTCAGATCTGCGCGAGTCTGGCGCGATCGAGCAGGATGCCGATTTGATTATGTTTATTTATCGCGATGAGGTATATAACGAAAACTCAGATCATAAAGGCGTGGCTGAGGTCATCATCGGTAAACAGCGTAATGGCCCTATCGGTACGATACGTTTAGGTTTTGAAGGTCAATTTACCCGCTTTATCAACCTTACGCCCGAGTATTATCAAGGGGCGACTTTTGACGATGAATAATACCCAATTAATAACTATCAATTTATTATAGAATCATTACGTTGTAACGTGATGCGCAACTGGTATAAATTTTTCTTGCTTGCTATGTCTACGCTGACAGAGGCTGCGAAAAACTTATCCCAGTATTGCTGTATCGTTTTTATAGCGAATTGACTATAAATGCTGTTTATAACTACTATCCAACGTCCAAACACTAATAAAGAAGTGAACTATGCGCACTGCTAACATTACTATTGACCCTGCCGCTCTTACCCATAATTTAACTCAAGTCAAAAAACGTGCGCCTAATGCTAAAGTACTGGCAATGGTAAAAGCCAACGCTTATGGTCATGGCGTGGCCGCTGTATTACCAGCTTTAAAGCAAGCGGATGGTATTGGTGTTGCAACATTTACTGAGGCGTTAGAGGCACGGCAATTGGGATGGGATAAAACAATTGGCCTAGTTGAAGGGGTATTTAGCGCTTATGAATGGCAGCAGGCTATCGATAATGCTTGTAGCTGCGTGATTCATCACACACCGCAGTTAGACTGGGCGTTAGAGAACGTTCCAGCAGCAGATAGCCCAGCGCGGCAGGTTTGGCTAAAATACAATACTGGTATGAATCGCTTAGGTTTTGATGAAAAGACAGTTATAGAAGCTGCACAGCATTTGCACGATGCAGGTTATCATCTTATTCTTACGACACATTTTGCAAATGCTGATGATCGTGACCATCCGCTAAACGCCATTCAAATACAGCGATTTTCTGACATGTTGAAGTATTTGCAACAGCATATAACCCCAAGTGTCGAAGGCTCATTGTGTAACTCTGCAGGCGTAGTAAACTTTTCTGAACACCATCATGATTGGGTACGTCCAGGTATCATGCTCTATGGTAGCTCCCCTGTCATCGATCAGTCGGCTATCGACTTAAACCTAAAGCCTGCGATGGAGTTTAGCGCCCGGATTATGGCTATGCATGTAGTCAATGCTGGAGAGGCTATTGGCTATGGTAGCCGCTGGACTGCAGAGCAAGATACTAGGACTGCTCTCGTTAGTATCGGCTACGGTGATGGCTATCCACGTGTCGTTAGCGACGATGCTTATGTTTGTATTGTAGATGCTGATAGTGGTATAAGCTATCGCTGCCCTATTCGTGGTCGAGTCGCTATGGATATGATTGTGGTTGATTTGAGTGCAGCTCTAGTAGATATTAAGCTTGATAGTAAAGTTGTGCTGTGGGGCGCTATGCCACACGTTGATGAAGTGGCCAGTCATGCAGGTACGATTGGCTATGAGCTACTGTGTAGATTGAGCGCACGCCCTAAGCGGACATAGGGTTACGTTTATAAAATTAACGGCATTTTTGTTTAATCTACCTGTGCAGTCCTGTTAGCTGACTGCCATTGGTTATCAAAATTTGGCGTTTACATTGAAAGTAATTGCGCTATACTAAAAGTTTGTTGTCACCACGGCTTAGGTAGCTTCCTGTCGCCATTGACGGCTGATAACGTTTCATTGACTGTGATCGACTGCTAGGACTGCTATGAGTTTGCGCCATTTTTTGACCTTATCTGATTTAACCAAACAAGAACTAGAAAACCTAATCAAACGCGCAAGCGAGCTGCGTAAGATGCAACACGCAGGCGAGATATATCAGCCTTTTGTTGGACGTACGCTTGGCATGATCTTTGAGAAGTCATCAACTCGCACGCGTATCTCTTTTGAGACGGGAATGGGGCAGTTTGGCGGTAACGCCATCTTTTTGTCGCCAAACGATACGCAGCTTGGTCGCGGTGAACCTTTAGAAGACTCTGCCCGCGTGATCTCAAGTATGGTCGATATCATAATGATTCGCACCTTTGGTCACGAAAAGGTTGAGACCTTTGCCAAGTACTCAGGTGTCCCTATTATCAACGCCCTAACCGATGAGTTTCATCCCTGCCAACTGCTCGCCGATATGCAGACCTATTATGAGCATCGCGGCAGTATCGAAAATAAAATCGTAACGTGGGTTGGTGACGGTAACAACATGTGCTCGTCATTTATGCAAGCTGCTAATCAGTTTGGTTTTGAGCTACGCGTCGCAGCACCGTATGGTTTTGAGCCAGATCCTAAGTTAATGGAGCGCTTTTCACACTGCGTCAGCTTGGTTGAAAATGTCCAAGATGCCGCAAAAGATTCTAACCTAATCGTCACTGATGTTTGGGCAAGTATGGGCCAAGAGTCTGAGCAAAATACTCGCGCACGTCGTTTTGCTCCTTATCAAGTCACACCGTCACTCTTAGATAAAGCAGATCCTGAAGTGGTGTTTATGCATTGCTTGCCTGCGCATCGCGGCGAAGAGATTTCTCATGATATGCTCAATGATCCACGCTCAGTAGTATGGGATGAGGCAGAAAATCGCCTACATGCACAAAAAGCTTTAATGGAATTTTTATTAAAAGATAAAATTAAACTACCTGCATAGATAACCAAACAAAGTGCTTATAACGATCACGCAAAAAAAAGACAGATCACATTGTGTTCTGTCTTTTTTTTATTTAGTCAATACTCAATGACAAGTTAACGGGACAGTGTCGTGACCCCGTCACTACCTGCTTTTAGTAATACATCTGCTTGATTGGCAGCAAAGATACCATTGCAGACCACGCCTACGATGTTATTTAGCTCTTTTTCAAGGGCTATTGGATTACTCACATCTAAATCATAGGTATCTAAAATCACATTTCCATAGTCCGTGACAAAGTCTTCGCGGTAGACAGGTTCGCCGCCCAGACGAGCCAACTGACGAGCAACATACGAGCGGGCTTGCGGTAGCACTTCGATCGGCACTGGAAATGCGCGCCCTAGTATATCGACACTTTTACTCTCATCGACCATGCATATAAACTTGTTAGATGCCGCAGCGACGATTTTTTCACGAGTGAGTGCACCGCCGCCGCCTTTAATCAGTTGCAGTTGCGCGTTTACTTCATCTGCGCCATCAATATAGACATCGAGCGTTCCGGCAAAGTTTAGATCAACTATCTCGATACCCAAAGCGCGTAGCTTGTCTTCGGTGACCTGTGAGCTGGCAACAGCACCAGCAAGTTTTAAGGTAGGCAACAATTCAATCAAACAGTTGACCGTACTGCCTGTGCCTACTCCAAGTATCATGTCATCTTCAATATAACTTAGAGCAGCTTTGGCTGCGGCTTGCTTTTGTGCTTGCTGATCGCTCATCATAAATCCTTGGCAAAATAAACTTAACACTATAAAAAAGGTAAAATGCGCGGCTATTATAACTGATGATTTTAATCGATGTTAGCGTAATGATAACTCTCATTAAGTCTTTACTTGGTTGTGCTACTTATAAAGGATAAGCATTTAATATCTATTACAGCATCAAATTTTAAGCAAAACTTGCAATTGAGTCTTGCAAGATAGTCAAAATCAGCATAGGCTAATCTATTTCATTTTTATCTTCATTTATCACTTGTTTAGGGATTATTATGCTATCACATTGGGTACGAGCCATCTTGCAAGCCACGGTTTATGACGTTGCTATTCAAACTCCACTTGAAGCTGCACCTAAGCTGACCCAGCGTTTTACCAATGATATTCGACTTAAACGTGAAGATTTGCAACCAGTCAAATCCTTTAAATTGCGCGGGGCTTATAACCGCATTAGCCAATTAAGTGATGCGCAAAAAGCGCGCGGCGTCATTTGTGCATCAGCGGGTAATCATGCTCAGGGTGTTGCTTACTCTGCCCGCAATTTAGCATTGAACAACATTATCGTTATGCCAACGACGACACCTGATATCAAAGTAGATGCGGTGAGAGCGCTTGGCGGCAATGTCGACTTGCATGGTGATAGCTTCGATCAAGCCAACCGCTATGCGATCGAACGCGCTGAGCGTGAAGGCTTAACTTTTATCCCCCCTTACGATGATGAGTTGGTCATCGCCGGTCAAGGTACCATCGGACTTGAGCTAACCCAACAATGGCGCAATATGGATTATGTTTTCGTTGCGGTGGGCGGTGGTGGCCTCATATCAGGTGTCGCAGCATTCTTAGGAGAAGTGGCTCCACATGTCAAAGTCATCGCCGTAGAAGCCGAACAATCAGCTTCTCTTAAAGCAGCACTACAAGCAGACAAGCGAGTCAGACTTGAGCAAGTAGGATTGTTCGTCGACGGTGTGGCAGTTGCTCAAATTGGCGAATTACCTTTTGACGTTGTACGTACGCAAAAAAGCGATCACTCAGGGCCGATTGTTGAGCCTGAAGTCATAACCTGTACCAATGATGAAGTCTGCGCGGCTATCAAAGACATCTTTGAAGAAAACCGTAGTATCGTCGAGCCTGCTGGCGCATTATCAGTCGCTGGTATGAAAAAGTATATCGAAGCTAACAATCTACAAGGTAAAAACTGCGTCGGCATCATTTGCGGCGCCAATATGAACTTCGACCGCCTGCGTTACATTGCCGAGCGTACTGAGATTGGTGAGAAAAAAGAAGCCATCTTTGGGGTGACAATCCCTGAACAAACTGGCGCATTTTTAAATTTCTGCCGCAGCTTACATGGTCGTAATATTACTGAGTTTAACTACCGTGCTGACAGCAAAAAGTCGCCAGACTCAATGGAGCCGGCCTCAATCTTTGTCGGTATCGCTCTAAAAGATGGTGAGAGAGAACGTCAAACCATTAACGATCAGTTGACAGCTGATGGCTACACAGCACATGATTTAACAGATGATGATATCGCCAAATCACACATTCGTCATCTGATTGGAGGTCATGCTCATGTCGAAAACGAGCAGTTGCTAAAAATCACCTTCCCTGAGCGTCCAGGAGCATTACTGACATTTTTAGAAAAGTTGGGTGATGATTTTAATATCACGCTTTTCCATTATCGCAATCATGGTGCAGCTGAAGGACGAGTACTAGTCGGTCTACAAGCCTCTGAAAGCAATTCACGGCAATTACAAGACGCCCTACTCGACATCGGTTATAACTGTACCATGCTCAACGACAATGTTGGCTATAAACTGTTCCTAAAATAGTATAGTGAAACAGCGGTTCTATAAATAATGGTGATAGACGATCTCTTTTAGTAAGCGACCTCTTTTAATATGAGTGGTCGCTTACAACTATCATTCAGCTCCTATTACTCAACGCTCAGTATTATTCATAACAAAAATCTATTTGCAAATATTAAAGTTGCCCTAATCTTATTTGATATAGAAATAGATATAGAGTAGCAGTTATGAAGAATAATACTGATGATAAAAACCAAGCCTTGACCAAAATTCGTCTTGATAAATGGCTATGGGCCGCACGCTTCTATCGGACGCGCACTCTTGCCAAGCAAGCTATTGAAAGCGGAAGAGTACACTATGCTGGCAGTCGCGTGAAAACCAGTAAAGAGATTTCGGTCGGCGATGAATTAACCATTCGCCAAGGTTCAGCCACTGCCATGACTGAAAAAACTGTCATTGTTGAGGCACTCACTGCGCAGCGTGGCAACGCGACTGCCGCCCAAGTTTTGTATTCAGAGACTAAAGAGAGCGAAGAGCGCCGCGCTTACTATGCTGAGCAGCGCAAACTTGCCAATCTTGCACGCCCTGATAATAAGCCCAATAAAAAGCAGCGCCGTGACTTACAACGTTTTAAACACCAAAAGGATTAAAAACTTTACTGTTAAGTCTGTGTGCTTGTCTTTCACGATATTATCCGTTACGCTCGACAAATCACGCTAAATGATAATAATTTTCAAATAAAACTGTTAAAATGAGCAAGAATAACTGTCTGTTATTGCTTCTCTAGATTAGTATCAACTCATTTATATACTGACACGCTAATGGACCATATTTCCAATATTCGTCTTCTATAGCATTTTTTGTCATAAAAGGTCATGTTATGCTGGTTAAAGCTTCCGCTCCATCCTCTATCTTATTGGTTTGCTTAGGTAATATCTGTCGCTCACCAACTGCTGAAGAAATCTTTCGTCAACAAATTGCTATTGCAGGGCTTTCTATAAAGGTGGATTCAGCAGGTACAGGTGATTGGAACGTTGGTAATGCCCCTGATATCAGATCGCAGCGTCATGCTAAGGGTCATGGTTACAACATTAGTAAATTGGTTGCACGTCAAGTAAATGCTGATGACTTTCGTGACTTTGATTTAATCCTAGCGATGGATGCTCAGAATTTAGCTGACTTGCAAGAATTGAAAGATGGCATTGATAATACATCGCAAGAATCGTTGGCTAAACTGGCGTTATTTAGCGAAGAAGATCCTACTTATGGCGGTGATGACGTTCCAGATCCCTATAAAGGTGACGGAGATGATTTTGAAGATGTCATTGAACGTATTGAGTCGAGCGCGAAGGCATGGATAGAGAGCTGGAAGGCTATGTAAGGGTTGTTTGAATGAGTAAGTGTCATAATACCAAACAGCAAAATCCAAGCATTTTATCTGCTTTTATACCGTATATCCCTTATAATAGCCAGCGCATTAAAGCCTAGCTGATATTCAGCTGTTGCTTGGATAGCTTTTATTTATTTGTCTAATAGGTCGTGTTATGTCTATAGATTTGCACCATGCTCCTAATGCTCAGTACGATTGCTTGCATGATCTGTCTTACGCCAATACGATGGCGCTCGCTTGCATCGCTGATACTGTAGTGACGTTGACGGACGAGGCACAGCTAGACCATTTTATAGCAAGTTACACAAACAATACTGAGCCTAATCCGTCATTGTTTGTGCTATCTGGTGGTAGCAACGTCCTATTGCCCACGCAGCTGCAAGCGATCGTATTACGACCGCACATGCGTGGCATTACGCTTATCGATCAGACCCAAGACTATGTCGATATTGAGGTTATGGCAGGTGAAAACTGGCATGATTTGGTTATTCATACTGTCAATCAAGGCTGGTACGGACTAGAAAATTTAGCATTAATTCCAGGGCTCACTGGTGCAGCTCCTGTACAAAATATCGGCGCCTATGGTGTGCAGCTAGAGGACCGTTTGCAGTATGTTCGCGCTTATCACTTACCGACCAAAGCTTGGCACCATCTCACTGCTGCTGACTGTGGGTTTGGCTACCGCGATAGTATTTTTAAGCGCACACCGAATACTTGGCTAATCAGCCGGGTGGGGTTTCGTTTGCATACCGATGCAACAAAGGTATTGGCCAGTTATGGTGATGTGCATACAGTGGCTCAACGCTATGCTGAGCAGCAAGGGCGTGGTCAATTGGCTCCTGTAGATGTAATGCACGCTATCATTGATATACGACAACAAAAACTCCCTGACCCTAGCCAGCTACCCAACTGCGGTAGCTTTTTTCAAAACCCTATTATCACTCAAAGCCAGTTTACATCATTACAGACCATCTATCCTGATATCGTCGGTTACCCGATGCCAGATTCGACAGTCAAGGTTGCAGCAGGTTGGCTAATAGAGCAAGCAGGCTTAAAAGGTGGCGGTATTGAACCAATTATTACCCATAAAAAACAAGCATTAGTCCTTACCAATCACGCTCCTTATCAAGCCACCCAAGCTGATGTGGTAGCAGCCCAAAACCATATCATAAGCTGTATTTATAAAAAGTTTGCCATCACTTTAGCTCGTGAGCCGGTTTGGGTTAATGCTGATGGTACAGTTGGATATGGTGAGCATGGGGTCTAAGAAGCGCTCATGGTCTCATAAGCTGTCCCGTCACTACTTGCGCGCAGCTGAACGCATGATTAAAGTGTTCCGTATCATCAATATAACTTTTTTATTGGGTTCGACAGCGATTATACTGGTTCTTGTTAGTCTGTTCACGCCACTATTTTCTCGTGCAGTTATTTATGTGTTTGATCATTTGTCATTGCCTGCGATACCAGCTACTGATATGGGCTCAACACCCTCTGCCTACGTTGTCCTTGGTGGCGGTCTTACGAACGACAACAACAACCAAATTATCCTTAATGGTTATAGCCTCAACCGTATTCGTACCGCTGCTATTGCTTATCATGACTTACCCCTACCTATCATTATCAGTGGCGCAGAAGCGCCTTGGATGAGTCAGTGGCTTATAGAGCATGGCATCGATGAACCTATTAGCGAAAATGCAAGTATGAATACTTGTGAAAATGCACGGTTTACCGCCAAGCGCGTGCCTTTATACCATGTCTACCTTGTTACCGATAATTATCATATGGCACGAGCACGTAGACAATTTGCCTTAAATGGAATTCATAGCACGCCTATAAATGCACCGCTTCCTGTACCACTTGATTGGATGGAACCTGCACAAAACTTAAGCCATTCAAGACGTGCGGTTTATGAAATAGCTGCCTATTTACGCGATGTCTTGCGCCCACAATTAGATTGCCGACTTGCCGATGAAGTCAGCATTCAACAATTATTAACGCCCCGAGGTAACGCAGTCAAAACCTTTGATCAATAGATACGAATGTCTCAAAACTGTGCAGATTTAATTGCATGAATTTCACTTATAAAGTTAAATTTATCACACTTGCAATAAGTGTATAATAATAGAATAAACGGCTATTTAAGAGGTTTGCCATGCTCAGTATATTTTTATTGATTCCACTAAGCTTGATGCTGTTCGTGGTAGCTATTTGGGCCGTTCGTTATGCTGTAAAATCCAATCAGTTTGAGGATTTAGACAACGCCTCACAGCGCATTATATTGGATGATCGTCAAGAGCGTCGTCAAGTTATCCAGTCGCATAAACCAGCTAATTCTGCTGAGCAAACGGATACTATGTCTACTGCTGCTGATGCCGAAAGCTTGGATTTGGATACTCGTAAACCACTGAATACTAATGATAACGCTGGTCTCGATAATAAAGAGCAGCATTAAAGTTTTAAAACTTTGCTTCTTAGGAGGACATTATTGTTTTGACTTTTAATAGAATACTATCTTCGTTTACTACTTATTTTGAGAGGTGCTGCTTATGACCACAGCATTATTAGTTGCAGCATTACTAATGGGATTTTTTGGTTCACCGCACTGCTTGGGCATGTGTGGCGGATTGGTAAGTGCGTTTGGATTGTCAATGAAGGATGTCAGTCCAGTCAAGCGCCGTGTTTTGGTAGCTACTTATCATCTTGGACGTCTGCTTAGCTACTCGTTTTTGGGTTTGCTGGCAGGATTGATTGGTACAACCGTACTTGAGCCTCTGATGATAGGCAATAGTATGCCGCGTCTTTTACTGGGCGCGGTTTTAGTGCTGGTTGGCGTCACTATGCTGGGTGCTCCATTTTTGACCAAGCTTGAGCGTTTTGGTATGCGTTTTTGGCAATTTCTTAGCCCCTTACGCCAAAAAGTGTTTCCGCTCACTACTTTTCCACGTGCTCTAGTGGCTGGTTTATTATGGGGATTTTTGCCCTGCGGTCTCGTGTATGGCGCCCTCCTCATCGCAGTCGTCGCTCATAACCCTATAGGCGGTGCAGCGCTGATGTTTGTTTTTGGTCTCGGTACAGTACCGATGTTAGTTGCCACTCATGAGACAGTTCACTGGATGCGCGATAAGATTGGGCGCTTTCGCTTGCGCCAGCTAAATGGAGCCATCATGGTAGTGTCTGGTTTGGCTGTTGCCCTTGTGCCTATTGCGATGTCTAATATGCACCACGGTGGTCATACGCAGATGAATCATGGTAGCCACTCTGCCTTGATGTCTGAGACAGACTCTCATGATATGAGCCAAATGAATCATAGTATGCACGATATGGATAATATGGATACCGACTCAAACACTATGAATCATTCTCAATAGTTACCCTTCGATTGAGTTAAAACCCCATAGTTAAAAAGCATTTCAAATAAAAAGCCTGCAGCGTTAATATCGTTGCAGGCTTTTTTGTAGCTATATTAATATCAATAGCATTACTGCTGCCATTGCTCAAGGCTAAACTTGGTATCCAGATGTTTCTCTAACGCTGGTAAATTAAAAGCATCATCTTCACTTACAAAGCTGATACTAATACCTGTTTGTCCAGCGCGCCCTGTGCGACCGATACGATGTACATAATCATCTGGCTGATCTGGTAAGGTATAGTTAACTACGTGACTGACATCATCGACGTGAATACCGCGTCCTGCCACATCGGTTGCAACCAATATTGATGCATGACCATCTTTAAAGCGCTGTAAGTATTTTTCACGTTTTTGCTGAATCACATCACCTGATAACATAACAATTTTATGAGCTGGTCGCAGTTTGTGATACAGACGCTTCACTTGATCCTTACGATTGGCAAAGATGATAACCTTGTCTACTGCCGTATCAGTGATAATACGCTGCAACGCCTCTAACTTCTGATCTTCTGTTAATAGATAAAAATGTTGGTCTACCAGCTCACTAGTCTTGTGTTCAGGTTCAATTTCGACAAACTGTGGCTCGTGCAACCAGTGGTAAGCAAGATTCATAACATCTTGATTGAACGTCGCTGAGAACAATAAGCTTTGGCGATCCGTATTCGCTGGCATCCGCCCAACCAAGCGCTTGATATCAGGAATAAAACCCATATCAAGCATACGATCCGCTTCATCCAATACTAGCACCTCTACACGATCCAAATAGAGCATGCTTTTGTGCATAAGATCAATCAAACGTCCAGGTGTCGCAACCAAAATATCAACGTATTGACGCTCAAGCTCGTGTTGCTGAGTCTCGTAATTGGTACCGCCCATAATACACACACTGTGCAATTCTGTATATTTTGTCAAAGCAATACAATCGTCAAAAATCTGTTGGGCAAGCTCACGCGTCGGTGCTACTATCACAGCACGCGGCTCGCCCAAATGCCGTTTTTCTTCATGATGAAAAGGACGCTTGAGTAAAGCTTCTATGATAGTAATTAAAAAAGTCGCCGTCTTTCCTGTTCCCGTTTGCGCCTGCCCAATTGCATCTTGATGCGCTAAGGTGTGTGGTAATATTTGAGCTTGGATAGGCGTTAGTGCAGTAAAGCCCAAATCACTGATCGCCCGCAATGTTGGCTCTGAGAGTGGTAGATCAGTAAATGTCGTAAAATTACTCAAAAAATCATCCTTATATATTAGTGGCAACAGACTCATGTCATAACAAGCTTACTATAAACCTTGATAAAGCCTTAACGTAAAAAAGCCAAGCCCAAAGTCTATATACACCCATGTTGCAATCAGTTCAACATTGGTAATCTTAGACAGGCTTGACTCAGTAGTATATCAGCAGTCAATAAAACTATTAAACCTAAACTGCTATAATAAATGGATCAGTCTTCTACTTTTCTGACTTCTTCAGCTTGCAGGCCTTTTTGGCCCTCAACTACGTTGAACTCAACTTTTTCGCCATCTTTTAAAGAACGATAGCCGTCACCTTGAATCGCTCGGAAATGGACAAAGATATCTTCACCGCTGTTACGTTGAATAAAACCAAAGCCTTTTGAATCATTAAACCACTTAACGACACCTTGCTCACGATCTGACATAATATTGCTTCCTAAAATTACACTCAGCCCCAACTTCCTTTGCGACATTGCATGTAAACGGGGTCTAAGACTATGAAATCAGTATTTAAACCATTTATTAAATAACGATTTAAATGCCATTGTTTAAAATTTGTACTTAAAGTACATAAGGACACTTATTTTTATTGAATAATAAAAACGCCTTCTTAGTTGAAGTCGTCGTGTCTCAATACGCTTGCTACCGATGTTGCGTCATCACTTGAGGATGATTGCTCCTTATAACTGCTTCAAAAGCAATAGCAACACAGTTGCAAGACTTACTACTTAAAAATATCATAGCATGGGTTTTTAGCAACACAAAGCCATTTAACATGATTTTTAACGTTTAGGTAAGTTTTCTATGTAATTTTTTATAAACTTATAATTGAGCTATTGTGATAAAGTCCCATATCTGACAAATCAGTTTATTGTTTATTTATACTGTGAGTATCCAATATTACCTTCCCTTTAATTAATAGAGAAACGTATGAGTGACCCTTCTTCAGTAACGGCCAAAAAAACAGTCAATCCCCACACACGTAAAATAATGCTCATTAATGGGGTCAACCTAAATCTACTAGGCAAGCGTGAGCCCGACATCTATGGTCACACCACGCTTAGCGACATCGAAACACGTTTGACAGCACAAGCAGCCCGTCACGATGTTGAGCTTGTTTGTATTCAATCCAACCATGAAGGTCAGCTCGTTGATGCGATTCAACAGCATGGTCTATTAGCAGATGAAGGCTCACAAGTAGATGCTATTATCATTAATCCAGCTGCGTTTACTCATACATCAGTCGCCATTCGCGATGCCTTGCTGGCCACTCAAAAGCCATTTATAGAAGTGCATCTCTCAAACGTTCATACTCGTGAACCTTTTCGTCATCACTCTTACTTGAGTAATGTGGCAGTGGGAGTAATATGTGGTTTGGGTCATTTGGGTTATCAGATGGCGCTCGATTACTGGCTGGTAAATCTATACGATATTGATCTGGATAATTCTGCACTAATACCTACTTTAAATGAATCTTAAGAAAATATAGTATTGAAAAACGTCAACGCGGTGTTGATAGAAAATGTTCTTATTGGCGGGAAAATTGCATCAAATGTGGTTTGTTCTTAAGTCAATTTTTAATATTTGGACAAAAAACCAAAAATTTAATATACGGTGATATGAATGGCAAAATCGTCCGGAAAACGCTTTATGAAACTTGCTGGCATGACTGCGAGTATTGCAGGAAAGGCCGCTAAAAACTCACTAAAGCACCTCTCTAGTGACGAAGAAAAACGTTTGCAGGCACGCTCAGCGCTGATGCAAGATGTGGGTGTTCAAATCGCTGAGACCCTTGGCGAGATGAAAGGTGCTGTCATGAAAGTGGGACAAATCGCCTCGCAATACAAAGATGTATTTCCACCAGAAGTCGCAACAGCACTAGAAAAACTACAAAAAGATGCACCGCCCATGCAATATGTGCAGATACGTATGCAGGTAGAACGCGAGCTTAAAGCACCTATTGACGAGTTATTTGCTGAATTTGAAGAAACCCCTTTTGCAGCAGCGTCTATTGGACAAGTACATAGAGCCACTCTCCCCTCTGGACAAAAGGTCGTGGTAAAAGTCCAGTACCCTGACGTTGATGAAAACTGTGATAGTGACCTAAAACAAGTACGTATGGCATTGAAGATTGCCGGCGTGCTCAATATGAGCCGCGACTTGCAAGATCAGCTATTTAATGAGATAAGACAAAGCCTATACGATGAGCTTGACTATACTAAAGAGGCGCATAACTTACGGGTATTTGGCGCATTTCATGCTGAAGATGAAGGAATTATCATACCTAAAGTCATTGGCAGCCACTCTTCTAAACGCATTTTAACTTTAACAGAAGAGCTGGGAGAGACGTTAACCGAAGCTGCGTCGTGGGATAATGATATTAAGCAAAAAATAGCAGTAAGATTGTTCCATTTTACAGCAGGTCAGCTATTTGGGTTATACCGAATGCACTGTGACCCTCATCCAGGTAACTTTGCCTTTCGAGCTGATGGTAGCGTAGTCGCCTATGATTTTGGGGGTATTCGCAGCTATAGTGATAACGAAGTGCAGTTATTTCGGCGGTTTGCAAGGCACGCCATAAAAGGAGATGTAACTGCTCTTGAACAAGACCTGATTGCGCTAGGAATACGCCGGACTGATGACACTGACATTCCTGGCGAGTTTTATCAAGAGTGGCTCGCTATTGGTCTCAAACCTTTATCTATTGTACCGTATCAAGTAGGCGCTTTTGACTTTTCTAGCAGTCAAGTACATCATGAAGTCATTACCCAAATGCGTACGTCCCTAAAGTACTTTGGTCAGTTTCAGCCTTCTGCAACGACGATGATGCTTGATCGTACTGTATCAGGACAATATTGGAACTTGGTGAACCTTGGCGTTGAAATTGATCTCTCGCCCCTGGTCGATGAATATATTGAGTTATAAACAAACGCAATGGTAGCAAAGATTTTTAGACGTGCAGTGCATGACCACAACGATCACAGAACGTAGCTCCAACAGCATGGCCAAACTTTCCGCAGTTAGGACAAGTAATAGGATTGAGCTGGGGTCGCATGTTACGCGCCAGCTCTGAGGTAAAGATTCCTGTTGGCACTGCAATGATCGAGTAACCAGTAATCATGACCATGGTCGCAATTGCTTGTCCGATCGGTGTCTTTGGCGATATATCCCCGTAACCTACTGTCGTCATGGTAACGACTGCCCAATAAATAGATAATGGAATACTTGTAAAACCATTCTCTGGTCCTTCCACCACATAAATGACCGAGCCAAAGATTGTCACTAATAGGACAAGCGACAAGAAAAACACGGTGATTTTTTGCTGGCTGGTTCTAAGTGCCGAGGCCAAAAAACCTGCTTGCTGCATGTAAGCTTTGAGCTTGAGAACACGAAAAACACGTAAAATACGCAGGATACGTATCACAAGTAAATACTGTACACCTACAAACATCAGACTCAGATAGCTTGGCAGTACCGACAACAAATCTACTATACCAAAAAAACTAAAAGCATAACGAAAACGATTTGGTGCTGAAAATAATCTTAGACTATACTCAATTGTAAATAAAATGGTGAAAAACCATTCTGCATAAAAAAACAGCGTGCCATACTGCAAGCGCATATATAGCACACTATCCAGCATTACTACGGCCACACTGGCCAAAATCGCAATCAATAATACAATATCAAAGAGCTTACCCAAACGGGTATCTGTGCCTTCAATAATAATATGAATGCGGTTACGTAAATGAGTAATAGCTTCAGCGGTCGGTTGCTTCATAGAGTCAGTGGCTTCATAAAATCAATGGCTAGATAGCACTTAATGATTTAAAGTGTGATGAATAAGCGCAAATTAGTCAAAATACGCAAAATTGGTCTATAATATTGATCGTTTATAGCCGTTGTTGCAACATATAAGATGCCACAGTGTAGCAAAAAATAGCGCTCAACAACATACAAATTGCTCACGCCAGTATAAGCTTATAACGTCATAGCAGCACATACGACGCTTGGTTATGCTGAGATTGGTACGCACTAAAAATAGACAAAATTGGTTATAACGCAGCATTTACACTAGGTATGACGACATTGAGATCATACTAAAAAGCATATAGCACTTAAGGATATAATATGGCAGGTCATTCAAAATGGGCAAACATCAAACATCGCAAGGCCCGTCAGGATGCAGTAAAAGGTAAAGTATTTACCAAGGTTATTCGTGAAATCGTTTCTGCCGCTAAACAAGGGGATCCTGATCCTGACAAAAACCCACGTCTTCGTGCCGCTATAGAAAAGGGCTTGTCGGTCAATATGACCCGCGATACCATTAATCGCGCGGTTGATCGTGGCACAGGTGGCGGCGATACTGAAAACATGGATGAGATCAGCTATGAAGGTTATGGTGTGGGCGGTGTCGCTGTCTTGGTCGAGACGATGACTGACAATGTCAATCGTACCGTCAGTGAAGTGCGTCACGCCTTTACCAAATTCGATGGTAATCTTGGCACTTCAGGTTCAGTCGCTTATTTATTTACTAAGCGCGGTGAAATCACTTTTAATGACGTAAGCTTAGAAGATGAAGTCATGCTCACTGCACTAGATGCAGGCGCTCTTGATATTGAAAACGACGGAACATCACTACTTGTTATCACCGAAGTAGACAGCTTTGGCCAAGTCAAAGATGCGCTCAATGCAGCTGGATTGGTTTCTGACAATGCTGAGGTGACCATGTCGCCATCCACCACTGCTGAGATAGACAATGTCGATGATGCCGAAAAAGTCATGAAAATGATTGATATGTTAGAAGACATAGATGATGTACAAGAGGTTTATAGCAACGTAAACTTCTCTGCTGATGTAATGGCACAACTTGAACAATAGATATCATTGCTCATTTAATAACTAACAATTTAATATAAGAAAGCCAAACGTTTTTAGCGTTTGGCTTTTTTGCTTCTCATACCCTTTTATTATAACTATTGACATTGGGACTTGCTCATCGACCTCTCAAGCTCAAGTAAATAACGCTTCTTATCTAATCCACCAGTATAACCACCCAGCTTGCCATCACTAGCAATCACTCGGTGACAAGGAATAATAATACTAAAAGGGTTTTTGCCATTGGCGTTAGCCACCGCACGAAAGCCCTTAGGGTTACCAACGCGCTTTGCCAGTGTGGCATAGCTGATGGTTTCGCCATGATTGATACCTTGTAGAGCGTGCCATACTTTTTGCTGAAATTCGGTGCCCAAAGAGATATCTAACGGCAAATCAAAAGTATTGCGTTTGCCACTAGTATATTCATAAAGCTGGTCGATGGCCGTCAGTAGTAAAGATTGAGTAGCATCATTACTGTTTAAGTCGTCTTTGTCTATAAAAATAAAATCATCATCGCTAAGCTGGTAGTGCTTTTTGAGCTTAGCGAATGATTTTGAGTAACACCATGATTGACCTTCTACAAGCCAGTTAACTTCAGTAAGCTTGGGCGTATTATCCTGACTAATATTGGCCATTATAATTAGCTGATATTGATCAAACTTTGCTGTAGTGACTATCATAACTGTCTCCAACTTAGTGCCAATAAGATGATACCAAAACTGCAAAAAAGCTTAACTTTCATTTGTATCAAAGAGTGCTGCAACAAACTGCTTTGGACTAAAGGCACGCAAATCATCGATTGACTCACCAACCCCAATATAGCGAATAGGTACATCAGTAGTTTCGGCAATGTTAAACACAACGCCACCTTTAGCCGTACCATCTAGTTTTGTGATTGTAATACCTGTCAGCGGTACTGCTTTGTTAAACAGCTCAACTTGGTTGATGGCGTTTTGACCCGTTCCCGCATCAAGAACGATCATGCCCTCATGGGGTGCGCTTGGATCCGCTTTACGCATGACACGTACTACCTTTTCAAGCTCTGCCATCAGATGCGTTTTATTTTGCAAGCGCCCAGCGGTGTCAGCTATCAATACATCAATATTTCTGGCTTTTGCAGACTGCATGGCATCAAAGATAACAGAAGCACTGTCTGAGCCGTGACCTTGTGCGACAACCGGAATGCTGTTACGTTCACCCCAAATTTGTAGCTGTTCAGTGGCGGCAGCGCGGAAAGTGTCACCAGCCGCTAACATGACTGATTTACCCTCGCCTTGTAGGCGCTTGGCAAGCTTACCGATAGTGGTCGTTTTACCCACACCATTAACGCCCACAACCAAAATAACAAATGGTTTTTTGCTCGTATCGACGACTAATGGTGCAACTTTTGGCGTTAATATGTCCACAAGCTCACTTTGCAGTGCTTTATATAAAGAATGCGCATAAATCAAATCGCCACGCGCTGTTTGCTCAGTTAAACTTTTGATAATACGGTTAGTCGCATTGACACCAATGTCAGCAACTAGCAGTTGGTCTTCTACTTCTTCTAACAGCTCATCGTCGATCTCTTTGCCGCCAATAAGGATGCTCACCATACCTTCGGCAAGGTTTTTACGCGACTTACTTAGCCCTGACTTCATGCGGTTGAACCAGCTGCCTTTTCGGCGACCCTGCGTCTCGTCTTCTTGCAACTGTTCTTTTTGGCTTGTAGCATCGCTAGTCATTGCTTGGGGCGTACTTGGTGCAGCTTGCCTTATAGCATCGTCAGTGCTGGTTTGTTTGGCCTCAGCGGGTAGATGCTTGCTGGCAGTATTGTCAGTCCACTGCTCTTGTAGCGGCATTTTCGGTATAGCAGTAGGACTAACCTTATTTTCGATTTGATCATCGCTAACCAGAGAATCATCGCCCGTACGCTGCCCTTTAGGCATTATAATCGGTGCACCCAGCGCTATATGTTCTGCTGACTCTGTACCTGCTGTGTCTGTGCTTGTCGTCTGACTGACGTCGTGATTTTGCTCATCAGCTTTGATGACGGTGTCAGGCTCATCGATAATGGGGACTGATTGCGTCGGTAGACTCGGTAAGGTAATATCATCGTCATCTAAATCATCGAGGCTACCATCAAGGTTGATGACCACGCGATTGGCATTATTTGGATTGTTCATAAGCTTGCCCTAAAAGTTCATAATGTCAGTAATATATTTATTTTGTAATGGATAATAGTGCAATTAACATTCGTGTATTTAATTTCATCAAAACGAAAGCTTCATTTTTGTGCTAGTTTAGCATAATTCAAGTATCGCTTAGCGCTGACCGTGATAGCTAATGATACAGTAATAGCAAAGTTATCATAAAATTTGGTTAAGGTTTAGACACAAAAATCTGACCTTGCTAAAAGTAAATTTCGCTACAGTCAAGCTTATACTTATCCCCTTGAGCTATTTGTTAGACGTCCGGTCTCTTTATTCACTGAATAGGAACTGCTATGCCACCTTTAACACAAACCTGCATCTCAAAACATGTAGCTTTGCCGCAGGGCAAGCGCAAGTATTTATCAAAGTCTATAAAGTCTGACACTAAGTATGCTCTTATCAATAGAAAAGCTAAGCTGCTAGGTCTATCTTTGCTATTAGCAGTATTGTCTTTTTCGACAGTCGGCTGCGCATCTTTGCAAGCGTTAGAGCCAACAGCTGACTTGATTAATGATCTAAAAAAGATTTTGTAATATTTGTAACGCCATACTGAGATGAAAGATGAGTTCAAAAAGCGCTGTTTATACAAACTAAATATTAGGAATACTTATGTCATCGTCAATACCAACCATATCAACTCATAAAGCCAATGATAACCTTGACGCACGTCCTTTTCGTTTGGCACCTATTATTAATATTGGACTTGCGACAGTTATCTCCATACTTCTGTTATCAACCACCGGCTGTAGCACAACCCAAGACTTTAAACCAACCGCCAGTGTCATCGTTGGTGGACATAAAACAATATAGCACCTTGCACCTAGCTTTTAAGCGCTTATACTTTTTTTATTTTTAGCTAAAATTCATTACCCACTGTTTTATAAGTAGAAAACCCTATGTCCTTGTCTTCACCATTATCTGCCACCTCGCTACGCATTGTTTGTGCTCTGACGCTCGCTACTACTTTGGCTGCCTGTCAAACCAGCAACTTCCAGCAACCCTCTAAGCCTGACGAAACAACGAATAAGCCAGCCATAAGCTCGGATTTGGCCATCGATATGTCAGGTCGTCATGAGTATCAGTTAGAAAATGGGCTAAAAATCATCGTTAAAGAAGATCATCGTGCGCCAGTAGCGATGACGCAGATCTGGTATCGGGTTGGCTCTGCAGATGAGCCGTTAAATAAAGGTGGAATCTCGCATCTACTCGAGCACATGATGTTTAAAGGGACATCTGATGTATCAAGTGATGACTATGAACGCTTGATTGCCAAGTTTGGCGGCGTTAATAATGCGTTTACCAGCTACGATTACACTGGCTACTATGAGCTATTCCCTGCTAATAGAATGCCGTTAGCCTTAGAATTAGAAGCGGATCGCATGACCAATTTAGTCTTTGATGAAAAAGCTTTTGCTAAAGAGCATCAAGTGGTCATGGAAGAGCGCCGCCAGCGTACTGACGACAACCCCCTTGCCAAAGCCTACGAATCGTTTCGACTGTTAGCTTTACCAGATAGCCCAAAAGGCGAATCTGTCATCGGACCTATGAGCGAGCTTGAATCGATTGAACTGACAGAACTAAAAGACTGGTATCAGACTTGGTATGCTCCCAATAACGCCACTTTAGTCATCGTCGGTGACGTTGACCCAGAAGAGGTCTTGGCGCAAGTTAAACGCTATTTTGGTGACTTGCCTGCCAGCAAATTACCAACCCGCCCTGCAGTAAAGCAACAAGGCTTTCGTGGTTATAAGAAAATTGACTCTGAGCAAGCAGTACAAGTGCCCGTATTGTTAATGGGTTACAACGTCCCTAGCCTAACAACCGTTGGCGCGGATAACGAAAAGCAGGCTTATGCGCTATCACTTGCTCAAGATGTCTTAGATGGCGGGCTATCAGCGCGCCTAGAAAGCCGACTCATACGTGAGCAAGGTTTGCTTACCAGCGTTGGAACTTCTTATGATTTGCTTGATCGCGGTGATGGGTTGTTCTTAATTCAAGCGACCCCGCGTGAGGGCGTGAGCTTAGCGCAAGCACAAAATGCTATTACCGCTGAAATCAAGAAGCTGGCCACTGACCCTATCAATGCCGATGAAATCAGTCGTGCCAAAACCAATACTGTGACAGGCTTAGTCTATGCGCAAGACAGTATGCAAGGCCAAGCACGCATGATAGGTTCGCTGCAGTCTATCGGGCTTGATGACAGACTGCTTGCAAGCTTACCTGCCAAGCTCGATGGCGTGAGCGTCGCTGATATCCAGGCTGCTAGTAAAAAGTATCTTGTAAAGGATAACCTGACCGTGATGCATATCATACCGCCTAAAGAAAAGACGGATAAAGCTGAGACAAGCAAGTAATTAAAACTCAATGATTGAAATTCATTGGTCAAAATTCAGCGTTTGGAATAGAATTCTGATATTTACCATAGTTTTACGCCTTAATCCATTCTTAAAAAAACTCATTATTTAAGAACATCTATAAGAAGAAAGAAATGACTCAAAAAATTTCGATACCCATGATAAAAAAAACGTCCCAACGTAAAGATTTAAGCCAGTCTAAACCTGTTCGAAAGTCTTATCTTAGTGCCAGCATCGTAGTAGGATTAACTGTCTTTATCACTCCAGCTTATGCAGACTCAGTTGGCACCGAAGAATATCGTGAGCCTGCTGCAGTCGATGCAAATGCACCCATTGCCGCATTGTCTAAGCTTACTAGTCTTAACAACGTTAAACCGTTACAAGTGACTGTACCCGCTATCGAACACTTTAAAACAACAGCTGGCGTGCCTGTATCTTTTGTACGCGCAACCACGCTGCCTATCGTCGATATTGATTTACGCTTTAATGCAGGTAGCGCACGCGATGGTAATATACGCTCGAACGGTTTCGGTATTGCCAATATGACCGCGACCATGCTCACGCAAGGCACTGAGAATTTGAGCGAAGACGACTTTACGCGAGCAGTTGAGACATTAGGGATTAATTTAAATAGTCGTGCGTATAAAGATATGTTTATCGTCTCGTTACGCAGCCTCTCTGATGACGGGCATTTGTTGCCCGCGATTGATTTGATGACACAAATGCTAACACAGCCAAATTTCGATCAATCAATTTTAGCGCGTAATAAAGCCCGTTTATTGGTTGGCTTGCAACAGCAAAAGCAAGATCCTAATAGCCTTGCCAGCCTTGCTTTTGATAAAGCGCTATATGGCAGCCATCCTTATGCTCATCCTTCGTCGGGCACGCTTGAGACTGTGCCCAGCATCGAGAAAAAAGATCTGACTGATTTTCAAAACCGCTACCTTGTCGCTGCCAACGCTTCATTAGCAATGACTGGTAACTTAACGCTCGCCCAAGCTAAAAGGCTGGCTGAAGACATTACTGCTAATTTACCCAAAGGTGTGGCAGCGGACGCTTTACCTGAGCCAAAGCCACTCACTCAAGCACAGCATATCCATATCCCCTTTCCTAGCACTCAGACCACTGTATTGATGGGTCAGTTAGGTAGCAAACGTGCCACCGATCCACAAGCCCAGCAGCAACAAACCAACTTTGCTATTGGCAACGAAGTATTAGCAGGTGGTAATTTTAATGCACGTTTAATGACGGAGATTCGTCAAAACCTAGGCTATACTTACGGTATATCAGGCTCTATGAGTCCCATGTTGGCACGTGGTCCTTATCAGATAGGTTTTTCGACGCGCAATGATAAGGCTCGTGATGCCATTGATGCGAGCCTAGCTGTCATTGATGATACGTTAGATAGTGGGATTACTAATAACGAGCTGCGTCTGACCACAGACAATATGAAGAATAGCTTTCCAATGGGTTTTGCGAGTAATGCGGGGATTAATGGCTTGCTAGGAATGATGAATTTTTATCAGCTACCAGATGATTATTTGACCAATTATATAACGCGTATTGACAACGTTGAGCTCTCAGGAGTCAATCAGACTATGCGAGATACGCTTAATCCAGACAAATTCTTAATCGTAACAGTCGGACAGGACGATCCTTGGAAAAATAATAAAGTAATAAAAGCTAAATAGCGTTTTTGGCAAAAGGTTTTGATGCAATATGAAAAGAGATGCTATAGATATTTAGTCCGTAACCGTTATCGCCACATCGTAGCTTAAGCGTTCAGGCTTATATGTGGCTCCATTATAAGCCAATCGGATCACATGTTTATTATAAGATGCTACTTGATACTCTCCATTAGCGAAATTATGTATAGTAGGCACAATTAATAGCGCCTCAATTTGTCTGTTGTCGACATCGACATCAAGACGCTGCCCAGTATCTAGGTATAAAAAATAATCGCAGTAATCATCGACCATCACCTCATCAACTCGCTCAATATTACTACTGCCCATATCTTTTTGTAATAGTTTGGGACAGATATCTGTGCGATTGGCGGCTAAGCGTGCATAAGAGTTTTTGATATTATCTTCAATGTTTGCAGCTTCAAGCTGTTTTTGCGCATTCATTACAGTATTAGCTTTAGGGTCGACAGAGACTTCCGGGCTACAAGAATGAC
The DNA here is from genome assembly GCF_947495825.1 of uncultured Psychrobacter sp. Lineage (GTDB taxonomy): Bacteria > Pseudomonadota > Gammaproteobacteria > Pseudomonadales > Moraxellaceae > Psychrobacter. Next base: position 194,611 of record NZ_CANMAH010000001.1, read on the forward strand.
TAATGAGCACAACTAATAGTGTAATAGCAATCAATGCCAGATACGGCATATTCGATTGAGTATGTATTATATTCTTTAAATGCAAACGGTAGGCATTTGATATTATTGACCGAAAACCCTTCATAAATCCTGCTTGTATCAAACCATGGTTTTTTGTTTTTAAAACAAGAAAACATATAAAATATGGACAATTATTCAACAATATTAGAACATGGTTTGAGATGACGTGACCAGCTTTTAATGACTAAAGGTTCAATCAAACGATAATATGACACTTATTTAGGGCTCGAAACACGCTTAATAGATTAGTCATACTTAAATAATTTGGTGTCGGGGATTTTACCTTGTTTTATCTATTAAGCTATCCTGCTATCTGGGTTTAGTAGCGGCATGATGAGCTACTACTAGTATGATGAAACCCCCATTTTCGATAGCCTTGCGTATCTAGATGAATCGCGCCAGTTGAGTACAACCCTAGCCCAAAATTGTGAGATTGACCTTGATACTGCCAATACTGGCACAAATTATCTTGTAAGTTGCTTAGCTGCCAAAAATCATCTGCGTATTCAGGTACCCAAATATCTATAGCGCCCGCAGTCATATGTTTGCTATTGTTTGCCCCACCTGCACAACCATTGAGACCTGGACTACGATATACCGAACGTATTTTACTACTTGCAGGCAAGATACCCTGATTTTTTAGATTGGTATAAAGCCTCAAAGTAGGGACGATATTTGACCACAACTCTTGGGGCGGTAGCTGATAAGGCTCATAGCCACATTTATCCCAGCTACGTGCGGTAGTGAGTAGCTCTTCAAGTGGCGGTACGTTTTGCGCGCCAATCTGTGCGCTTAAATAACGATGATAATTGGCAACCTCTTGCGCCCGAAAGCTATTACTGTTTAACCAGTCAGCAAAATCCATACTGGCCGTACTATTATAAGTATTACTGGCTGTATTGTACTTGGGATTATACGTCACCTTTTTAATGCTTGATGTATTATAATTGGGTCGACGAGTATTAACATTTACTCGTTTGTTCTCCTCAATCGATAGTTTGGCCTCAAGCTCATACTCGCGTTGTTTTTGTTCAATTAAACCTTGCATACTATCGCCACTTATTACGGTCGATCTGGTATTGGTAGAAGGTGCAACATAAGCATTGCTACTGCTATGACGCACTTGAATACGGCGCTCGCTATCATTCAAAATCGCAGCATGTCCAATACTACTACTACAAACAATGAATATAGCTAGGGGCTTTATAATCGATGTCATATGGGATTTTAGAGTTATAGAAGGACAGATGTCATTTTGAAGAATAAACATCTTAGTCTGTTTGCATACAGATTTATAGAAAGACTTATAAAGTCTATTATTTACATAAGTCATGTGAGTCGTTATTACTAATAAATATTTTATCGATACTATCAAATTTTACGCAAGCAAGCTAAACTATTGCTCCTGATAATGGTGAATAATCTTGCTATTTACTTCTAGTATTGTCATTTTTTATAATTAGCTCATTCTTTTACTATTAATTCTTTGACTACTATATGACGCATACTTGCAAACCAGTCCTTTCCATATACCTTCCTTGATTACAGTCACTCTTGCCTATGTCCTCAAACCCCCAGTATCGCTTTTCGCGCCAGAGCCATCATTTCGGTCAACGTCATGAACGAACACTGTTGCAACATATTCATATAGACCCATGGTTAACGATACTGTTACTACTTATCTGCTGTATTGGGTTGACTATCTTATATAGCGCCTCAACTCAAGATGTTGGTATGGTTCTGAGGCAAACAGTCAGCTACGGGGTCGCTTTTACAGTTATGTTTGTTATGGCGCAGATACCGCCTAGTCTATATCGTACGTTGACGCCTGTATTTTATGTAATGGGACTAATATTACTGGTATTGGTTGAGATTATTGGTGAAGTACGGATGGGAGCACAGCGCTGGATCAATTTACCAGGATTTGGCAGCGTTCAGCCATCAGAGTTTATGAAGCTTGGCATGCCAATGATGTGTGCATGGTTTTTATCCAAACGAGATTTGCCGCCGTCATTTTCTAGTATCATGATTACTTTGGGCATTATCATTGTACCAGTCATACTAATTGCAAAAGAGCCAGATCTTGGTACATCATTACTGGTAGCAGCAAGCGGGCTCTTTGTTCTATTTTTGGCAGGGCTATCTTGGCGACTGATTTTAGCCGCAGCCATCCTAGCCGTACCTCTTGTCGCTATCGCTTGGAATTTTTTATTACATGATTATCAGCGCACACGCGTACTAACGCTGCTAAACCCTGAAGCCGATGTCCAAGGGGCTGGCTGGAATATCATTCAATCAAAGACAGCCATAGGTTCTGGCGGTTTGTCAGGTAAAGGTTATTTGGAGGGCACACAGTCACAACTGCATTTTTTACCTGAAGGTCATACTGATTTTATTATCGCAGCTTTTTCAGAAGAGTTTGGCTTATTTGGCGTAATACTACTGATGCTGATATACGCATGCTTATTGGTACGTGCGCTCTATATTGCTTTTACGCATCCTGACAATTATAGTCGCCTACTGGCGGGCGCTATTGCTATGTCGTTTTTTGTCTATGTTTTCGTCAATGTCGGTATGGTAGGAGGCATTCTACCTGTAGTTGGCGTACCTCTACCCTTTATTAGTTATGGCGGCACCGCAATCGTGACATTAATGGGAGGGTTTGGACTTTTAATGTCTATTCACACTCATAGGGGCGATTAGAGCTAAACAAAGTTGAGCATCATATAAGACCACACGTTACCTGCTCATGGAACTATGTAGCAGGTTTTTTATTACTTAACTCAAATCTTATATGCAGTTAATCTTGGATGAAATAAGTTCATAAACATGCTACTGCTATAAACTTCAAATAACATTAGAAAAATTTAAATTAAAGTCAAAAAAAGTTCGTAAAAATATAGGTAAAAATATTGGGATATAAAATAGAAAGATAATTTATACACATTTATATATATTCATCATATGGTATATATAAAAATACATTATAAACAATATAAATTCGTATTAATGAATATATAGAGAACATATAAAATTACGAAAACCAATTCTACAGATCAAGAAAGTAATCCTAATAAATAATTTACAAATATCGTGTACGTAGAAATTATAAACCATTGTTATTATTACATAAATGTTTCTAAAGTTACTCAAATATACGGTTTTATATTTTTATATAATTGACATTTGTTATGATATTTTAATGCTTGCCATTTACAAAAAATTGCGGTACTCTCTTTTTAATACTCTTTGATACATAACCAATACACAGTTAATAAAAAAGATTGCAATTAATTATATTCTGGTCGTAGCTACTCCGTATAGTGAGCAATTAGTTTTTCAAAGTTACTACCTAATTTAACTGACTCATAACAAACCATCATAGTTATATTTTTGTTTTATTAATAACTGGTTTTGTTTTATTAATTTGCACTGTAAAGATTATCCATGTTTTAAGACCTATATAAAGACCACTCTTACTCTACCGATCTTGTACTATCGGTAAGTATAGTAAAGCTGTCACGCTATCAGAGTTATTCGTTTTTATTGTGTTCATTATAAGGTTTTAAATATTGGGTCTTAATATATAAGTTATAGAGGTACCTATGAATAAGCGTCTATCTGGTTTACTTACAATGTCAGTGTGTTTGTTTGCTGGCTCTGCAGTAGCTTCTAATGCTAACGCAGTTGAAGCAAAAACGTCTCTTACGACTTTGTCTCAAGATAACGCCTCCCATATTGATCGTGTCCTTGGTGAGCTTACTCGTCAACATGATAATGCTTCAAGCTTAGTAAAATCTGCGCGTCAACCAGTATCGCTAGCTATTAACAGCTCTTTGCTAGCTGATGATACGAGTCAAGTTACCGATGATGAAGATGTATTAGAGCGATTGACTGCTGTTGCTTCTAATTCTGTCAGTAAATTTAAGCAAACTGGCCTTGCTTCTTGGTATGGTCGTAAGTTTCATGGTCGTAAAACAGCCAGCGGTGATACTTTTGATATGAATGGTCTGACCGCTGCTCATCGCTCGTTGCCATTGAATTGCTATGTAAAAGTGACCAATAAAACCAACGGCAAAAGTGTGGTTGTAAAGGTAAATGATCGAGGTCCATTCCATGGCAATCGCGTTCTAGATTTGTCTTATGGTGCAGCCAAACGTTTGGGTATTACCAATAAAGGCGTTGGTAATGTGTCAATTGAACGTGTTTCAGGTCCATAGTTGTATTCTAAAGTTGACGCTTGTAAAATTGCATGAGAACTATAAGCATGTAGAAGCAGGCATATAAAAACTATTCCTCTAAAAACGCCTAAAAATATAAAAAAGTGTCAAACTTATATAAGTTTGACACTTTTTTTATGGTTACTGTCTTTAAAAGTTATTTTGTTGACATATCCTTTTATTGACACAACTAATAAATCTCAAACGCTCTTTCTATTGCATCATCTAAGCGCTCTACAGCATGTACGACAATACCCTTAAACTGCGGAGAGTCACTGGCAGGGGCATTTGACTTTGGGATAATAGCGTGAGTAAAACCGTGCTTCATGGCTTCTTTTAAGCGCTCTTGTCCGTTTGGTACAGGGCGAATCTCGCCCGACAAACCTACCTCACCAAACACTGCCAATGATGAAGGTAATGGCTTTTCTCTAATACTTGACGCACAAGCTAATAATACTGCCAAATCAGAGCCCGTTTCTATTACTTTGACGCCGCCAACTACGTTGACATAAACGTCTTGTCCACTGGTATGAATACCGCCATGACGGTGCATCACGGCAAGTAGCATCGATAAACGCTGAAAATCAAGCCCTAGTGCCATACGTCTTGGCTGCCCTTGTGAGTCATCGACCAACGCCTGTACCTCAACCAATAGCGGACGCGTACCTTCACGGCTAACCATCACCACTGATCCTGCAACAGGCTTATCATAGCGACTCAGAAATATAGCAGATGGATTGGCAACCTCTTTAAGACCCATATCTGTCATCCCAAAGATGCCCAACTCATTGACCGCGCCAAAGCGGTTTTTGACAGCACGGATCATTCTAAATCTTGAATCAGACTGGCCTTCAAAGTACAAAACTGTATCAACCATATGCTCAAGCACACGTGGTCCCGCAAGCGTACCTTCTTTGGTCACATGGCCAACCAAAAATAAAGCTGTTCCCGTTTGTTTGGCATAACGAGTCAAAATCGCTGCCGACTCACGTATTTGACTAACGCCGCCTGGAGCCGAATTGATGGCATCCGTATAAATGGTTTGAATCGAATCAATAATAGCAATGGCAGGCTGCTCTTGAGTCAAGGCAGCACAAATAGTTTCTACATTGGTCTCAGCCAACACTCGCAAGCGATCAGCAGGCAAGTCTAGACGTTTGGCTCGCATCGCCACCTGTGCCAGTGATTCTTCCCCTGTGACATAAAGCGCACTACCTGCTAATGAATCAGCACGCGCCATATTGGTCGCTGTTTGAAGTAAGATAGTAGATTTACCAATACCTGGATCACCACCTATTAGTACCACGGAACCCGCTACCAGCCCGCCGCCCAATACTCGATCAAACTCCCCAATACCTGTTGGTAGTCGTGTATCTAATGTCATGCTAACGGCATTAAGTGGCATAACTGCACTTTGCGTTCCTGAATAATTCCCTGTCGAGGTACTACCGTTTGCACTGCGCGGTGCTGCTCGATTGGCAGCGGGTTTGGCTGTGTTTTTATTATGATGTGGCATGCTGACATTTGGTGCTTCAACCAAACTGTTCCATTCGCCACAGTCAGAGCACTGTCCTGACCATTTACCAAAATGCGCACCGCAGTGCTGACAGACATAGCTACTTTTGTTTTTTGCCATCGTGTATGCGCCCTATTTAAATTGCGAGTTAAAAAGAGGTCAAAATACTGTTATTAAAGTATTGTTAGTTATAGAAAAAGAGGCATCATAGATTATGATGAATTAATAATCGCTTTGATAAGAAAGAATAAGGTTGGATATGTTGAATATAGCCCAATGGTCACTGACCAAGACCATTGGTGCATAGTTGAGATACTTTAATTAAATGGTGCTGACAGACAAAAACTCAAGGTCAATGAGGCGTCATAAGTGTGTGCTTAATCATCTATTAACGCATTTTTTGAGCAATAAAAAGCCAATGCAAACCATGACCTACACTTGGAAATCTTTACCTAAGTAAACCGATTTTACCAGCTCATTGTCTAAGATTTCACATGCCGTACCTTCAGCAATGATGGCCCCCTCTGAGACAATGTAAGCTTTTTCACAGATAGCGAGTGTCTCGCGTACGTTGTGATCGGTAATAAGTACGCCTATACCTCGATTTTTTAACGTTAGGATGACATCTTTAATATCACCAACTGAGATGGGATCAACCCCAGCGAAAGGCTCATCTAACAAGATAAACTTGGGGTCAGCGGCCAAGGCGCGTGCAATCTCGCAGCGACGACGCTCACCGCCTGAGACGCTCATGCCCAATGACTTTCGTACATGCTCTAAATGGAATTCTCCAATCAGCTTTTCAAGCTCTTGCTTTTGCTGATTAGCTGATAGCTCTTTACGAGTTTGTAAAATAGCTAAAATATTTTCTTCAATAGATAGCTTACGAAAAATAGAGGCTTCTTGCGGCAAATAACCAATACCAGCTCGAGCACGCTCATGCATGGCATACTTGGACAAATCCATTTTACCCAAGGTTACACGGCCTTTGTCCATATTGACCAAACCAACCACCATATAAAAGCTGGTTGTCTTACCTGCACCATTGGGCCCTAATAGCCCAACCACTTGACCTTGCTCAACCGAGAACGAGACATCTTTGACTACCCAGCGCTTACCGTAACGTTTGCCTAAATTTTGCATCGTCAGCCGTTCAACAGTGGGCGTAGATGTGTCATTTAACATAGATGTATTGTGACCATCGAGGTCGCTATTAAAACTACTATTATCGCTCATACGTTACTCATACTAAGGCAAATTTAAATGCTGATAAGACTTGGTAAATTGTTTTAGCGTATACTGCTTTGATTGGTACTATTATTGGGCGGAAGTACCAACTCAACACGCTGATTGCCACCAGCTGTCGCTTCGACATCGCCAGCTTTTAGGCTATAACGAATGACATTACCAGCAAAGCTGGCGCCGTTTTGCACCAGTTTCGCATTACCCGTTAAAGTAATAATACCGCTCACCGCATTGTAATCAATCTTGTTTGCCTGACCTTTTGCTAGACCTTTTTCTTGAGTGATAACTTGTTGCATGGTCGCTGGACGTCCGGTCGCCACTGCTGAATTGATGCTGCGCTGCTGCGATAAATTCACAGTGATATCATCAGCGGTAAGCTTTAATGTGCCTTGGGTAATAATGACATTACCAGAGTAACTAGTGACACCTGTACGCTCACTATAGGTCGCTTTATCTGCCAACAATTTAATGGGCTGGTTAGCATCTGATGGCAACGCATGACTATATAGCGGTAATGCTATTAGCATAGCTGTCGGCAACACACGTAATATTTGCGACATATAATTTTGGCTAATGACAGGCAAAAAGTTAGATTTCATAAGCAGTTACTCTTTTAGAGTGAGAAAGTGATAAGTAGTAGACAAGCAAAAGCTATTAGAAAGTACGAGCAACCTAGATTGATTACATGAATAAGTAGCAATAAGCGAGCCAATTACTACTATTACCTTTACCAACTCGTTTTTAAATAAAACAGATACATTATATTTCAATGCGGAACTGGTATAAATTTTTTTGGCGTGCTGTGCTTGCGCCGCTGGCTCGATGCTGCGTAAAATTCATCCCAGTCCCACTGTATCGTTTTTATACTGAACTCACTATATTTTAAACTATCTAAAGCAATAATACGTAATATACAAGATATTAAAATAAAGCTTGGTCCTGACGCTCAGCAGGCGTAAAAGTCACAGCCACTTGTCCAAACTCATATTCACCAGTTTCAAGATTAGCCTTCATACTAGAAGCCTCAAAGCGATTCATACCCTGTTCAACTTTAACAGATTCATCACTATAGACTTGACGAGACTTGGTGTTTCCTTTAAGCGTTTGGCCTGTAACTTTAATAGGTTCAATATCTGATGCACCATCCGCTTTGTCTTCACTGACTAACGTAAAACCACCAGACAGACGCAGCTCTCCTGTTTGTTGGTTGATAGTGGCACTACCTGCTTGGATCTGATAACGCTGTTCATCAGATGGCTCCCAGTTCATGGTAATACCTGACATCTCATCTTGGTTGGTCACTGGATTATGCGTCAGTGAGTCGGCATTTACCTCGTATTCAGTCTCACCTTCTTCATTGGTTTGTACCGCTTTTATATCAGTCGCTTCATAATCAACCTCAGAGGCTTCTATGTTTACTGGCGGTGTGACCTTACCTTGTTGTTGAAAAAACCAACCAGCAATACCGGCGATGATTAAAGCTAGAACAACTAAGACACGAGTATTCACGATAAGTTATCCTGCGCTGGTACTTCATCAAGTGTATAGTGCGCAATAAAGTCTTGATATCGCCCATGACCTTTTAAAATCAGATCACATACTTCACGCACTGCCCCCATCCCGCCAACGCGCGTCGTTACCATATCGCTGCGATTAATAACCTCAGCATGAGCATTGGGTACTGTCGCAGCAAAGCCGACGGTTTGCAGAGCTTTAATATCAGGTAAATCATCACCCATATAAGCGCAGTCGGCAGCAGTAATATCGAGCGCTGGATCTAAGCTAGACAGCAGCTCTTTTAAGGCGATAAGCTTATCATCACGACCTTGCACCACATAGTTGATGCCTATCTCTGCGGCGCGCTTATTGACCATAGGGCTATTACGGCCTGTAATAATGGCAGTTAAAATACCATAGCGTGCCAAAGACTTGATACCGACTCCATCTTGTACCGAAAACGCTTTAGTCTCAATGCCATTAGCATCGTAGATAATCTGACCATTTGATAAGATACCATCAACGTCCAAGACCAACATTTTGACCAGCCCTGCTTTTTCGATTAAGTCTTGCATAATTTATCTCTTATAAAATCTTATTATTTGAATGTAAAACCTACTCGGTTTAAGCGCTTATTTTACACCTGCTTGTAGCAAATCATGCACAGTGATAATAGCCTCCAAACGCCCTTCCTCATCTATTATTAATAACTGACTGATTCCATTTTCATTCATGACACTTAAAGCATCAGATGCGCGCATCGACTTACTTACTTGGCGAGGATTCGTGCTCATCACATCTTGTATTGGGGTTGCAAGGTCGATACGTTTTTCTAAACCACGGCGCAAATCCCCATCTGTAAACACGCCAACGACTTTTTGCTCATCGTCGATCACAACGGTCATGCCCAAACGGCCCGCAGACATCGTAAACAAAGCATCTTGCAATGGTGCTTTTTGGTTGACGAGTGGTAAATCATCTACATTACTATGCATCAAATCCTCTACCCGTGTTAATAGCTGGCGACCAAGCGCACCTGCTGGATGTGATAAAGCAAAGTCTTCTGAGGTAAAGTTACGTGCATGTACCAAAGCAACTGCCAAAGCATCTCCTAATGCTAAAGTCGCTGTCGTACTAGAAGTAGGTGCTAGATTAAGCGGACACGCTTCTTGGGACTTGCCAAGTATCAACATGATGTCGGCTGCGCGTGGCAACATACCGCGCTTGTCCCGACTGATACTAATAAGCGGGATGCCTAGGCGCTTAACCACTGGCAGTAACGTCTTGATTTCATCAGACTCTCCAGAATTGGAGATAGCAAGTAGCACATCGCCTTTTACCAGCATTCCTAAGTCGCCATGACCTGCTTCGCCAGGGTGCATAAAAAACGCTGGTGTACCAGTTGAGGCAAACGTCGCTGCTATCTTGCGCCCAATCAGTCCTGACTTACCCATACCAGTCACGACTACGCGACCTTTACAAGCCAAGATTATCTCGCAAGCCTGCACAAACCTATCGTCTATCTGTTCAGTTAATAATGCCAACGCGGCTATCTCAGTTTGAATAGCATCAACAGCAGTGGTTATAAATTGGTCATGGGTAAGGTTGTTTGTACAGTTGCTCATGGTTTGACTCGGTAATTATCATTAATAACATATTTTACTATAGTGGAAGCCATTTTAATAATATGGTTTAAAACAGCGCGTAAAGTGTTGTTTAGACGTCGCTAAGACATTCTATTCGTTGTTCCATTTAACCATTTAGTAGCTCTAAAATAGTTAAAACGTTGATACAAAAAAGACCCACTGGGCAGCAGGTCTTTTTATTGAAATAGACTTCAACAACATACCTTTACAGATACAGATGTTATCAATTAATTGTTATTGTTATCATCAAAATCGTTGTTTGACTTGTCATCAAAGCCAGTGTTTTCTGCTGGCGTCTCAAAACCACGGTCTTGACCAAAACCACTGCGATCAAAGCTACGATCCTGACTTTGACCTAAACCACCACGCTCAAACCCGCGGTCTTGTCCCTGACCAAAACCACCACGATTAAAACCGCTACGATTAGAAGCAAAGCCACGCTCTTCAAAGCCGCCACTGACGCTACCACTTCTCTCAAAACCACTATTAATACTGCCGCCTTGATACCCACTGGTACCTTGGGTTTGCATACCACTACTCGATGATGCAGTAGTACTGGCGCCTCGTGGATTACGTGCTGGAACTACAGTCGAGATGGCATGCTTATAAACCATTTGGCTAACCGTATTTTTTAATAAAACAACATATTGGTCAAATGATTCAATTTGGCCTTGTAACTTAATACCATTTACCAAAAAAATGGACACTGGAATACGATCTTTGCGTAGTGAGTTTAAGAACGGATCTTGTAATGTTTGTCCTTTTGACATAAAAACTCTCCCAAATTTTATATAATTATATTATAAGTGCTTGTTTAATTATAATGGTTAGAAAAAGATACAATAATAAGATTTACTAATAAAACGTATCTAAATAAGCACCAGTTTTTCTTTATCAATTCTACTTTGTTTCAATATTATATTATTGTAAACAAATAAGTAATCAGTGATTTCTATAACAATAGTAAATAAATGATAGTGAATACGACATATTGTAATATTGTAAATGTCAGGTTAACAAATTATAACAGCTATCTAAGCCAAACTTTGCAACTTATTGTGATTTGTACTTTCCATCTGTGTCTATTTATAACTTATTCTCACTACTACTAAATTCCTAAAAACAATCAACATTTAATATTTTATGTTGCTTAAATATTATTATTGACTAAGATCAGTAAATCAATTAGCGTAGGTACTCTCCAGCTTGCGCTATAGATTTGTAGGATGATATGGCAATTTCGTTGTTATTGTGCAAATCTTTATCGATATTTGACAATTGGGCTAGCTTACGTAACCAAGTATATTGGCGTTTGGCCAGTTGTCTTGTAGCATATAATGCCTTATTTTGCATTTGATAACAAGCAAGCGCCTCGGTTTGACTAGCAAGCGTTGACGACTGTGATTGCAGTGCTTTATCTTGTCCTACGTTTTGTTTGCTTGGGTTTTCAAATTTGCCAAAGACATCTTCAAACTGCCTCTTATTAAGATGTGGCTGCTCAAATACTCGATGATTAATATGTGTTAAGTACTCCAAGACTTGCCGATAACCAACGCAGCGCATAGATGGCATATTAGGTGTCAGCGGATAGGTTTCAAGCAAACCAACTACTTCAGCTACTAGCCCCTCACGCCACATAATATCTAAACGCTGCTCGATACGCTTATGCAGCCAAGATCGATCTGGCATCACTGTAAGTGCATGCCACTGCTGATGTGGATTGTTTGCTAGTGCTTTTTTAGGTTTACGCTGCCAGTCGCTTATAGCAATGTCAGTTTGCAAATATACTTCTATGGCGCGCGTGATACGCTGGGTATCAGTTGCATGAAGACGCTGATGACTGCTGGGATCCACTTTACCAAGATAGTCAAATAGTGCCTGAATACCTTCTGCTTGTCGCCACTGCTCCACACGTACACGAATACTGTCTTCACTATCTGGTACTGGAGATAGCCCGTCGAGTAACGCCATGTAATACATCATGGTGCCACCTACCAACAGCGGTATTTTGCCATTATTATGACAGCTATCAATCAAGCGAGCGACATCACTGACGAATTCAGCCACGCTATAGCTTTGCATAGGGTCAATAATATTAACTAGATGATGTGGGTAACGCGCAAGCTCAGTGGTCGTAGGTTTGGCCGTACCTATATTCATATCGCGGTATATCAATGCTGAGTCTACTGAGATTAGCTCATAACGACCAGTATCATATAGCTCGTAGGCCAAGGCAGTCTTGCCGCTAGCAGTTGGTGCCATCAAGCAAACCACGCTATTATCCGCCAATTTAGGAGTAATACTATTAGACGCAAGCTGCATAAAATTGCCTTTATGAGTAATAATTTAAATAGTCGAACCAAAGACTAGCTGTTTAGAAGCCTATTGTTTGTCTTCGTAATTAGATTGGGGCGTGATTTATTCAGGTATAGAGGACAACATAAATGAGACCAGTTGGTTGCGATCAATATTTATGATTGCTTCATCAATTAGCAGCTTTTCTGTATCTGCTATAAAAACTGCCAAATCCTGCGCACTCATCTGTGTACTTACGGTTGTAAGCTGTTGGTTGATATACATGGGACTATCAGGCCGTTTGCTTCTTTTAAGTACATTATCACTTAGTATATGCGACTCAAATAGTGCGCGCATTTTCGACTGCCAAACCTCTGCACTAATTAGTACACATTGTCCTTGATTATAAAATAATAGCCAAGGCAATGTATTATGACTAATAGCTTCAATGGAGGGGGTTTTACTTGTCACGCTATCCATACTATTGATAATGTCTAAGCAAACTGGCAGAGATTTTATTGGTATATCTGAACCATTTAAAACACTAACGTTATCAACGCTATCATTTGAGACTACGCTTAGAGGCTCGCTATTTTGCTGCAATGATTTGTTAGTATAAGACTTTTTTGCAGAAGCGTTTACTGAATAAGAGTTCGCTGGTTTTTTAGAAAACGTCGTGTCTGATGATACCTGATACGGATATTTAGGCGTTTGTACTTGCCGGCTTTGTACTAAGTCGTTAGTAGCAGACGTGTTAAGTGACAAATCATCCAGTGGTTTACTTGTCGAAGCTTTCGTTTTTAGCTTTAAACGAATTGCATGGCTTAAATGCGCCATGATGTTATTAAGCGGGCTTATCTTAATACGCTGTTTAGACGGATGCACATTAATATTGAGCCACTGAGTAGGAACATCAAAATAAAGCGCATACCCCATGACATCTAACTGAGCATGCTGTGCAAGTTGTCGAATCTGATTACTGATTATTGGTTCTTTAACCAAGCGGCCATTCACATACAATAGCTTTGGCAAACTGTCCTGCTGCTGCGTTTGTTTATCACTAGGCCATAGCCAACCATTGATACTTGCCTGGCTGCTAGCATTTGCTTGGTCAGCATATTCTACAGATGGCTGCATTAGACTAGATAGATCGACCATTACCTCTAATGCGCCATCCATCAATGAGATACCAGTTGCTTGCTCAAGGCGTGATAAGGGCAAACGATTAGCGTTATCACTACTCCCATTGCCTCCGGCAGACTGCTCGCGTTCATATTTGTCATTTGTAGACATCAGACTTGGTACTATAGAACTTGACGATAGTGCCAAGCGCTTTTTATTATCGTGAAACAGACTTAGTGCCACATCTGCCCGCGCCAAAGCTACTTCACGTACGATGGTTTCGATATGTCCAAACTCAGTCGCAATAGACTTTAGATTGCCTCGGCGTGCTGGTACGTTAAAGTATAAATCTTTAACCGTGATCGTCGTACCGCGTTTATGTACGACAGGTACTAGCTTTGGGCTATCTTCTAATACGCCTGCGACCTGTAACTGACGACCAATACCGCTGTCATCATGACTACTGGTTAAAGTTAGGCGAGAAACAGCCGCTGTCGCTGCCAATGCCTCCCCACGAAAACCTAACGTCGTAATACCATGCAAATTAGCCACATCAGCGACTTTACTGGTCGCATGACGAGTAATTGCCATGACCATATCATCAGGATGAATGCCGATACCGTCGTCCACTACCTCTATCATACCCATACCACCTTGAGTGATATGTACTTCAATATTGCAAGCACCAGCATCAATGGCATTTTCTAGCAGCTCTTTAACCACTGCTGCCGGACGCGTTACGACCTCACCGGCTGCCAGTTGATTGATCAGCAGTGGTGATAGTTTTTTGATACGTGTATTTGGATAGTTATCTGGCATTGAGGAGTATCATATATTGTGAAACGCGAACGTATTTTACCAAACTAAATTTTTAGTAATGATAAGTCCAGTCCTTGCACTTGTCCTACCTTTGATAGTCTTATCTCAACCTGACGGGTCTCATCTACGCTTTGGGTAATATCAATAAACAACGCAGGCGGTGGTAGATAATTGTCAGCGCGACTTGGCCATTCGATGATTACTAGGGCGTTTTTGTCCTCAAGATATTCATCAAAACCAATAAGAGACAACTCTTCAGGATCTTGTATACGGTATAAATCAGTATGATAAACAAGCTTAGTTGTACCGTCATCTTGCTCAATACTATAAGGCTCAACCAAAGTATAGGTCGGGCTTTTCACCGCGCCCTTATGCCCTAATGCTTGTAACCAATAGCGTGTCAATGTGGTTTTGCCTGCCCCCAAATCACCCGCCAACCAGATACTACCTGAAGGTAGCAAAGTAGCAAGCTGCTCAGCCAAACGCTCAGTATCGGTTTCTGAATATAAGGTCAATATTTGCAACTGTTTATCGCTCAAACAGGTATCGTTATGGTTAAACATTAGACTGTACCCACTTGTTGTTCATAGACTTGCATGGTTACCGATGGATTGACAAAACGTTCACCACCAATCAATTTAGTATACAGCTCAGGATCATGCCACTCAGCGCGTACTTGATCGCTAAACTCAAAGTCCTCTAAGTCAAGCTTACCCATTTGCGTGTTTGCCACATCTTCAGCGAAGCATTGCGCGTAACCGGTAGCAGTCTCGTGAGCGATTACCGAATAAACACTGACGTCGGCTTCCCCATTTTGCATTTGGGTTTGCTGTAAGATCTCTTGCGCCCAAAAGAATATCACACGTGAGAACTGCTCTGCAGATGGCGACACTGGTAAACTTATCCAACGAGCGCTAAATTTTTTGCAAGCAGCAATATACTCAGGATCGTCTTTGCTCCAAAAACAAATGGCATGATCAAAGCTATCAATAATATCCTTGATTGAGGATTTTAGTAGCCCAAAATCATAGACCATCTGTCCATGATCTAAACGCTTGGCCTCAAGAATCAGCTCAATCTGATAACTGTGACCATGAATAGAATGTTTGCAGCGCTCAGAGCTACAATTACGCACAATATGAGCATTTTCGAATTTGAATAGTTTACGTATACGCATAATAATTTTGACCAAAACAATAAGCACTATCGTGCTAAATATTAACCAGTAGGAGTTTGCCTGACTTAATCATTGCTTACCACTTATTATAGCAAATCAATATGTATCCGTAAGTAAGCACTTATTAACACCTCTATTCCTTAAAGCCATCAATGACTACTGACGCGGGGCGAACATAATAATCGCCATCCCTGTCAGCGCAACTGCAGAGCCCAATATATCCCATGAAGTTGGCCGAATGCCGTTTATGGCCCATAACCATAAAATTGCCATCGTAATGTATACACCGCCGTAAGCCGCATAAACTCGACCAGCTTCAGTTGGATGTAATGTCAACAGCCATACAAAGGCTGCCAGACTAAGCACACCAGGAATCAATAGCCAAATGGATTTACCTTCTCTTAGCCAAAGATAAGGCAAATAACAGCCAGTAATCTCCGCTAATGCTGTCAGCACAAAAAGACCAACAGTCCTTAATTCAGTCAAATCAACGACTCCTTGATTAGGATAAAAGCTGCCATATATTGCAGTTCATACTCTTGTTTTATAAAGTTCTATTGTTGTGGATGATGCATACTTTTAATCAACAATATATAGCTTAGCGCCTACCTGCGTTGATGAACGATGTGCGATTGTATCGTCCGCTACTTGATAAGTCATACCCGGCGTTAGAGTAAAGGTTCGACCATCCTTTAACTCTGTGTGCAGCTCTCCTTCCACACACAACAAAATATGCCCTTTATAGCACCAGTGATCAGCAAGGTAGCCTGCAGAATACTCAACCATATGCACATTGATATTATTAAATTCAAGCGTTTTCCAATACCCTGCGCCAGTCTCACCTTTGACTTCTACTGCTTCTACTTCCGTCCAGTCGGTAATCCCAAACGGTATATTCTTCATTTCCACGACATCATCTCCCTGATTTAATTATTGATAAACTCGTCATAAAGCTTTTTACTTATTATCGCTAAAACCTAGCGGTAACCTTAGGTTTATACTCATAGTATGGTTAATACAATCCAAAAGAAGTACCAAGCAACTTAATTAAAGCGAGCGCTAATATATTTTTATAATGTATTGACTACCGTGTCTGCTGGTGTACTAATAAAGGTTAAATAGGCTTGATATTGTTCAAGCACATCGTCGATTACTTGCTGCTTGGTCAAGCCCATTAAATCATAACCGCCTGAACCGGTCTGGGTTGTCACCTCTAAACGGTAATAAACGTCAGTATTTGGCGCCATTTTGCCACTAAAAGTCGGTGATGGTGTCTCGACCATTGACACTTGATAATAAAAGTTATTCTTCGCATCGGAGGCGACTTTTAATAGTGGGCCACCAATATCAATATCGTTATCTATATGTGGAATATTATCACGGTCAATCTCATAACCTTGACGTTCAAACTCATTGGCCACATCATTGAGCGCAGGTCTCACGACACGATCCAAGTATTGTACCGCTTCACGCTTGGAAGGATAAGTCAGCATCTGCCCCAACCGCTGCTTCCATGAACGCTCTGGTATATGACCGCCACTTGGCGCTATAGAAGGACGGCGTAGCACTTTGCCTTCGTTTTCAGCGCGCTCAATTCTTAGCGCTTTAGAAAAAGATAACATCACTAGGTAGGCAATAATAGTCACTGGAAGCGCAAAGATAAGCGTGGCATACTCCATCGTAATGACCCCGCCTGCAATCAACATAGAGATAGTCAACATCGCTGTCAATACCGCCCAAAATATACGTAGCCACTTAGGACCGTCCTCGCTTGGATCGGGAATGGACGTTGAGAAGTTTGACATAACCATCGCGCCTGAGTTGGCACTGGTGATATAGAACAGTAAACCTGAAAGTGTCGCCAAAGCCACTAAAATAGTCGCTCCTGGAAATAATTCAAGCAATGCATACCAACCGCGCTCAGGGCTTTGAATGGCAAGCTCAGCGAAGGCTGTATTGCCTTGCAAAACCTCATAAAGGGCCGAGTTCCCAAAGAAAGAAACAATAATAAAATCACATAATACAGGTACAGTAATCGCTGCAATGACGAACTCACGTAGCGTACGCCCACGTGAGATACGAGCTAAAAACACACCAACAAATGGCCCCCATGCCAGCCAAAACGCCCAAAAGAACAGCGTCCAACTGCCCATCCAGTCGCTACTGCCAGGCACATAAGCAAAGGTTTTGAACATTCTAGAGGGCAAAGTCACAAAGAACTGTCCCAAATTTTCGACCAGAGCATTTAATAAGAAGGCTGTTTCGCCAGCGACAAGAATAAACGCCATCATCGCCACTGCACTCCAAAGGTTCAGCTCCGATATCCAGCGGATACCGCGATCAACGCCTGAAGTAGTCGCCAAAATGGTCAGAATAACGGCGCCAACCACCAATGCTATTTGCAGCGTTAAGCCTTCTTCTAAGCCAAATAGCTTTGAGAAACCAACGTTGAGCAGTACCACACCAATGCCCATCGTCGTCGCGACACCAAACACCGTACCTACTAAGGCGATAATACTAATACCATGACCAATAGAGCCTTTTACACGCTTACCAAGCAGGGGGTATAAAGCGGCACGAATCGATAACGGCATATTCCAGCGATAGGCAAAATACCCCATGGCCATACCAAGCAATGCATAAACTGACCAACCAGCGATACCGTAATGAAACATCGTCCAAACAACGGCATCCTGCATGGCTTCAGCACTCGCCCCATCACCAGAGGGTGGCGTTAAATACTGGACAACAGGACCAGTAACCGAGAAAAACAATAGATCAATACCAACCCCAGCGGCAAATAACATCGCCGCCCACGTGCCAAGCTTATACTGTGGCCGTGAATCATCAGGCCCAAGGCGCACACTGCCCTCTTTAGACAATGCCACCCACAGTACAAAACCAATGACCATCACCATGGTAATCACGTAATACCAGCCAAGGTTGGTTGCAATCCAGTCCACGACTGTTTTCATAGTTGTACTGGCACCAGCAGGCATAAAAATTGCCCATAATGAAAAGGCAACAATGACTAACGATGAGATAATCAGCACGCTCCAATTAATATGAGCCACGCTGTTTTCTGACAACTCTTGCGCGCCTCGTCTAAGATCGCTACGGGATATGGGTAGGTCTTCATCAAAGGGTTTAGATTGACGCTCTGTACCACCAAATTGACTGCGCTCAAACGGCGTACGTGAACTCTCAATTTGTTCGTTTGGCTTGCCAGCCTCGGTTAAATTGTCGTCATTTGGTTCGTTGGTCATTCTTATTTTACTCCCTACCTCGAGCTTAGTTTGATCGTTTGCAAAAGATCTAAATCATAAGCTAAGTAATTATATTATTTGATAATAGGATTATGTCATATACTCAGTAATTTAATAGTGGTGGTAATGTGTAATGCAGGTTTGTTATCGATGATGTTCATGGAATGAGTATAGAAAGTGTAAATGGCTAGTGATATTTAAATATATTAAAAAGCCCACCTATCTTCAAAAAGAATAGGTGGGCTTATTTAGCAGACAAATAATTTTTTAAATATCAAACTCAAGCGCTCTGTCACCATTGGCGTCTTGAATACGGGTTGGCAAACCAATCTTATTCAATAGATTGATAAAAGGCTTAGCATCGAGCTCTTCGACGTTTACCATCTTGCCCGCGTCCCATTCGCCAGTGGCGACCAGAATGGCAGCCGCGACAGGTGGCACGCCTGCGGTATAAGAGATACCTTGGCTATCAACTTCATTGTAGGCGTCTTTATGGTCTGAGACATTATAAATAAACACCTCAGTATCGACGCCATTTATCTGGCCTTTGACCTTGTCACCGATGCAAGTCTTGCCGGTATAGTTTGGGGCAAGCGAGCTTGGGTCTGGTAGTACCGCTTTGACCACTTTTAACGGAATTACTTCTTGTCCTTCGGCGGTCGTTACTGGCTGCTCAGACAATAGACCTAGGTTTTGGAGCACGGTAAAGACATTAATATAGTGCTCGCCAAAGCCCATCCAAAAACGAATGTTTGGCACATCTAAGTTGGCTGATAAAGAATGAATCTCGTCATGACCACTTAAGTAGCTGTTTTGCTCACCGACTACAGGTAGATCATCGGTGCGCTTAACTTCAAACATCTTATTCGACTGCCACTTGCTATCCTGCCAAGAGTAAACTGTACCGGTAAACTCACGGAAATTAATCTCAGGGTCGAAGTTGGTGGCGAAATACTTACCGTGGCTGCCCGCATTGATATCGATAATATCAATATCAGTCACCGAACCTGCATCCATCATGTCATAGCCCAGACGCGCATAAGCGTTGACCACACCCGGATCAAACCCTGCACCCAAGATCGCTGTGACGTTGTTGTCCGCACAGCGCTGTTTACGCTTCCACTCATAGTTGTCATACCATGGCGGCGTCTCACAAATCTTACGCGGATCTTCATGGATAGCTGTGTCAATATAAGCCACGCCCGTCTCAATACAAGCCTCTAATACGGTCATATTGATAAATGCTGAACCAACATTAATGACGATTTGTACGCCTGTGTCTTGTATTAGTTGCACAAGCGCTTGACTGTCCATGGCATCGACTTGATGAGTATGCAAGACTGCCGCTTGCTTAAAGCTACCTTTGTCTTTGACGCTTTGAGCGATAGCATCGCACTTATCTTTGGTACGTGAAGCAATGTGAATCTCGCCCAGCACATCATTATGCATCGCACACTTATGCGCAGCCACTTGCGCGACACCACCTGCACCAATGATAAGCACATTTTTTTTACTAGATTTGGTTTGATTTGTGTTCAATGAACAATCCTCCTTTGTGTCCCTGTCGATACCATTGATATTGGCTATGCAAAACAGAAACGAGTGAATGATATGCGTGAATTAAAAAGGAAGACCGAGGAAAACCCACGCACCCGTCAGGCAAGCACCATTTCATCGATGGCTGTTTGCCCGAGGCGATTATAACAATTTTTATCCCACTATCGACAAAAATAATGTAGAAAAAACCAATGAATTTAAAGTTTAAACCCTTACCCTTAAGTCTTTGTTTTTGATAACTTAACCTTAACAACGAAGCCTTATATAGTCAATCCGATATAAAAACGATACAGTGAGATGAAAAGTTGTTTTTCGCAGCATCTGTCTGCGTAGGCACAGCAAGCAAGAAAAACAACTTTTCATTGAGCGGCTTGATAGCCATGTATCTGATTTATTTGGATTCAAATATACTAAGACAAGCTGGCTTTGTAATCTTGATAATCAAATTCGCGCTGCACATCAATACTGCCATCTAGACGTCGAATCACAATCGCTGGCATATTAACACCATTAAACCAATTTTTCTTAACCATGGTATAGCCTGCCGCATTACCAAATGCGACGGTGTCGCCTACTTGCAGCTCATGCGCCAAAGCATACTCGCCAAAGATATCGCCAGCCAAGCAAGAGCGTCCGTAGATAATAGTATTGTCAGCAGCGTCTTGTTGTACTTGTTCGACAGGCATCACCTCCACTGACTCTGCATTGACAGAAGTGATTGGCGCAGACTCACGATAAATCAGCAAATCAAGCATATGCGCCTCGATAGAGGCATCGACGACGGCGAGATTTTTGTCATTGTGCATGGTGTCCAGCACTGTCGTGACCAGCGTGCCAGCGCCATGGATACTCGCCTCGCCCGGCTCAAGATAGACTTGTACGCCGTATTTTTCACTAAAGCCTTTTAATCTGTCGGCTAATTTTTCTAGCGGATAATCAGGCGCAATAAAATGAATACCGCCGCCCAAACTCACCCACTCAAGTTGCGCTAAAATATCACCAAACCTATCTTCGATATCAGCTAAGCTTGCACTAAACGCCTCAAAGCTATCATTCTCGCAGTTGTTATGAATCATGACGCCTGTGATATCGCTCAGTACCGCCTTGATTTTATCCTTATCATGCTCGCCCAAGCGGCTAAAAGGACGGGCAGGATCTGCGATAATAAAAGACGAGTTGCTGGTCTTTGGGTTGAGACGTAGCCCTACAGGTATGTTTTTTGTATGCGCCTTATCTTTAAAGGCATGCAACTGCGAAATGGAGTTAAAAATAATCTTGTCCGCGTAGCTTAATACTTCATCAATTTCATCCAAGCTATAGGCGACGCTATAGGCATGGGTTTCTTTTTTATCACTGTTATTGGCATCACCATTATTACCGAAGGTCTCATAGCCTAAACGCACTTCATTGAGCGATGACGAAGTCGTACCATGCAAATAAAGCTGCATGACATCAAACACACCCCACGTGGCAAAACACTTGAGCGCAAGCAAAGCCTTAGCACCAGACAACTCACACAGACGCGCGATAATCTGCATATTGGCAACGATTGCTGTTTCATCAAGCAAATAATAAGGCGTAGGCGGTAATGAGGGAGTGGTTTTTTCAGGGTTTATTGTATTCATAAGTGGTTACCTAATCGTTGCAGTTGGCATCATGACAGATATAAATAATTGCGCTATAGTAGACTAAATTCATTATAATTAGAATATCTTATGTCACTATCAACTGATTATTCCACCTCTGCCAGCCAAGCTAATTTATCGCAACTCGATCTAGAACATATCAATTTAGAATATCTTAACGCTGATGCGCGTGCTGTCTTAGATTTTTGGTTCGATAAAGACAATGAGGCGTATTGGTTTGAAAAAAATGATAACTTTGATAAGCAAATAAAAAACAAATTTGGCGATATTTGGCAAGCCGCCCAGCAAGGCGAATGCGTGACCTGGCGTATTGCAGACGCGCCAGCAGATAGCAACAGCTCCATCACCGCTCTAGCAGGACGCTTGGCAGAGATTATCGTGCTCGATCAGTTTTCACGCAATCTGTGCCGCGATCAAGCAGATGCTTTTGCGCAAGATGGAATGGCACTAGTATTAGCGCAAGAAGCCATTCAACAACCACATTTCGATACCCTACCCGCGCAGTGGCGCAAATTTATGATTATGCCGTTTATGCATTCTGAATCTTTGATGATTCATGAGCGCTACTTACCATTGTTTGAACAGTTAGATGACGCGATGACACTCGACTTTGAGCATCGTCATAAGGACATCATTGAACAGTTTGGCCGCTATCCGCACCGTAATGACATATTGGATCGAGAGTCGACTGCTGCAGAAGAAGAGTTTTTAAAGCAGCCAAATTCATCATTTTAAGTCTTTTCGCCTTAGAAGAAGGGCTGGATCAGCAATCTGATTCAGCCCTTCTTTTATAAAGACTCTATATAATATTTATAGAAGTCATTTAACTAGTAGTTGACTTCCCCCGTTGTGAAAGTAATTTGCTTAGACTCTTGCGTCTTGTTGTCTACCAAGACATCAAAGCTAACTTGATATTCACTATTGCCATAAAGTCCACAGTTCTTCCCTTTTCTACGTCCCGTTTCACAGCTTTGTAAACTATCAGTGAGTGGTAAGATAAAGGCTTCATTTTTCGGCAATTCATAAGCGGTTCTCTTATGAGGATCGTTACTATAATCCAATAAGTCAACTGGCACATTTATATTACGCTTGACATCGCGAAACTTAATATTGCTAATTTTAATGCTTTTGGCGGATGGCATATTAATATAGATAGGCTGCCCAATAGGATCAGTACCTAGATTACGACCTGTCCCTGCCACTGGACTTGGAAATTCATTGTAGAGCGCTGTATTGGTATCTACTACGTCAGTACAAGGATAAGTAAATAGACCCTTAACCGTACGTTTTTCTGTTTTTTGATCAGCTGATGAGGCATTAACAAAGACATAACTTTGGCTTTTGTCAGCAGCTTTACCATAAGGTTTATAAGCTATCATGCCTGAGCCTGTTTGGCTGAGGTTAGGCATTACTAATAAACGCATATGGTAAGGCGCTGCTAATAGAGATTTGGTCATCGAATGTGCCGCATAATCTGGTGATGCGACTTTACCAGCTGAGCTGTAGTAGGTAACTCTCGAAATATTTTCTACGACTCCATAAGCCAGATTTGAATATCCAGCTTTAAGCAGTCGATCTTTAAAGCTAACACCTGTAAAGAATGGATTATTCTTCCCTGTCCAATTCTTTATATCTGAAATCTCTTCTTCACCATGAGCATTAAAAATCGTCGGTCTACTATTTGAGAACACATGCTGGATATACTGTGCATGTTGTGTGGCTATTTTATTAAGCTCATCATTGTCTGCTACGCCGCCAAGCCCACAAGCCTGTCTTTGTGTGTTTAGTAGATTTGATCCTACTTGCGCGGCCCCTTTATGACTCTTACTTTCAACGTCTTTCATATCAACTTCAGATTTTAATACTGGCGATGTAGCAACAGTATCTGATGGCTCTGGAGAGGTAGTAGGTTCTGAGGATTGAGAGGTGGTAGGCTTGGATGTAGTAGATGTATCGTTGGGTACTGTTGGGTTTACTGTTTCAGGTGTGTTAGAAGTATTTGGGCTACTATTAGAGTCCTTGTCAGTGCTCTTGTTACTACTGCTTCCGCTATCACTACCACCGCCACAAGCAGTTAGAAGAAGTGCTGACGAAAGGGCCATGACAAGACTTTTCTTTGAGGTAATAAAATTCATCGTTTATCCTGTGTCGTAAAATGAGCATATTGGGTGACCATAATCAGAATGAGCAATAAGTATGCCAATTGAAGATAAATAGAACCGTTTATGTTCATAAAAAAACCGTCTGTAGCAGACGGTTCGATAAAACGTGAATTTTATAAGTTATTGAAAAGATGAATTAGAGATTGGTATTGAGTGGTGTTTTAGAGATGTTATGCGGTTTTGCTTAGGCTATTTAATACTATATAGTCGATTCTTTCTAAAAATGACATAGCGCTTTTATGGCGACTCTATCTTTCATTATTTAATGCTTTTCTTATCGGTCCAAAGCTACGACGATGCTCGGGTAGCGGACCATAAAGGGTCACAGCTTCCATATGAGCACGTGTAGGATATCCTTTATGCTTGGCAATACCGTATTGCGGATATAATGAATCTAACTGGTACATAATTTGATCACGACTGACTTTTGCTAAGATACTAGCAGCTGCAATACTAGTGTGACGTGCATCTCCTTTTACCCAAGTTTGGCAATCAATACTGGACTCAGATATACCAATCGTTGCAAGTGTCAGATAATCCAGATCTGGACAGCGATTTCCATCGAATAGTACTTGAGCTTGCAGCTCACAAGATGGGCTATCGATAGTGTTTGCACGATGCGTTGCCACTGCCGTCAGTAGTGCTTCTGTACATAAGCGCATACCGAGCATCGTCGCTTGTAGTATATTGATCTGATCGATGACTGCTGCTGGAATTTCTGCGATAACATAACCCAAAGCATGTTGCTGCACTAACGGATAGAGCTTATCGCGCTTTTTTTCGCTCAACTTTTTGGAGTCCGTCAGTATCGATAAAGGCGTATTTAGCAGTGGCTGGTTTTCTATAAGATCTGACCATATGTGCGGCAAAATTGCGCCAGCAACGTTTACACTACCAAGCAAAGGCCCACGCCCTGCCTCATCAATACCAATCTGTAGCGGTGTTATCTCTGTTTCATGTTCTCTATTTACAATCATCCGGTATAAATCGTCAGTAAGCTTTAATTGACCATGCAAACGAATTGGGGACGCTAAGTCTATAAACTGTCCTTTAATATCTATACGCGTAATATCGCTTTTAATATGAATAATATGATTATCTAAACTGGTTTTGTGACTCATGAATAGCCTACTTCTTGTACGTCTTTTTATTGATTTTTAACTAACAGTGATTTTATGACTACTTTTGGCTATTTTGAGCGAACCATTGCATGATCACACTATTGGCCGGTTCATGATTGCTTTGCCGCTGTAATGCCCGCTTAGTATCAACCAAAGCTTGCAGCTGCTCGGCATAGGCTCGAGGCTGCAATAATTTTGTGACTGTCCGGCAAATATTTTCTCCATTTGCTTGCTCTTGTATTAGCTCAGGCACGATGGCTTTTGCCGCCAGTATATTGGGCAAAGCGACATAAGGCACTTTTACCAAACGCTTTGCAATCTGATAAGTCAGCTGATTTAATTGATAAATGACGACCATTGGACGCTCAAGGAGCATGGCTTCAAGTGTCGCTGTACCTGACGCTAGCATGATAATATCAGAAGCTGCCATGGCTTGTTGGCTAAAGGCTGGCTGACTTTGGTCATAGACTACAACGATGGCTGCACGCAACTGCTCTGAGCGTCTATCAATCACATCTTGCACGATATATTGATGGTTTTGATCAACAGTCGGTATGATAAAACACAACTTAGGATCGACTAGTAATAGTTTTTGAATACCATCTAACATCAATGGCAAAATCGCTGTTATCTCGCCGCGCCTTGACCCTGGCATTACACAAATCAGCTGACTCACATCATCAAAACGCTCAACGAAAAACTGCTGTAAACCATCATTTTGCCATACCAGCTCACTACGCAGCTGATTGGTCGGGGTATTTACCAAATCTTGATTGAGAGTTCGTAATAGCGGATGACCGACGCATATCGCCGGATGATTATGGCGCTCATACACAGTCAGCTCAAATGGAAACAAGCACAACACCAAGTCGGTCGCCGCCTTGATACCATGTATGCGCGATTCGCGCCACGCCCAAATTGATGGGCTGACATACTGCACACAGAACACCCCTTTTGGTTTGAGCTTCTTTGCAACTCTTAGATTAAAGTCTGGCGCATCAATACCGACAAACCAGTCTATATGAGCAGTTTGAAAGGCTGCTAACAGCTCACGGCGCGCTTTAAGCAAGTCAGATAACTGCGATAAAACCTCTACCAACCCCATCACTGCTAGACGCGCTAGTGGAAAAATACTATGTAATCCTTGCGCTTGCATTTTTACGCCGCCAACCCCGACCCATACGATATCATCACGCAGATTGTTCATTTGCTGCATAAAGTCTGCACCCAAGCTATCGCCAGATACCTCGCCTGCCACGATACCAATCACCAATGGTTTATGCGGTAAATGCGGACTATCTTTTATCTTACCAAGCGGGTCGGCAGACGCCTCGATAGCTTGAAAGGGTGTGGCAGAATCAGTCATGACAAACTCTCAATATTAACAACGTAACAATAAATAATGAACAATTTTAAAAAATATCAAAGCTTATGTCGTAAGAATGGGATAGGAAAGCGCCTTAGATCAAACAATTAAAATAGCTAGTACAAACGAAATAGTCGGGGCTTGACTATGCAGTAAAGTATAAAACTATGGGCATTAGTCTATTATTCTTAATTCTTTTATTAAATATATTAAGTACGATTATGCATAAAAATATAGACACTAGATAAGTTATGTAGAACAAATACCATCCCTGTGTATCTCAGTAAAAGGCAAGTATAACAAAATTTTAGTTTTAACATTCCAGTTATCAGTCAATTAACTCTTCGACTGCCCTTGCCAACATGCTATTTTGTCCGCATAATGAATACCCCTATATATTAGCTAGATGAAGTAAAATCATGACAACAACAGCTACCCACAACGCAGATATTGATGACGTGAATATTGAACAATTCATCCCTTTAATCACTCCCGCTGAGTTAAAAGCTGAGCTACCTCTTTCAAACGAAGCTTATAAAACCGTTTTAAAAGGTCGCCATACTATTCAAGACATCTTAGATGGCAAAGATAAGCGTCTATTTGTGGTCATCGGTCCTTGTTCTATTCACGATATCAAGGCAGCACACGAATATGCTGATCGCTTAGCCGTATTGGCTAAGGAGGTCGAAGATACCATCTTTGTCGTGATGCGTGTCTATTTTGAAAAGCCGCGTACTACTGTTGGCTGGAAAGGTATGATTAACGACCCTGATATGAATGACAGCTTCGATATCGAAAAAGGTCTGCGTACAGCCCGTAAACTTTTACTTGATTTGAATGAGAAGGGTTTGCCTTGTGCGACTGAAGCTTTGGATCCAAATACGCCGCAGTACATGCAAGATCTGATCAGCTGGTCAGCGATCGGCGCGCGTACGACTGAGAGTCAAACACACCGTGAGATGAGCTCAGGTTTGTCTTGTCCAGTAGGCTTCAAAAACGGCACTGACGGCGGTATGACTGTCGCTGTCAATGCGATGCAAGCAGTAAAAGAAGGCCATAGCTTCCTAGGTTTATCATCAGACGGAAAAGTCTCTATCATCAAGTCTAAAGGCAACGCTTACGCGCACGTAGTCCTGCGCGGCGGCAATGGTAAGCCCAACTATGATGAAACTGCTGTAGCCCAAGCAGAAAATGAGCTTGCTAAAGGTAAAACCAACAGCAAGATTATGATTGACTCAAGCCATGCAAATTCAGGTAAAGATCCATACTTACAACCTATGGTCATCCAAAACGTCGCTGAGCAAATTCAAAAAGGCAACAAGTCTATCATTGGCATGATGATTGAAAGCCATCTAAAAGGCGGTAATCAAAAACTAACAGCAGACTTAAGTCAGCTTGAGTATGGCAAATCTATCACTGATGGGTGTCTTGATTGGGAAAGCACAGTCACTGCCATACACAACTTACGTGATACGGTTAAAGACATTTTGCCAAATCGCTAATTGTCGAACATCGATTGCTAAATACCCATTAAAAAGGCTAAACTGATATTTCAGTTTAGCCTTTTACTTTATGTATCCCAGCCACTAGTTTGCTACTGCACCTAGCACGTTATCTAAGCTCTCTAATACATGTTTAGAAGTCACTTTTTTCTGCAAATCGATAAGTTGCTCATGCGCCATTTGACGACGCGGCTCAATCAAAGTATACCAGCGTGCGAGCACTTGTAACAAGCGCGAGGCTAAGACAGGATTAGCCTCATCTAACCTTTGAATAACATCGGTATAGATATCTAAACCATCTGGCGTCCAAAGTATCGTCGGCTGCGAGCTAAAAGCACTAATGACTGAGCGTACACGATTGGGCGTATTCCAATCAAAATCTGCATGATTTAACAGACTCTTAATCTTATCCGTATTCACGTTATCAGCAGCAGCTTGCACACTGAACCACAAGTCAATCACTAAGTCATCTTGTTGAAAGCGATGATAAAAATCTGCCAAATACTCATCAGCCTTTGCGACCTGATGATTGACCATCGCCTTTAAAGCGCCGAAGCGTTCGGTCATACAACTAGCATTATCATACTGCTGCTGTGCCCATTCAGCTGCATCTGCAACTTTGGCAGTCAATGCCATATCTAATACTACATTACGTAGTGCACGGTTGCCGCGAGCTTCAGAGCTATCCTCATAAGACTGTAACGGCAGTTGCTGATATAGTGCTGTCCACTGCCCCGCTAGCGACTCTGCTACTTGGCGATACAAGTCATCACGCTGCTCTTTAATCAAAACTGGATCATAGTTTTTGTGAATGGCGGAGGCCAGCTCTTGCGCTGATGGAATATCGAGTAGGCGTGCAGCCAGCATGGCATCATTAGCAGCCAACGTTGGTAATGTCTGCGCCAATGCCTGCAGATATATCTGAGGGCTGCTCTTAGAGCCCTGACCTTGCAGCAAAATACGGTTTACCAGCATTTGCGTCACTTGCCAGCGATTAAAACCATTGGTCTCATGCTTAAGTAAAAACGCTAAGTCTTCATCTTGGTAATCATAGTTAAGCTGAACGGGTGCGCTAAAATCACGGAGTAATGACACCACAGGCTCGCTAGTAATATTATCAAAGCTAAAGGTCTGCGTTGCTTGCTCTAACAGCAACATACGCTCGCCGATTATGTCACCAGACGCTTTATCGAATAACGCTGTCGCTACTGGAATCGGTAAAGGTTTGGAAGCCTCAAATCCGCTCACGTGGCGCGTTTTCTGACTTAAAGTAATGGTCAACGTTTGCGTCTCGCTGTCATAGTCTTGATGACCAGTCAGCATCGGTGTGCCTGGCTGACGGTACCAATCGATGAAGTCCTCAATTTTATCGTCGGTAATGCTTAGGGCTGATAAAAAGTCCTCAACCGTGACGGCTTGACCATCGTAACGACGAAAATATTCATCAGTGCCTTTACGAAAGTTATCTGGCCCCAATGTATTGGCTAGCATACGCACGATTTCAGCGCCTTTTTCATAGACAGTCGTGGTATAAAAGTTATTAATCTCAACAAAGCTCTCAGGGCGTACTGGATGTGCCAGTGGTCCTGCATCTTCAGTGAACTGATGCGCTCGCAATGTCGCTACGTCATCGATACGCTGCACCGCACTTGATTGCTGATCTGCCGAAAACGATTGATCACGGTAGACCGTAAAGCCTTCTTTTAAACACAACTGAAACCAGTCACGGCAGGTAATACGGTTACCCGTCCAGTTATGAAAATATTCATGAGCGATGACGGCTTTGACATTGAAGCTACGCGCATCGGTCGTGGTCTCAGGACTAGATAATACACAGGCGGTATTAAAGATGTTTAAGCCTTTATTTTCCATCGCACCCATATTAAATTGACTGACCGCAACTATCATATAGCGATCCAAGTCATAGGCCCGGCCGTAATTGACCTCATCCCATACCATGGCATCTTTTAATGCTTGCATACCGACATAACATTTATCGATATCGCTAGACTTAGCGTACAACTCAAGCAGGACTTTGCGGCCTTCACTGGTTGTATAATGATCGGTAAGCACGTCTAAATCAGCAGCGACGCAGGCAAACAGATAGCTTGGCTTGTTGGTCGGATCGTGCCAAATGGCATAATGACGGTCTGGCGCATCTGCAACCTCCCCTTGCTCGACCAAATTACCATTGGCAAGCAGAGTCGGATAGCGTTTATCCGCTTCAACACGCGTGGTAAACACCGCCAACACATCGGGACGATCTGGATAAAAAGTAATCTTGCGAAAGCCTTCTGGCTCGCACTGAGTGACAAACATTGTGTCGTCACCACTGCCTGCCATATACAAGCCCTCAAGCGCAGTGTTGGTTTGCGGATGAATACGGACTTGCAGCTCTAACGTTAAATCATCTGGCACATCACTAATTGTAAGCTTTCCATCTGCTTGATTATACTGCTCAGAGCTTAGCGGCGTACCATCAATCTTAATAGTAACAAGCTCAATATCTTCACCGTATAGCACCAGCTCACCTGCCGCTTGACGATTCATGACCAACTTGCTATCAACCGTTGCATGATCATCGAAAATCTTGATATCTAAATCAACAGTATCTACATCAAAACTTGGCAACTGATAATCTGTTAGATGGATTTTTCCAGGGGCTTGCGGTGGCACGTCAGGCATATCAGGATTAATGATTTGAGCATCGGTTTCAGAGACAGACATAAAGTTTCCTATTATTTGGGATAGATACATTTTAAGCGATGGTTGTCATTATAATAAGTATAGCTATCGAGCAAAACTACAGATTGAGCTGTGCCCTACATATACAAAGTATTATATAGTACTTAATTATACTGCTAAATTGGCCTAATCTACGAGATTTCAAGCGCAAACCGGTTTTAAGATCAGTCGCCAAACTCTATATTTATCCTTTATAATAAAATCAATCTCATCTATCTATCAGCTGGCACTACTCTATGACTGACCCCTCGGCAAACGCAACTGACCTTGGTATGACGGCTCTCACAATACTGAGCGAATATATCGAGGCACTATTACCTACCCTTGAAAACTCGAGTGATGAAACAAGTGACGAAAACAGGCGAGAAACTGCTAAGTTATTTAAGTTATTATGGGTAGCTGAAGATCAAAAGATGGTGACTGAATTAAAGTCACAGTTAAAACTGAACAACAATGAGACGGACATTTTAGTCCATTTATCTACATTACCAGAGCTAAATACGAAGCAGCAATCACAGCGCTATCAGCTTGCCTGCTTTTGGCTACCCAATCTGTCATCAGATATATTGCAAGCCTCTATTCCTTTACTCATGCGCTACCGCGACCTTTATGCTGCTCACTTACTTATCGTCCTTGATAATACTTTAGATCTACGAGCTTATGGATTTACGCCGCTTAACCTTTTAGGTGATACTCGTCAGTCTAGCTCATCTTCAAACTTACCAGCATCGTTGACGCTATGGCAATTTAATTTATATGATTATAAAAGGCTACCAAATTGGCTAAATGCCGACTATTGGGCCAATCCTGAAAATTGGGATAAACATCGTTGGTAAGTGTGTTGTAGCAGCGTAGGTGATCAAATTACGGATTCTCACTAAAAGTTGCTAAAAGCATATTGTAATAGTTGACAAATTTTGACATGATTTGTGGTAATGTTATTTACATAACGTAACATTGATTTTACTGTGGGCATTTATGCCTGAGTTTTATTGCAAGTATTCCAAAAAAAACAATTCTATTAAAATTTTAGGAGCTCATTATGTCAGTTTACTCTCACTCAGTATCCAATAGTCGTTTTGCAAAAATCGCTACACTTGCTCTGTTGTCAGGTGCGGTTGCCCTAACAACTGGTTGTGCCACCAAGCGCGCTACTTCAGAAGTCGTTGTGGCGCCTCTAGGTATCCCAGGTGGGCAAGCTGGTTATACAGGCGCTGTGGTCGTAGACAATTCAAGTGCTATCGTGACTGACGCTGACAATTTACAAGCCGTGGTATACTTCGCTTTTGATAGTAGCGAAATCACTCCACAAGCAGCCAGTGTACTAAATCAGCACGCAAGTTTGCTCAACTCAAACCCTGCCGCTGGGGTTGTGATTGCAGGCCACACTGACGAGCGTGGTAGCCGCGAGTACAATATGGCTCTCGGTGAGCGCCGTGCACATGCAGCACGTAACTATCTTGCTGCTCAAGGTGTCAACATCAACAACATACGGGTCATAAGCTATGGCGAAGAGCGCCCTGCTGTCGCTGGCACGACTGAACAAGCCTATGCACAAAACCGCCGCGCTGAGCTTTCTTACTAGTCTTTAGTAGAGACGTTCATTACATTTTTATTAAAAGATATTCTAATATCAAAAGCCCAACAAGAATGTTATTGTCGGGCTTTTACAATTTTATCCGTCGTTTTTCTCTAATGCTTGATCTATAAAAATGCTTGATCTATAAATTATGCAAATTCCGCATCTTTATGACATTCGATATACGCAGCTTAGTCCTACGACGTGGTGTGCAACTGCTCACGTGAGCATACCTATGGACCTACGCTTGTGGGATAAACTGTCTGTATTATTAACAGCTAATACTCTACGCACCCATCCTACCAACTTTTCTACTCGCGAATGGCAATACGATGCACATAATTCTTGTACGTCAGTACAAAAGAACGCCCAAAGACAACGTCGACAGCAACGCTTAGGTGTACGTCAATTACTACAAGAGCTTCTCATTAAATTAGAAATATATGATACTTTAAACGAATCTGAATTTCCCTATCGTCTCAATAATAATAAACACTATGTGTGCTTTAGTCATTCAAGTAATGGCAACATAAATGATGACCATCCTATTACTAAGGTTGCAGTCGTCATTAGTCATCAACGTACGGTCGGTATTGACATAGAAACTAATAAAGTTGCTTGGCACGTAGCCCAGCGTTTTTATCATCCTGACGAAATCACGCTATTACAAGCACTACCAATAGATCAGCGTGATACTGTTGTCAGGCTACTTTGGCAAGTAAAAGAGAGCTTTATCAAGATTAACCATCATACACTTGCGCAAGGGCTAGGGATGAACTACCAACATCTTATCTCTGATATCGCCACTAACCTTGAACAAGATAAGTCGCTTGTCACTCTGACTGACAATCAGCCACTTCCTTATCAGATCGTCGTTTTATCCTCTTATCAAACAGTTGTAGTATTTTAAGATTCTAAACATTGATAAGTCGTCAAAACATCTAATATCTATCACTATCGATACTTTATTATAGACGAAAAAAAACGACCCTAAAGAGGGTCGTTTTTTATATACTTGCTTTTCTTCTAACAACAGTACTTAAACTGTCATCAGATTAGAAGCGGTAAGTTGCACCAACTTTAACAATTGGGAACCATTCTAAATAGTCTTTATCTTCAAGCTCTCTTTCAGCAGCTGCTGCGGCCGTAGCAGCGGTGTCTGGGTTTGTGCCATTACCTGCAGCACGTACTGTAGCATCTGTCTTACCCATGTAAGCAGCACCTAGCTCGCCAAATACACCCCAGTTGTTGGTAATGTTAGGACGGAAGCCAATAGTAGCATAAGGAGCTAGCTGATTACGATGCTCGATAGTACCTTCTAATGTACCCACTTCATCTGCATCATAGTCTTCATCATCAATTCTGAAATTACCATCTTCGGCATTGGCGCGTACGTCGATATCGTTGTCAGGGACGATAACACCAGCGCCCATTGTAAACCAGTTACCGGCAGGACGTAATTGAACGCCCATATAAGGGTTGCTAAAGTCAGCATCTACATCGTAGTTCACATCATCAACATCGAAGTCACCGCCAAAAAGATCAGCAACGTCACCACCTGCCCAACCAGCTTGTAATTCAGTTTTGTCGTTCATGCTCCATGCTACGTTAGCACCGTAACCTAGCGTACCGACTTCTGCGCTAACTGCAGCTGGGTTGATAGCTGTGTTAAATAGAGTCTTAGTACCACCGAAGATAGCACCAGTAGTGTTACGGATGATACCAGCGTCGTTGTTGTAAGCGGCAGGAGCTGGTTCAGCTTCATAAGCAACTGGCTCTGCATCATAGGCAACAGCTACAGGCTCAGCTTCATATACTACAGCATCTGCAGTTGCAGCTTGAGTATCATCTACAACGATTACAGGCTCAGCAGCTAAAGCAGCAGTTGACGCTAGGACAGCGGCTGAAATTGCAGTTAGTTTAATAATTTTCATGGTTGTTCTCCTAAAGATATGAAATAACTAGCCCCAAAAAAACGATTACTTCTTCTGTATTTTAAACAATCGTTTTGTTGAGCAGATTAAAACAATTTTGGCTCCAAAAGTCACCCCTCAATAGAGGCATTTTATTTGCCATTATGTAAAGATTGCATAGAAATTGTAATAATTGCTACACGAACCTGTAAAACATCGCCCTGCCGTTACACGATGCTCTAAAAGTAAATAAAAGCATGCATACATACACTCTAAATACTAAAAGCTTGTGCAACAGTACTGCAAAGTATGTAAACATAATGTCTTACCTGACAAATTAACACAATAACGGTTATATAGTTTATTACTTCTGTTTGTTGTGATTTGTCAGCTGATGTATCAATAGTTGCTCTCAAAAAAAGTTTGTGATACCTCTGACATTTATTACTTATTTTCTTTTATAATATAAATCATAGCGTTTGTCTTATGATAGCCGCTCCAAATCGTTAGCGTGACTAATCGTACGACACATAATGTTATCTATCACCTATTATTAAGCTACCTATATGCCTAAAGTATCTTCAATTACGCGTGTATTAGAGATTATAGAAAAGATATCCTATGCACCTAAACCCATCTCTCCACTTGAGCTATCACAAGAGCTTGATATACCAAAACCGACGATTCATCGTTTGATCCAAAATTTGGTCGATGAAGGATTTGTAGCTGTTGATATTGGTGGCGGTATCATTCCTGGTAAGCGGGTGCGCAATTTGAGCGTGGCATTGTGGCAACAGCGTCAGTTCTTTAATGAGCGTGAAGTTATTTTGCAAAAACTGGTCGAGGATATTCAAGAGACCTGCGGTATCGGTATTCCCTATCATATGAACATGGTCTATACCAATCGTGTGACAACCTCATTGCCCCTACAAATATACTTGCCTGTTGGATCCAAATCTCCCATGTGGTGTACAGCAACTGGCAAACTTTATTTGAGCCAGCTTTCAGCTTCGAGTCGGCGCAAGATGCTAAGCAATCTGACGTTAAATAAATTTACCAAGAACACTATTGTAGATATTGATGCATTAAATACTGAACTTGATCATATTGCTAAGATGGGAGTCGGTGTAGATAATGAAGAATTTATCTCAGAGATGGTAGCGGTATCAGTACCAATCTTAGATAAAAAATCGCGGTATTTGGCATCTTTATATGTGCACGCACCTACTGTGCGAGTGTCTTTAGATGATCTACTCGAACATGTGCCACGCTTACAAACAGCAGCGCAGGATATACAAGCACTGGTTTACGAATTACAAAGTTAGCTTTTGTGTCTTGCATAAAAAAGGTCTTCACTATTATTATAATGAAGACCTTTTTTATGCAATGCTGCATGAACGAGCAACGTACTGTCTTAAGACGACTAGATAGGTTTAAGACAATACTGAATGATCATGATGGGCCATGATACTAGAGAAATCCCTGTCGCCATTATCGCGTGCATGGGCTTCATAGAGCTCTGTGGCCTTAGCGCCCATTGGCGTCTCGACATCAGTGTCTTTTGCGGTTTGCATGGCAAGATTAAGATCTTTTTGCATAAGCTTACTCATAAACCCTCCTTTATAGCCATTGCTAGAAGGGACATTTTCTAGCACTTTTGGATAAGGGTTATAAACCTCCAGCGTCCAGTTGCGACCTGAGCTTTGCAGCATGATATCTGATAAGACTTTAGGGTCTAAGCCGTTTTTTACTCCCAAATTTATCGCTTCTGCCGTCCCTGCCATTAGTATCCCTAAAAGCATATTGTTACAGATTTTGGCGACTTGGCCAGCGCCATGCTCGCCTGCATGAAAGATGTTTTTGCCCATGACGGCAAGTATCGGCTCAGCTTTAGCAAACGCCTCAGCACTGCCACCAACGATAAAAGTCAAACTACCAGTGATGGCGCCGCCCGTACCGCCAGAGACTGGAGCATCCAAGAAGTCTATATCAAACTTACTTGCTACCTCTGCCACCAATCTTGCGTCAGCAGCAGCGATGGTACTGCTATCGATAACCAATGTGCCTTTGGGTAACTCTGCCAGCAAACCATTATCACCGCTGTCACCTAAATAGACAGAGTGGACGTGCTTGCCAGCAGGCAGCATGCTGATGACAACTTGTGCATTGCTCGCAGCACTCTTAGGGCTATCTGCAACGCTCGCACCCGCTTGCTCCAAACGCTGAGTTGCGTCCGCAGATAAGTCATAGACAGATAGCGTATAACCAGCTTTTAGCAAGTTCTCTGCCATCGGTGCGCCCATGTTACCAAGCCCAATAAAGGCGATATTTGGCTTAACTTCACTATCAGCTGTAGTAGTATTTGATTCTGTGTTACTTAAATCTGTATCCTTTGTACCCATCTCATCGCTCCTTGATGATTGCTTATGCAGACATTGCTACACATAGTTTTACGTTTTTTAATTTATACCTGATTCTTATAATGAGCCTATAAGCTTTTAACGCACAAGCTGGCTGGCTAAGGCTTTATCACCCAACCAATCGCCCAAAGGATGCTCACCTTTAGCATAAGGGTTGGTAAAATGCTGATGTATGTATTCTTGCCCTTCGGTACTGAGACAGTCCGCTAATGAGCGTGACCAGTTAGGCGTGCGGTCTTTATCAATCAATAATGCCCGTACTCCTTCTTTGAAGTCAGGATTAGCGGCGCAATGTACCGCTACATTGGTCTCTAGATACAAAACCTGCTCTATCGATAAGTCAGCAACTTTATGATAAAGCGCATACGTCAAAGCGATGGTCACAGGACAGCCATGTCGATAAGTGCTCACCGCACGCTGTGTCCAGCTGTCATTGGCAAAGTCTTCATCTAGTTTTGCCAATGCTTCATCGCTTTGTAGGATCGCGTCGATATCTCCTAGTCCGCCGCTGTTCATCAACTGTCCAATCGATTGCCAATAAGTCGCTAATTTGCTAGCAGGCAATTTGGCGACAGGCTGGGCAGCTAATACATGGCTAACGATACTGTGAGCGCTGTGCTGATGACATTTATCTGTGCTATCAGCTGATGCTTGCCAATTACTTTGTTTTAGACGCTGGATGATGGCATCATAATCCTGACTATCGACGGCATACTCTGCAAGATTGACTAATAGCGCGTCATTGCCATTACACATCGCACCAGTAAGTCCTAAAAATAAACCTGTCTTAGCTGGCATACGCTGCAAAAACCAACTGCCAGAAGCATCAGGGAACAGTCCAATAGTCACTTCTGGCATAGCAAATCGGGTGCGCTCAGTAACCAATCGATGACTACAGCCAGCCATCAATCCCATACCGCCGCCCATGATAATACCGTCGCCCCAGAGTATTAATGGCTTAGAATAAAAGTGCATCTGCCTATATAAGCGATACTCATGGCTGAAAAACTCAGTTGCATAAGGGTTGGGTAATGGCGCGCTGGTAGACATACTGTCATACAGCTTACGAATATCACCGCCAGCACAAAACGCCTTATCGCCTGCCCCTTTTAAGACTAGCGCTACCACCTGATCGTCACGCTCCCATTGCTCTAGCTGCTGGGCGAGTAACTGACACATCTCAACGCTAAGTGCATTGAGAGACTTTGGTGTGTTAAGCGTCATAATGCCAATCAGATGACCACAGTCTGTCGACTCGGTCTCAAACAATACGGGCGCGTCTTGATCACTTGTCTCTACGGCTTTTTGATTATTAATATTGTCCGTCGCTGTCATAAAATCGACCTATCAAGTTTGAAAACAAAAATATTAGAATAAAAGTGGATTGATTGGATTTATTTATTTTGCCAAGTAGGCTTGCGCTTGTCTAAAAACGCTTGCACGCCCTCGCGCTGATCTTCGGTATCGAATAGCTTTACAAAAGCTTCGCGCTCATGGATGAGGTTTTGTGCAGGCGGGTTGTCTCTTGCTGCTTGGATAAGGGCTTTAGAATAACTGACGGCAACAGGTGATTGTTTAGCGACTTTTTGTGCCAGCGTTTGTGCTGCTTGTAGTCCTGCGCCTTTGTCCACGACTTCTTCGACCAAGCCAATACGTAAGGCTGTATCGGCATCAACGCGCTCACCGCACAAAATCATGCGCTTAGCCCAGCCCTCGCCCACCAGCCAAGGGAGGTTTTGCGTACCGCCAGCACAAGGTAGAAGCCCTACGCCTGTCTCTGGCAGTGCCATCTGTGCATGCGCCTCTGCGATACGAATATCACAGGCCAGAGCACATTCAAGCCCGCCACCCATCGCATAGCCATTGATGACGGCGATACTAACGCCGCGGTAAGCTGATAATGCTTCAAACGCTTCACCAAAAGCAAGGGCCATGCTGATCGCTCGGCCTTTATCACCGTCTGAGAAATTATTTAAATCCGCTCCCGCTGAAAAGAACTTTTCACCATCACCATGAATGATGAGCGCATACACATCATCATTGGCATTGAGATCAGTGACCAGTTGCTTGAGCGCGGGCAGACTATCCATCGTCCACGTATGAGCGGGTGGGTTATTTAGCGTGACGGTAGCGGTGTGACCGTCAATAGATAGGTTAAGATTGGTGTAATCCGTCATAAATAGTCCTTTATTTTTATACAATTGCTAAAATCCTAATACCAAGATTAGCGTAGCTGGCTCAGCGCATCATCTTGCATCAGCTGACGCGAGACGATCACACGCATGATCTCATTGGTGCCTTCTAGTATCTGATGGACGCGCAAGTCACGCACGTGGCGCTCAAGCGGATACTCATTAAGATAACCATAGCCGCCATGCAGTTGTAGCGCTTGGTTGGCGACATCAAAACAAAGATCGGTAGACAGACGCTTTGCCATCGCGCAGTAGGTCGATGCTTGGCTGTCTTGATTGTCGACTTTGTTGGCCGCCAGATACAGCATTTGCCGTGCGGTAATGGTCTGGGTCAACATATCAGCAAGCTTAAACTGCACCGACTGTAAGTTCGCAATCGGGCTACCAAACTGACTACGCTCTTGCACATAATTGGTGGCGGTCTCAAGCGCCGACTGCGCGGTACCAACAGCACAGATACCGATATTGATACGTCCACCGTCTAGGCCTTTCATGGCAATACGAAAACCCTGCCCTTCCTCGCCGATTAAGTTTTCGGCTGGCACTTTAACATCTTTAAAACTAATAGCACGCGTTGGTTGTGCTTTCCAGCCCATTTTATGCTCGTTTTTGCCGTATTCAATGCCATCGCTATGAGCATCGACGACAAAAGCTGAAACCCCTTTTGGCCCAGCCCCGCCTGTCCGTGCCATAACGACCAACACATCGGTTGAGCCTGCGCCTGAGATAAAAGTTTTTTCGCCATTTAGCACATAATAGTCGCCTTGCTTGTCGGCTTTGGTACGTAATGATGCGGCATCCGAGCCAGCATTGGGTTCTGTTAAGCAGTAGCTGCCAAGCCATTCACCGCTGACCATCTTTGGTAGATATTTTTTACATAGTGCATCGCTACCATACTCACCGATCATCCAACCTGCCATATTATGAATACTCATATAGGCAGCAACTGAAGTATCTCCCCATGCCAGCTCTTCAAACACCATGGCAGAGTCTAAGCGAGGTAGCCCTAGACCATCGTAGTCTGGATTGGTATAAAGCCCCAAAAAGCCAAGCTCTCCTGACTTTTTAATCACATCAATCGGGAAATGTGAGGTACGATCCCATTCAGCGGCATTCGGTTTTAGCTCTTTTTGAGCGAACTGCCGTGCAGTCTGACGAAAGGCGATTTGGTCATCCGTTAATGAAAAGTCCATAGGGTCATCCTTGTGCATGCATTGCAAATATGGTGAATTAGGTTTTATATCGTTGTCATTAATACAGTATAACAGCGACATCGTGACAATCGTAAAAGTGTGTTTAAACTATGCTTAAATAGTAAGAAACATACCAAACAAGATTAACACGACATCGCAAATACAGGGAATGAACGATTAAATTGAGATAGTGGTATTCACCGCACGACTTGCCTCATCATCGAACCAGCGAGCAGTCACTGTCTTGGTTTGAGTATAGAACTGCACTGCTTGCTTACCATAAGGGCCAAGATCGCCAAGCTTACTAGCACGTGAACCTGAGAATGAGAACATTGGTAGTGGTACAGGAATCGGCAAGTTAATACCGATTTGACCGACTTGAATATCTTGTTGGAACTTATGCGCCGCCGCTCCTGACTGGGTAAAGATAGCCGTACCATTACCATGTGGATTGGCATTGAGTAGCTCGATCGCCTCATCAAGGCTATTAGCTCGCATAATACAAAGCACGGGGCCAAATATTTCTTGCTGATAAATCTGCATGTCACTTGTGACGTTGTCAAAGATAGTAGGTCCTACGAAATTACCTTTTTCATAACCTTCGACAGTGATGCCGCGACCATCAAGAATCAAGCTCGCCCCTTCTTCCACACCAGTATCAATCAAATGCTCGACGCGGGCTTTTGCAGCCGGAGAAATTAGTGGACCTAAGTCTTTATCATGCTTACCTGCTGATACCACAAGACCCTCAGCCTTGGCTTTAATATCATCAATCCACTCGCCAGCCGCACCAACTAGCACCACGACTGATAGCGCCATACAGCGCTGACCTGCTGCACCAAATGCAGCGCCCGCTAGCTGGTTGAGCGTTTGCTCTTTATTGGCATCAGGCAGGATAACGCCATGGTTTTTGGCACCCATCATACACTGGGCACGTTTGCCTGATTTACTGGCGCGCTCGTAGACGTGCTTACCAACAGCAGTCGAACCAACAAAGGAAACCGCTTTGATATCTGGATGATCACAGATAGCATCAACCGTAGCCTTACCGCCATGAACCACATTTAGCACCCCTTCAGGTACGCCAGCTTCGACAGCCAGCTCAACCAAACGCATGGTCACCATCGGGTCTTGCTCAGACGGCTTTAGGATAAAAGTATTACCCGTAGCAATCGCCATTGGGAACATCCAGAGCGGAATCATCGCTGGAAAGTTAAACGGTGTAATACCAGCACAGACCCCAAGCGGCTGCCAAATACTATAAGTATCAACGCCTGAGGCAACGTTTTCAACGAAATCGCCAATCTGCAAGTTGGCGATACCTGCTGCATGCTCAACCACTTCTAAACCACGAAACACATCCCCGCGGGCATCAGCAATGGTTTTGCCCTGCTCTGCAGTCAATATCTCTGCCAGCTCATCCATATGCTCACGTATTAGTTGTTGATACTTTAGAAAAATACGCGCACGCGTAGTGATTGGCGTTTTGCGCCATGTTTGAAAAGCTGTCTGGGCAGCTGCGACTGCTTGGTTAATCTCATCATCAGAAGTTTGAGGAACTTTAGCGATAACTTCTTGTGTGGCGGGATCAGTAATATCGAGCCATTCATCAGTCGTTGATTTAGTGAATTGGCCATTGATGAGCTGCTGAACGTGGTGCATAAGATATCCTTATCTTGTTTGCGAGACTGCTGCTAAGCGCGTCTGTAACTATGAAGAGGGTTAAGCGTGATGATTTACTTTTAATGACGCTTTATTTTAAAATGATTTATTTTGTATCGTTATTGACTATAACAATAAATCAATTTTAGGGTCAAGTGCTTTGTTGAAATTTTGGTAACGTTAACTCTCCTTGTTAATAGTTTAGTTGAGTCAATAAAAAAGCCCATGACGAGTCATGAGC
This sequence comes from uncultured Psychrobacter sp., assembly GCF_947495825.1. GTDB lineage: Bacteria > Pseudomonadota > Gammaproteobacteria > Pseudomonadales > Moraxellaceae > Psychrobacter. The sequence goes on from NZ_CANMAH010000001.1 coordinate 236,773, forward strand.
TTTTGTGCGATTTTAAAATAGTTATTCACAACTAGCGAATACAGATTATCCTTTCATATTAACTAGTAGTCTTTCATGGACTGTTTAATGGCATCAATCGCAGTCGGATTATCAAGCGTTGACATATCGCCAGTGGGCTTATTCTCCGCCAATGCGCGAATAGCACGGCGTAGGATTTTGCCAGAGCGGGTCTTTGGCAGTGCTTGCGGGAAATAAATCGCAGCCGGCCTTGCAATACCGCCAAGCGATTTTACCACCGCACCGATGACTTGCTGCTCAATGCGGAAACGGTTTTCGGTCGTTGCGACTTGTTCATGATCTTTTAGCACACAAAAGGCAATCGGCAACTCCCCTTTTAACTCATCTTGAATGCCCACGACCGCACACTCCGCCATCTCTGGATGGGTGCTGATTGCCTCCTCAATCTCTTGGGTACCGATACGGTGGCCGGCGACATTGATCACATCATCGGTGCGTCCTAAGATATAAAAATAGCCATCTTCATCAGTTACCGCATAGTCTGAGGTAGAGTACTGCTTGCCATCGAACAAACCAAAGTAGCTACTCATAAAGCGCTCATCATTACGCCATACTGTGGTAAGACAGCCAGGCGGCAGTGGCGCGCTAATCGCTAGCAACCCCTTCTCACCGGCACCGCACGGCTCACCTGTCTCTTCGTTTAGGACGCGGGCATCATAGCCATACATTGGATAACCAGGTGAGCCTTGTTTGTGCGGTTTGTGATCAAACTTGGGCGTGTTGCTCAAAATTGGCCAACCAGACTCTGTCTGCCAATAGTGATCTAGAATCGGTACTCCTAAATGCTTAGTCAGCCAATTGGCCGTTGATTCATCAAGAGGCTCACCTGCTAAAAAGAAAGACTTAACACTCGATACATCGTAGCGGGTCATCCAAGTTTCATCTTGCTTTTTGAGCATACGCACACCAGTCGGCGCGGTGAATAATATGTTGACCTTATTGGCTTCGACAATTCGCCACCAGATACCGGGGTTCGGACGATGCGGCAGACCCTCATACATCACACTGGTCATGCCAGCAAGCAATGGGGCATAAATGGTATAAGAGTGCCCGACCGCCCAGCCAATATCTGATATCGCCCAAAAGGTCTCGCCCGCTTTGCCATCATAGATATAATCCATCGAGGTGGTCAGGGCAACTGCATGACCGCCCGTATCACGTTGCACACCTTTTGGCGTACCTGTGGTACCAGAGGTATAAAGCAGATAAGAGGGGGTATTTGACTCTAGCCAAACTGGCTCAACCACAGCGCTGGCCTCACAGCTGATTTGGCGCTGGGTTGCATAATCCACATCAATATCTTGTGGTTTAAACGGCAACACACCGCGGTTGACCACCAGCACATGCTCAGGTTTTATGTTTGCTTGCTCGACCCCTTGATTGACAAGATTTTTATAATTGACTACTTTACCGCCGCGTAGACCAGCATCGACGGTGATGACCATTTTTGCCTCGGCATCATCCATACGAATGGCTAGGTTATGCGCAGCAAAGCCACCAAATACGACCGAATGCACCGCACCAATACGAGCACAGGCAAGCATGGCATAGGCAGCCTCCAAAATCATCGGCATATAAATGATGACACGATCGCCCTTTTCGATACCATGACGTTTTAGCACGTCTGCAAAGTAATTGACTTCTTTATAAAGATCATTATAGGTCAAACGACGCTTGGTATAGTCCGTATAAAACTCAACGTTGTTTCCTAAGTCTTTAAATGCGTCAACAACTGCTGGATAAGTCTCTATCAGTTCTTGGTTAATCTCAGACGAGAGCCAAATAAAAGCATCTTGCTCGGCTCGTTCGGGGATATGACGGTCTACGCAGTTGTAGCAAAGATTGGTCTCACCGCCGACATACCACTTAGCAAACGGTAGATTACTGTCATCAAGAATTTGCTCAGGCTCTTTATGCCAGTAGATACGTTTGGCTTGGTCTGCCCAAAACTGCTCTCGATCATTTATCGAATCACTGTAAATATCAGCAAAAGTAGAATCTTGCACGGAGGCGTCGGTATTTTTGGAGGCTTGACTAGAAGCTAGATTGATGGTTTGCTCGCTCATATTGGCTATCCTTAGCGTAAACGAAGTGTACAACAACACAACTATAATATATGCAATAATGAATGGATTTTAATAGTAGCTTTGTATCATATAAAAATAATGCTACAAATTTATATAACTGATTGGCTATTATTATGTTGGCTATCCTTGCCAGAATTAAAAACCGATACCTATAAAAACAATACATAGTGTATCGGTTTAGTGGATATCGGTTTAAAATGTAACAGAGCTAGTAATAAAGGTCAACTGTTTCGCTCATAAACTATAATTGGGTCATATAAATTGATAACCATTACACCTGTGTCTGATCGGCATACATCTCTCTCATTACCTTTTTATCGTGTTTTCCTACTGAGGTTTTAGGTAGCTCATCAACAAACTTGAATTCGCTCGGTACACCATATTTGGGAATAATACCTTTATTAACTGCTTGCTCTGCTACCTCAATAATATCTTCAGCACTGGTGTCTTGTTTGTTAGGCTTTAAGACTACTAACGCTAATGGACGCTCTCCCCACTGCTTATCACGGACACCAATGACTGACACATCGGCCACTGCTGGATGCAATGATAAAATGGTTTCAATCTCCAATGAGGATATCCACTCACCACCAGATTTGATGACGTCTTTGAGACGATCGGTTATTTTTATATAACCATCAGGTCGGACGTAAGCAATATCTTGAGTATGCATATAACCGTTTTCCCACAGCTCTTTGCCAGCATCGTCATTTTTTAGATAACTTTGAGTCAGCCAAGGCGCCCGCAATACCAGCTCGCCTGTGTTCTCTTTACCAATACCCGCCGACTCATTATCTGTACCCCAGACTTGCGCATCGACCATAAGTACGGGCTTACCCGTCATACAGCGACGATTGATATCTTCTTCCTCAGTCATCTCAGGCTCATTGAGGCTAAAGTCAGTCAAGCTAATCAATGGTGCAGTCTCTGACATCCCATAACCTGTATATACCTCAATGTCTTGCGCCAATGCGGATTTGGCTAAACCTTCTGTCAACCTTGAGCCACCAATAATCATTTTTAGACCATTGAAGCTGACATCACGATCTTGTGCCTCTTTGAGTACCATCTGCAATATTGTCGGTACGCAATGCGTGATACTTACCTCTTCATTGATGATTAGATCTAACAAAGTATCAGGCGCATAACGTCCTGGATAGACTTGCTTTAGTCCAATCATAGTGGCAGTAAACGGAAAACCCCAAGCATGGACATGGAACATCGGTGTCATTGGCATATAGATATCACCGTAGCTGACGCCTTGTTTGTTAGGCAACATCCCCAATGATGCTGCTTCTGCCAAGCTATGTAAGACCAGTTGACGATGGCTAAAGAATACGCCTTTTGGATCGCCTGTCGTCCCCGAGGTATAAAAAGTTGTGGCTATCGTGTTTTCATCAAAATCTGGAAAATCAAACTCACTATCGGCTGCTGCTAATAACGCCTCATATTCACCCGTTACGCGGCTTTGGTTGCTACCAAAGATGCCTTCATGCGACACGTCATTATCATCAAGCCAAATAATATGCTCAATACTTGAGTTTTCAAACTGATAGTCTTTCACTAAAGGTGCAAACTCAGAGTTCAACATCAGTACCTTTGGCTTGGCATGATTGATGGTATAAAGAACCTTTTCAGGTGACAGGCGAATATTGACCGTCTGCAAAATATACTGCGACATAGGCACAGCAAAGTACGATTCCAGATAGCGATGACTATCCCAATCCATGACGGCTACCACATCACCTGCGTTAAGATTTAAATCTGCTAAGACATTGGCTAAGCGATCGATACGAGTAAATAAATCTTTGTAAGTTAAGCGCTTTTTGTCCGCATATATAATCTCTTGATCCAATGAGACGGTTTTGGCACGGTTTAGTAGCTGTTTAATAAGTAATGGAAATTCATAAGCCGACGGTGCGCTATGGTATATATTTGACATAGATGAGACTTCCTTGTTTGTCGTTATTGTGAACTGTTTATAAATAATTGAGGGCGGTAATAGTTATATTGTTAAAATAAACGATGACTTTGATAAGCCGTCTTTTACTCAATCATTTATTGATAGTAAGAAAAAACCAGTGCTATGTAAAGCGTGCGCTCGTAAGCATGGCAATACTCAGCATTCGAGGATAATGATTCCACTACTTGTCACATTGTGTTAGCAAATAGTTGTTTTAAGAGTATAAGACTTATGCCATACGAGATTTATGCAGTACGAGGCTTATGCAGTACGAGATTTTGTTTTAACCATACCAAAGCTCGCTATGAGTAATGCAAGAATCTGCAGGATTAATAACAGCCATACTGTCATTGTCCACTCTCCGCGCCCATAAGCAATACCGCATAGCCATGCTCCTATCGTACCGCCCGCGTAATAGCTCATGTAATAGAGACCAGAAGCTAAGCTGCGTCCCTTTTTGACATTGACTGCGATGTAACTGATGGTCGCAGATTGGGTGATAAAGACACCAGATGACATAATAGCAAGACCAATAACAACTCCCCACAATGGTGTCACTAAAGTCAACAGCACTCCTATCATAGATACTATGACAGCTACTCGCACCGTCCGAGCTGAACCAAATCGACGTAATAGTGTGGTCGATAATGGGGTAATGACGACGCCTATTAAATAAACGGCAAAGATATTAGCAAGCTGTCCAGTACCTAGCTCATATGGAGTCTTGGCCAGATGCAAATTGATAAAGGTAAAGCAGCCTACTAGAGAAAACAGTACACAAGCACCAAGTAAGCAAGCCGTCACCACGTAGCGATTGGTCAGATGCTCACCCAGTGTTTGCATAGCTGAGCGAAAGTTTGGATTGGCCTCAAACTGGCGCGATGATGGTAGCATTTTCACTACCCATAGTGCCCCGATAAGTGTCATCGCGGCCATCACATAATAGCCATGACGCCAACCAATGAACTCATGCAAATGCCCAAGCAAAAACCGACCCAAAAAACCACCAAGCACCGAACCTGAGACATAAAATGACATCAGCTCGGTAACTGCTCGCCCTTCAAACTCCTCACCAATATAAGCAATCGTCACTACCGTAATACCAGGTACCGATAGGCCTTGCATAAAACGCCACAAACCCATCCAGCCAATATCTGGGCTTTGTGCTATAAGCGCTGTCGGTATCGCCAAAAACAATAACGCCCCGACAATAAATGATTTGCGCCCTACAGCATCAGATAACATGCCCAAAAATGGCGACATAATAGCAATCGCCATCACTGTCGCACCAACGACCATACCTGCTTGTACTTCAGTGGCACTAAAGTCTAGCATTAGTACAGGTAAGACCGCTTGAATAGAATACACTTGTAAAAAAGCAAACATCCCAATCAAACCAACGGTTAGCTTCAAAATCCAAGAAGGCGGACTGGGCTGCGAGGTATTTTTATTTGCTGATTTCTTAAGTCCAGTGGACTTAGCGTTGTCTTGTTTTTTATGGTTGGATAAAGCGTTGTTTGGTTTATGATTCACAGGATACTGACTATATTAAGCGCGATGATTATCATAAGGTACGATGACTATCGACATGGGTGGTAGGAACAGACTATAAACATATAAATGTCCAAGTCTAAAATTATAATAACGACAAGGGCAACATAGTACCACACTAAAAGTTAGCCTTAAGATGCAAAATGTTATGTAATTTTGGTTACCAAGTTACTGCCATTCCACCTATTACGACATTAGCTGTCGCATTAATGCACATACTGCTTGTTTTTCATTATTTAGTTTCTTACACTGTCATTTATACCCTATTTCTGAACTTTAATTCAGTCTAAGTAATATTGTTAATAAGTTATTCACGACAACTTAAGCCCAGTATAATAGGTGACTTATGAGCAGCGTTAAAAAATTGTATGCCAATTTTAGCTGCGCAAGGAAAATGTCTTGAATAAAACTTCCAAAATCCAGGTCTACATCTAAATGTTGAGATAAAATCACCGCACAGCTGACTTATCTTAAAACACAAAAAAAGCCGCTGACTGCGGCTTGTATGAATTAGTCATTGTGTGACAGTACCTATCAATCAGTGCTTATAAACCAGTACTTATGAACCAATACTATGAGCTTAATATCCTGCGACATTTATAACTTTGACATTACTTTTCTTATCCAAAAGCAACTTAACAGGCTTATTTGTGGTTGTTTTTATATTTGCGACCCTACACCCGGTCGACAATTTGATTGCAAATGTTAAACTCTGCTCATCAATGATCATATCTTCAAACGTTGAGTTTTTGAGCAATAACTCACGACCTCCTGCAATTGCCATTGCTCTAAACTGATGGCGCGTTTTCTTAAAGTGAATATTGCTAAATTCCTTTAATTTTGTGTCAGCTTTTAGGCGTACATAAGCAGAGCCTGTCGCTGCGCCCGATTTGATAAATTGACAGTCTTCAAAGTACACACCTAAATCATTTGAATTGCCTATGTTAGTGTCTTGGAATATAACTTGATTATTGCCATAACCTGTACCCGCGTTTTCAAAGACCACGTCTGTGAATTTAATATCGCGATATTTATCGTTGATATTATTGGGTTCACAATCAAATAAATATATACCGCTTCTTAGTTTACCTTGTCCGGCAGAGAATTTATTATCCAAACGCATTTTACCGCGTATAAACTTAAATCCTTGGCCTGAAATAATAGATACTGGGTTACGAGCGGTAGAATCGCACAAAAAATCCTGAGCCTCAAAATCAATCTGTCCATTATATTTAAGGTAGATACCATCGTACCTTGCTCCGCTTGTCTTGAAGTTTTTGAGACGAGCGCCGCGCTCTTGAATACGAATACAGTGCAGGGCCTTGGTGTTTTTGTGCGTGCCATTTCTGTTAGAGGTGAGCTCATCTCGCAATGTTTGACCTCGTATGTCAAATCCATCTAGGACGAAGTTTATGCCGCCTGCTTTTACATCAACGACAGTAGAAGGTGTTTTTGCCCGTAAAATGGTATTACCATCACTAAATAGCTCAATATTCGGGCTATCGATTACCAAACTGCAAGGATAGTCGCCATTAGGGAATATAATCCGAGCGCCGCCGATAGACTTAGCATGGTCTATCGCCGCTTGCGGAGAACGATAATCTTTAACATATATCTTTTTGAGGGTTGAGTCTGATGATGTAGGCATTTGTCTGTCTATATTCGTTTAGGTAGATGCTTTATACCAATTGCTAGTACATACTGTCAAGTATTGCCTATTAAATGCCTCAGTACATATTTTTTATAATCGTTGAAACCATTCATGCATTGTTATAACCATACTATGTTCTACTTTAGTTGTTCAATTGGCTTTGACTTAAACTATCTATACATTCCACATCCCTTTTATAACAGACTTTGGCAAACCTTAAGTTCATAATCTCTAAAAATAATGTAGCGACAGTCGTATATATACAAACTGTTTTGTTAAACAATCAAATTACTCTTTAAGCAATAAGGAATAAGAAAGATGGCAGATAAAATTTATAATTTAGGCGCAGGGTTTTGGAACATACGTGGATCTTTTCGTTTAGGCGGTGTACTTGACATAGGTACCCAGTGCTCGCTCGTACAGTTAGAGTCAGGCAAGTTTGTCTTTTTGGACAGCTACGAGCTGACTGGTGATGTACGAGATCAAGTTATGGCATTGACTAATGACGGTCAAGATGTCGAGGCTGTATTGAACCTTCATCCTTTTCATACCGTACATTGTGAGCAGATGGCAAAAGATTTTCCGCAAGCCGAATTTTATGGGAGTAGCCGTCATCATAAACAAGTACCTCAAATACCATGGGCAGACGACTTAGTAGAGAGCAATGCAGTAGCCGAACGCTATCCGGAGCTCAAATTTTCTTTACCTCAAGGCATCTACTATATTTCTCCTAATGAAAAAATCCATGCAGGCTCGTTACTGGCTTACCATCCTGCCAGCAGAAGTTTGCATATAGATGATACTTTTATGAGCCCACCAGCGAAAGTGCTTGAGGCGGTATTACCTGAGCTCCTCTTGCATCCTACAACCAAGCAAGCGCTTAAAGATGAGCCAGATGCTGGCAAGCAATATTGCGACTGGGCAACCGAGCTGGCACATCAATGGCGCGATGCCCATAATTTCTGTGCTGCCCATTCAAGCTTAATCACATTTGAGGTTGGCGGGTTTGAGAAGGCACTATTAAAAGCGATTGAAAAAGCACGCCCTAAGCTTGAAAAGTCTTAAGTTTGTAAGCTTTAACAGACATACCTCACCGCTCATTTTTGGATTAACGGTAATATGAACGTTTTGACCATAAAAAGGACTGTAATATGAATCGTCATTATTTAGCAACCGCTGTGCTGGCAGTAAGCACTCTAGGTTTTTCTGCTTGTACAAATCATGAAGCTTTGACAGACCAGCCTACTGATAACAATGTCACCGTAGTGACACCGCAAGATAATAACAGTGTCCATCATCCTAAGTGGTCATACGAAGGTAACACGGGTCCCGAGTACTGGGGTGATGTCGAAGGCGCTAGTGCCTGCAAAATTGGTAAACAGCAATCCCCTATCAATATCAAAGAAGTGACTGCCAGTAGCACAGCTGCGCCTGTGATTAACTATGCTCAATCGGCCAACATTCGCATCCATGACAATGGACATACGGTTGTTTATACACCGACGACCGAAGACAACGCTATTATGGTAGAGAACGAACGCTATGTGCTCAAGCAGTTTCATTACCATACTCCAAGCGAGCATCAAATCGGCAGCCAGAGCTATCCTGGCGAGATCCATTTTGTGCACGCTAATAGCGAAGGCAATCTTGCTGTAGTGGGTATCATGCTGCAAATTGGTGAGGCCAATGATGTGCTACGGGTGTTACTAAATGGTACTGAGCTGACAACTCAAAACGATGATGAATACACGGCTAATGGCGTAGACTTGTCTGCTTTAGCACCGGTTATGCCTACCTTCTATCATTATGATGGTTCGCTCACGACGCCGCCATGTTCAGAACAAGTACAATGGTTTGTCAGTAAAAAACCACTAACCCTTGCTAGTGATCAGTTTGCGATTATGTCTGATCTGTATGAAGGCAATAACCGCCCTATTCAGCCACAAGGCGCGCGTAAAGTAGAGCAGCTTAATCACTAATTATTCATTAAATTTAATTACTAATTGCAAATTTAATTATTGATTTTTCGAAGAATGATAAATTTAAATACTTAAAATTAGGGCTCAAAATTACGATCTAGTGTCGCTGGTTTTGAGTCCTTTTATCATTTTTATATCTTGACTACATTGCTTCTATGAAAACAGAAATTGTCTTAACTCATCTTTATTATCAATAACATCTGCTAAGGTATATTTTTCAAGAACGTTAATAAACGCCGTTAGCGCTTCAAAAAATATGCCTTTGAGTTGACATGCTGGCGTAATCACACAACCTACCGGTTTATTGTCTTCTTCGCTAATAAAGGTAATCGGTAAGCCCTCCGAGCGAGGCTTTTGACTATCATTATTCCTCACTGTAGCAAAGCACTCAACCAAATCAAAGTCAGGCTCTATCTGTTTGATCAATACACCCAAATTGATGTCTTTTGGCTCATAAGCCAAACGAATACCGCCGTTTTTGCCGCGCACACTTTCTATATAACCTAGCTGACCCAATTGATGAATGATCTTGGTTAAATGGCTTTTAGAAATATGATAGCTGCTGGCAATATCGCTGATATTTGCTAGCGTCTCAGGTTCTGGTCTCACTGCTAAGTAAATTAACGAGCGCAGTGCATAGTCACTATAGTTGGTCAGTCGCATAGATTTGCGCCCCTATTTAATTCAAATTACTTATAATTTCTCTTTTAAAATCAAACTTTTAAGACTTTATCTAAATTAGACTTAGTTATAGTCAGTTCGAAATAAAGACGGCAGCCTACTATCACTGTGCTACTGGAATAATTTTTACGTAGCCTCTGTCAGCGTAGACACAGCACGCAAGTAAAATTTATTCTAGTAGCACGGTATAGGTTTTAAAGTTGACTAAATATATCTAAACTTTGATTGTCCTAAAATGGTTAATTAGACCTTTTTGATAACACTTTAACCGCCACATTTCATTACCCAAATAAGCCATCGGGTCTAGGACGCGCCAGCATGGATAGATAGCTGATACAAAATAGCACAAAGCAGGCAATCCATGCACCTTGAGCGATCATAATCCATAATAGATAATGACTCATGTCAGCGAGCGGTAACAGTACTCGGCTCATAAATACCAGCACCATCAAAATATACATCATATTTACAGTTTTGGGTGGCTTATGAATACTGCGCCCTGTATGTCCAAGTGAGACCCGCGTCATCATCGCGACCGTCATCATCCCAACACCTGCAATCGCTAGCCCATGCATAGCAATACTATGGGCGTAACCTAACCATGGTTGCAGCGCATAGAGCAGAAAACTCAAACACATTCCCAAAAACGCGATATATAGCGACCATAATAAGGGCTTTTGCCAGATACCGCGATGATACCAACCTTTTAGGCGCACGATATTGACCACTGCCACCCCAAGCGCTGTAACGGTAAGCAGGTACTTATTAGGATAAAACAAATCAACAATAAAAAAGGCCAAAAAGAACAATAGGCTGGCGATATCTTGCACTTTACTATTACGTAGGGTGACGATTTCTTTGACGCCTTCAGCATTAGTTACGCTAAGACCCCGTTCAATAAAAAATGGCACCACTCGCCTACCAATGGTCAATACCAAACCGATAATTAAGTAAAAACCCAAGTAGATACCTACTCTAGTCATACTCATGTCTGCGTTGACAATACCCCAATAACACCATCCATTACCCAAAGTTAATAGTGCCAGCTTGGCTAAAATACCCATCTGCTTATATTGCTTGACTTGCCATACCGCTCGAAAGATAACAAAAGCCATCGAGCCGATAAACAATAAATCGAAAATTGCAGCAGCATGTAATAACGGTACACTACTACCCGAAACCGTCATTCCAAGACCAAAAGCAAACCAACTAAGGCGTGCCAGTAGCCAGCAAGTAAAAATAGCCAGTAGCTTATAGCCATGTGGCATCATAACCCCTGTCCAAGTTTTTACCGCTGTCAACAAAAACCCTGCAACCACTGCCAAGGCATAACCATAGATCATCTCATGACCATGCCAATATAGTGGGTTTAGCACCTGTGCCTCTATATCAGTATGACCAGTAAACACAAATGCCCATAACGCCATCGTTATGATAGCGAACAAGGCCGCACCACTAAAAAATATGCGAAAGCTTAGATTAAGAATAGGATGCGGGGAGCTTGGCGGCTTACTAGGCAAATTGATAGATTGCATAACTGCTTTCTCAGTCATATAAGAAGATATTTATAAGATTCATATTATATGAATCTTATAAATTATACAACGAATAGCGATAAACATTAATGCTCCCTTATCATTGATATTACACTCCTAGCATTGACTGTCACGAGCCTGACTGCTTAAATAGTTCACTTCTAGGAGAATACTATGACTGAAGAAAACGCACCGGAAGAAAAACGCAAAATCGTCAATAAGTTTTTGATGATTCTGACCAAAGAGCAGCCGCAAATGTATTATGCAACGACCTCTGAGATATCTCGTAGCATCCATACGATGATAAAAGAACATACCAATCGCTTATCGGTAGAAGAGCAAGCGCTCGTTAGAAATATGACTGTCGAAGAAATTGGCGCCCTGCTAGGTTTTCATTCTCATTAGGACTGCCATAGATAAAATGTCTAATGTCCAGATGCAAGATTCACATAAAAAAGACCGCCATTGGAGCGGTCTTTTTCATCTATCTTAATTAAACCTAATGCTATTAAAATGGATACTGACGCGGTTCGTTCTGCACTGATATCCAGTGCGTTCTGGTAAACTCTTCAAGTATCCACTCACCATTAAAGCGCCCAATACCTGAGTTTTTCTCACCGCCAAACGGTACATTGCTCTCATCGTTGACTGAGATATCATTAATATGAGTCATGCCAGCTCTAATACCGCGCGCAAAACGCAGACCTTTTTGCATGTCCGATGTAAATACAGCACTAGACAAACCATACATAGAAGCGTTGGCAATCGACAATGCATCGTCTTCATCTTTAGCACGGATGATACCAACCACTGGCCCAAACACTTCATTACACGATAAGTCCATCTCGCGAGTCACTTCGGTAAAGATGTGCGGCGGCACCACTTGACCTTTAATCTCCCCACTCAAAATCATATTGGCACCTTCTTTTTGTGCCTGAGCGATTTTTTCTTTGAGTGATTTAACTTGTTTTTCATTGATAATTGGGCCGACTGCCGTATCTTGCTTATTCGGATCACCGACGTTTAAAGTTTTAACATGCGCCAAGAAGCGCTCTACGAAGTCATCATAAATCTCGTCTTCAACAATAATACGGTTGATAGCGATACAGATTTGACCTTGATGGAGGAACTTACCAAAGGCTGCGGCTTTGACTGCTTGCTCGATGTCAGCATCTTTTAATACCACAAATGGGCTATTACCACCGAGCTCAAGCGCGACTTGTTTGATGTAATCGCCACCATTGGCCAGCTCGCCAATGTGTTTGCCCACTGAGGTTGAGCCAGTAAATGATACAAAGCTTGGAATATCATGCGTGACGATAGCATCACCAATCTCACTACCAGCACCAACGACGACGTTAAGCAATCCTTTTGGCAGACCTGCTTCTTCAAATATTTTGGCGAGCAATAAGCCACCTGTAATAGGTGTATCACTGGCAGGCTTTAATACGACCGCATTACCAAGTGCGAGCGCTGGTGCGATAGAACGCTGAGTGAGGTGTAGCGGAAAATTCCATGGGCTAATGACGGCTACGACACCGATTGGCTCACGATACACGAAGTTTTCTTTACCAGGTATATTCGATGGACGAATCTCACCATGGACGCGGTTAGGAAAAGTTGCCGCTTCAAGCATAATCGCACGCGCACTACCAAACTCTACCATTGCTTTAATGCGCGTACTGCCCGACTCTTTAATGAGCCAATCGACTATTTCATCTTGACGTTCATCTAAGACCTTGACGACATTATATAAGACCGCAGCACGCTCAGCTGGCGTCTTTTGCGCCCATTCTTTTTGTGCTGTGTTTGCTGCCTGATAAGCGTCATCAAGCTGCTCTTTGGTCGCCTGTTTAATCTCGACCAGCGTGTCGCCACTGTATGGGTTGACATCAGTATTGACGCTGTCATCTTGACCGCTTTGCCACTCCCCTGCGATATACTGCAGATGAAAATCGCTATAGGTGTTGTTATTACTATTATTGGTTGTCATAACTACTATCCTTGATTGGTTGATATAATTATTAGTGTGATAATTAATTAAAATTGTTCTTTATAAAGTTGTTCTGGAAAAATTAAAAGAAACTCTACTTCGAATACAAATTATCTATTTATCTATAAGTCCAAGCTGTATGCCTAGCGAGCCAGAAGCTAAGCTTGCTAGACGACTGGTCTAATGCTAACATAGAGAGCAACTAAAACAAGACCGCTTCGGCACTAAACATTGTTGATAAATCGTAAAATATATAAAATAGCATTGAATGGCATTGTTGAGTTGTAGAATCTCGTAACGATCCTTACCTATCACAACTTAATACTTTATTTAAAATCTATTTTGTTCATATGCCTACTTCATATAACTATAAAAATAAATAGCAACGTTCCAAGGAGAACATAGCTCTTATGTCTACTAAGATTACTACATCACCGAGTATTGAGTCTGCAGATAGCACTGTACTTGGTGGTGCGTCGTTAGATACCAAAACTCACCTATTAGCCATAGGTTATCAGCTGATCGCTCAAAAAGGCTTTACCGCTGTCGGTATCAAACAAATATTAGATACAGCAGGCGTGCCTAAAGGGTCTTTTTACCATTACTTTGCTTCAAAAGAAGCGTTTGGTGAAGCCATTATCAATCATTACTTTACTAATTATAAGAACCGCCTTGAGACTATTGACGCACAAGATATTAGCGCGCAGCAAAAGCTTTATGACTACTTTCAAAGCTGGTATGACACTCAGCAAAATGGCTGTGATCACGAAAAATGCTTGGTCGTTAAGCTCAGTGCTGAAGTTGCCGATATGTCAGAGCCAATGCGTAAGGTACTTTACGCTGGCTACCAGCAAACTATTAGCTGGCTTGCCAAACAAATCAAAGCGGGCTGGGCAGATAATTCTGTACCAAAACTGGATAATATAGCCGCAGAGAGTATGGCGAAGCGTTGGTACTTCGCTTGGCTGGGAGCCAGCTTGATCGCTAAGATCAGTCAAACCAATACACCACTTGCCGAAGTATGGCAAATGACGACTACTGAGATGGGTCGCTAATAGCGGCTCTTTGCTCTATAGCTAGCTCTTTTCTAATTTAACCTCGATTTTACAAAAATGTTTTTAAGATTTACTATTTCTTAAATATATATCCTTATTTGTCTTTAGTCGCCTAACTCTAGTTCTAACTAAGCCACCCTCAAAATAATCTAAGTAGCGCTTAACAGCATATGTGCTACTAGGTTCGCATCTTAAGTTCTGCGCGAAGATTCTCGCCTTCTCACTTTCACCATCAGCTTATTATGAATTATAGATATACGAGAGTTTTGTAAATAGTACTAGACGACCGGTCTAATTACTGTACAATGCCCACATACGCAAAAACGATTTGGATAATTTTCCTATTTGCTTTTGCAAACTATACGCACAAACCATACATACCCAATGAATTTCAGGAATTTTATGAACAACTTTCAATATTACAACCCAGTACGTATCGTCTTTGGTGAGGGCCAAATTAAGAAACTATCAGATCTAGTGCCCAATGATGCAAAAGTACTGATTACTTATGGTGGTGGTTCAGCTGAGCGCACTGGTACTTTAGACGAAGTTAGGACAGCGCTAGCAGCGAGTGGCAATCGCGAAGTCTTTGAGTTTGGCGGTATCGAACCAAATCCAGAGTTTAATACTTTGCTCAAAGCCGCTGATATGGTCAATGAACATAACATTGATTTCTTATTAGCAGTTGGCGGTGGTTCAGTCATTGATGGTAGTAAATTTGTCGCCCTCGTATCTTCACTTAATGAAGATGACAGCACTGTCTCACGTGAGAAAGCATGGGATGCACTACTTAGCGGCTGTGCAAACATCGATAATGCTATCGATTTGGGTGCCGTGCTAACTATTCCAGCAACGGGTTCTGAGATGAACAATGGCGGCGTGGTCAACCATAGTGAGCGCCAAGCAAAACTGCCTTTCCGTAATAAAATTGTCTTTCCCAAGTTCTCAATTCTAGATCCTACTAAGACCCTCACATTACCTGAACGTCAGGTTATGAATGGTGTTGCTGATGCCTTTGTCCATGTAATGGAGCAATATCTGACCTATCCAGTCAATGCAAAAGTACAAGATGCCTTTGCTGAGAGCTTACTTAAGATTTTGATTGAAGAAGGCGCAGCGGTTAAAGCAGATCCAGAGAATTTAGAAACACGTAAGAATATTATGTGGACAGCCACCATGGCGCTTAACGGCCTGATTGGTACTGGTGTACCACAAGATTGGACGACACACATGGTTGGTCATGAACTCACGTCATTACATAGCATTGATCATGCCCGTACCCTTACTATTTTATTGCCGTCGGTAATGCGTGAGCTTAAAGAGAGCAAAAAGGACAAGTTACTTCAATATGCACGTAACGTTTGGGCTATCGATAGCAATACTGATACAAAACAAGACGATGACAGCATCATCGAGACTGCTATCGTTAAGACTGAAAACTTCTTCCGTAGCCTTGGCCTACCAGTTAGCTTAGCGGATGCCGAACTCGATGAGTCAGCGATTGACCCAATCATCAAGCAGCTTGAAGCGCATAATATGGTAAAACTGGGTGAGCACGGTAATAATGACTTAGAAGTATCACGTCGTATCTTAGAGCGCTCGTTAACCAGCGCCGCTTAAAACCTTAAACCAATAATTAAAAAGGATGATTAAAATGAGCTTTGATAAGCAACAAAATCAAGAAACAAACCGTCAAATTAAATTGGCCAGCCGCCCTCATGGTGAGCCAACATCTGACAACTTTGACATGACTACCAGCGATATCCCAACGCCAAATGACAATGAGATGCTGCTACGTACCGTCTATTTGTCATTAGACCCGTATATGCGCGGACGTATGAGCGATGCAAAAAGCTATGCTGATCCACTAGAAGTTGGCGATGTGATGATGGGTGCAACGGTTGCTCAAGTCGTTGAATCTAATATTGACAAATTTGCCGTCGGTGATTTGGTGGTATCAAATTCTGGCTGGCAGGATTATAGCGTCAGTGATGGCGAAGGCGTACTGAAACTTGACAAAGATATGCCAAACCCTTCTTATGGTTTAGGCGTACTGGGTATGCCTGGTTTTACTGGTTACATGGGTTTGACCGATATTGGTAAACCAAAAAAAGGCGAGACGTTGGTCGTCGCTGCTGCAACAGGTCCAGTTGGTGCAACGGTTGGTCAAGTTGGTAATCAATATGGTACCCGCACTGTCGGTATCGCAGGCGGTAAAGAAAAATGCGATTTCGCTGTTAATGAGCTAGGCTTCGATGTCTGTATTGACCATAAAGCGGACGATTTTGCCGAGCAGCTAAAAGCCGCTTGCCCAGACGGTATCGATATCTATTATGAAAACGTCGGTGGTAAAGTATTTGACGCCGTCATGCCATTATTAAATGCTCATGCACGCATTCCAGTATGTGGCCTTGTCTCACAATACAACGCCACTGAACTGCCTGATGGCAAGGATCGTTTGGGTCTATTAATGGGCAATGTGTTGAGCCGTCGTTTAACCATCAAAGGCTTTATCATTTTTGAAGAGTATGGCGATCATTTCCCAGAGTTTCTTAAAACCATGAGCAAGTGGGTAGAGTCTGGTGATGTGAAAACCAAAGAATCCATCGCTGAAGGCTTAGACGATGCACCAAATGCCTTTGTTCGTATGCTAAATGGTGATAACTTCGGTAAAACAGTGGTTAAAGTAGCGGATGTAAAATAGCTTTTGTTAATTGGTTGACGTTCGATGGACGGTTAAATAACAATCAATTAAATAACGACTTAACAACATAATTTGTTAAGACAACTACTGAAAATGACATCTTAACCATGAATACTGTTACATGGTTATGGCTAGCAGTCATCGTTAGTAAAACTACTGATTAAGCATAGTTACTTAAACGTGACTGCTAATCATCAATAATCTAAAAATAACTTTAATAAAAAGGAAAACTATGAATATTTTAATGGTACTAACCTCACACGATGAATTGGGCGATACTGGTAAGAAGACTGGCTTTTGGCTAGAAGAATTTGCCGCCCCTTATTATGCTTTTCTTGATGCTGGGGCTAATGTGACGCTCGCCTCTCCTGCTGGTGGACAACCACCGCTTGATCCTAGTAGCGACACTGAAGACACACAAACCAAAGATACCAAACGTTTTAAAGAAGACAGCGATGCGCAAAAACATCTTGCCAATACCAAAAAACTTGCCGATGTAAAAGCAGAAGACTTCGACTCCGTATTCTATCCTGGTGGTCATGGTCCATTATGGGATTTGGCAGTTGATGAAAACTCTATCAACTTGATTGAGAGTTTTGTGAAACAAGACAAACCTGTTGCTTTTGTTTGTCATGCGCCCGCTGCACTTAAAAACGTCAAGGTTGATGGCGAATACTTGGTAAAAGGCAAGACGGTTACTGGCTTTACCAACACTGAAGAAGACGCCGTTGGCCTTACCGATGTGGTGCCGTTCTTGGTAGAAGATACACTAAAAGCCAATGGTGGCAACTATGAAAAAGCTGCTGATTGGGAGTCATTTGTGGTCGAAGATGGTTTATTGGTAACTGGTCAAAATCCAGCTTCATCAGAAGAAGCAGCTAAAAGGCTAATGACCAAGCTCAAAGGTTAATGCTTAAATACTGAGGCTCAAAGATCAATGCACAAAAACTAGTAGCATTGACTTTGCACACCACAAACTATACAAAGAGGCTAACATTATGATTCGCTTACATCATCTTAATCAATCACGTTCGCTACGCATTCTCTGGCTTTTAGAAGAGCTAGGAGAGTCTTACGACATTGTCAGCTATCAACGTAATGCCAAAACCAATTTGGCGCCGGATAGTCTTAAAGATGTACACCCACTTGGTAAGTCGCCCGTGATTGAAATAGATGGGGTGATGTACGCAGAATCAGGAGCGATTACCCAATTATTAATTGAGCGCTTTGCACCTGATAGTTTGCGCCCTGCTACAGATAGCAGTGACTATGGGCATTATTTGCAGTGGATAGATTTTGCTGAAAGCTCGCTCATGGTGCCTTTATTGCTCGAATTGTTTACTAACAAAGCTGGCATCAACGATAATGAGTTTTTGAATGGTTATATCGGTGCAGAAAAACACAAGCTGCTTAGCTATCTAAATGATGAAGTAAAAGATAAATCATTCATTGTAGGCGATAAATTAAGCGGTGCGGACTTTATGCTATCGTTTGATTTGATTATGCTTGCTAAGCGCAACCAGTTGGAGG
This sequence comes from uncultured Psychrobacter sp., assembly GCF_947495825.1. Taxonomy (GTDB): domain Bacteria; phylum Pseudomonadota; class Gammaproteobacteria; order Pseudomonadales; family Moraxellaceae; genus Psychrobacter. The sequence continues at coordinate 255,541 of NZ_CANMAH010000001.1, forward strand.
ATTATCCTCATATTAAGCAATATGCCTTACAGCTTGCTAATATTGATAGCTATCAAAGCGCCATGCGTCTTGAAGCCGAGCATGATGAATCAGTAAAAAACTAGACAGACTTATTTATGCAAGATTGGTTTTTATAAACAGACATCAAAAAAAGGAGTCCAATTAAATTGGGCTCCTTTTTATTTATAAGACAGAATAAGAAACTTACGGCAATAAACGCTTGGTAGACCAGCTAGCGTCGTTTTTATTCACATTATTGCTATTACTGTCACGAGTATAGACAATACGGTCATGCATGCGACTAGCACGTCCTTGCCAAAACTCAATTTCATTAATGGTAATCTCATAACCGCCCCAAAATTCTGGCGTTGGTACTTCTACATCCTTTGGATAATCAGCTTGCAGCTGGATAAAGGTTTGCTCCATGATGTCGCGATTCGCCACTTCACCGCTTTGTGGTTGACTCACCCACGCACCTACTTGACTATCATGCGGACGCTTTTGAAAATAAGCGGCAGATTTAGCGGCATCTATCTTAGCAATGCTGCCACTAATACGAATTTGACGCTCAAGCTCATGCCAAAAGAACAATACCTCAGCATTTGGGTTCTCGCTGATATCTTGACCTTTGGCGCTTTCGTAATTGGTATAAAACACAATACCAGTATCAGTAATCTCTCGCATAAGGACAATACGAACGCTAGGTTTTTTGTCTGCACCGCAAGTTGCTAAGCTCATGGCGTATGGCTCTTGTACTTGCTGCTCTATCGCCTCATTCATCCAAGTTTTTAGCAGCTCAAACGGTGATGCTGGTATTGATTGCTGATCAAGTCTACCTTTTTCATATGATAAACGCTGATCAGTAAAGTCCATGCTCATGCTGTTCCCTTATCTTAAGATTATTGTATTTAACGATTAACCCAATACTGCTTTGATTTTATCTGCCAAGTCATTGGCCATGACATCACACTCAATCTCATCATCCGACTCGACCATCACCCGAATCATAGGCTCTGTACCTGATTGACGGATAAGCAGACGACCTCGGCCTTCCAAAGTAGCTTGTGCTTTATCAAAAGCTTGCACCAACTCTTCTTTTTCATAAGGGTCTTGCATTTGATTCAAACGGACATTGACAAGCTTTTGCGGTAAGATTTCAAAACCCTCTGTTAGCTCACTTAACGCTTTACCTTGTGATTGCATTACGGCAAGTACTTGTAGGCTTGCGATAATGGCATCACCGGTACGGCTCTTATCCAAACATAAGATATGCCCTGATGGTTCTCCGCCTAATAACCAATTATTGGCTTCAAGCTCTTGCATGACGTAGCGGTCACCGACTTTGGCACGGGTAAATTCAATTCCTGCATTTTGTAGTGCAAGCTCTAGACCCATATTACTCATCAAAGTTCCAACAACGCCTTTAACACGCGACTGTCCTTGAGTAGCCAGCACATATAAGATGCCATCACCATCAACCAACTTGCCAGCTTCATCTACCATTACAATACGGTCACCATCACCATCTAGTGCGATACCGACGTCTGCTTCATACTCTAATACTGCTTTTTGCAGACCTTCAGGATGTGTTGAGCCGCAGTCGGCATTGATGTTGATGCCATCAGGCTTATTATTAATAGCAATCACAGTAGCGCCAAGCTCACGCATGACTCTTGGGGCGACACTATAGCCTGCACCGTTGGCGCAATCTACGACAACAGTCAAATGACTCAAATCATATTGATAGGGAAAAGTTCCTTTACAAAATTCGATGTAGCGACCTGTAGCATCATTGATGCGAGTATGCTTACCCAACTGTGACGGGTCTATAATAGGCATCAGTAAGTCGTCATTAGTGGGATTCATCATCGCTTGCAGTTTATCGTTGATAGCACTTTGCATCTCATCGGTTAGCTTTTTGCCATCGCCTGAAAACAGCTTGATACCGTTATCATAGTAAGGATTGTGCGAAGCTGAAATCACAACGCCAGCATCGGCATGAAAGCTACGCGTAATATGTGCGATAGCTGGCGTAGGTAGTGGGCCTAGCATATGCACATCAACTCCTGCAGCGTTAAAGCCCGCTTGCAAAGCCCCTTCAATTACGTAACCTGAAAGACGTGTGTCTTTACCGATGACGACACTAGGTTTACGATTAGGATTATCATTGTTTTCTACAAGCACCCGTCCTGTTACATAGCCCAATTTTAAAATAAAGTCAGGTGTAATAGGTAGTTGTCCAAATTTTCCGCGTATACCATCGGTGCCAAAATAGCTCATTATGATTATATCCTTGTGCTAGGTGCAAGAGATGACAGACCCAAAACGCCTCTAAGTATTGTAGTCTATTCTCTAGTTTATTTTATAAAAAAAGCCAACAATACACGAGCATTGTTGACTGTTGTATTTTAAGACATTATATATCAAAGAATGAATATTTAAAGCGTTAATTTGGTTAACGCGTCAACTTAGTCCACACGATAGTTTGGCGCTTCTTTAGTAATCTGTACATCATGGACATGCGACTCTTTCATACCCGCTGAGGTTACTTTGATAAATTGTGGTTTGGTACGCATATCTTCTATGGTTGCAGAGCCTGTGTATCCCATTGACGAGCGCAGACCACCGACCAACTGATTGACGATACCAGCGACTGGACCTTTATAAGGAACGCGGCCCTCGATACCTTCTGGCACGAGCTTCTCTACGCCATCTTTGGCATCTTGGAAATAACGATCTGACGAACCATTTGATCCTGACATCGCACCAAGACTACCCATTCCGCGGTACGCTTTATAATAACGGCCTTGGAATAGTTCCACCTCGCCTGGCGCTTCTTCAGTACCAGCCATGAGCGAGCCTACCATAATACATGATGCTCCAGCAGCGATGGCTTTTGCCATATCACCTGAGTAGCGAATACCACCATCAGCAATCAATGGAATACTATCTTGTAAAGCAGTCGCAACGTTGTCGATCGCCGAGATCTGTGGAACACCAATACCTGCGATGATGCGTGTCGTACAAATAGACCCGGGACCAATACCTACTTTAACCGCATCAGCACCTGCATCACGCAACGCTTTGGCTGCATCACCCGTTGCGATATTACCACCGACAACCTGCACATTCGGATAGTTTTTCTTGATCCAAAAAACTTTATCCACCACTCCTTTTGAGTGACCATGAGCTGTATCTACAACGATAACATCTACGTCAGCGTCGATTAATGCTTCGACGCGTGCTTGCGTATCTGCACCTGTACCGACAGCAGCACCAACACGTAAGCGACCTTGCTCATCTTTACAAGCGTTTGGATTGTTTTCGGCTTTGGCAAAGTCGTTAACCGTGATTAGACCACGCAAGCGAAAATCATCATCAATAACGATGACTTTTTCGATACGGTGCTCATGAAGTAGTTTTTTGATATTTTCATTACTTTCACCTTCATGAACGGTGACCAATTGCTCTTTTGGCGTCATGATATGGCTAACAGGCAACGATAGATTAGTTTCAAAGCGCCAATCACGATGTGTCACGATACCAACGACTTTATCTGTACCCTTCTCTACTACAGGCACACCAGAGATATTGTTATCTTGGGTCAACCTTAATAAGTCACCGATAGTCATTTCGGGATGTACCGTAATAGGATCAACCACCGTACCTGCTTCAAACTTTTTGACACGGCGCACTTGCGTGGCTTGTTTGACGATATCCATACTTTTATGCAAGATACCCATCCCGCCTAATTGTGCCATAGTGATTGCCATCTCAGACTCAGTTACTGTGTCCATAGCAGCAGATACCAGCGGTAAATTGAGCGTGATGTTTTTGGTCAAACGCGTAGACAAGTTGGCAGTTTTTGGCAGGACTTCAGAATAGGCTGGTAACAATAAAACGTCATCAAAGGTTAAGGCTTCATCGACAATTCGCAACATACAGACCTCTAGTGGTGGTTATTTTGATGGACGGGATGCTCGTATTAAGACAATCTATCAAGATGACCAATGCAACTTTATGATATCTAATCTTTAAAGACTTTATCTCACAATGCTTTGGTTTATAAGGCATTAAATAGTAAACAATGTGCCAGTTAAATAAAACACTAGAAGACTGTTATTGATTTACCATTTGTTGGTTAGCGCAAATATAGCGTCGCCTTACTCTTATTGACTTAATTATCCCTTAAAAATAACGCCATATTATAACAAATAAGCGCGTAAATCGCATGTTATATTTACTCGCTTATTTTACTAATAAAAAGCATCAACCAATCATTCGTTATTCGTCCCTATCTTTAAATATTAAACGCTCGGCCGGTAGATACTCTCTTTGCTCCTGATATAGATAGCTGAGCATCTGCTCACGCACTTCACATTCTAAATAAAACGCATTCATAGGACTATCAGATGCCAGACTACCGCGTAATTTAATCGTGTTTTCACTTAATGACACTGTCAGCATTTGAGGGTCTGTCTCACCATCCCAAAATTCGCTCTCTTTCACCAGCTCACTAAACTTGTTTCGAATAGCATCGATATCTGCTCCATAATCAACGTATAGATAGACCACACAAGTCTGATGTGCTTCAGTATGTGACCAGTTTTCTACCACTTCAGTGATGAGATGACGCATTGGAACGATTAAGCGGCGCTCATCCCATGTCTTTAGCACCGCGTAGGTATAACGCAGATCTTCAATAGTGGTCCAATCGCCCTCCATCATCACGGTATCACCGATACGGACCGGCTGAGTTACCGCTACCTGTACCCCAGCGATGATGTTACCCAATATGGGCTGCGCGGCTATACCAATGATCACACCAGCGATACCAGCCGAGGTCAATAAGGTCGTGCCGAGACCTTCCATATTAGTAAATTCACTAAGACCGATCCAAATACTGCCAAGTATCATGGCAAAAATAAAGACACGGCGAAATATCGACACATAAGTACGACGACGTCGCTCTTTGTCAAGGTGTTCTTCAGACAGGTTTTCAATCTGCATGTCTTGATAGCGATTGGCAAAAAAGTTAATAACACGTATACCAAGCCACATCGTACTAAACACCAACCCAACCCAAATAACTGGACGAGTCGAGGAAGCTACCGCGTCTAAATATGGAAAACCGCCTGATACTAAAGTAAAAACTAACGAGAAGCTGATGCTAAAAGTTAATGGTACGGTCAGCTTACTTACCAAGTCTGCCACACTGTTAGTACTGCCTACATAATAGGTGCTGTACTTTTGATCGTCATCAATATAGCGGCTAATGAGCTTTTCAGTGCCTTTACTTAGTAGCCAGCCCATCGCCATGGTAAATAAGAAAAATGAAAATAAAGCCAAAAACTCCCATAACGCAATACCAAAAAACTGTAGTTTCATCCATATGGGTAAATGACGTTCGAACTCTGCGGGATGATACTGCTCATAAAGATTATCGATATTGCCAACGGTCTGCGCTGAAAACACCCAAATCGGTGCATCGTCATTGACTTGTACCCGTTCCATATACACAGGCACACGGCGTTCGCGATAATCAATATAACCTAATTGAATAGAGCGTCTAGGAATACCCATGACGCTACTGGCATTACCAAGTGGCGGTTCGATTAAACCATCAGGACGGTCTGGCAGGTCATCGAATACATAAAGCTCTTTTTCAGATAACAAAAAATCAAGTCGCTTTGCCAGCTCAAGGGCGCGACTGCGCTGAACTTCACTGTCAATCAGGTTCATATTGAGCGCATAAGCGGCCAAGTCAAACTGCTGTTTCATTACCGCTGATTGAAAAAACTCCAAAGTAGCCAGTGGTGTTGACAGGTTTGGTGGCTCAGATAAAGGCGGTAAACCAGTATTGAGCTTGTCTAAAATATAATAGCTCTCGTTATACTCTCCTTTTAGTCCTGCATCGCCTTGTAAGTTTCCAGATTGTTGCACAGCATTGCGTTCTGTAGGATCAAATATCTCTTCTGTGACTCCAGAGATACCAACGCCTTCTTTTTTGATCGTATCAATTTTTTGAGCCGCATAGTCGACCAAATTTTCCGCTTTAGCAGCCACTTCAGTTTTTGCATCATCCTGAGCATTAGTGTTTGATTCACTAACCATTTGCTCGCTAGTACTAGGCCCATCATTACTGGTTGCAGCATAAGTAGGCATACAAAGAGCGCTAAGTGCAATGATAAAAAGACTTAATAGTATTTGCAGCGCTTTATAGTGCCTCTCATAATGTATCGCGTGACTATCTTGTATAGAATGACTGACTTGCTTACTGTCTTTACCAGTAACACTTCTTAAAGTATTCATATTTTTATGCATTTTTGAATGACAAGGCGTTTTCATATAAAAAATCTTGGCTGTAGTATGATGATAAGCTAATGTAGTCAGCAAAAAAAAGCCAGCGTAAAGCTGACTTAATTTGTTAGTATACGTATTTATTGTCCACACAGTCTCGTTAGATTTTTTACAACACATTAAATGTTTTTAAAAGTGATACGCTCGGCAGGTAGATAGGGTTTTTGCTCATCATAAAGATAAGCCAGCAGCTGTTCACGAATCTCACATTGCAGCATCCAGCCATCATCAGGATTGTCAGCCGCTAAAGTGCCATACAGCTCTATAGTGTCTCTATCTACGGACAACACATACAGCATAGGTTCAGTCTCACCATCCCAGTACTCACTAGCTTGCACCACTGCCGCATATTTATCACGAACGTCATCGACATTGATACCATAGTCCACCAGCACAGTTACCGTAAATGTTTGATGAGGGTCAGGATGTGACCAATTCTCAACGGTCTCTGTCACAAAGTAGCGCATCGGTACAAACAAACGGCGTTCATCCCAAGTTTTGATGGTAGCGTAGGTGTAACCTAAATCCTCAACAGTACTCCAATTGCCATCATACATAATTGTATCACCGATACGTATGGGCTGAGTCATGGCTATCTGTAAGCCTGCGACGATATTACCAAGCGTGGGCTGCGCAGCAATACCAATCACTACACTCAAAATACCAGCAGAAGTCAACAAGGCTTTACCAAGGCCCTCAAGATTGACAAATTCGCTCATTCCAATCCAAACACTGCCAATGACCATAACAAAGATAAAAACGCGTCGAAATACTGATAAATACGTCGTACGCTTACGGTACTCGTCATACTCTTCATCCTCTAAGCTGTCGATTTGAATGTCCTCATAACGATTGGCAAAGAAGTTAATGACGCGAATACCAAGCCAAATAGCGCTCAGTACTAAAGCTATCCATACAATAGGACGCGTCGCTGTTGCAATAGCGTCTATAAAAGGAAAACCACCTGAAACCAAGGTAAATACTAAAGACAAACTAATGGTAAAAGTCAGCGGTATGGTAAATTTATTGACCAAGTCCGTGATGCTTTTTTTGCGACCGATGTAAGAGCCATCTTCCTCATTAGTATAACGATCTATCAAACGACCAGTAAGCCTACTAACCACCCAGCCCAGTCCTAGCGTCACGATAAAGAAGATAAATAAAGCCAAAAACTCCCAAACAGCGATACCAAGGACTCGCAGTTTGAGCAGTGATGGCAAATAGCTTTCGAACTTTGCAGGTTTGTACTGCTCATAAAGCTTGTCGATATGACTGACGGTCTGGGCAGAAAACACCCAAACAGGAGCGTTGTCGCCGACTTTTACTCGTTCGACGAATATAGGTATTCGATGCCCACGATAATCAATATGACCAAGTTGAATAGCGCGGCGCGAGACACCGTGCAGGGGATTACTGCTACCGATAGAGGGTTCAATCAAACCATCAGGACGATCTGGCATTTTATTAAAAACATAAAGATTCTTTCTATGAAGCAAAAAATCAAGACGTTTGGACAACTCCATACCGCGGTTTGGCTGCAAGCTTGGATCAAACAAATTTAGATTAAGTGCATAAGCAGCCAAGTCAAATCGTTTTGTGACCGCAGACGTTTGAAAAAACTCCAACGCTGCAAACGGTGTGGACAGGTTTGGCGGTGGTGACAATGTCGGTAGACCTGTATTTAACCGCTTTAAAACAAAGTAGTTTGCGTCCTGTCCACCTGTAAGCCCAGTATATCCTTGCAGCTTGTCCGTTTGCTGCATCGCTGCTCGCTCATCTTCGTATAAAGCGTCACTTATAGTATCGGACAGCTCAATGCCTTCTTGCTCAAGGGATTCAACTTTTTGTTCAGTATACTCTATAAAACCATCAGGCTTGTCTATTGTCTGCTCTGCTCTCGTAGCGAGTGCATTGTTTTTATTAGTGGTGATCTCAGTACCACTCGCCGCAGCTTTAGCTGGCATGTAAATGCTGCTAGACATGATACTCAGCAACCCAACCATAATATAAGCTTTAGAAGAGTTCATCGTAAAATCTTTTTTGGTAAGGCGGTTCATACGATTAGCGCCTATAAGTCTGAGAATTTTATAAAAAAAGTATCTTAAAGATAAAGTCAAACTAAAACAGCGCGCAAAAAAAAGCCAGCGTAAAGCTGACTTAATTTGTTAGTATACGTATTTATTGTCACAAGCAGTTTACTTAAGCACGGCGCCATGTCGTACCAGCACGGCTGTCTTCAAGCTCAATACCCGCCTCTTTTAGTTGCTCGCGTATTTCATCAGCACGCGCAAAGTTTTTGTCGGTTTTGGCATTTGCACGCTCAATGATCAAATTATCAATAGCAGCATCTGTTAGCCCATCATCTGATTGCTCGCCTATCACAGCTTGCAAAAACTGTTGTACTGGCTGCTGCAAAATATTGAGTACTTGTGCCAATGCTTTTAGATGCTGCGCCAAGCGCCATGCTGTGTCTAAATCTTCAGCTTTGATAGCTTTATTAATATCACGTGCCAGCCCAAATAATACACTAATCGCTGTCGAGCTATTAAAGTCATCATTCATCGCTTTGATAAAATCTTGTCCAGCCGCGCTATTATAAGCGTCGTTTATCAATTCGTCAGTGACTGTTAGCGATTGTCCTTTTTGCTGTTCAGCCAGTTTTAAGACGTTATATAATCTGCTTAGGCTATTATGTGCTTCATCTAAAGCACTATCAGAGAAGTTTACTTGGCTACGATAATGACTTGATAATAAGAAAAAACGTACCGTCTCAGGCAAATATTTGGCGGTTACATCACGAATGGTAAAAAAGTTACCCAGCGACTTAGACATCTTTTCGCCATCGACATTGATAAAACCGATGTGCATCCAGTTACGCGCGTATTCGCATCCTGTCGCCGCTTCAGACTGCGCTATCTCGTTTTCATGGTGCGGAAACTGCAAATCATGCCCACCGCCATGAATATCAAAGGTATCGCCAAGACACTTCGTTGACATCGCCGAGCACTCGATATGCCAACCTGGACGCCCTTGACCCCAAGGGGACGCCCACTGCGGCTCATCGGGCTTTGCCGCTTTCCAGAGTACAAAGTCAAACGGATTACGCTTATCGTTTTCGACATCGACCCGCGAGCCTGCTTGCATATCATCAAGGTTACGCTTAGACAATTTGCCATAGTCAGAGAAGCTGTCTACTGCATAATAGACGTCACCATTGTCACCTGCATATGCATAATCACGTGTGACCAGCGTCTCAATCATTTGCTGCATCTCGTTGATATGTTCAGTCGCCCGTGGTTCAGCATCTGGCATTTGGCAGCCAAGTGTGCTTGCATCTTCGTGCATCGCTGCAATAAAACGCTGTGTCAACGCACTAATATCTTCACCGTTCTCATTAGCGCGAGCGATGATTTTGTCATCGATATCGGTAATATTGCGCACATAATCAACATCATAGCCTAGTCGTGCCAGCCAGCGCACTACCATATCGAACCCAACCATAACGCGAGCATGGCCAATATGGCAATAGTCATAGACAGTCATACCGCACACATATATGCCTACCTGTCCTGCTTTGAGTGGCTCAAACTGACGTTTGCCGCCAGTGAGTGAATCATAAATGACAAGCTGAGACATCGCATCGGCAAGTGGTGTGGTCATAGTAAAAAAGCCTTTTGATAAAAATAAAGAAAATAAAACGTAACCTATTATCTTAGCGAAAACAGCGAGAAAATACTACAATGGCCAGACAACTAACACCAGTGCACAACCAAAAACTATTAAGGATAAGAGATGGGCAATCGTTTGAGCAAAATATATACGCGTACCGGTGATGATGGTAGTACTGGTATGGCAGATGGCAGCCGCGTCAGTAAAGCGGACCATTTATTTAGTGTCATGGGTGATATCGATGAGCTCAACTCACACATCGGTTTGGTACGTGCACATCTGACACAAGCCATAACTGACAATAATGTGACACCAAATAAACCACAGCTACCAGAGCGTTTGCAACAAAAAGAGTCAGATTTCACTCAAGCTCTAGTGGTCATTCAGCATTTGTTATTCAATATCGGTGGCGAGCTTGCTATGCCAGGATATGAAGGTGTTAATCCCACTCATATAGACTGGTTAGAGCAGCAAATCGATGCGATGAATACTACCCTACCGCCGCTAAAAGACTTTATCCTACCTACAGGTTCATTATTGGTCAGTCAGTTGCACGTGGCGCGTAGTGTGTGTCGCCGTGCTGAGCGCCAAGCTGTATTATTACAGCAAGAGCATGCACAAGCCATTCGTAGTACTGCGCTTAGCTTTATCAATCGTTTGTCTGATTGGTTGTTTGTCGCAGCGCGCTTTTGCACTGATCCCAATCAGGTCTCTGAGGTACTGTGGGACAGTCAAGTTTTAGAGAACGTTACCATTAACGATAATAAAAACAACCGTTAACCTGACAATCAATGAGCGCATGCTATATGCAAAACGCCTGCAACTTATTCTAGTTGCAGGCGTTTATTAGCTTTAGCCAAAGAGGATACTAATACTTAATAAGTAGCGCTTTCATCTTCAATGATAACCATATCGATGCTTTCATCTTGTGGCACGACTTTTGGTACTTCAGGCGTCACTGGCGGCTTGGCATCGACACTAGGTAGTGCAGCTGTTTCTTGGGCACTATTGTCATTATTATCTTGATTGATGGTAGGCGGCGTAGCGGGCTCAGCTGGACGCACAGGCTCTACTGGCGTGACAGGTTTTGGTTGGCGTTTTATTTGGTTTTCACTATTCTTGCGTGCGGCTTCACGGCGACGCGCAGCTTCTTGCTCTTGACGCTTCGCTTGTTGTTCATCTACAACCGACTGTATGACAGAGCTTGCCATCACATCAGATACAATGGTAATGAGAGCTGGTTGACCTGCAATACGAGCTTGTATTTGCCCACTTTGAGCGCCAGCCACATATGTAAAGGCGTCGTCGACTAACATATTATTGTTAATACGAATGTTATTTCGGGCAAGTCGCGTTTGTAGACTTGGCTGATTGTTAGCCGCACTCATCTGACTGGCTTGGTACAAGTCTTCGCTTGGCAATGTCATACTGACACTTGCTTGACAGGTCGTCATACCATTCGCATTGGCTTCTTGTAAGATGGCAGCATTTTGCACATCAATCATTACCCCATCTACTTTATCCATGAGCACATTGTTGTCTATATTGACTTCTGCGATGTTTGCATAAGTGGCAGCTGATGACTGTGCTTGCTGATTAAGGGTATTTTTTAAAGCAGATTTCAAGCGATCTTGTACCATGGGGTTATCACAACTGATAGCAGGAACAACCGTACCATCATTAGCTGCCGGCTGCTCAGTAGTAACCTCAGCTGTCTCAGTAGTCTCATCTTTGTCCGAACGTTCACAACCAGCAATAGCTAAACCACATATCACACTAATACCAGCAACTTGCTGCCATTTTGACCACTTTTTATTTGCTACGCTCATATCTATTTTGCTCCCGATTTACTCATTTGCACCGTCAAGGGTAGACAGTATAGCTATCTAGATTGTCATAACGCTATAACAGCTGTGTACGACCAATATTAAAATCAGGTCATTATACGAGGTTTGTAGCAGATGGTCAGTAATGTGGACCATTGATATACAAATAAAACCCAGCGGAGACTATAAAAACCCTTTTTAGTTGCAAAAACGCAACAAACCTTTATTAAGCGATTGAAGGATAGAGCAGTCTCATTGCCTGATTTAGCTAGTAGCTATCATTATTTTTACCGAGCTGTACAAAACCAAACCTTACTATACAACTCTTACATTTTGCGCAAAACTTTACACGGTATCATATTCTTGACTAGAAGATAATTGACGATGGATCTTTATGATAAAGCTTGATAACACGCTGCTCTTAGGACATCGAGGCGCACGCAGTGAAGCATTAGAGAACACGCTATTTGGTTTTGAACATGCTTATGGACTACAAGCACAAGGCTTATCAGGCGTAGAGTTTGATGTGCAACTCACCGCAGATGGTCATCTAGTAATATTTCATGACGAAACGCTGCAGCGACTTTGCGGCTTACAGTCGCGAGTCGACCAATTAAGTTTGATTGAAATTCAACGTCAACTACAATCAGGCCATAAAATTATTACTTTGGATATGTTGGCGCAGTCCATGACCTGCCCTTCTGCTAACTTTTCTCGATCAGATATACCTAAAGCCTCAGTCACTGGCACAACGGTAACCAAGCCATCAGTAACCACTAAGACCCAAAAATCCAAGATTTCGCTACCTGCTTTGACTCAGTTTACTCATATTGAGCTTGAGATTAAAACTCATGACCGAACCAATTACGCCAAACTGATACAAGCATTGATACGTTATTTAGTAGATACCCCTCTTGCCAGCTTACCTATCGTTCTTACTACTTTTGATGTACAGCTTTTGGCCCAGCTACAATGTAATAAAATGCTAGCAAATATCCCGCGCGGCTTACTAGTACGTACACCGCAATCAATGGCTTTAGCGCCTAATACTGCTCTACAATTGGGTTGTACGCAGCTTGGCATACACTATCCGCTAATTACCCAATCTATTATCCAAAACGCGCATCGTTACGGCTTACCGGTAAGCGCGTGGACGGTAAACGATATAGAAATCGCAAAAAAACTTGTCAAATGGCAAGTAGATGTCATTATTACTGATATTCCAACCCAGCTATTATAAATCCTTTTGGTTTAACACTTATCGTAAGCTAAGAGCCCATTTTACTATTCGCGTCATACATTTAGCTCAATTTAACAAGGTTATTATCGCTTAAGTTACAACTTTTTTAGCTATTTATTAATCAATAGTTTCTTAACACAGCTTTAGTAGAACTTACACTTTCACACAACACCTGATAGCTAATAGGGTATTTACAATGAAATATCCAATAACTCATACAAGTTATTGTTATTTATTAATATTTTTCTAGTGCATAAACGTTCACTTTCCGCTTCTTTTAGGGTAATATAGAGCCTGAAACTAATACCGCTAGGAAAATTATATGATTGCAAAAAAAGCAATGGGCTTACCGCTTAAAGGCTTACGTTTCGCTATCAAATCTGGTGACAGCATTTTGGATAACGCAACCACTCAGGTTGGGCGTTTTAAAACTTGGTTTGACAATACCAAGGCGAAAGCTGCGCTTGATGAGCAGCCTACCGCAAAACGCAACTATACAAAAACGGCTGATCAGAACGATGTCACCACAAGCAACCAAACCCTCGATTTACGCGAGTTTGAGTTCAAAAAAGCGCCAATTAACTGGATACCAGCGACCATATTAGTAGCGACTCCTATTGCTGCTGCTGTCATTACTCCGTGGTATTTGTTTACCCATCAAGTAAGTGCGCCTGTTTGGGGTGTCTTTGGTGCCTTTATGGTATGGACAGGTATCAGTATTACTGCAGGTTATCACCGCCTACTGTCACATCGTGCTTATAAAGCCCATCCTGTTGTGAAAAACTTTTTATTGCTAGGTTCGACGCTTGCAGTACAAGGCTCTGCATTTGATTGGGTATCAGGTCACCGTACCCATCACCGTCATGTTGATGATCGTATAGAAGACCCTTATTCAGCCAAACGTGGTTTTTGGTTTAGTCATATTGGTTGGATGCTCCGTAATTATCCAAGTGGTAAGTTTGACTACAAAAACATTCCAGACCTAACTAAAGATAAAGTACTGCAAATCCAGCATAAATATTATGGCCTTTGGGTACTAGCAACCAACGTCGGCCTGGTTGCAGCGGTTGGTTGGTTGTTGGGTGATGTTTGGGGTACGCTCGTACTTGCAGGTCTGCTACGTCTAGTATTGACGCATCACTTTACTTTCTTTATCAACTCGTTATGTCATATGTTTGGTAGCCGTCCTTATACTGACACCAATACTGCGCGCGATAACTTCTTTTTAGCGCTGTTTACGTGGGGTGAGGGTTATCATAACTATCATCACTTCTTCCAATATGATTATCGTAATGGTGTGAAATGGTGGCAGTACGATCCAACCAAATGGTTGATCGCGGGTTTATCCAAGGTTGGTTTGACAACTGACCTACGTACGGTCGATGACACTACAATCAAACATGCTGAAGTACAAATGCAGTTCAAACAAGCTCAGCAGCAAATCGATACGGTAAGTGCAAGTGGTCTTGATATTCCTCATGTCATGCAAAACTTCCAAGATCGCATCAAGTTTGAATATGAGGCTTTTACACAAACAGTAGAAGAATGGCAGGCTTTAAAAGCCAAAGCGATTGAGATGAAAAAGACTGAATTTGCAGATCGCTTGCATGAAGTTGATGATAAGCTCAAACTTGAATATGCAAAGATTGAACAAAAAATCCATGCGCATAATGACAACTTGAAGATTGCCTTTCGCTCAATTGGCTATAACAATAAAGCCGCTTAAAATGAGCTGATTTATTACACGTTAGTGTTCTATCACAGTATTTTATTAAATGTTATTTAATCCCCCTCTCTTTATAAGACAGGGGGATTTTTTGTGGACTTTAAAAAAATGGCTGTAGTTTGTCATCTTGTGTGTCGCTGATTAACAGTAGATTACAAGATACGGACAGAGTCTACAGGTGTAATATCAAGGCTATGTTATAGTAGATTTATCGTTATTTATCATCTACCGTTAGTCGGTATTAGCAGGAAAATCTCACATGCGCTATCAAAACACCTACGTCAATTTGGACCCACGTTTGTATCATAAGCAGCCTCCAACCGCGCTAAAAAATCCGCGTGCAGGACATTTTAATACCCAAGTAGCACAGCAGATTGGCTGGTCAGAGGATAAGGACTTGATGACGCGCTGGGTGGATATCGTTGGTGGTCAGTATGTACCTGCCAAGTTCGAGCCTTTGGCGATGGCGTATGCAGGTCATCAGTTTGGACAGTGGGCGGGACAATTGGGTGATGGTCGCGGCTTGCTGGTAGCGCAAGTATTGGATAATAACGACCAACCGCAAGATTTACATCTCAAAGGCTCAGGTCTAACGCCTTACTCGCGGATGGGTGATGGACGGGCGGTATTACGCAGTACCATACGAGAGTATTTGTGTGGTCATGCACTGACTCAACTTGGCATCCCGTCATCCAATGCGCTTGGTTTTGTGGTGTCCGATACGCCTGTACGCCGCGAGCGTATGGAAGCTGGTGCAGCTTTAATGCGCGTAGCCGATAGCCACATACGCTTAGGTCACATAGAGTGGATTGCAAGCTTTGCCCCTGACCTACTTATCGAATTTACCGATTATATGATAGATACTTACTATCCAGAATCTCGTAATAGCGAAGCGCCAGTATTGGCATTCTTACAAACAGTCGTTGAACGTACGGCACGTATGATAGCTGACTGGCAGTTGATTGGCTTTGCTCATGGAGTGATGAATACCGATAATCTATCTATCACTGGCAGCACTTTGGATTTTGGGCCATTTGGTTTTATGGAACGTTTTAATCCCGCTTGGATCAATAACCATTCAGATCATACCGGACGCTACACCTATCAAAACCAGCCTGCTATTGGACACTGGAATCTCAATATCTGGTTGCCACACTTTATGCGCTTAGAAGGAGTGACGCGTGAAGCTTTATCAGATTGCTTAGCACCTTATGAAGCTACCTTTATGCAGCACTATCAACAAGGATTATGCCGCAAGCTGGGACTACCTCATCAACCAGAGAGTCTGACACTGGCTTTTGATTGGTTGACCTTGCTAGAGGATAACTTGCTTGATTATACCAATAGCTTTCGTGCCTTATTAGGTCTCATTGCTCCAGAAGATCATGCTTATGAGCGACAGCTATTAGCCACCTTGACTCATGAGCTACCAAGTGAAGCATTACAAGTATGGAAAGACTGGTCAGCGCGTTATGTAGAACATGTGCAAGCACTATCTCTCGAGCAAGTCGTTAATGACATACAAACGACTAATCCCGTCTATGTACTTCGTAATAGTATGGCTCAGCGCGCTATCACTGCCGCTGAACAAGGCCAGTTTGAAGAAGTAGCACGTTTATACGAGTTGCTTGCTAGCCCATATAAGGTACAAGATATTGCAACAACGCTTGATAGCACACCTCCAGCTCCCAATGCACCGCAAATGCCAATCAGTTGCTCCTCATAAATACTACAAAACCTCTTTTTGATTACTACAACTAAATCCCAAACAGAGGGTAATAAATGTTTTTTATTATCCTCTGTTTCGTTGTTAATCGTCGTATCACTTCCAAAAATTTTTGAGACGAAACCACTACCTCATTTAACTGACAGAAAATTTAGACTGAATTTAAAGTAATAATCACAATATTGAATATATATTGTAAATTTTGCTTAATTTGTTACTATCAACTGGCTAAATGTTCGTTATCAATTTATTATATAAGTTATGCATTTCGCTATGGTTGACTAGGCAGTTAATTGCCAATGATGCTAGAATAGCTGAGTCTATTAGCTTTCTGCTTTACGATACCATCTAATCATAAATTAACGCTTTTTTGACTGTGCATCTCCTTTTAATAATCGATTAGCAGCTTCTTAGTATGACGATTGCTAGAGCTTATGTTCAACGATTATTTTAGGATTAAGCGTTAATTGATTTTGTTTATCACACTTTGTTTTATTTCAATTTATTCCAACAATGGCCATTATTATGAATGACGATACCAATTTGAATACGGATAATCCTAATACGGATAAAGAGCAGTTCGAACAGGCTGCTCTACATTATCACGAGTTTCCAAGACCTGGTAAAATCTCGGTAACACCTATTAAACAGTTGGCCAACCAGCGCGACTTAGCTTTAGCATATTCGCCAGGTGTTGCAGTGCCTTGTCTTGAAATTCAAAAAGACCCAACGACAGCTGCTAGATATACGGCACGTAGTAATTTGGTCGGCGTTATAACGAACGGTACTGCCGTACTGGGTTTGGGTGATATTGGTCCGCTAGCCTCAAAGCCTGTGATGGAAGGTAAAGGGGTATTATTCAAAAAATTCGCTGGTATCGATGTTTTTGATATTGAGATTCAACAAAATGATCCTGACAAATTTATTGAAGCAGTGGCATCGCTTGAGCCAACATTTGGTGGTATCAACCTAGAAGATATCAAAGCACCTGAATGTTTTAAAATCGAGCGCGAACTGCGTAAACGTATGAACATTCCAGTCTTCCATGACGATCAACACGGTACGTCAATTATTGTTGCTGCTGCCATGCTCAACGCCCTAATTCTGACGGGTAAAAAGATCGAAGAGATCAAAATCGTCTGTTCAGGTGCTGGTGCTGCCGCTATTTCTTGCCTAGACATTATCTGTGCACTTGGTGTTGATCAGAACAATATTTTTGTTTCTGATTCACGCGGTATTATCACTACCAGTCGTGAGAATCTAGACGAATCAAAACAACGTTATGCTCGCGACACTGATGCTAGCACCATTGATGATGTGATGGACGATGTGGACATGTTCATAGGCCTGTCAATGCCTGGTATTTTAAGCCCGGATATGGTACGCCGTATGGCAAAAAACCCTATCATCTTTGCCCTCGCCAACCCAACGCCTGAAATCATGCCAGAATTGGCGCATTCAGTACGTCCAGATGTCATTATGGCGACCGGACGCTCAGATTATCCAAACCAAGTTAACAATGCATTGTGTTTCCCTTATATCTTCCGCGGCGCACTAGATGTAGGTGCCACGACTGTCAACGAAGAGATGAAGATCGCTTGCGTACGTGCGATTGCCGCGATGGCACATGTTGAAGCGACGCCAACTACAAACGTCAAAAATACCGACAGAATGAGAAGCTTTGGTCCCGATTATCTAATTCCAGGACCTCTAGAGCCAAACTTAATCATCGAGATCGCCTCCGCAGTTGCAAAAGCGGCGATGGATTCAGGGGTCGCAACATTACCGATTGATGATCTTGATGCTTATCGTCAGCGCTTATCAGAGTTTGTATATAACTCAGCGTTTGTGATGAAACCTATCTTCTCTCGTGCGAAGTCAGATCCAAAGCGTATCGTCTACTGTGAAGGTGAAGACAATAATGTTCTTCTTGCCGTACAAGTCGTCGTTGATGAGAAGCTAGCAAAACCTATCTTGGTTGGACGTCCAGCGGTAATTGAAAATAACATCGAAAGGCTTGGCTTACGTCTAAAAGATGGCGAGAACATCACGATTGTCAATCAAGATGATGACCCTCGTTATAAAGACTATTGGCAAGGTTATTATGAGAAAAACAAGCGCCGCGGTGTTAGTATTGAGCTTGCCCGTCGCGATGTTCGTCGTAAGACCACTTTGATTGGCTCACTGTTGGTCGAAAACGGTGATGCTGAAGGCATGATTTGTGGTACGTTTAGCCATTATCAATTACACTTAGAATATGTCCAAAACGTCATCGGCAAAAAAGAAGGCGTTAAAGATTTTTATGCGATGAATGCTGTCCTCATGCAAGATCGCAATATCTTTATTGCTGATACCTATATTCATGAAGACCCTACTGCTGAACAGTTGGCTGAAATGACCGTATTGGCTGCGGATCAATTGCATCGTTTCGGTATTACGCCTCGCGTCGCATTGGTATCACACTCAAACTTTGGTACCTCTGATCGCGCTAGTGCAGTTAAAATGCGCAAGGTCTATGAGCTACTACATGAGATGAATGTAGACTTCGATTTTGATGGCGAGATGCAAGGTGATGCCGCGCTTAATGAGCATATACGATTAGAAGATATGCCATCAAGTCATTTAAAAGGTGCTGCCAACTTGCTCATTTTACCGACGCTCGATGCAGCAAACATTGCCTTTAATTTGCTTAAAACAGCAACAAGCAGTGCCTCTATTGGCCCAATCTTATTAGGCTCTAATAAGCCTGTTCATATCTTGACTCCATCAGCGACAGCTCGTCGCGTGGTTAATATGACGGCCCTCGCTGTCACTGAAGCGCAAGATTTAGAAAACGAGAAATAGTTGCCATATTATTTTTATCGATAAGCTACTACTATTTATTATTAATAGTAGTGGTTTGCTATACTAAGACCAGTCCATATCATTGTCATAAATGGTATCGACTGGTTTTTTTGTTCCAATAAATTGATGACAAGATTTATCTGATTAAAATTTGTTTGGCGAATAAAAGAGGTTTCAATGCAAGTTTATCTTGTTGGTGGCGCAGTTCGTGATCAGCTGTTAGATCGCCCTATTACCGATAAAGACTTTGTGGTGGTAGGTGCAACCGTAGATGAGATGCTAGCTGCGGGCTTTATTCAAGTCGGTGCAGACTTTCCAGTGTTTTTGCATCCGACCACTCAAGAAGAATATGCATTGGCACGTACTGAGCGCAAGCTTGGCCATGGTTATAAAGGCTTTAGCGTGCATGCTAGCCCTGACGTAACACTGCAAGATGACTTACAGCGCCGTGACTTAACCATCAATGCGATGGCGATTGAAGTAACCAGTCTCACCGACGATACGCCTCTTACCGGTGAAGTGATTGATTATTATGGTGGACTCGATGATATTCAAAGCAAGACTTTACGTCATATATCGCAGGCTTTTAGCGAAGATCCGTTACGGGTTTTGCGAGTCGCGCGCTTTTATGGACGTTATTATAGCTTAGGTTTTCACATTGCTGAGGAAACTCTCATACTCATGCGCCAACTGGTCGCCTCAGGTGAGCTTGCACATTTAAGTGCAGAGCGCATTTGGCAAGAATCAAACCGTGCCACCATGCAAAGCTCCCCTCAAGTTTATTGGGAGCAGCTATATGCAATCGGTGCTCTAACTGATTACTTTGCGCCATTGCATCATGCTTGGAGCAATGTGCACATACGAGAAACAGTGCAGACGGCGCTATACTTTGCCGGTCAAATGCAGTTGAATTTATCCCAGCGCTGGACATTATTAATGGCTAGTCTTGATCAATCATTATTCGTGAACCCTAATCCTGACATACCATCAAGCAGTCCAAATATAAGTATTATGGCTGAGGACAAAAAAGCCGCTCTAAAAGCCATAACCTCTATAAGCAACAGTGCCAAAGTACCTAAGGCGCCTACCCAGTTTGCAGCTCTATTTATTCAACAAGCCAGAAGACTAAATACTATAGATCGTCTGTCTGCAGCTGAAAAAATCGACCTTATCCAAGCTTGTAGCGCTCACAAAGATTCTGCCAAGCTCTCGCAGCTATTGGTCACCTGTCACGTATTACAGTTAGCAAAACAACATCGTCAAATGATGCTTGCATTAAACAGCTTTCATGCCATTGGTATAGAAAACATAGATCCAGATATTACAGGCGCTGCAATCGGCAAAGCGTTAAATGAGGCACGTGCGGCGCATCTTGTCACTCTGGAGCAGTCTGTAGCCAATACTAGCTAAAAGAGTCATAGCATAGCTATTAACTCTTTTTATTAAACAAAATACGATTAGACGATGGAAACTGTATTTTTATGGCAATCGAAACCGCAGTGAAGAGCGACACAAATCCATCTGTTGAAGTGAATAATCACCATTCATACAGTGACAGGCCAGTCATGCTAGTTACTGGTAGTGCTAAGCGTATTGGCGCAGCCATTATTCGAGCAGCACATCATCAAGGCTATCGTGTCATTATCCATTGCCATCGTAGCGAGCAACAAGCAAACGCGTTAGCAAACGAGCTCAATAGCCTCCACGATAACAGTGCGGCAATTGTCGTTGCGGATTTAGCAATTGTCAACGATGACCATTTACTTATTCAATTTGTCCAAACTATCATGGATACTTTTGGACGGCTTGATGTACTGGTACATAATGCATCAAGGTTTTATTCCACTCCGCTTAAACATATAGATAACGACCAGTGGGACGAGCTGTTTTTGAGCAATGCCAAAGCACCTTTGTTACTGAGCCAAGCATTTCTACCTCATTTGCAAACGCAGCATGGATGCATTATTAGCCTACTTGATATTCATGCTCATGATAAACCGTTTAAACACTACACTGTCTATAATATGGCGAAGGCCGCTCACCGTATGATGGTACAGTCTCTTGCGCTAGATATGGCGCCTTATGTTCGTGTTAATGGGATTGCACCTGGGGTAAACATTTTACCTGAAGCCGATAGTGATCAAGCGCTTGACGACACACAGCAACAGAGTATTATCGACTCTATTCCTATACAGCGGATCGGTACGCCAGATGATATCGCCCACAGCGTGCTGTATTTGGCAAAAGCCAGCTATGTCACAGGAGAGATTATTAACGTCGATGGTGGCCGTAGTTTGACCCTCGCTGGTGGTAATATTTAACAAATAAGCGATAATAGCTGAATAATTTCGTTTAGTTGTTATCTTTTACTTGAAAATTTAGAAAAATCAGGTATCATTGTGCGTCTAACGTTAGGGCCCATAGCTCAGTTGGTTAGAGCAGAGGACTCATAATCCTTTGGTCGTAGGTTCAAGTCCTACTGGGCCCACCATATATTGAAAAACAAAAACCCCTTCAAATCTATTAGACTTGAAGGGGTTTTTTATTGAATGTTCAATAAGAACATATTAGCTTAAAACTCATATTTGGCCATTATTTCAACTTGCTGACCTTTTCTTACTTCTAAAGTGGTCCTATCGCTTCTGTCTCTCCACTCAATACCAATATCTAAATCTGGAAAATACTCATAGACAAGGTTAATGCTTTTTACATTCACAGAGGTATCTACCGCATCATCTACATTAATCTCACCATAACGCATGTTGCTCATCAGTTTTTCTGTAAATTTATGCCTATACCCTACCGTGAAGCCAGTTTGTGATACAAGCTTACCGTCTTCGGCATCACAATCTACATTGTCAGTCGATCCAAGGACTCTTCCAACACATACGGTGGAATAGGCGCCCATCCCTTTACCATTATAGACGCTCGCATGTAGTGAATCATTACCCAAATTTAACTTGCCAGCCAAAGAGACACCTACACCTATATCAGAGTCTTCTCCATTTTTGGCCTCACGAGCCGTAACCGCCAAGTTATAGCTAAGATCAGATATATTATCTTTGTAGCTAACAACCATATCCGGCAAATCAGCTTCGTCATCAACAGGTTCTTGCGCTGTAAAACGAAACCCTTTATGAGTATAATGCACCGTCAAATCTGGACGAATATAAGCACCCCCACCAGAGATAGTGCCCAAACCTGTACCTCGAAAGTCAAGCTGCTCAGTCAAAAGTGGGTAGACCGCTAAGAATTGACCATTCCATGTCTTACCTACGGTCAAATCATCGATTTGAGCATAAGCATGGCGAAGCCGTAAGTCTGAACCGCCATTTGCAGCGTTGCCATAAAAGTCCCCTTCAATAAAACCCGTTAATTTTTTATCCTCTATGTTCTTTGTGGTTTTAAGATTAATCCGAGATTGTCGTCCACTTCCTTTAAACTCAGACTCCCCTTCATCTGGAGAATAAAATATACCTTCCGCTTTAACATAACCACCGATACTTAAAGTAGTATTGCCGTTGGTGACAAGCTCTATCGCTTGTGCCTGTACGCATACCCCCAAGACAGCCAAACCAAAAGACAACTTTTTGATATAAAGCATGACCTACACATTCCTTGTGTTGTTTTAAAACTCACTTAAATTAATTTAAATCCCTTTAAATCTCTGCTGCTACCGTATTTTTAACCCTGTAAATACCAGCACTATCTCCTTATAGAAAAATTGTCTCCTAATTTAGTTAAGACTTTCAAAAGCAGTAATCGTAGCTTTTTTGGTCTCGTCGATGTTTTTCTTTTGTCCAGTGGCTTTATCAAGATATACCAGCACTGATTCACCGCTAGCGACGATAGTATTCATAGCCGTACTATAATAGGTATATTCATGAATCACGCTGGCATTGCCAACTTTCTTGATTCGGACGCCTATCCATAAGGTATCGGGATAAATCACTGGTTTGAAATATTGACAGGATGACGCTGCCATGACTGAAAAGGTGTTTTCGTTGAATAGATTTAGTTGAGTGTTATAGTGAATGCGTGCGTTTTGGGCATAAGTGTAATAGACCACATTATTAACATGGCCAAAAGAATCCATATCGCCCCACTCTACTTGCTGAGAATAAATAACCGCAAAACTATGCATGGGATGGTGTTCATCTTTATTCAGTGTATCTTGTATTTCTGGTAATATCGCTATAGCTACCATAGTATTCTCTTCTAATTAGACCGATTAACATAAATATTAAAAACGTTCAGTAAGATCGAATGATTGTTTTGCACAATCATCGATAGAATTTTCTGGGTTAAATTAATTTTTCTGTGTACATCATGCGCATCTTTTTCTTATCGAGCTTACCTACACTGGTTTTCGGCATTTCTATTAAGAATTTTATTTCACTTGGCACGCCATACTTTGGTAAATAGCCTTTTTCAACCGCTTGATGACCTATCGCTAAAATATCCTCCGCTTTGGTATCTGTATGCTCAGGTTTTAAGACTACTAATGCTAAAGGACGTTCACCCCATCTTTCATCCGCTACTCCAATTATGGCCACTTCAGCAACGCTCGGATGAAAGGATAAAATATTTTCGACTTCAAGCGAGGAGATCCATTCGCCGCCAGACTTAACGACATCTTTGAGTCTATCGGTAATTTTTAGCGTGCCATTAGGGCTAATACAGGCAATATCTTGGGTATGCATCCAACCACCGCGCCATAACTCATTGCCAGCATCTGCATTCTTAAAATAGCTTTGGGTCAGCCAAGGTGCTCGCACAACCAGCTCGCCTGTCGACTCGCCATCCATGGGTAGGGCTTTGCCATTCTCATCCCAAATCTCCATCGATACCAGCATAATCGGTGAGCCAGAAAGACAACGATAATTGATCTCTTCTGTCGTTGTCATAGTATTTGTCTGATCACCGAATGCCATTCTGGCAAGGACAGGACATGACTCTGACATCCCAAACCCTGAGATAAACTCGATACCATTTTCAAGAGCGGCTTCAGCTAGACCTTCGTTTAATTTGGAGCCCCCTACTGACAACTTAAGACCGTTAAACTTGCGTCCTCGTGTTGCCATCTCTTTAATTAACATTTGTAAAATAGTTGGGACACCATGTGAAAGGGTGACCTTATGGTGTTCAATCAAATTGACCAATACTTCAGGAAGATATCGCCCTGGATACACTTGTTTGAGCCCTATCATGGTTGCGCCATAAGGCCAACACCATGCATGCACATGGAATAGTGGCGTCATCGGCATGTAGACATCATTGTAGCGAGCACCTTGACCTTCGGCACTGAGTGCAGATGCCAGGGTACTCGATAGCGTTTGTAATACGATTTGCCTGTGGGTAAAGAAGACGCCTTTTGGATCTCCCGTCGTGCCACTGGTATAAAACGTGGTAGCGATGGTATTTTCATCAAAATCTGGAAAGTCAAACGCATCACTAACCGCGGCTAGCATGGCTTCATACTCACCTTCGACATAATCTGGTATATCAGCTTGCTTAGTTTTGATATTGTCTTCGCTATACTCAACTTCATCAAAACCAGTACCATCAAAATTAGCATCATCGAAACCAGCATCATCGAGCCAAATAATTTTCTCAATAGAAGGGGCTTCATGACGATAGTTTTTAGCCATAGGCTCAAATTCAGCATTTAATAACAAGGCTTTTGGCTTGGCATGGTTAATGGTGTACAGCACTTTATCTTCAGCCAAGCGTACATTGACCGTTTGCAAAATCATGCCAGACATGGGCACGGCAAAATACGCTTCAAGGTAACGATGACTGTCCCAATCCATGACCGCAACCACATCACCTGCTTGCAATCCCAAGTTTTTGAGCACATTTGCCAAACGGTTGATACGCTTAAAAAATTCAGCATAGGTATAAGTAACCTTATCGGCATAACTAATGGTTTGCTGAGTAGAGGCGATCTTTGCACGGTTTAGCAGCTGTTTGATAATCAAAGGAAAACCATAGGCTTCTTCGGCCTGGGAGTAGTCCTCATGTTGATTGAGTATAGAAGTCATTATTGTCGTCCTTGATAATAAAATAGTATGGCGAGAGTATTAATAGAGTTAGACTCGTTCAATCACCATGGCAAGCCCTTGCCCAATGCCAATACATAAACTGACCACCGCATATTGTCCGCCTGTGCGCTGTAGCTCGCGCGCTGTAGTTAACGCCAGCCTTGCACCTGATGCGCCAAGCGGATGTCCGACGGCAATTGCGCCGCCATTAGGGTTGACGCGCTTGTCATCAAAGTCAATCTCCAAACCTTTTAGGCAACCGAGTACTTGCGAGGCAAATGCTTCATTAATCTCAATAATCGACATATCATCAAGGGTCAAATTAGCGCGTTTCAATGCCAGTTTAATCGCCTCAACAGGACCTACACCCATAATCCTGGGCTCAACACCCATCGCGCCAGATGAGAGAATTTTAGCAATAGGCTTAAAGCCTAACTTTTCTTCTGCTTGCTTTGAGCCAATAATTAGCGCAGCCGCCCCATCGTTAATGCCCGATGCGTTCCCTGCCGTAACCACGCCATTCTCATTCAAAGGTTTCAGTTTTTGCAAAGCATCCACAGTAGAGCTGGGACGAGGATGCTCATCTTCTGCTATCGTTTTGTCCGGCAGTTTTCTGCCTTGAGGAACGGTAATTGGGATAATCTCTTCATCGAAGAATCCAGCTTGTTTAGCCGCTTCATATTTAGCTTGTGAGGCGGCAGCAAATTTATCCGCTTCTGCGCGAGTGATACCGTATTTGCGCGCGACATTATCGCCCGTTTGCGGCATGCTATCGCCGCCAAACTCTTTAATGAGCAGAGGATTGGGAAAGCGAGTACCAATGGTGGTGTCAAATACTTTAAAGTCGCGGCTAAAAGGTTTTTCGGTCTTGGCAAATACGAAGGGCGCACGGGTCATGGATTCCACCCCGCCTGCCAAAATGATATCTCCTTCATTGCAGGTAATACTGCGAGCAGCATCAACAACGGTGGATAATCCCGAGGCACACAGACGATTGACGGTCTGAGCTGGCGTTTTTACATCAAGTCCTGCTAGTAAAGTAGCGTTGCGAGCAATATTGCGTGAATCCTCACCCGCCTGGTTGGCACTACCGAGCAACACCTCATCAAAAATATCGTCTGGCAATTGATGCTTTTTAACTAAATCTTTAATCACCGTAGCAATCAAATCATCAGGACGTACGGTGGCTAAAGCACCAACGTGACGACCAAAAGGGCTTCTAAATCCGTCATAAATATAGGCGTCTAACATAACGTTTCCTTGTTGTGTTTTGGTTGTGTTCTAAGAATTTGCATTATTGAAATATAGGCTTTATTAAATTGGTCTAGCTCTTAGCATCAGCAATCTAGCATCGATAATTGCTCTGCTGAGTGAATAATGAGATACCTAGCTTGGCGCGACGTTGTAACCATGGGCTTGGACGATAACGTGGATCACCCGTTAATCCATAGATACGCTCTAAGATGAGTAAAATACGCTTGGCACCAAGCTCATCGCCCCAAGAGATAGGACCATAGGGGTAGCCCAATCCAAGCTTGACGGCATTGTCGATATCTTCTGGCGTGGCAATACCTTGCATCGCCATATCACAACCTAAATTAATCACCATCGTCACGACTCGCTGCGCCACAAAGCCCGTGCTTTCGGCAATTAGCGTGGCATCGATAGCAGTATCTGAGCCTTCATTCAAGTGACTATTCGAACTTTTACTAAATAGGGCATAAGCTTGCGCCACAAAGTTATCCTCTGTGACGATACTTGGCATCAAAGTACGATGCTTAGATAAATCAGTCAGCATATCGATGGCGACCGCTTGTTTAGGATTCACTTGATAGCGAATAGCAGCGTTGGTGGTATCCTCGCCGTAGATTGCCAGCAATGCTAAGCTGTCAGGGTTTGGCTTATCGTTATCATCGATATTGATGTTGTTGGCGTTTAAATATGCAACCAGTTGTTTTTTATCTTCTGCTAAATCCGCGCCAATCCAAACCGTTACATTTGATACATCAGACCCTACTTTGGATACTGATGTCTCAAGCGCTGATTGTTGTGGCGTGTCTGCTGTTATTTTTTGACCGTTTTCATAATGATAAAAGCCTTCGCCAACTTTACGACCGAGCTTTTTTCCTTCTAGCATTTGACGGGTCAAGGGATGCGGACGATAACGCGGCTCAAAGTAATACTGGTTATAAATTGACTCCATGACCGGATGGGACACATCGATACCCGTGAGATCCAGCAGCTCAAATGGCCCCATCCGAAAGCCAGCGCCATCGCGTAAGATACGATCGATATCCTCAAAGCTAGCGATCCCCTCACCTAAAATTTTTAACGCCTCTGTGCTATAAGCTCTACCGCCATGATTGACAATAAACCCTGGGGTATCTTTTGCCACTACTCCCAAATGCCCCATGCGTTTGGCTAAATCCGTAAGCGTCTCGACTACCGAAGATTTGGTAGAGAGTCCCGGAATCACTTCCACGATTTTCATGAGTGGCACGGGATTAAAGAAATGAAATCCTGCTACGCGCTCTGGGTGCTGACAATCAGAGGCAATCGCGGTTACCGCTAGCGATGAGGTATTGGTTGCCAAAATGGTCTCGGCTGTCACGATGCTTTCTAATTGTTTGAAAAGCTGTTGTTTTATTTCTAAATTTTCAATAATTGCTTCGATTACGACATCTACGTTTGCAATTTTGGCTATATCTTCAATCACGTTCAGATTGGACAAAGTAGATTGCAGCTGCTCATTAGTAAATTTACCTTTGGCAGCAAGTTTTTCGAGTGTGGCTTGTAGGGCACGGCGGCCTTGTGCAGCGGCGCCCGCTTTGGCATCAAACAAAAGCACTTGAATACCAGCTTGAGCAGCGATTTGCGCAATACCCATGCCCATAATACCGGTGCCAATAATGGCCAATGAGTTAACAGTCATAATAATCCTTTATATGGTCTCGTTACTTATGAGCTCTTGTTGTTTTATATGGTCTTTTTAAATAGTCTCGTTTCCAAAATATATTTGCTGCTCTTCTCTGTGCTTTGAGAAGTCTATGCTTTAACGAGTTACTGCCCTTTATAATTGGCGTCACGCTTTTCCAAAAAAGCTTTCGCCCCTTCTTTTTGATCTTCGGTATCAAATAAAACCTGAAAGGCTTTACGCTCCAAAGCCAACGCGGCATCTAGCGGCATATCTACGCCAAGATTGGCAACTTCTTTGATTTGTTCTAAAGCAATCGGTGCATAACCTGCTAGTTGCTCAGCAATCTCAATAGTACGTTTAATAGTCGCTTCATCTTCGACTACTTCAGAAACCAGTCCCATTTGATCCGCTGCATCAGCGCTGATCATATCGCCCGTCAATATCAGCTTCATGGCTTTATGTTTGCCGAGCACGCGAAACAATCGCTGTGTGCCGCCAGCTCCTGGCATTAAGCCGATTTTGATTTCTGGTTGGCCAAACTTGGCAGACTTGCCTGCGACAATAATGTCAGCGTGCATAGCAAGCTCACAGCCGCCACCAAGTGCATAGCCATTGACCGCCGCAATAATCGGCTTGCGGCAATTGTTTATAGCATCCCAATACTGCTCGCTACGACGTAGATAGATATCGACCGTTTTTGCCGTTAAAAAATCGTTGATATCAGCACCAGCCGCAAACACTTTATCGCCACCAGTCAGTACGATAGCCTTGGTTTGTGGATCATCGTTTAATTGAATAAAAATACTTGCCATTTTTTCGCGTAGTTCAGCATTTAAAGCATTGCGAACTTTGGGACGGTTGAGTGTTATCAGACTTACGCCATTCTCTAACGTTTCACAAATAATGATTTGCTCTTCCATGATGCTGTCCTTTAAATAATGTCGTTAGGCAAAATACCGCAATTTTTAAAATATACTAATAATTATAAAAATTAATACCGCATAGCGATATTTAAGACCAATATATACTGTTTATTTCACTTTGTGAAGTATAAAATTTGGACGAATTTAAGAAAATATAGTTTATAAGTAAATAAAGCAATTATTTTGAACCGCATTGCGGTTATTTAAACCAAAAGTATTGTAATTTAATAAACTATCAATTATGCTATTTGTTCAAGGCAGTCTAAAGCCGCTATCAAACTATGCCTCAATAGGGAAAATCATATGATTAGAGATAAGGAAGTCCTCGACCACATCGTACAAACGGTCCGTCAATTTGTGAACAATCAGCTGATTCCAAAAGAAGATTGGGTAGCAGAGAACGATCGCCTGCCAGAAGACATTATTAGTCAAATGCGTGAATTAGGGTTATTTGGTCTTACTATCCCTGAAGCTTACGGTGGACTTGGCCTGACTATGGAAGAAGAAGTTATCGTAGCGTTTGAGATGGGTCGTACCTCCCCTGCATTTCGCTCACTAATAGGGACCAATAACGGTATCGGTTCTTCAGGTTTGGTCATTGATGGCACCGAAGAACAAAAACAAAAATACCTACCTAGGCTTGCCAGCGGTGAGATTATCGGCTCATTTTGTTTGACCGAACCAGAAGCAGGCTCAGATGCTGCATCTTTGAGAACCACGGCTGTTAAAGATGGTGATACTTACGTGCTCAACGGTACTAAGCGCTATATTACCAATGCTCCTGAAGCCGGTATATTTACTGTGATGGCGCGTACTGATCCACAAAACAAACGTGCTAGTGGCATCTCAGCATTTATCGTTGAGAGCGACACTCCAGGTATTACGCTAGGTAAAATCGATAAAAAAATGGGCCAAAAAGGCGCTCATACTTGTGATGTTATCTTTGATAATTGTGTTGTACCTGCTGATGCGTTGATTGGTGGCGTTGAAGGTGTTGGTTTTAAGACCGCGATGAAGGTTCTTGATAAGGGCCGTTTACATATTGCGGCAGCAAGTACTGGAGCCGCAGCTCGAATGCTAGACGATGCCCTGCGTTATGCCGTTGATCGTAAGCAGTTTGGTCAACCAATTGCTAATTTTCAGCTGATTCAAGCGATGCTTGCCGACTCAAAAGCTGAGATTTATGCGGCTAAATCTATGGTACTAGATGCCTCACGTCTGCGCGATGAAGGCAAGGATGTCGTGACTGAATCCTCTTGCGCCAAGATGTTTGCCACCGAGATGTGTGGCCGCGTAGCTGATAGAGCGGTACAAATCCATGGCGGCGCCGGCTATATCGCTGATTATGGCATTGAGCGTTTTTATCGCGACGTACGCTTGTATCGCTTATACGAAGGTACCACGCAGATTCAGCAAATTATCATTGCGCGTAACATGATCAAAGAAGCCAGCGAATAATTGTCTTTTACTTGGCTGTCTTTGACTATTAAAAACTATTTGGTTTATTAAATCGTATCAAGGTATTTGCTAGGACGCAGATACCTAATTAATGCCACTATCCCTATCAAGTTTCTTTCTCACAACAATAAGGACATTTATTGTGAAAAGTCCAGCTATAACATCCCCTTTAAGTACTACTCAAAAACAACCTTGGAAACTGGCCTTCTTTTTTTGTTTTCTAGTTTTATTATGCGATGGAGCCGATATCGGTATTCTTGCCTTTACGCTCTCAAGTTTAAAACTAGAATTTGGGCTAACCAACGTTCAAGCCGGCGCTTTGGGCAGTTGGTCATTATTAGGTATGGCTATTGGCGGCTTTTTTGGCGGCTGGGCTTGTGATCGTTTTGGGCGCGTACGAGTTATTGTCATTGCTACCGCGACCTTCTCCTTACTATCAGGATTTAGTGGTTTTGTGCAAAGCTATCAGCAATTTGCAGTACTACGGTTTGTCGCCTGTTTAGGCCTAGGTAGTTTATATATTGCCACTAATACTTTGATGTCGGAGATGGTACCTACCAAACATCGTACTACGGTACTGGCACTACTGATGACCGGTTTTACTTTAGGATCATTGGTGATCACTAGTATCTCCGCCTGGATCATTCCTATCTATGGCTGGCGAACCCTATATCTGCTGACATTTCTACCTATCATTCTCTCCATAGCGATGTACCTTCTTATCCCTGAGCCGATTTCGTGGCAAGAAGCTCGTGCGCTTAAACTAAAAGGCTTGAGCACTACGATTACAAAGCGTGAAAATCCTTATAAAGCCATACTTGAAGATCCAAAACATCGTCTGACGTTTATTTTATGGACTATGAGCTCAGGGTTTTTACTATTTGGCTATTTCGGAGTCAGTAACTGGCTACCCTCCTATCTAGAAACTGAACTGGGTATTAAGTTTAAAGAGATGGCCATCTATATGGCAGGTACTTATTTGACTATGATGTTTGCTAAATTAATAGCGGGCATTGTGGCTGATAAGATTGGCCGCAAGATAGTCTTTGCTTTTGGCACTATGGGCACTGCGCTGTTTATTCCAGTACTCGTGTATATGCATACTCCCGAGAATATCGGTTGGATGATGATAGCTTTTGGATTCTTATACGGTATTCCTTATGCTGTTAACGCCACCTATTTGACGGAAAGCTTTCCTACTGCTATTCGCGGAACAGCCATTGGCGGTGCGTTCAACATTGGACGGCTTGGCTCAGTTATTGCACCTGTTGCAATCGGTTATATGGCCATGCAAAACTCTATCGGTGCAGGTTTGTTGCTTATGGCAGGGGCGTACTTCTTATGTGGCCTTATCCCGACTTTATTTATCAAAGAAAAGCAATACGATCCACAAAAGGCATAATTTTATTCAATACATATACCGCATAGCGAAATAGCTTATAATGGCTGTGTTAAGAATTTTAATGCCCCTTTGATATAGTATGATTGAAGGGGCAAACTACTATTCGCGTACCAACGTTTTTTGTTTTTTTATAAAGCTCCTTAATTAGTGTATTCTTTATAATATTTACATAAACTTAATTGAGACTAAAAAATCGTATATGACTAATAAAACCCTTGCGGATGAAAACTCTGATGATCTAGCACATGTCGAATTGTTAGAGCCGATCAGTGAAATGAGAGATAAAAACGATAGGCAGTTTGTCACTGCTTTGGCGCGTGGATTAGAATTGCTGCGTTGCTTTACCCCGCAGCGCCCTTATTTAGGCAATCAAGACTTGAGTCAGATGACAGGAATACCCAAAGGAACGATTACACGTCTTACTTATACTTTAGTCAAATTAGGATATCTAAAGCAGTCAACAAACAGCAGTAAGTACCAGCTCTCTGCTGGTGTGCTCGGTTTTGGATATACGATGATGGCAAACATCTCTATCAACAACTTAGTCACCCCCTACATGGAAGAGTTGGCGAACTATGCTGATAGCGCAGTTGCGATGGCAACGCGCGATCGACTCATGATGGTATATCTAAATGTCGTACAAGGGGCTGGCACTACTACGATGCAGCGCAATGTCGGTTCATACTTACCTATTCATTTAAGCTCCATGGGACGAGCGTGCCTGGCTAGTATGGCGCCTGCTGAGCAAGAGTTTATCCTTGATGCCATTCGTAGTAAGTATAAAGACGACTGGCTAAAGATTAGGCGAGGACTGGACAAAGCATTTAAAGATTATGAAGAGTATGGATATTGTTTTTCGATTAGTGAATGGCAAAAAGACGTCAATGCTGTCGCCACTGCAATGATGCACCCTACTGAGGGCTTACTCACTTTTAATTGCGGTGCGCCAAGCTTTGTTCTAAGCCGTACCAAATTAGAAGAAGATATCGCTCCTCGTTTGTTACATATGAAAAACACCATTGAAAGCAATATCTATATAGGCTAAAGCGATTGTCAATTAACTTATACGGACATTAAAAGCTCAATCATACCACTCATGTTGCCTCACTAAGATTAGACATTTTTTAAACCTCTTTAAACCATCGAGTTTAAAGAGGTTTTTATTGCTTAAACTTTAGTGAAATATAATAAAAAACAAAGCCGAATGCTATTTCTAATAATATTCGGCTTTTTTACGATTACTTTTTTAGGCGCTGTTTTTTAGGTGCTTTTTTAGATAAATTTTAGCAGCTACTTTCTAATAACTACTTTTTAACAGCTAGAAGGAAGTACGACGATAGTTGCGGTATTTAGGTAACCAAAAATTAGCTTTTAATCGACGCTCTAAGTTTTCTGCCGTGACTGGTAAGGCAAGTTTATCTTCGACCGCTTGCAATGCCACTGCATAGGCTATCCTTTCACTGATTTCTCTAATAAATTTGATTGGAGGTAATACTGCACCTGGCGCTTTTTCATACTCTATTGAGATATCTGCAAGTGCTTGGCTTGCAGCCATTAACATATTATCGCTAATCCCCTTCGCACGTGATGCTAAAACACCTAAGCCAATACCTGGAAATATATAGCTGTTGTTACACTGTGAGACCTCAAAAGTCTGACCTTCAAAAGTTGTATGAGGGAAAGGACTACCAGTTGCAATAATTGCGCGACCTTTACTCCAGCTTGTCACCTCTTGCGGTGTTGCTTCAACACGAGACGTTGGGTTTGAAAGCGGTAAGACAATTGGATTTTCAGTATTAGCACATAACGTCTCGATCACCTTTCGTGTAAACAGACCTTTTTGCCCGCTTACGCCAAACAATACGGTTATTTTTGCTTGTTCAACCACTTGCGCTAAACCAAGCTGCTGACTGTGATCCCAGTGTTCAATATCTGACTCCTTCTGCACTAACGGTACTTGGAATTCTTGCAATTCTGTCATACCATCAGTGAGCAGGCCATAGCGATCAACCATAAATACCTGTTTGCGTGCTTGCTCTTCTGTCAACCCTTCACGTTGCATTTGACGAATAATGTGTTCGGCAATACCGCAACCTGCCGACCCTGCGCCCAAAAAGGCTATTTTTTGTTGACTAAGTTTCTGCCCCTTATTTAAACACGCTGCAATCAATGTACCGACTGAAACAGCAGCAGTGCCTTGAATATCATCATTAAAGCAACATAGCTGATCACGATATTTATTCAATAATGGTGTCGCGTTTTCTTGGGCAAAATCTTCAAATTGTAATAATACCTCTGGCCAACGGCGTTTAACCGCTTGAATGAACAAGTCTACAAATTCATTATATTCATCACCAGAAATTCTTGGGTTTCTCCAGCCCATATACATAGGATCGTCGAGCAGCTTTTGATTGTTGGTGCCAACATCTAACAAAATTGGCAGACAATAAGCTGGACTAATACCACCACAAGCCGTATACAGCGATAGTTTTCCGATTGGGATACCCATTCCACCAATCCCTTGATCACCTAAGCCCAATATACGCTCACCATCAGTGACAACGATCACTTTTACTTTTTGCTTGGTTGCATTTTGCAGCATGTCATCGATTTTATGGCGCTCAGGGTAAGAGACAAATAGACCACGTTTACGGCGATAAATCTGAGAGAATTTTTCGCAAGCTTGGCCAACTGTTGGGGTGTATATGAGCGGCATCACTTCCTCAATATGCTGCTCTATCAAATGGTGAAATAACGTCTCATTGGTATCTTGTATATTACGCAGGTAAATATGCTTGTCCATATCACTGGTAAAAGAGCTAAGTTGATGATAGGCGCGTAATGATTGCTCTTCGATCGTCTCAATGGCATGAGGCAATAGACCTGTCAGATTAAAGCTATCACGTTCCTCTGGTGAAAAAGCGCTACCTTTATTTAGTAGAGGGGTTTCTAATAATGCAGGACCTGCAAAGGGGATATATAACGGGCGTTGGTTTAGCATGATAAAGTCTTCTTATTAAAGGTATAGGATTGTACGAGATGAAATACTTAATTTTTTTAATCCATTCATTAAACAACAGAAATTGTTCGAATATATGTCTTTTATAAGCTTTCAATATTGATAATGAAGTGATTGTTTTATCGTGTTTATTTAATTAAATAAGTAGTTTGTAGACAGTTAAAAGCTGAGTTTCGCTAAAAAGTCTGTAAAGATAGACTTGGTAATCTCTTTACTCGATGAGCAGTTTATATTGTACAAAATTTAAAGCAAAATAGTCATTGTAATAATTGAGAGAAGTCTAGCACAAAGGTTATTTAAAAACACCTTGTTACAACTTACTTTTGATGCTATATTTTGAGCAGTTGATAAGTATCTACACTTTTTCAACCAAGACCTCCTAGTTTATTCTTCGTACAAATCGTTACCGCAAGAACACCATAAAAAGAACGCAGTAAGTAGTAAAGTGACCTATCACCTGCAACTCCTTTCTTTGACGTGGTTAATTTTTTAAATCTAAAAAAACACAACCCAAACTGTATGAGTCAGGAAGACTCTTGCATTACATTCGTATAAATCCTGACTATACACCTGTTGCACCCCTCTCTATATGCAATTACAAGGATGTAAATTATGTCACTACAAAACCCAATTTTTATACCTGGCCCTACCAATATCCCTGACAGACTACGCCGCGCGATGAACGTGCCGACGCAAGATCACCGTGCGCCTGATTTTTCAGACACTTTCTTGCCAGTGCTTGCTGACTGTAAAAAAGTATTTGGCACGCAAGATGGTGAAATTATTCTGTTTACGTCTAGCGGTACAGGCGGCTGGGAAGCCGCTATTAGCAACACACTCTCACCTGGTGATAAAGTTCTGATTGCCCGCTATGGTATGTTCTCCCATCGTTGGATTGATATGTGTCAGCGCCACGGCCTTGATGTGCAAGTTATCGAATGTCCTTGGGGTACGGGCGCACCTGCTGACCAATTCCAAACAATTCTGAGCGAAGACACAGCGCATGAAATAAAAGCCGTAATGGTCACGCATAATGAAACAGCGACAGGTGTCCTAAGTGACATTGGCGCCGTTCGCAAAGCCATAGATAGCAGTGACCACCCCGCTTTATTATTCGTAGATGGTGTCAGCTCAATCGCTTCTGTACCTTTTAAGATGGATGAATGGGGCGTAGACATTGCTGTCGCTGGCTCACAAAAAGGTTTTATGCTCGCAACTGGCATGGCCATATTAGGTGTCAGTCAAAAAGCTCTGAGTCATATGGATGAGGCTAAGCTACCCCGTACTTATTTTGACTTTCGCGATATGTTAAAAGCAAACGCCAATGGCGGCTTTCCTTATACGCCCCCACTAAATCTGATTTATGGTATGAGAGCAAGCCTTGATATGCTATTTGAAGAAGGCCTTGAGAATGTCTACGCGCGTCATCACCGTTTAGCCGAAGGCGTACGACAAGCAGTTAGCGCATGGGGCTTTAAGCTATGTGCAGCATCTCCTGACTTATATTCTGAAACTGTAAGCGCGATATATGTTCCTGAAGGCTTTGATAGTAACGAGCTGACCGATCATGCGTTTAATAAATACGGTATTTCTTTCGGTATCGGCTTAGGTGAGATGAATGGTAAAGCATTCAGAATAGGACATTTGGGTTCATTGACCGAAGTCATGGTACTAGCAGGGCTTGCCACTATAGAGATGGCGATGGTTGACCTAGATTATCCGATTAAACTAGGTCAAGGCGTCGCTGCTGCGCAAGAGTATTATCGCAATAACTAAATAAAGGCGATTCAACAGAAAAATAAAGGAATATTTTTTATGATCACAAACAATGATGGATTAGTGATTCCAACCCTTGAAGATATGGTAGAGGCGCATGAGCGCATTAAGCCTTATATCCACCGCACACCAGTTTTAACCTCTCATTTTTTAAATGAGATGGCAGATTGTGAGATGTTCTTTAAATGTGAGAACTTCCAAAAAGCAGGTGCTTTTAAAGTACGCGGCGCATCAAACGCGGTGTTTAGTCTGTCCGATGAAGCAGCAAAAAATGGCGTCTGTACGCATAGCTCAGGCAATCATGCCCTATCTTTATCTTATGCGGCTGGTCGGCGCGGCATACCCTGCAATGTAGTCATGCCATACACTGCGCCAGAAGCTAAAAAGGCGGCAGTACGCGGCTATGGCGGCATCATTACTGAGTGCAAGCCATCAACCACGTCACGCGAAGAAGCGTTTGCCAAGGTTCAAGCAGAAACTGGTGGCGACTTTGTCCATCCATACAACGATCCACGCGTCATCGCTGGACAAGCAACTTGCTCACGTGAGTTTTTAGAGCAAATGGAAGAGATGGGTAAAAAGCCTGACATGGTAGTCGCGCCAATCGGTGGTGGCGGCATGATTTCAGGTACTTGCTTGACGTTATCGAACCTAGCACCTGATGTCAAAATTTATGCAGCAGAGCCAGTAAACGCCGATGATGCCGCGCGCTCACTTAAAGCCGGTCACATTATCGCTGATGATGCGCCCGATACTATTGCGGACGGCTTAAAGGTACCGCTCAAAGATTTGACCTGGCATTTTGTCAGCAATTATGTGACTGATATTTTGACCGCGACTGAAGAAGAAATCGTTGAGGCCATGAAGCTGATTTGGACACATATGAAAATCGTCATTGAGCCAAGCTGTGCCGTGCCGCTCGCTGTCATCTTAAAAAACAAAGACGTTTTTGCCGGTAAAAAGGTTGGCGTCATCATTACGGGTGGTAACGTTGATCTTGATAAGTTGCCTTGGAATTAATTGTCCGTAACTAAGTAAATATAACCAATGAAAACAAATGGAGCTTGAACATGATTACTGAAGAATTAGAAGTTGGTTTTAACGTCCCTGCTGAAGTTGGTATGGATGAGGCAGATATCCAAACCCCTTGCTTGATATTAGATTTAGACGCTCTTGAGCGTAATATTAAAAAAATGGGCGACTACGCTAAAGAGCATAATATGCGTCACCGTAGCCACGGAAAAATGCACAAGTCGGTTGATGTCCAAGAGCTACAAGAAGAGCTTGGCGGCGCTGTTGGTGTTTGCTGTCAAAAGGTTTCTGAAGCGGAAGTTTTTGTACGTGGCGGTATCAAAGACATATTGGTCTCAAACCAAGTGCGCGATCCAGCCAAAATTGAGCGCTTAGCCAAATTGCCTAAAATGGGCTCAAAAATTACCGTTTGTGTCGATGATGTTGATAACGTGGCTGAGCTGTCAGCTGCTGCTGTTAAAGCAGGCACTGAGCTTAATTGCTACATCGAAATTGACTGCGGCGCTGGGCGTTGCGGTGTCACGACGACAGAAGCGGTGGTAGAGATTGCTAAAGCGATTGATGCGGCTGAAAATCTAAAATTTACTGGTATTCAAGCCTATCAAGGCGCGATGCAGCATATGGATAGCTATAGCGACCGTAAAGCTAAGACCCAAGTGGCTATCGACCAAGTACAAGAAGCCATTGATGCATTAACTGAAATCGGACTAAAACCAGAATTTATCTCTGGTGGCGGTACAGGTAGCTACTACTTTGAAAGTAATTCAGGGGTTTTTAACGAATTACAGTGTGGGTCTTACGCGTTTATGGATGCCGACTACGGTCGTATCTTAGATGAAGACGGTAACCGTATTGACGCTGGCGAATGGGAAAATGCCTTATTTATCCTAACCTCCGTCATGAGTCACGCCAAACCTGACAAAGCTATTGTTGATGCTGGCCTAAAAGCTCAATCCGTCGATAGCGGCCTACCCTTTATCTATGGTCGCGACGATGTTGAATATGTTAAGTGTTCAGACGAGCATGGCGTCGTAAGCGATCCAAATGGCGTGCTTAAAATTAATGAAAAACTAAAACTGGTACCAGGTCATTGTGATCCTACTTGTAACGTTCATGATTTTTATGTTGGTGTGCGTAACGGTAAAGTTGAAACCGTATGGCCAGTCTCTGCACGCGGTAAAATGTACTAAGACCTATCAGCTAAATTAATAATATTTTATCAGCTTAGTTTAAAGGGGCTGTTGTCGCTATAGCCTGCCACGGCCCCTTTTGTTTAAGGAATTTATAATAAAAAGGATTTTATGATGAGTGAAGCAAATAGTGTTAATAGCGACGAAGGTTTATTAATCGTATCAGAAGACGCTTGTAAATCCGTGATTGATCGCGCTTCTGCCTTTACCGCAGTTGAAAATGTTTTTGCATCAATGTCACGAGGTGATGCGTATAACTTCCCTGTTATCCGTGAAGCGATTGGCTATGCTGATGCGTTATATGGCTTCAAATCAGGTTTTGACCGTGCTGGTAAATCCCTAGGTTTAAAATCAGGTGGCTATTGGCCAGGCAATGCCGCTAAAGGCTTGACCAATCATCAGTCAACGATTTTCTTATTCAATCCAAATAATGGTAAATTACGTGCGCTCGTCGGTGGTAACTACCTAACTGCGGTACGTACTGCAGCAGCATCGGCAGTATCAATCGCCCATCTGGCCCGCAAAGACAGCAAAGTGCTTGGTATGGTTGGCGCTGGTCATCAGTCTACTTTTCAGCTGCGCGCGGCTCTTGAACAACGTAACTTTGAAAAAGTAGTCGCTTGGAACAACAATAAAGATCGTCTTAAAAACCTACAAACAGTCGCTGAAGAATTAGGCGTACCGTTTGAGTCTGTTGAGCGCGAGCAGTTATGTAGCGAGGCCGACGTGATCATTACCATTACTTCAGCGTTTGAGCCGCTGCTTATGAAAGAGTGGATCAAACCCGGTACACATATCGCTTGCATGGGTACTGATACTGTCGGAAAACAAGAAGTTGATGTCAACTTGCTAGCCGCTGCTACTGTCTTTACTGATGAAATCGCGCAATCGATTAGCCTTGGTGAAGCTCAGCATGCTATTAAGTCTGGTGCTATTAAAGAAAGTGATATCACCACGCTTGGGGACGTTATTAACGGTGAGCATGCAGGTCGAAGCTCAGATGATGAGATTACTTTGTTTGATGGTACTGGTGTTGGCCTACAAGATTTAGCAGTTGCCTCTGCTGCTGCTAAGCTTGCACTTGAAAAAGGCGAAGCGCAACAAGTCTCGTTATAACCAGAAAACTAACCCCTGTATTGATAACCGCCAAATAATTAGCTTATCTGGCGGTTTTAATAATGCTCATATGAGATTAAATCAGTTCTTTGAGTTGATACTTATCCATTATGAGTTAAAAATGGCGATCTAAATTGATAAAAGTCAATGGGAGGTAGTTTTAATACACTTCCAAAGCTAAAATAGGCTGCCCGTATTCAACACTTTGCCCATCCTCAACTAAGATATCGCTCACGACACCTTCTTTGTCACTGACCACAGGTAGCAATCGAGTCAACTCCTCAATAAAGCAAATCGTTTGACCCTTTTTGACATAGTCACCCTTGCTAACCAAAGGATCTACTGCTCCGTCTTCACTTAAATAAACCCGGCCAACATGCGTCGCGCACACCTTCGTTAAAGTATTATCTACGACTCCAAAATTGTGAGCTGCACTATTTTTATACGCACTATTTTGAACAGTCTTTGTCTTTACGGGGCTGACAATCTCTTGCTGATTTACATTGTTAACCACTGTGATTGACTGCCCATTATCTTCAATCGTTACTTTATAAAGTTGGCTGCTTTCAACGAGTGCGACAACTCGCGCCACTTGTTCTATATCCATCATAAACTCCTTAACTGATACCAAGATATTGAGCAATAGTCATCACGCTTAAGATACTCATCGCAATGGCAATTAACCAACCAAAGGCCGCGATCCAAAGAGGGTGTTTATAATTGCCGACGATATTTTTTCTATAAGCGGCAATAAGTATAATGACCATAGCGATCGGTAATACTAAGCCATTCAACGTTCCCACTAGTACAAGTACTTGAGCTGGCTTGCCGATGGTGGCAAATACAAGGGTCGAGATGACAATGAAACCAATGATAAAATAGCGTTTATGCGTCTCGATGAATGGATGAAAGTTGGTCATAAAAGAAACGGAGGTATAGGCGGCGCCAATCACTGAGGTCACTGAGGCGGCCCAAATGACGATACCAAAGATAATCTTACCGACATTCCCAAGAATATACTGAAAAGGAGACATCGCTGGGTTTGCTGGATCTAATGCCATACCTTTAGAAACCACGCCTAGCACAGCAAGGAATAAAAAGACGCGAATAACAGAGGCAATCAAAATACCAGAGACCGAGCTTCTGGTCACCGAGCCTAGGTTTTCTTGTCCGCTTACGCCTGCTTCTAACAAGCGATGCGCCCCAGAAAAAGTAATATAACCACCAACCGTTCCGCCTACTAAGGTTACAATCGCAACCGCATCTATCTTATCAGGCATGATGGTTTTGGTAACTGCGTCTGCTAATGGCGGGTCAGATTTGAATACCACATAGATAATTAAGATGATTAGAATAAAGCCCATGAGCTGGGCGAATTTATCCATGATAGGCCCAGTTTCTCTACCCAAAAATATAGCCACAGCGATAACGCCACTGATCAGCGCACCAGTAATGGGAGAGATATTGAACACCGACTGCATACCCAAACCAGCGCCGCCAATATTACCGATATTAAACGCCAAGCCACCGGCTATGATTAGGAAAGCGAGCAAATAGCCCACTCCTGGAAATACTAGATTAGCGATTTCTTGCGCGCGCTTTTTGGATACCGCTACTACTCGCCAAACGTTAAGCTGGACGCCAATATCCATAATAATAGAGATTAAAATAACAAAACCGAAACTCGCCATCAGGCTTTCGGTAAAAGTAGCAGTTTGAGTCAAAAACCCTGGCCCTACTGCTGAGGTTGCCATTAAAAAAGCAGCGCCTAAGATGGCGGTATTGCGTTTTTTTAAGGTACTCATAAACATCCTTGTTGTATACAGAGTAGGTTATTCAAGCTATTATTAAGCCGATATCTTAATACCTTTTAGTTCTAACTGCTTCTTTATTTCTTTTGCAAAAAGAATGGCATGTTCGCCGTCGCCATGTAAGCAGATGCTTTGGGCATCTACTGGCACCTTGTCACCGCATACACTGGTAACAGAACCTTCAGTAATCATTTGCATGACATGGTTGGTCGCTTCATCCGTGTCAGTTATTAGGGCATTGTCTTTGCTACGCGAGACGAGCGTGCCATCTTTTTCATAGTTTCTATCAGCGAATACTTCAGATATCGCCTCTAGACCGTGGTTCTTTGCTGACTTGACTAGATAGCCACCTGATAGACCCATCACTTTGAGATTGGAATCAAAATTCTTAATTTCACTGACTAGAATATCGGCTAACGATTCATTGGCAGCCGCTTGGTTGTATAAAGCGCCATGCGGTTTGACATACTCTAACGTCACGCCAACCAAGTCACAAAGCGCTTTGGTTGCACCCAATTGATACCTCAACAAGGCACGGTAGCCCTCCTCACTCAAAACTTGATCGCTGCGGCCAAAGTTCTCTCTATCATCAAAACTTGGATGAGCCCCTACCCTGACATTATTTTTCTTTGCCAACTGTAAGGTCTTTAGCATCTCGGCATAGGAGCCAGCATGTAAGCCGCAACATACGTTAGCCGAACTTACTATGGTCATCAGCTTCTCATCTTGTCCGCAGCCTTCGGCAACGTCTGCATTTAAATCAACTTTCATGGGCGTACTCCTTAATTTGCTCGATATAGTGTTGTCTTTTTTGCTGCTCACGCAATGCTGTCTCTACCTCTACGACGACAAATTGACAAGTTTTACCAAACCGAATTTGCGCCATTAGCCCTATATCAGCGTTAATCACCGTTGCAATCTTAGGATAGCCACCCGTCGTTTGGGCATCAGCCATCAACACAATCGGCTGCCCTTG
This sequence comes from uncultured Psychrobacter sp., assembly GCF_947495825.1. Classification (GTDB taxonomy): domain Bacteria; phylum Pseudomonadota; class Gammaproteobacteria; order Pseudomonadales; family Moraxellaceae; genus Psychrobacter. Next base: position 298,596 of record NZ_CANMAH010000001.1, read on the forward strand.
CGGCGGTACTTGAATCATACCGATATCGACACCGTGCGAGCTCATTTGCATGGATTCATTAAACTCAAGTGGCATGCCATCCAAACGATAGCCCATACGGTTGCTACTACTCTGTAGTTGCCATTGCTGTGATTCAAACGCTGCTTTTGAGGCAGAGGTAAAATACTCGTACTCACTGTTTTTTATTACTCTAATCGTATTGGTCGGCTCAAGGCGAGCCACCCCTATAACGGGTAAGCTTGAGGATGTTCTCACTTTTAGAACATCATCTGCTTTAAGGTATCTACCTTTAAAACCACTAAAACCAGCTTTTAGATTGGTGCTGGACGATTGCAGGACAGGCTCGATATCAAAGCCGCCGTGTACACACAGATAGGTATACATACCTTGCAATGGGCGCAGCAGTTTGAGCGTCTGCCCCGCCTGTGCATTAATACGCCAATAGCAAGGAATGCGCTTATCATCTATATATGCCTCGTAAAGCGCACCCGTTAAGCAAAAACTCACGTCTTCTTCAAACTGTATTGTGAGACTACCGACCGCTATTTCGATAGCAGGCTCGTTAAGGTCGTTCTTTAACAACGCATTTCCCGCTTGCAAAGCCCAGCTGTCCATCACCCCGCTTCTATCTACGCCCATACTTCGGTAGCCAAATCGTCCCGAGTCTTGGATGCTAGCAAGCGCACTAGTGGTTAAAATCTTCATTGATAGCACCTATCTATTTGTATTAGCAGATATCTGATTTAAAGATGTTTTATTCATAAATATCAATAGCGGTAAATTTCAGAGTATCGCCTGCGTTAAGCAAAGCATGCGACGCTTTTGTTAAATCAAATAAAGGTATATCAGTTTGGCCTAATAGCTGCCAACCACCTGGGGATTCAAAGGGATAGACACCGGTTTGTTCACCACCGATGCCTACTGAGCCTGCAGGCACTTTCGTTCTGGGGGTCGAATGTCTTGGAAAATATAAGGCTTCAGATAAGCCGCCAAGATAAGGAAATCCGGGCTGAAAACCAATAAAATAAACCGTATAAGTCGCCTTGGTATGTAAATCGACAACCGCTTCAACGGAGAGGCCCAATTCAGTGGCCAACGCTTTTAAATCAGGGCCATATTTGCCGCCATAATGTACGGGGATTTCAATATGCTTACCGTTTATGGTTTTTGAAGGAATATCATCAAGCAGAGCTGATAGTCTATCTTTAAACACTTTAAGCTCGGCCCATGTTAAAGATGCGGTAAAGACACTTAGCGTATTCATGCCGATGACGACTTCTAAGACTTCTGGCATCTGCTGTATGCTATCGGCGAGCGCCCAGCATTGCTGCTGTTTTTCTAACGTTATAGGTTTAGGGAAAAACAAAGTTAGATTGGTCTCACTGCATAGTTGCCATTGTAATTCCATTAGCACACGCTCCGTTATCTTCGTCTTTCTTTCAGGCTTCATATCTGTTTTTTAAACATGAAAACTTAGTTTATATATTTTCTTTTATCCAGTCGGTCAGATAATGAATACTTACTTGACCCTGACAAAACGCTTCATCTTTAAACAGCCGCTCGTGCAGGCTGATATTGGTATCAATACCTGTAATTTGCGCTTCTGATAAGGCTGCTTGCATCTTCTTAATCGCCGCTTCCCTTGACTGATCATACACGCATATTTTCGCTATCAAACTGTCATAAGAGGGCGGAACGGTATAGTTTGACTCGATATGACTATCAACTCGAATACCAAGTCCTGCGGGCATATGACAGTAGTCTATACGTCCAGCATTGGGCAAAAAGGTATCAGGATTTTCAGCGTTAATACGGCACTCAAAAGCGTGTCCAGTGATAACGATATCGCTTTGTTTATGCGCAAGCTCTAACCCTGCGGCTACTCGTATTTGTTCTTGGACGATATCGACTCCAGTGACCATCTCGGTAATAGGATGCTCAACCTGAATACGAGTATTCATCTCGATAAAAAAGAACTCACCGTTTTCATATAAAAACTCAAACGTGCCCGCCCCTCTATAATCCATTTGCTGGCAGGCAGTCGCGCAAGCTTGACCTATCCGCTGTCTTTGTTCATCAGTAATACCTGGGGCTGGCGCTTCCTCTATTACTTTTTGGTGGCGGCGCTGCATAGAGCAATCGCGCTCACCTAGATAGATAGCATTGCCGTGGGTATCAGACAGCACTTGGATTTCGATATGGCGCGGCGCTTGTAGGTATTTTTCAAGATAAACGATAGCACTACCGAAATTGGCTTTAGCTTCTGTCTGCGTCATAGAAATAGCAGGTAGTAAATCGGCCTCTTGTTCCACAACTCGCATACCGCGGCCACCGCCGCCACTAGCAGCTTTAATAATAACAGGATAGCCAACATCACTTGCAATCTTGATTATCTGAGCGCTATCTGCAGGCAAAGCACCTTCGGAACCCGGCACACAAGGCACACTTGCGGCAATCATCTGCTTTTTGGCAGCGACCTTGTCTCCCATTTGTCTGATGTTGTCTGCAGTTGGCCCGATAAAAACGAGACCAGACTTTTCAATCAAATCCGCAAATTCTGCGTTTTCGGACAAAAACCCATAGCCTGGATGAATGGCGTCGGCGTTAGTCATTTTTGCCGCAGAAACAATCGCTCTTTGATTTAAGTAGCTGTGTGCCGCATTAGCAGGGCCAATACATATTTTCTCATCAGCGAGGCGGACTGGTAGCGAGTCTCTATCCGCCTCCGAATGGGCTATGACTGACCCGATACCCAACTGTTTACAAGCTCGCACAATGCGTAAGGCAATCTCGCCACGGTTGGCAATTAAGATTTTTGAGAACATGTCGGTCTTCCTAAGCTGGTCTTCATAAAAATACAGTGCGTAAGTAAGATGAGCCAATATTAGCTGGCTGGTTCAATCACAAACAACGGTTGTCCGTATTCTACGACATCACCTTCATCTACTAATACGTCTGTAATAGTACAAGCAAAATCAGCTTTGACCTCATGCATCATTTTCATAGCCTCAATAATACATAGCGTCTGCCCTTTATCTACCTTATCTCCTACTTTAACGAACTCGTCAGCAGTAGGTTCTGAGCGTGAATAGAAGGTGCCCAACATAGGCGCTGTTACTTGGTTTTGATCATCTTCACCTGCCTCTTTTTTATTAAAGCTTGCATCGCTGTTATCAACAGCGTCTTGATTACTCTCAGAGCTTGTCATCGTTCGCTGTGTTGTGCCAGCGGTACTAGCAAGATTGCGCTTGTTGTCGTTGTTATCACTATTATATTTGTTGTCATCAGATCGACATACTATAGAGATGCGCGCGTCACCATCAGTCACTTCTAGAGAGTTTATGTTCGAGCGCTCAGCTATCTGTATCAGCTTTTCAAGATCAGGGAAGTTAATGTTCATATGACTAGCTATTCCATTAGAGTGCAAAAAAAAACGATTAGTTTATTTGGTACATTGAATAATTACGTTTAAACGTAGCACAACTGCTGTACTCAATCGTAGCAGTTATGTGTCCCAGGTTTTTGGGTTCATCATGATAATTAGCGTGGTACAAGGTTTATAAGTGTTTATATAACGAAAAGGCCTTTAATACTATAGTAGACATAGCATTAAAGACCTTTTTTTTAGGTATAAACTAGTATTTATAGACTACTCTAACGCCTCACACGGCAAGCCTACATAGTTTTCTGCAATGGTTGTCTTGCCTGCTTCTGAGTTAATAAAATAGTCAAACTCAGCCTGCTGCACACGAAAGTCAAAACGACCCGCACTTTGGAAGCGATGCAATAGCATGGTCATCCACCACGAAAAACGCACTGCTTTCCAGACTCGTGCCAAACATATTTCTTGATAGCGTGGAATCAAATCAGTACGCCCTTCTTGGTAAATTTTTGCAAATAGACGAAAAGCAGTCTCTACATCGCTGGCCGCAAGGTTTAAGCCTTTGGCCCCAGTCGGCGGTACGATGTGCGCGGCATCCCCTAACAAAAACACTTTGCCATATTGCATCGTCTCACATACATAAGAGCGTAGTGGCGCGATACTCATCTCCAATGCTGGGCCTGTGACTAAGCGCTCAGCCATTTCTGGTGGAATACGGCGCTTTAACTCATCCCAGAATTTTTCTTCATTCCAGTTTTCAACTTTATCCGTATCAGGCACTTGGATGTAATAACGACTTCTGGTCGGGGAACGCATTGAACATAGTGCAAAGCCGCGCTCATGGGCACAATAGACCAGCTCATCATTGACTGGCGGCGTATCACTCATCAAACCTAACCAGCCAAATGGATAGGTTTTTTCATACTCTTCTATCTTATGAGCAGGAATAGATTTGCGCGAAACTCCATGAAAGCCATCACACCCAGCAATATAATCGCAGTCCAAACGAAGTGATTGGCCATTATGTTGGTAGGTTACATAAGGGCTGTCTGACTCAATATCATGTAGCTTAACATTATCCGCTTGATAGACTGTGATAGCGCCTGCTTTTTCGCGTTCCTCCATCAAATCGCGAGTGACTTCTGTCTGACCGTACACGATCACATGCTTGCCACCGCTATATTTTTCGAGGTCTAACTGGTAGTGCTCACCTTGAAAACTAAAGTCTGTATGAGTATGAATTAAGCCCTCTTTGTCCATACGTGTGCCAGCACCCGCTTCACGAATGAGGTCTGCCGTGCCTTGCTCTAACACACCCGCACGAATACGTCCCAATACATACTCACCTGATTGACGTTCTAAGATGATATTGTCGATACCAGCTTTGGTCAATAACTGTCCAAGTAACAAACCAGATGGACCTGCACCAATGATGGCAACTTGAGTTTTGGTCGTTACTTGTGCAGTTGAAGCTGCCTGAGTGTTAGTCATAAAATCCCTCTTTATATTTAGTAAAGTCCATTTAAACTTGTTTGTCATTTATCATATGACGCACTTGTCACTCATCATATTAAAAGTCAAAAAAGACCGTTTCATCGTCACCTTGCAAGCGTATGTCAAACCGATAACGAGGTTTTTCATTGTTCGACTCTTTCACCGCTATCAGCGTTTTGCGGCGTACAGGCGACGGGACTCTATTTAAGATTGGGCAATTTTCATTAGCCGCCTCTTCGTCATCAAAGTACGCTCTGGTTTGCAAATGAAGATTAATACCGCGTGCGAAGATGGCAATATTGATATGAGGCGCCATTGATTTACCATCAAAATCTACTTGCCCAGGTTTAATCGTCTTAAAATAAAAGTCACCATCCATCGCACAGGCACTACGACCGAAACCGCTAAATGGCTTTTTATTATCAAAATCAGCAACATAGTTACCGTGGCTATCAGCTTGCCAAATCTCAATTAAGGCGTCATGTACTAAGTCACCATTGCCGTCATAGACAGAGCCGACCAGCTCGATATGCTCACCTTCGGCATTTTCTTTTGCCAAATCTTGCCAGATTTCATCTGATCTTGACTCAAAGCCTGCAATCTCTAACGCTAAACCGATATGGACAAAAGGCCCAGCCGTTTGTGAAGCTGTTTCACGCAGTAAACCCGTTTCATCTTGTAATTTGTATTGGCTATACATGTTTTACTCCTCAAAATAGGTCTGTAATGCGCCGCGAACGACCACATCGAAACGGTACGCTAGGTAGTCCATCGGTTTGCTCATAGCCATGTCCAAACGTGCAATCATCGTTTCAACCGCTTCTGGATCTTTTAATACCTGCACGATTGGACACAGCGGAACCAATGGATCACCTTCAAAGTACATTTGAGTAATTAAGCGAGTCGAAATCGATGGTCCCATGACTGAAACGTGAATATGCGCAGGGCGCCAAGTGTTAATACCATTTGGCCAAGGATAAGGACCGGGTCGCACGGTACGAAAACGATAACGGCCTTCAGCATCTGTCATACAACGACCGACCCCACCAAAGTTTGGATCAAGAGGCGCAAGGTAGCTGTCTTTTTTATGGCGATAACGGCCTCCAGCATTGGCTTGCCACATCTCAACCAAAGTATGGGGAACTGGTTTGCCAAACTGATCAATCACACGGCCATGTACCACAATGCGCTCACCAATAGGCAGGCCTGCTTGCGAGCCTTCTGTGCGAAAATTCATCAACAAATCATTGTCATGTTGTCCCATGTCTAAGTTATGAAAGACAGGACCACTGCGCTCTGAGGGGCTGGCATTTTGAATACTGACTAATGCTTGACGCGGAGAACGAGAAACTGAGGTTTTATAACCTGGTGTATACTGTGCAGGTTGCCATGCACGGTCACGCGCGACAAAATAAGGATAGTTTTGACTCATTAGGAGTATCTCCATTTTTATAAAAGGCTTAGAGCATTGAATATTTTAATATTAAGATATTGCATCACCCCAGCCATTTTCCTTGGCTAAAGAAAACGCATGATTGGCCGCCGGCACACCAGCATAGATAGACACATGCATCAGCACTTGACGCAGCTGAGCTTCGTTGATACCCAGACGCTGCGCGGTACGTAAATGCAATCCCAATTCACCATCGCGCCCAAGCGCTGCTAATATAGCGGTCGTAATCATACTGCGCTGATGGAAAGTCAAACTGGGATCCCCCCATAGCTCGCCCCACGCATTACGAGTAATAAACTGCTGGAACGGACTGTCTAACGTGGTCGCGTTTTTAGACGCCCTTTCGACATGAGCATCACCAAGTATACGCTTACGCTGTACAAGCCCTTGCTCATAGCTGACACCTGTTTGGCCGACGGTCGCACGAGCAGTATTGGTTTGAATATAGTCGACTAGCTCACTTGGTGCCTCAACTGATGGTACATGTCCTACCCCTGCAAATACAGTTAAGTGGGCATCAGAAAAAGCCGACTGCAATGCTTCTAGAGTAGCAGGAGGGGTAGACACATCCTCCGATCCAGCAAGTAAGGCAACACTTTTGGTATAGCTTGCTAGTTTGTCGCGGTTATCGACTTGGGCCAATGCTTCACAAAGCTTGGCATAGCTCTCATCATCGCTGCGTGACAATTGTACTTGCCAGCCCTGTAATGTCTCAGGGTATTGGTTGGCATAGCTTGGAGCGAACCAACGTGACACGATACCTTCAGCCATCTCAGCCAAGCCTAAATGACGGACATTTTTGGCACGCTCGGCCCAAGCTTCTTTGGTACCGATGACAGCTCCAGTGTTGGTTAGCCACACTTGCTCTAAACGTTCAGGCGCTATCTGACATAAGCTTTGACCGATGACACCGCCAATTGATGTACCGATAAAACTAAAGCTCTCAATCTCTAGCATATCAGCTAAGGCAAGTACATCATAAGCCAGCATTTTGGCAGAGACATCATCTGCTGCGACCCCACTACTACCGTGCCCTGGTAAGTCCCAACGAATACAGCGATAGTGTCCATGTAATTGGTCACATATCTTATCCCAGACATCACGACTCATCCCAAGTGGATGCGCCATAAACAATGCTGGTAGATAAGCCTCGCCACTATCTTGATAAGCGACAAGGTGTACGTCGGTTGCAAAAAATGCCATGCTTGTTCTCCTACGCGTAAAACGTTCAAAAAGCGATTATTTATTCCAGTCTGGATCCAATCTATCCATCAAGCGATAGTAAGCGGGCCATTCAGGCAATCTCACTGCAGCACCAGCTTGAGCGTCACCGCCTTCAAATTGCTCCCTTGTTTTTTTCATCGCATCGTCGCTTACTTCAATCATCTCTCCTCCTGACGCCATGGCTTTTAGCTGCACTTGACAGCCTTGAATGATTTGATACATTCTCATAAAGGCCCAAGATACGTCAGGGCCAGTCGTGATAACCCCATGATTGTTTAGCATCAAAGTGTGATTGGTCGGTCCAAGTGAAGCTATGAGTCGTTGTTGTTCGCTTTCATCTAATACAATACCTTCAAAGTCATGATAGCCAATGCGATCGTAGAACATAAACGCTTCTTGATATAAAGGAATAAATCCGCACTTTAATGCGCTTACCGCTTGGATATCAGTATTGTGAGTATGCATGACGCAGTGTACATCTGGCCTACCTTTATGAAGCGCAGTATGAATCACATTGCCTGCTTGATTGATAGGATAAGGTGAGTCATCGACCTTATTTCCATTAAAGTCGATTTTGACTAAGTTTGACGGTTTTATTTCACTATATAAGAGCCCAAAAGCATTGATGAGCAAATGCTCAGTACCAGGGATCCTATAAGAGATATGATTGTAGACTTGAGTCGTCCAGCCATAGTAATCAACCATTCTATAGCACAGCGCCAAGTCGACTCGAGCCTGCCACTCAACGTCACTATAGCCTGGCGGGGTTACTGTCGTTGCAAAAATATCTTCCATAATACAATCCTATTACTATAATTCTATTATACTGGTCTCTCGCCCATGACAATCGCACGATACATCTCACGTCTATAACCATCATAGTCGTTAAACGCTTGATGTAAGCAAATCCTGTTATCCCACATAATAACCGTGTTGTTTTCCCATCTTAATCGGCAAGTAAAAGACTCTTGAGTGGCAAAGCTCGATAAAAAATCAAGCAAAGGACGCGCTTCATCGTCCGTCATGCCTTCTATCCCGCAAGCATAAATCTTATCAACATACAGTGACTTCTCGCCTGACACGGGATGGGTTCTGACCATTGGATGATAAAAACCTTCTAGCATCTGCTGGGCATTTAAATCCAGCTCAATATTACCAATAGCGCCTACTTTGCCTGACTCTTGAGATTGCTTTTCTGATTGCATATTGGCAAGGACGTTTTTACCACTCATCCATACTTTTAGCGGCGCTATCATCTCTTGCATCGCTGGACTTAGGGAGTTATATGCCAACACAGCGTTAGCGAACATCGTATCGCCACCATACGGCGGTATATCTACCCCATAATTAATGGCAATAGAAGGCGGGCACTCTAAAAAAGCTGAATCGACATGCCAACCACTGCCAAACACGCTTTTGGTAGTTACACTTGCCTCTTTAATAAGCGGTTGAATATTTGGATGACCAGGAACACCAGTAGTATAGGCATCTGTCCCAAACTCACCAAGTTGAAGAATCAGATTTTCATGATCAGTAAAAGATATTTCCTGATCTCTAAAAAAGACCATTTTGTGCCTATAAAGGGCATCTTCGATTTCAGCCATGGCATCGTCACTGACATCGCTTAAATCTACACCTCTAATCTCTGCGCCCATAGCAGAAGCTAAAGGATGGGCAGTAATATGCTGATAATCTTTTGCACTATTATCAAAAAGTCCTGTGGGGTGAACACTATTAACCATTTTTAATCCCTTAAAAATTATTAAAATTGAGTTTTACTACATCAACTAAAAAACAAAGACATGCTTTAACTATAATATTGACGTTCAATAACGAAGACTATGACCGTCAAACCTTACAAGCAGCGCTAACTGCTTTGACTTTTTCGTAAACACCATGCGCATCTAAACCTAAAGCGCTAACATCACTAAGATATTTTTGTGTGCCCTCTATCAAAGGACCTCTCCAGTCAGGATCATTAAGTGGGTCAGGTATATCGACCATAATATCTCCTTTTGCACGCGCCTCTTCCATAAACTTGGCATCTTCTCTATCCGTCATCTTGCCAGCGATGTCTGCCATTACTCGTCCTGAATTGTCATCGATAATCTTTTGCAGATCGGCAGGTAAAGCTTCATACTTATCTTTATTCATCGTCACTAATAGCGCTGAATTGTAAAAAGGAATATTGGTATGAGCATTGGCTAATTCTGTGATTCTAAAGTCGCCGGTGGGCTGCCAAGGAAAGCTTAGCCCATCAATAACGCCTCGCTGCAATGAGGTATAAATATCAGGAGCAGGCAAACCAACAGGAGAGCCGCCAGTAGCTTCAATAATATCCCCTGCAATCGCTGAAGGACGACGTATACGCATGCCTTTCATATCTTCTGGTACGCGAATAGCCTTATCAACGGTATGCAAAGCTGCTGGGCCAGCACCCATCAAAAACAATAGATGCGTGTCTTCATATTCGCTAGCGATAGTGCCATCATCATACAGAGTTTGTAGCATACAGCTCATCTGTACAGCTGAATTAGACAGACCTGGTAATTCTGCTATTTGAGTCAATGGAAAACGCCCAGCAGTATATCCGTGAGCTTGTGCGCCGATATCAATAGTGCCCTTGGCAGCAGAGTCATAGGTTACATCGGGCTTACTTAGGGTCGCAGAAGGATAGATTTCAACTTTTAATTGCCCATTTGACTCTGTCTCAAGGTTTTTGGCCCATGGCTCAAATACCTCAGTCTGCATGGCAGAAGTTGCTGGCCAAAAATGTGAAAACCTTAAAACTGTCGTATCCGCTGCAGAAGATTCCACACCGGCCGCTTGTTCATTGTCGCCAAATTGGGAACAAGCTGATATTCCTAGTGCTAACGTCATAAGTAACGACATCGCGCTCATTTTAGTTTTGATAGACATCCTTATCTCATCCTTGTAGATAGGCTAAAACCTGTCATAATTATCGTGTATAACTTGCTCTAATGCTTCCTTTCTTCTAACAATTGGCTCTGCCAACTCGCTCTTACAAGCTAGGTCTTACAAGCAACGCTCGCTTCTTGCGCCTTTTCATAAACGCCTTGTGCGTCTAATCCAAGCGCTTCCACGTTATTGAGGTATTTCTCAATTTCTGTCTTGAGTATACCGCTCCAAGCAGGATCGTTTAATGGATCAGGAATCTCTATCATCGTATCGCCGCGAGCTTTGGATTCAGCTTTAACTCTAATATCTTCACTATCGAATAAGCCGCCAGCAACCTTTGCCATATCCATACCTGAGTTGTCATCGATGACTTTTTTGAGATCATCAGGCAAGCTCTCATACTTATCTTTATTCATGGTCACTAATAATGCTGAGCTGTATAAAGGTATGGTCGTATGCGTATTGGTCAGTTCCGCTAACTTAAAGGCGCCTGCCGCATCCCAAGGCGTGCTCACCCCATCTATTACCCCGCGTTGCAAGGAAGTATATTGGTCAGATGCTGGCATACCAACAGGTGTGCCTCCTGCCGCTTCGATAATATTAGCCGCTATCTCTAACGGGCGGCGAATACGCATGCCTTTAAGATCTTCTGGTTCACGAATAGGTTTGTCAATCGTATGAAAAACGCCAGGTCCTGAAGCCATCATAAATAGCGGATGGGTATCTTCATACTCACTTGCTATCACATCATTGTTATACAAGGTTTGTAGCATACAGCTTAATTGAGCACCTGAGCTTGACAGACCGGGTAGCTGGGTAATCTCAGTCAATGGAAAACGGCCACTGATATAGCCCTGAACTTGCGCCCCTATATCAACAGTACCCTTAGCAGTCGAATCATAAGTAATATCAGGTTTACTTAGAGTGGCTGAGGGGTAAATCTCAACGTTTAGCCTACCCTCTGAGTCGGCTTCAATCTTTTTGGCCCAAGGCTCAAACACATCAGTATGCAAAGCTGCTGTAGATGGCCAAAAGTGTGAGAACCTTAGCGTCGTAACTTCCTGCGTCGTGACATCTGCTGCGCCTGAATCAGTATTGACACCTTGCTCAGATTGATTAGAGCAAGCTGACATACTCAATGCCATTACTACAGATAAAGGGATGGCGCTTCTTTTAATTTTAAAAAACATCTTTATCACATCCTTGTAGATAAATTAAAACCATGCAAACTTCTTGTATAAGATTAGTCTATTGCGATGTTATAAACTAGGCTTTACACGCTGCACTGGCCTCTTTGGCTTTTTGATACACTGCTTGAGCGTCCAAACCAAGCGCCTCAGTGTCTTTTAGATATTTTTGTGTCCCAGCTTCCAATGGTGCGCTCCATGCAGGATCATTCAATGGATCAGGGATATCTATCATGGTATCGCCTTTGGCTTTGGCCTCAGCCATAAATTTGGCATCTTCACCATCAAACACTTCGCCAGCCATAACAGCCATCTCCATACCGGAGTTGTCATCGATGACCTTTTTAAGATCATCAGGTAGGCTTTCGTATTTGTCTTTATTCATCGTCACCATGATAGCGGAGCTATAAAAAGGCATATTGGTATGGGTGTTTACAAGCTCGATAAGTTTAAATGAGCCAGTCGCATCCCATGGCAGACTTAGACCATCTAACACACCGCGTTGCAGCGAAGTATAAAGATCAGGGGCTGGCAGACCGACAGGCGTGCCTCCTGCTGCTTCAATAATGTCACCTGCGATGGCAGAAGGACGACGGATACGTAAGCCTTTTAAATCTTCAGGTTTACGAATTTCTTTATCAATAGTATGAATACCTCCAGGGCCAGTACCCATCATAAACAATAAATGCGTGTCTTCATATTCGCTCGAAATCACCCCATCATCATACAAGGTCTGTAGCATACAGTTCATTTGGGTGGCTGAGTTGGAGAGACCTGGAAGCTCTGTAATTTGAGTCAATGGAAAGCGACCATTGGTATAACCTTGGAGTTGAGAGCCAATATCGACGGTACCTTTAGCAGCGGCGTCGTAGGCGGCATCGGCTTTACTAAGGGTAGCTGAAGGAAAGATTTCAACTTTTAGGCGACCATTTGATTCTTCTTCAATCTTTTTTGCCCAAGGTGCAAAGACGTCTTTATGTGTCGCTGAAGTCGCTGGCCAAAAGTGAGCAAAGCGTAATGTGGTCGCCTCATCAGAACTTGACGCAGTATCGCCATTGGTAGCATCGCTAGCAGTATCATTTGATGGTGAACAGCCCGTAAGACTCATCAGAGCGGCCAACGCCATACTAATAGGAAGCGTTTTCTTCATCATAAATTCCTTTTTTGATGATCAAAGATAAATGTACTAAGATTTTCATAACTTGTTCTATATAAGAATTCTTGTTCGTATAGTGAATTAACGTAACCCTTTTCTAAGCATCTGTCAATCTGGTTATTTGTTTATGCTGGATGAATTTGCAACTATTGTTTTGATTGCTTGTAGTGTCAACTGACATTGTCTATCTGCTGCACCGCAGTAAGTCAAAGGAGATAGAAGTGTTGCAAGCTCATTTGAGTCATTAGCGCTATCATCCATAACTCGCTCTGACGTTATTTCACAAAATGTCTGTACAAAGCCTTTATGCTCTTTATGTGCTCGTCGGCTAGCTTGCTCTATTAAAGGATAAATTTGCTCTTGATGCTCTAAAAAATGACGTTTTAAAGGTTCGGTGAGATACGCATCACTATTCAAATCAAGATTGGCCGCCATGCGCTCGGGATGCACTTGTAATCCTTGTAACAACATTTTTAGATAATTTGCGGCTCCAGCGACCAAAGCGACGCCTTCCATTAATGGCATCCAGCTTGCATGCCACTGCCCCAACGCGCGCTCAAAAGGCTGAGCGGTTGTATTGCTAATTACACTTAGATGCCCGTGCATTCTTAGCGTAGCGGTCTTAATTAAAGCACACAACACAGGGTTACGTTTATGCGGCATCGATGATGAGCCGCCCATTCCTTCGATAGCGGGCTCAGCCAATTCATCCAATTCAGACTGACACATCAAGGCTATATCTTCAACGATATTTTCCATAGCGCCAGCACAAGCATCCAATCCAGAAGCGAGCGCATGAATAGGTTGTCTATTTGTATGCCAAGGCAACAACGGCAACGATAGTCCGAGTAACGTCGCCACTTGCTGAGGCAACTCATAACGTTCATTTTCTTCATTACCAACCCCAACAGGGCCACCCCATTGTAAATAAAAGCCTGCTTGCTCTAATTGTGTTAAATTTGGCAAAACAGCAAGTAGCGATGCTGCCCACTGCGAGACCTTTGCTCCAAAAGTAATCGGTAGTGCTTGTTGCAACAATGTCCTACCTACCATCGGAGTGGCACGATGATTTTCAATCAATACAGCGCAAGCTTGAAGCACATCAATTAAGTCATTATTGATACGCTGTAGAGCTGGCTTGAGCATCATCATCATTGCTGTATCGATGACATCTTGACTGGTGACGGTCTGATGAAAATACGGTTTTATGTCTTGCGGCAATAGGGCTTTGGCTTGGGCGATAAAAGGAATAGCCGCATTACCGCCAAGGTAGGTTTGCGCCCCAATCTCATCAATATCAAACAAATCTATCGCTAACGCTTCTTTAGTTTGCTGTAGAATGCCTGCTGGAATGAGGCTATGATATTCTCTGACCTCTATGATGGCCATCTCAAAATCCAACATGGCTTGCACAAACAAACGATCAGAAAAACTCTTTGCAATATCAGAATGTATAAAAGGCTGATTGATTAATTGAGTAACTTTCATTTAGAATCTCTAATTTTGGTAATCATTGAATAGCATGTATAAAAAACAAGATGAGAAAATATCTGTTGATAGTCCAGATTTCGTTGCATCGCTTGCAGCAGGCATGAACGTATTACTGACTTTTGATGAAAACCACTCTAGTATGACATTGAGCGAAGTAGCCGAACGCGCCAAGATAGATCGAGCAAAGGCTAGGCGTTATTTATTAACCTTACACGCCCTCGGTTATGTCCATAAAAGCAAACGCCAGTTTAGTCTAACTCCTAAAACGCTAAGTCTTGGTGCCAGTTATTTAAGTGGCGTCCACCATCACGATATTATCCAATTCTATTTAGAGCGCGTCACTGAACAAACGGGAGAATCGTGTTCGTTTGCCGTACTAGATGACGATGAAGTGGTATATATCGCCCGCTCTGCAGCTGAACATCGCTTGATGTCTATTACCCTAGCGATTGGCACAAGACTACCGGCCGCTTATACGTCTATGGGACGTGCTATTCTTGCCAGCCTTCCTGATGAGCTACTTACAGATTATATCGACAATGTCGAGCTACGCGCTCATACGCCCTACAGTATTACTGATCGTAATCAGCTCAATCAAGCATTAAAAGACGCTAGAGAACAACAATACGTCGTAGTCAATCAAGAGCTAGATACTGGCCTGCTGTCCTTAGCACTGCCAGTCTATAAAGCAAATAACGAACTCATTGGCGCTATTAATATTAGTACCAATGCCCTTCGTATCTCTCATGACGTATTAATCGAACAGTTTTTACCAATACTACGTGATTGCGCTGCAAAAATCCAAACCTACTATATTTAAGCGAGTAGTTTAGATAAGAGAATCAGCTGCCATAATTACCTAAAACCGAGAGGAATAATCAAAGTTTATCGTTGATAGATAAACCATATTTTTACAGTAAATCATACGCTTACATACTGTTCTCTAAAATTTATTTGAAAATGAAGCTATAATCCTTAAAACAAAAAAGGCTTACATTAAATTGTAAGCCTTTTTTGTTTTCTAAGATTTAATGCATTAATGCTACTAATTGTAATTCCTTTATAGTAATATAAATCCTGACCAAATGGTCAGTTATTTTACAAGCCTACCTTTTTTCTTAATAGTAACAACGCGTTTTGACAGGATGTTAAAGAAAGACCCTACATATTCTTACAACTGTGTTTTATGGAAATCAACGACTGTAATTAAGGGAGTAATACTGTGCGTTTTAACTTAATAGCAAAGACTCATATTCATCTAGCTAAAAATAAGCTGTACCATCTAAAATCATTGTTTATAGCAGCAGCTACTATCGGTGCTTTAGGCAGTCTAACCTCCGCTCAAGCTAAGACTTTTTTTACTGATACGAGTGTTTCTGTACTTTATGGTACTGATTATGAGCTAGCAGAAGATGGTGAGCTGACGACAGTCACCTTAGAGCATGCGTCTGCTCATAGCTGGGGTGGTGTGTTCTTCTTCGTTGATCGTTTGCAAGGTGCAAGCGATGCTAATGGTACTCGCGCTAAAGATATTTATGGCGAGCTGTCTCCAAAGTTTAAGATTTCAGACTACAGCAACGGTCTGATTAAGCAGGTAAACTTAGCGGGTACTTATGAGTTTGGCTCGAATACTAATGGTTTTGAGCAAGATAATTTCTTAGTTGGTATTGGCGCTGATCTAAACATACCAATTGACGGTATGAAGTATGCTTCAGCTACGTTATATCACGCTTTTAACGATGACACTTTCAGTGACGCTGATGATCAACAGATTACTTTAACCTATGGTTGGGAGAAGAGTAACTTCGTCATTGACGGCTATGTTGATTATTCTTTTAATAACGACGATAAGGCAAACCAGCTGCATATTAATCCGCAGATCAAATACAACTTGCAAGACATGCTTGGTATTGATAATCGCATCGAAGTCGGTATGGAATACAGCTATTGGAAAAACAAGTTTGGTGTTGATGGAGTGAACCAGAGCGTACCTAGCGCCCTAGTTAAATTTCATTTCTAAGCAGTGTAAAAAACCGTTATACCGCTTAATGAAAAGTAGAAAAGCCCTGCTCAAACTTTTGAACGGGGCTTTTTAATGTTTACGCTATAAATAATATATCTAACTACTTAGTCTGCCTTTGGCTTAAGCGCCGCGCTGATATCGGCCAATAACGGCGGAATATCATGCTTGTCAGTCACCACCTCTACAAACACCATTTTATCTGTCGTCGCTGCAGCTGTCTTGAGAGCCGATTTTAATTCTCCCATGGTTTCTGCTTTGAGTAATAGACTGTTTTGTTCATCTGCACCAAAAGCTTGTGGCATCAGTTGCCAGTTACACTTAGGAATATCATTATAGTGCTGGTTTTCACCATGAATGGCGCGCTCAACCGTATAACCGTCATTATTGACAAGTACAATGACAGGATTGATACGCTCTTGAATCATCATGGCTATTTCTTGAATGGTCAATAATGCTGAGCCATCACCAATGAGCAAGACGCTACGCTTGTCAGGCGATGCAATAGCCGCTCCTAAACTTGCAGGCAAGGTATAACCAATTGAGCCCCACATTGGCTGACCATAACAAGTTACGCCCTCTGGCAGACGCACATCACTGATACCAAAGTAGGCAGTCCCCTGATCAGCAAATACTAGATTGTTGTGATCCAAATGGTCTGCGATGACATGCCATAAGTCGTCTTGACGGATAGCTTCTTCATCAGTGCCATGTTGCTCATGCGGCTTGATTTCTCTACAAAAGGGTTTTGGCACAATGTTGATACCTGAGGTCATGACTTCATGTAAAGCCTGTAGCGCATCTTCTAATGCAATAGGTGCAAAGTTTTGACCACTGATGGTTGCGCGCTCATAATGCAAATCTACGACTGTTTTTTCATCAATGTCTTGGCTAAAGCCTGCGGTCGTCGTATCGGTATACTGCACCCCAATCTTGATGAGACATTCACAGTTTTCTACCGCATCCTTCACTACTGGACGTGATGCCACGCCAGCATACGTGCCTGCCCAGCGATCACTTTGCTCATCTAATAGCGTCTTACCCCAAGATAGCGTCGTATACGGAATTTCAGTATCAGCGATCAAAGCTTTGAGCCGATCTTGTAGTCCCAAACGATGTACCATCAAATCCGCCATCAAAGTAGTAGTCTTATTTGGCAAAAACGCTTTTAGTGCTTTTTTAAAGTCAGCCAATGCAGCTTCGCTGGTTATATTCTCTGCACTATCGACAAGCTTAGTAGAAGGTGGATAAATAGGCTGACGTGCCACATCCGGCGATAGTAGCAAGTAGCCTGGGCGGTGTTTTTTGAGAGTCACACGAATGACTCTATCAATCTCTGAAGCAGCGTTTTCGGCGGTAAGGTGCGCGCGTGCTACCGTTACTGGCTCTACCATCTTGATAAAGTGGTTAAACACACCGTCACCAAGCGTATGATGAATGCGTCGCTTAGAATCTTGGGTCGCTGTACTAGGCGCACCGACGACGTGCAAGACTGGCGCGTACTCTGCAAAGGAGCCTGCAGTCGCATTAATCGCGGACAGCTCGCCCACACCAAAAGTCGTCACCATAGCTGCAAACCCACGCTCTCGTGCGTAACCATCAGCAGCATAGCCTGCATTTAATTCGTTGGTATTACCTACCCAGCGTAATTTATCGGACTCTATAATATTGTCTAAAAATGTTAAATTAAAATCACCTGGTACGCCAAATATCTCAGTCGCACCCGCCTCAGCGATGCGATCAAACAAATAATCAGCGATGGTATACTGTTGGCTCATAGCTCTTATCCTTAAGAATTATATTTATAAACACTCGTAATAATATAAATGGTTGAAAATAATTATAAAAACGTATCTTAAAATCATTTATCTAACAAAAATCTTTTGGAATACGTATTATAAAAAACTGTTATATCATACATTGATGATATGATGACATGCCTATTTTATTAAATTTTACTTTTTTTCATAATGGTTGTTGACAGACCGAAAAAACCGCGTATAATACGCCTTCATCATCTGACGATAGTTAATCAAACGATGAATCAGCGGGATTAGCTCAGTGGTAGAGCATAACCTTGCCAAGGTTGGGGTCGAGAGTTCGAATCTCTTATCCCGCTCCAAATATGGCTCGAACAGAGCAAAAAGCCTCACTACTTATTAGGTAGTGAGGCTTTTTTATGTCTAATTTTTGAGTTATCTACTAGTATACTATAGTGATTATCCTAAAACGAATGAAAGCCAGACGACTTAGGTTGTCTGGCTTTTTTTGCGTGTAGCGTCTATTAATAACCGCTTAAACCTTCTGAGCCACCTTTGACTTGAACGCTTAGCTCCTATAAAGCACTTTTACCACATGCCAACCAAATTTGGTTTTGACTAAATGCGGGGTAAACAGCTCACCGTTGAAGCAGACTTTATCAAAGGGCCCTACCATTTGGCCTTTTTTAAACTCACCTAAGCTGCCGCCCTTTTTACCTGACGGGCAGGTTGAGTGCTTCTTGGCCAGTACATCAAACTGAGCACCTTTTTTGAGCTTAGCGACAATATCCTCCGCCAGCTCTTTGTCTTTTACTAAAATGTGTAATGCGCTAGCGGTGCGAGCCATAATATGGATCCTCTATAAAGTATCGATTATCGAGGCATTATATCACTACTTACAAGTCTAAAAAAAACCCAGACAGCTTAGTTGTCTAGGTTTTCTGACAGTGCGTAACAACAGCTATATTTTGATTACTCAGAGTACTGACTATACTTAGTCTTCCCCATGGTATGTCGCGTCGTCCATCCAAACAATAGGATCTTCACACAGATGAACTAAGTGATACCAGATATCACTACTACGGGCAATTCGGTGATGACCGCGCTCAAAGTAATCTACCTCCCAGCTATCGGGTAAATTAACCAGTGTTCGTCTAGCAACGGCCACATCTAAGCATTCGTCCTCAATCTCAACCATGACCCGCACCATCTCAGTGTTTGAGGTAGGAAAGGATAGCTTCCTATCAGCTAACTCAGGTATACGATCAGCTAAAACCTCACTCGGATATATACAAGGCGCGATCAATAGCGCGCGTAGATTGTATTTATGCGCGAAGTGATTGGCAAACCAAGCGCCCAGTGAATGCCCTGCCAAGACTACACGTGGATATTGTTTCAATTTTTCTTGTATTAAGGTGTCGTAAATATCGAAAACCTCATTAAAGTTCTCTCGATAATTGACAGTTTGGCAGTATTTAGGCTCACGGGTAATACAAGTGTACTTACTGGTCTCACAGCTCGAATCAAGACCGTGAAAGAACAGTAAAAACGTGTCGTTGTTCTCAATTGGAAACATCATAGCTTTCTCCCTTACTTCATTTATTATTTTTATACTTTAACCACAGATCATAGATGATCTCGGCAACTTCTTTAGGAACTGTAGTATATCCAGTACCAAACGATACATCGTAGACCGCAGTCATCAGCGCCAATATTTCATCTACATTATCGGCATCTTTTTTAATGAGCAAATTGGCAATCTGCTCCGCCTCACTACTGTACTCATCCCACATATGATTGTAATAACAGCCCACCATGCCAAAGTCATAACGATAGATCACATCTGTGATAGCGACCATAAAACTCGCGCGCGTTTGATCATAGGGTTCAGACCAGCCTTGGTATAACTGCTGACGTATGGGCAGTACTGGCGGTAGGATAGGACGGTCTTTAGGATCGTTAAGCTTCTCTGCGCTCACGACACACAACGGTTTCGTGCCATCCTCCCACAGCAAAGGATAAGACGATGGAAACAGGCCCTTTTCACACGCACTAAAGCGCCAAACACCCCACATCGCTTTGCTAGCACAACTCATGGTATAGACAATGATTTGGTTGAGATAATCACTATCATAAATGATGTGCTGACGATTGATTCTCACGCCTTGCTTCGGCAAGACATCAGTATAAGTAAAGGCCTTATCACGCTCACTTGGCTCTACAGCAATAACACTCTCAGGGTTTTCTGTATCCTTCTTCATCAGCTCATAAGGCGCGACAAAGCTTAATGTTTCATCGCTATTATTCACAAAGTAAATGTCATCTTCATAGTCGTTGATGGACTCGTTATGAAGATAAAACAGTGGGGTCTTTTGCTTAGTCTGTAAGTCATCTTGAATTAATTTAGAAGGTTGTGACGTATCTGACCAAGATATGTTGTCTATCCGTTTTGGTCCGAAAGTACTCTTAACGTCTGCCATAACGTCTCCTTGTTTTTAGTATTATTAGTCGTAGCATTTAAATTTTTGTTTTTAGTATCATCTCAAATTTGACTCAGCCGAGTCTGTTCGCAGCTTTTTAAGCTCCGTTATCAAATATATTTGAGGACATAGTTTTAATGATTGAGTTATCTTATCAATTAGGCAAGACAAGATATTTCACCGTCGTTTTAATGAGGTCTATTGTTTAGTATTATTTTTGGTATTTGACAGTAATAGCAGAGTTACAATGTGAAGCGTTGCGCCTCGAGGGTTAACTCTATACTGCATTATTAGTGCTTAATAATTTACTGACTGAGTTACTATAGTATAAATAGTGATTAAAATACATCGATTAATCAGACTACACGACAGCTATTGTCGTTAATTTTCGTTAGTCTGAAGTTTTGACACTATTTTCTATAACTAGAAATGTAAAACTCTTTATAGAGCTAGCCTCTCAACTATTTGAACCGCCTTGTGGTTGTCGAATGTTTAACCTTCTAAGAGCATACTACAACGAAAACACGAAACTATACTCTGAAATCAAAGTGTTCGACGTTCGTTTGCTTATCGAAGCTACAAATGACTATCCTGTCGTCTAGTCATCAATCCAAGTTATTGTACCTAAGATTGGCTATAGGCCTGAAATCCTACGGTGGTGGTATAAAAACCACATCGATCAAACCATGACAACCAACGTTCAAGCTCAGAATAAAGACAGCTATTAAAGAGCTGGCACGTTAGAATATATAGTTATAATAAGCTAATGAGATTATCAAGGAAGTGGCTACTTTTTTCGCTCTCTCAAAATTTCTGATAATAGTGCTCTATCTGCAAAGAAAGTTTTAAGATCAGTAACGAAAAATCCACAGAATAACTATTAGGGTTTACCGGTCAATAACTGAACGCTCTTCATCATGACCATTTTTTCGTCCAGAATGGAAATATCTGTTTGACTTAGTATTGCTTATTTTTTAGTTAGTAAATTATAAGCGGTCTTATCCTTTTTTAGCAAAAGCTCATGTAGAGTTACAGTTTACTAAGCTATATTCTTTACACCAGCACTTTTTATGATATATAGCAACCGATTACGGATATCACCTGCTCTGGCTTCTAAATTTACTGTCGCAAACTGAATCTTATGGTTATTAATGACAACATACTCATTCACATCTTCACCTATCGAAGGATGAATAAATAGACCGCCAGCATTCTCATTAAGAGGATCGTCACTACCCTCTTGCGACCTTAAGTAAGCATACATCTGATAAAGATATCCGCTTCTTAGTGTTTCATCTCGATACCATCCATCTGTTGTTATAGAGTTGAACTTAGTATCGATAACGATGCGATGTGCTGAGTCAATATTATCAATGATGATGTCCGCCTTCATATTGGGAAGGATATTATCCATACCTAAGCTTTTATCACTTATTTGCCACTTAAGCACTTTTCCCGAGCTTACTCTATAACATTGATTTGACAGAACCGTAGCATAAAATCCAGCTACCCCTTTTTCAAAGAGTTTGCGCAGCCATGGTAGATTGTCTCTCTGTGCTGAAGACAACCGCCTTGTACCTTTAGATTCTGTTGGTAAGGCCAGATTAAACGCCAGATGTGCAGCCGTTACCATTGGCTTATCTTCAGCATCATGTCTCCCAAACCTATCCACTGACACCTCACTACGACTGGGGCGTTTTTGACTGACACCCATTCGTCTTAGTCGTATATCTAGCGATCGACACCAATGAGCCAGATCTTTACGTTTAACGACTTTAGAGATAGCCTCAAGAGCCCCTCGGACATACCTATTACGCGGCGTATCAATAGTTAGCTCATCAAAGCGGCAAGCGATCTTGCCCCGCTCAAGCAATCTACCTCTTTCAGTACCTATAAGGTCTATTCTGCCACGTACACGACTGAGCACAGCATCACGAGACTGATAGCTATAACTTAGGTTACGCTGAATTCGATGCTCAACCCGTCGACAAAGCATCTCAGCGATTAAATCTGGAATATCATCAGGGTTTTCTTCGACTGCGATATTAGCAGCATCAAGCTCTCTATAGATATCTGATGCATAGAGCATAAGAAGCCAAAGATTACGAACAGGTATCTTGCCTATATGCTTAATGTCGTCAAAGGGTTCTTTCAGTATGCCTTCTTTAACAGACATATCCCTACAAGCCTTCAGTCAAACGTTTTTGGACTTTTTGAGATTTCTCAAGGTCATCGAACCAATACTCATCGAGCAAAGGACCTATCTCTGTTGCTACCACTTCAACGAACCATTCTTTAGCATCTGTGATATTCATACCAACGGCTGGTGTGACATAACTATGACCTATTTGAAATTGAGCGCCAAGACTAGGATCTTTAGTAATCTCATCATTCAAAGCACTAATTCGCTGCTCAATATTATCTAAGAATTCTGAGTCAATACCATTCTTATCTCTTAACCAATCACGCCAGGCTTTACCAAGTATCGGTTCAAGATCGATAAAGGCAAAACGGCGACGCAAGGCCAGATCAACCAATGCAAGCGAGCGGTCAGCAATATTCATTGTGCCGATGACATATAAATTACTAGGTATATAAATACGTTCACTAGCAGTTTTTCTATAAGACAGTTCTAACGCTTCATCTGGCGATCTTTTATCGGCCTCAAGTAACGTGAGCATCTCACCAAATACTTGAGCCGGATTGCCTCGGTTAATCTCTTCGATGACGATGACATATTTTGACTCAGGATCATTTATGGCAGTTTTAATCACTTCCATAAAAGGACCATCTACCAATGTCAGCTTGCCCTCGCCTGATGGACGCCACCCGCGAATAAAATCTTCATAGGATAGGTTTGGATGAAACTGCACAGCTCTTACCTTACTGTCATCACGTTGGCTAATTAGCGCAAAGGCCAGTCTTTTAGCAAGCCAGGTTTTGCCAGTACCGGGAGGACCCTGTAGTATAATGTTTTTCTTAGCTTGAAGACGCTTAAGTACCATCTCAATCTTAGATTGAGGTAAAAAACACCCGTCAGCTGTAATATCATCAATAGAGTAGCTGTCAGGAGCTACCAGTGTATCAGTCTCAGAATATGTTACGCCATCAAGACCATTGAGCAGATCCTCACTTAGTAAGCGATATACTCCCTTACTAAGTGACTTCATTTCTCCATCTTTGACCATTTTGTTTAATAGATATTTAACATCTCTTTCAATATCACTGTTCTTAGGGTATCTTTCTTTAATATCATCAGTAAATCTTTCTAAAAACTCATCTATCGTAAATTCATAAGTCTGCTTTTCATCACAAAGCTGTTTTACTTGAGAGGGAATCATCTCTTTCCAATTTCTCTTGATTGATTTCTCCGAACTATCTGGCTGATACTTATATGCTGCAAGTGAGAGCTCTGGAAAAGAGTGTACAGGATAGCTGTCTTCTTGAAATCTAGCTTCTATACTATCCATCAACTCTAAATAATCATCAGAACTACAACGTTTATTAGAACCAGTGGTATTAATCTCGATGTTAAGTTTTTTGTTAATATAGTTCTTGGATTGACTGTCTAAAGTTAAGAAACTCCAGGGGCGGATCCAATAAAGCCCCATAGTGAGGTTCCAAGCCACACCATATACTTCCATTGCTGTATCATAAGCATCGGCAAAGCGGGCAAAGACTTCTTCACCTTCACCTCCATCTTCTAAATCTGCAAACGAGATGCCACGTGCAAAGACTTCCCATAGATTATCTATATCGTCTGACTGACGCTTATAGCTATAGCCAAAAAACCAGGTTGACTGATTATTAACAAGAGGAATGCCATCAAACGACCTTGGCACTGGCTCTGACACTCCAATCAGATCAGCTAGCTCTTTAGCAATAATTTTTCGGTTTTTATCAGTCAGACCACGATTAAAGATAGCAAAGACTGTAAATGGACATATATCTTTTAATGGGCCCCCTACAACACCCTCCTCATACTGATCATTAAGAACAGACATAGCGTCTACTTTTTCAGAGATCTTATGAATACCGGCTACGAGTTCCTCGCGGCGATAGCGGAAGGCAAGAAGTTTATTCGCAAACTCTTCATAAAACCTTGTCCAGCCAAAAGAAGAATTTTCTTCCATATTATCTCCAAACCTTTCACGCCAATATGGATCGTTGCGAAACATGTCAATATCCTGAGCTTTGCCATGAAATGCGAAATCTATTAAACCAACTCTTATCGCCGTTTCAGGAACAACCCTCCAAACTGTATTGCGACTGGTGAAAAAATACCACTCCCTTACAGTAGTCTCTTCATCCCAGTCTACTTTAAGGGTTTTACCATCTCCTAGGTTTTCTACTACGGTACCTATCGCTTTGATTGCCATCACAGAAACAGTATGACCTCGATTATCAAAAGGCAACCCTCTTTTTCGAGTATAAGCTGACTTGATAGCAATTTCTTCACCAGCCTTCATAAACTTTATTGAGTCAATCGGTTTGGCTTTAGGATGTAACTCCCAAATACCTTCTTCAATAAATCGCTCAGTATGGTCTTTACCATCGTATGTAGAACCAACAAACCAATATGATTTAGAACTATCTATTTCTGAATTTTGACTCATTTATTCACCTATATTTAAACTTCATCACTTTATTATAAAGAATTGAACTGGTTTGTATGTTTTTTAACCAAAATACCCATTTTTGGTGGAGATTAAACTGTTTTTGAACGTTACTCTATTAATCATAGTCAGTAAGCAAATGGCTATGGAATCTAAACTTAATATTTAATGGAGTAACAACTATGAGAGTTTATATGAGTAATGGCGGACAATGTGCTGGCTGGCCAAGTACAACAGGCAACCCCTCAGGCGGTGGTCGGGATAACAACCCACCAAGTAAGTAAATCAACTAACAAGAAGGTAATTACAATGTCTAAGAATACAAAACCTCGTCCTCAATACCCAAAAAACAAACCTAGTATGCAACCGTTTGAGAAGTCAGGCAAAGGACGTAGCAATAAACAAACGTCTAAATAGTGCACAGTCTCTTTTTTCATTTCAAGTCATGCGCTTAATGGGCATGGCTTGCTTTATTAAATACTGTGACCACTGAATGCGTTCCGCTCTTATATTTTTATCTATCCTTAACTCATAATAGTCTGTTATTGATTCCCATAGCCCATAATAATCGTCATAGGACACACAACTTTGCTCTTTATTTGCTTTGTTGCTTTTATCCGTATGCTCATAAATGTTTTGAAAAAAGGCATAAATTAGCCATATAAAGCCCTCCGCACGAGGAGGCAGACCTCCAAGGTCATTAATGTCATCCGTTTTTATATATGTGATCATCGACTCTTGCCAGCTTGCCAGCGTTTCATTGACCTCATCTTCCTCAGAGCCTTGGACACCAACAAACCAAAAAACGTCTTCAAGACTGAGCCAATTTCGTTTACTGTCGCGTTCGCTTTTTTTATAGATGAACTCATCTAGCCTGCCTTCCTCATCTTCTACCTTCCAATCGATCTTATCTCGAATACCATACAAACTTGTAGGCATTGTCTTGTGCTTCTGAAAATACAAGACAGTTAGTAATAAATGAATAAATGATCGAGAGCTACAGGTAAAGGGACTGCCATTATGATTGATTAAGTGATAGTTGTCTTTTTCATGATTATACTGCCACTTATCTGGGTCTAACTTTTGCATAAATAACCAGCCTAGACTGATCGGTGCAACTTTTTCTGAATAGGCTGCATGATGAACACAAGCATCGAGATGTGCGATAAAACTCAAAACTAAGTGCAGATAAAACGATTCTGCAGACATGTTAGTATTTAGCTCACTATCTTCGTACCCAAACGTCTCAAACATATAGTCTTTAAAGTCTATGATAAGCTGATCATGTAGTTTCTGACTTAAGCATGCGTCTATAAGCTTCGTATGTTTTAATAGTTCAGTTGCCGTTTCAGCACCAAATGAGCGTAATAGACCTTCATAAGGATGATTGGATAACTCACCTTTTTCAAGCTTGATATTATTCATACCAATGTGTGAGTATGTCTGCGTAGTTGCCAATTCATTAAAAACATGAGCGAACTGAATTTTCTGCCTATAAGGTTTTTTAGATATATTTTTAGTTGCTTGTTTGATAAGACGTTTGCCCTCGGGCAACCCTTTCATCAATAAGTAAGTTGGTAGCATATTATATGCATAACGCTGCTTTTCATCGTCGGTGTCATAAACATCAGTACTATTGTCTAGCATAGCTAATATATCTCATTATAGGGGTTAAGCACTTTTCCTCATAAGCGCTCAACTCAATAAACTGACTGAATCAGCTCTTGTGTGATCTCAGTGTTTGGTTCTAACATATCATCAGCAAGACGACGCTTACTAGATAACAGCTTATCCAGTTTGATTTCAAAGGTTTCAAAATCCTGTGCTGAGATAGACGGATAGTACACATAGACCTCTTTATCTTGTCCAATACGATACGCCCTATCTGTCGCCTGGTCTTCTTTAGCGGGGTTCCAGCTCCTTGTATAATGAATCACATGATTTGCCTTTTGAATATTCACTCCGAAGCCAACTGCCACCGTGGATAAGATAATTGCATTAAACCCTTCTATTTCTTGAAACTTATCAATAGTTGCTTGCCGAGTTAACCCTTTTTTACTGTCGGTATTTGTGTCGCCGTTTACAGTCGTCACATTTAAACCATATCGCTCAAGTAAAAGTCGCTTTATAAATACTTGAATGTCTCTAAACTCAGTAAAAATAATAACCTTCTCATTTTTTTGTTTTATGAGCTCTAAAGTCTCTATTAGCCATTTAGCTTTAGGCGAGTCATTGATCGTTGCTTGCTGATGTAGCTTTAAGGGATGGGCACAAATCATCCGCATATCATGCAGCGCCTTTAACATAACGCCTTTATTGCCTTGCTCAGATAGACTCTGAGTGTCATTAGATACTTGCTTATATAATGTGCGTTGTAACTGTGAAATTGTAATATCCTTACAATCATCAACCTCGTGCTTCGCGGGTAACTCAGCGACATCGTGTTTCATACGTCTCAATACTTGCGGCTCAATCAATTGACGAAGATGATTTATTATTGCGCCATTCTCATCCTCTTTTTTCTCAATAGGCCGGCGGTACTCTTTGTTAAACTCAGTTAAAGAGCCGAGCAAGTTTTCTTGTATAAAATCAAATAAGCACCACAGATCTACCAGTGAGTTTTCTACAGGTGTGCCGGTACAAGCAATCTTAAAGTCAGCTTTTTGTGCTTTAGCAGCTTTTGTCACCATAGCAGTAGGCACTTTAATTTTTTGTGCCTCATCGCAGACCATAACGCTCCAGTCCACTCTCCCTAAGGAGAACTCAAGATCTCGCATGGTTTCATAAGTGGTGAGCACAATATCTGCACCGCCCAACCAATTATCTTCAAGTAGCTTTGTAATGCCATAATCATCTCTTAATTGAGAAGATATTAGGTGCTTAGGTATTTTTCGCTGTTTTAAATTATCACCATATAGACTCAACACTTTGCCAAACTTGGCACTAAAAAATCGATTGATTTCAGACTCCCAGTTTTCTAGCAATGACACGGGCGCTACCACTAACGCAGGCTTTTTATCTTCTGTTGTTTCTAGGATTTCTCCGATAAAACAAAGTAACTGCAGCGTTTTTCCTAGCCCCATATCATCGGCTAGCAAGCAACCACTCACCTGCATCGGTGCATACTGATATAGATTTTGTAGCCAAGCAACACCATACTCTTGATGCTTTTTTAAACTAAACTCTTGGTTTCTAAAGCTTGATGGCAGTCTCGCTTCTAGACAGTTTTTTTCATTAAGGCTTAGGACTTCAGCTCGCTGTTTAGTAAAATCCGCCTCATCAATATTATTGGCAATCAATAAGGTGGACTTTTTCTTTTTTTCAGCTGCCTCTGGTTGCTCTTGCTCAGTATTACTCTCAGCTGCATTCTCATTTTTTGAATCACAAAGCTCATTTAGTAAGCGCTTTGCTTCGTCTAATGAAATAGATATATCGCCCTCTGGATGACATACAAAGCCTGACCCTTCTAATTCTGCCTGCTCAATGTGCTGCTTAAGCCGTTCAGTAGTAGTCTCAATATCATTGTCAGCAGTCAGCTGAGATAAAGTAGCGGACTCTTCAATAAGGTTCTGTGGCAACCATTTTGACTCGCCACTGTCCTTTTGAATGGCTTCAGAACTCAGCTTTTCGGCTTCACCAATACCAATTACTCGAGCGCTGTAATTATTTAAATCTAGTACATTTTTAGCTTGTAAATCATCTTCATACTGCTGAATATTTTCTAGATCATTTTTAAGCGCGGCTACTTGATCATCTAAATAGCTGGTTCTATCGATGTTATAGCCCGCCCATAGAAAAATAGGAGATTTTTTCTCATAAGCAGCTATAAAATGCTTAGCCTGCACTACATTGGAGAGCGCTAATAAAATAGGATCTGCTTCTCGATCTGAGTTTTCATGCAGTGTCAGCTGAGCTGAAATAAAATATGATGATTCATCGTAAGCTTTATCTATACTCATACGATAGCTATAGATTTCTGCGTCTTCTTTTGATTGCTCGAAACTCTCTGAAGATATGACTTCAACTGCGTCATCACCTAACTGAGAAAAAGGGTTATGCAAAAAAGTCTGTGCACGCTCACCAGCGATGCGCCGATTGGGCATTTTTTTGATTTCACTGAGTACGCTTTTGACTTGTGGCTCGATAATGACATGCGCTAGACCGCCTTCTGGCAAGCTGATTGTATATTCACTTTGAACGTCATTATAGCTATCGAAAGTTTGCAGCCAGTTTGCAGGTGCGTCTTTAAAGTCAGGCTGTACTTCAACTATCGATTCTGTGCTCACTAAGTTTTTACGAAGATTAAGTTGCAGCTCTTCTGGGGCGAGTACGATAGTTTTACGTAAAAACTCATCTAAATTGGCTTCACTTTTATTTGCTAGACTACGTATCTGTGCCCAATACTTTTGATTTAATGCTTTGTTCTTATCCGTAATACGAGAGAATGCTTTAATCTTTTCAACCAGTTTCCAGGCCGACTCATTTAATAAATATTCTTTGCCAGCAATACTAACAATAGCGCCTTCTCGTTTGACCGACCCTTTAAACTTAATCTTATTTTTATCACACCAGCCGTCAAGAATGATTTGGAAATCTTTGTCACTTAGACCCTTTTCACTACGGATGACCGGATATAATTCACTTGATGGTGGCAAGTTAAGCCATTCAATGGCATTACTGTCTATAGTATGTTCAGGGTCTTGCTGTATCTCAAAAAGCGCTTCCCATGGCAGTACATAGCCATCATCTGATTGATAAGCGAGCTCTTCATCTGCCAAACTCTCCCAATAAAAGTCGGCATCTGTTTTGGCTACCAATTTATAGTTATGCCTTAAACCAATATCATCATATTGCAGTGGCGCAGACTCGACACTATTGACTACAGTTTCTGATGTTGCGGTCTGCTTGTTTTTATTTTTTTTCCAAAATGCTAGTTTCATAACTGCTCTCTAATGGCGCCTTTTATATTTTGGACTAGCAGGTTGATTAGAAAAAACTCCCAATTCAGCGAGTTTTTCATCAAATCTTGCCTCCCAATTTCCTGAATGACTCAAACTCATCCCCCGACCAGAATCACTTTTAAAGATTGAGTGTTGTTTACTTTTTAATTCATGAACCGTGATATTTTTTTTACTAAGATTGAAAGGTAAGTCACTATATCCATAGCAGGCATTCCCAGTATCTGAAAAATCAACAATATGGACGTTATCAATTTTTAATAAAAAAGCATTATTACTAGGGGTAGAGCCTATAAGACTTTTCAACCTACCGCGGTTAAGTTCTATAAACTTTTTATGTGCCGGACTCCGAGATTGCAGAGCTGCTGTTCCTAAAAATATCTGAGAAAAAGAGATTTTATCAATAAACTTAATCCAGTAGTCAAAGCGATCCCTATCGGCTGTATGACTAAATAATTTAAAGAACGCTTCTAAATCTGCTCTGACGAACCATTGAATCACCATTTTTTTGGTATCCAAGCTGACGTTACGCCAGCCTGCCGATGAGTCGTATTGAGGATTACCCCACTGCGTCAGAGAGACGCTCTTTAAAGCTTCATGTACTATTGTACGCTTTGAGGTAGTTGCATAACGTTCAAGTAACGCTTTTAATATGTCTTTGGTATAGATTGGGTTTTGTTCTAATAAGCGCAGAAAGCGAGGGATGACTTTAAAATAGTCGTCCTCTTTCATCGTTTTAACCGACTTGATAGATGAGCTTACTAAACTATCCCAAAACCAACTATTCGGTGCGATACTTAGGCTTTCTAGCTGATTGCTTACTCTGTCCTCGTCGCTATTATGTAAAAAATTACGAATAAACTTTTTGGAAGGGTCTGCTGATAGGAGTTCAGGATGGTCGGTTAACGTCGTTAGCCATTTTTTGGGCCGTGTGGTGGTTTGAAATAAAGAGGAGCGGTTGTTACTTAATATGTTTTTGAGCTCAAGCCAGTTGTTGGGACGTTTATTGATCTCCTCTTGCTCTACTGCAAAATAACTATAAAGCAAAGGGAAATAAACGGCCTTAAGCAATTCAGGCTGCATGTTCTTAAACTGATTAATTAGTTTACTACCCACAAAAGTAAATAAAATTTTATCCTCATAATGCGGCAATTTTTTGCTTAGTGACCATGCAAGATTCTTCCAGTCACGTTTAGTCAGATAGTCTATGCCAGACTTTTCTAACTTTTTAATAGAATTGATAATCTTTTCTTCAACAGGCTGAGCATTTTCCATATCATCAAACCTACGCTCAATGATATCTAAGGTTTTTATCAATTTATGCGGTCTAGCAAATTTGTTTTGTGCTTGAGCAGGCTCAGAAAACCTCTCGACGCTCACGTTTAGTCTTTGCTTTAAATAAGCGATACTCATCACATCTACCTTGGTAACTGACAGCTTTCAACAGAAACGGCATCAAAGGTGGGTTGATCCTCGATATTCTCTGATTCTTTTAAACCGTAAAACTGCATCCGTAACTCGACCCGACGTGAAGCTTCTTTACTGTCTTTTGCAGCATTAAATGAAACCCCTCCAGCTAGGAACAGCTGTTTAATTTGATTTTTTTGCTCATCAGTCAGATTAAGATCTGGGTTGAATTGAGGATCGAGCAAACTGCACATAACCCATTCTGAGCGCCGCAAGCTTAAGTTTAGATTATATAAATACGAACCATCCGTATCGGTAAAGCCTTCAATCACAATTTGTTTGAACCACTTTTTACCATTTTCACTATTTGCAGCATCTAAAACGACGGGTACTAACGCACTTAATGCTTTTACACCTTCTGAATTTAATCGATAGTCATTGTGACCAAAACGACCTGCTTCACCAAAATTAATACGGTTTTCTTTACAGTCGACGGTAACCAGTTGATCTTTTAAAGTAGGGTCATCTTTGATACTGGTACAAATATCTAAAATCTCCGAGCTGCGTTCTTTCTCTGCTTGTGTGGCTTCATTGATCTTTTTGGTCACTACCATTAAAGACACCGCCATCACCACCAAAAACAAGGTCATAAGCGCGGTCATCAAGTCAGCAAATGATATCCAAAAAGGTTTCTCACCCTCATCTTTTGGACGGTGCTTTTTTGCGTACCTATTATTACCAAACATTAGCGATACACTCCAAAATTACACTCTGACTTTTTGGGTCAAATCTTCAAGATCTTCTACCACATTCCCTAGGCCTTCGACGCCCGTTGCAAGTCGTTTGACCGCTTGATCAAGTGTGTTATCGAAGGATAATAACGATTGGTTTAGGCTACTTTCAACAGAGCTACCAAAACTATCAAAGCTTTTCACCAATACATCGCTGACCTCTGTTAAGTACTCCTGCATCTCTGCCTTCACTTGATTAAGCGCAGTTGTCATGCCTTGCATATCGTTTAGCAGTTGACTTCTCATACCGGCCTCAGATTTTGACTGCTGAATGAGGCTCTCGAGCGTTTCGATGGCAAGATTGACGCTATTTTGAGAGTTCTTATAATCTCTGACCAACTCAATCAAGTTACTGCTGGCGTTTGTCATATTGGTTGAGGTGGTATTAACCTGTGCGATAAGTTCTGAGGATTTTTCAGTAACCGTATTCAGCGAGCTACCTGCTGTCGTAAACTGCTCGGACGCTCGGCGCATTTTTTCTGCGCCCTCGTTCATACCAGTGATACTATCGGTGGTGACTTGAGACAGTTTTTGAATGTTCTCTTTATGGGTCTGAACGGCATCTTGGCTTTGCGCTATCAGCTCTTTAATCTCGCTACCTAAGTTATCAATGAGTATTGATGACTGCTCATGAAGTTTTTGCTGATTGTCTGATATCAAGCGATCTTGCTCAACTCGCTGCTCTGCAACATTTTTTAGCAGACCTGACATGGAGGCGCCCAAATCTGAGACGAGCTCTGACATCTTAGTATTTAGCTGTTCTGCAGCTTGTAGTCCTTGCTCACTCATCTTGGCAGAGCCTGCAGATAGGTTTTCTACCATATCGTTCATTTGAGCTGCCATCTCGTTTTGCTTTTGATGGATATCCTCCATCATGTTTGTCATTTGCGTCTCTAGCGTCTTCGTTGATGTTTCACTATTGACTTGCATGTCTGTAATGAGCTGAGAAAATCCTGACTGCATCTCACGCATAGCGGTGACAGACTGCGTCATCATCTCACTCATACCCGTCATTTGGCTGCCAAATGTCGTTTCAAGCTTACTCATAAAGGCGGTCAATACATCAGTCATCAGCTCTTGCACGGCAGAGCCTTGATCGCCACTCACTTGCTGCACGCTGGAGGCAATCTTATCTAATGGGCCTTGTAAGTTGTCAGTGATAGACTCGCCTATTTGAGTTGCCATCGACTGACTGGTTTGCGCATAAGACTCACTCAAATGAGTCGCAAAAGCTGCCTGATTCTTTTTATTCTCTTCAACCAGATTGGTCATCATGGCTTTTAAATCATTAACCAGGCTGTCTTTGAGCTGGCGGGCATTGGCTTCGTTTGCTTCGGATGATTTAAGTAACTTTGCTAAATACTCTTCACCGCTGTCATCAGGTATAAAGGCGTTGTCAATGGCAGTATTTAGCCTTTGTAATTGCGCATAGCACTGTCTGAGCCATGACTTTTCACGCCATGTGATAACCATAGCGACCAGAATAGCTAACCCAGACGCCATGAATGCTTCAGCAACGCCAGTCAGTAGTAGGTTTAGACTGTCTTGAACCGTGTCAGGACTACCAGCAGGATCAAAGGCTAGTAGACCGATGAGCAGACCTGCAAAGGTAACAATAATACCGACACCCGTAATCATGCCAGGCAAATGCTTATAAAACTCTACCTTTAATGGTACATCTACAACGATGGACTCTGTAAAAAACGCTTCACTTGGCACAGTTGCATGCGAATGAACAACCCTATCTTCCCCATCTACCGTCTCATGAATATCATGGAAGGTTTTTTTGTAATTCGACCAAGCTTGTTTTAACGATGTATGACTACTAAACTTTTCATCTAATAAGTCTTTATTGACCCCAGATGTGTCATCAACCGCTTCTAGCTCCTTAGTTAATTGCAACAGCTTGTTATTTAGCGCTTTAGCAGGTTTAGTGTAATTTAAATAGAAGACTATGCCGACAATCACGACAAAAACCAAAATCAATGCTGGGAATACAAAATACTCCTGCGAGACTTGCGCCACTTTTAACCAAAAATCCATCGACACTGCCCACCCTATCAATAATTACAGACTGTAACTCACAAAAATACAATGGTAACATAAACAAATGATTAGAAAACTGTTGACATTAAACATCTATAAAAAACTAGACGATTCTCGGTACTTATAATTATCTATTATGAGTCAACATAGTGGCTAAAATGTGGCTGCCTTTAAAGCACCCTTGCCTCCTTACGACATTAGATGACGCATAGTATCTCCTCTGCTCTAAACATCCTTCTCATTTAATCGCACTGACTCTACACTAGACTCGATAATTATTAGTCGTTTAAGTCAGGCTATACAGTAAGCAAACAAGCAGTAATGTGCTACCATTCTTCGATATTTTTTCATTCAATAAAGCATTCTCTAAACATAAGATTTATAACTATGGCACTTAAGAAAACCGAGATTTATTCTACCCTTTGGGCAAGTTGCAATGAGCTACGCGGTGGCATGGATGCCAGTCAATACAAAGACTACGTATTGACCATGCTATTTATGAAATACGTGTCTGATAAATATAAAGACGATGCTTTTGGCGATATCCTAGTGCCAGAAGGCGGTAGCTTCGATGATATGGTGGCGCTGAAAGGTGACAAAGAGATCGGCGAAAAGGTCGATAAGATTATCGCTAAGCTGGCTGAAGCTAACGGTTTACGCGGTGTCATTGACGTTGCTGACTTTAACGATGAAGAAAAACTGGGTAAAGGCAAAGAGCATATCGACCGCTTATCGAAGCTAATCGGTATCTTTGAGGGATTAGATCTATCGGGCAACCGTGCTGATGGTGATGACTTACTAGGTGATGCTTACGAATTTCTAATGCGTCATTTCGCTACAGAATCTGGTAAATCTAAGGGTCAGTTTTATACGCCATCGGAAGTGTCACGTATTCTAGCGAAGATTATCGGCGTTGACGACAATACGCCACAAGACGCGACCGTATACGACCCTGCCTGTGGTTCAGGTTCTCTGCTACTAAAAGTCAGTGATGAAGCACCACGTGGCTTGACGATCTATGGTCAAGAGATGGACTTTGCCACGACCGCACTTGCGAAAATGAACATGATCTTGCATGGGGCGACGGGTGCA
Organism: uncultured Psychrobacter sp.; assembly: GCF_947495825.1. Lineage (GTDB taxonomy): Bacteria > Pseudomonadota > Gammaproteobacteria > Pseudomonadales > Moraxellaceae > Psychrobacter. The sequence continues at coordinate 334,072 of NZ_CANMAH010000001.1, forward strand.
GATATCTACAAAGGCAACACCCTATCTTCCCCGCACTTTGTAGAAGGCAGTCAGCTTAAGACCTTTGATTTTATCGTGGCAAACCCGCCCTTTAGTAATAAAAACTGGACCAGTGGCTTAAATCCAGAGTCGGATGAGTTTAACCGTTTTACTTGGGGTATTCCACCTGAGAAAAATGGCGATTATGCTTTCCTTTTACATATTATCAAAAGCTTAAAAAGCACGGGCGTTGGCGCAGTGATCTTGCCACATGGCGTGCTGTTCCGAGGCAATGCCGAAGCGCATATCCGCCAGAACCTTATCAAACAAGGCTATATCAAAGGCATTATCGGCTTGCCAGCCAACCTCTTCTACGGTACGGGCATACCTGCTTGTGTCATCGTGATAGATAAAAACACTGCTGAGAGCCGAGCCAAAGGGGATGCGGGTCTATTTATGATAGATGCCAGCCGCGGCTACATGAAAGATGGTAATAAAAACCGCTTACGCAGCCAAGATATTCACAAAATCGTCGATGTCTTTAACTCTCAAATTGCTCTAGAAGGCTATAGCCGAATGGTGGAGCTGGATGAAATCATTGAAAACGACTATAACTTAAACATTCCTCGCTATATCGATGCCAGTATCGATGAGGATCAGCATGATCTGACCGCACATTTAAAAGGCGGTATCCCTGTTGCCGATATCGACTCTTTAGAGTCTTATTGGCAAGTACTACCTACCTTACGCCAGACGCTATTTTCTGAAATGGCGCATAGCCGTGATGGTTATCGTGAGTGTCTCGTGGCATCGACCGAGGTCAAAGCAGCGGTATTGGCTCATCCTGAATTTATCGCCTTTGCTGAGCAAAGCTTAACGCCATTTAATGACTGGTGGCAAGATATTGATCTTGCTAGCATTCAGCAGGGTGCTCGGCCCAAAGCCATTATTCATAAGATCAGTGAAGACCTGCTAGCACGCTACGCTCATGCCCCACTGTTAGATAAATACGACATTTATCAAATCCTGATGGACTACTGGAGTGAGCGCTTGCAGGACGATATCTATGCTATTAGCCAAGATGGCTGGAGTATCGGCAGTCAGCTACGCAAGCTAGTCGTGGCTAAGGGTGAAAAGCTGAAAGAAGAGCCTGATCTGATTATTAATAAGGTCAAATACAAAGCCGAGCTGATCCCGCCTGCGCTGATCATCGACCGTTATTATAATGATGAGCAAGCCCATATCGATACGTTACAGGCTGAGCTAGATACTGCTTCAAGTACAATAGCGGACTATACGGAAGAACACGGCGATGAGGAAGGCTTACTAGCGGATGCCGCCACTGACAAAGGCAGCTTTACTAAGTCCAGTGTCAACGCACGTCTAAAACTTGTCAGCGATAGTGATGAAAAAGACGTGCTCCATCAGTTGCTTTCTTATTTCGATACTGAGACCAAAGCCAAAAAGTCATTAAAAGAAGCACAAGATGCGTTAGACAAAGCGGTATTTGAGCACTACCCGACTTTGGATGAAAAGGCTATTAAAACGCTATTGATTGAGGATAAATGGCACGCCACACTACAAGGTCGTATCGAAGATGAGATTGAGCGTATCACTGCCCAGCTTGCTAACCGTATCAAGGAGCTGGATGAGCGTTATGCTGAGCCTTTATCGCAAATCGTAGACGAGGTGGAGACGTTAAGTCAAAAAGTACAAGCGCATCTGCAAGCGATGGGAGTAGCGTAATGAGTGAGGTTAAAGTACCTGAGGGTTATAAGCAGACTGAGATTGGCGTTATTCCTGAGGACTGGAATTTACTACTTGCTAAAGAAATGACCTCATTTATAGGAGGTTATAGCTTTAGTAGTAATTCAGCTCAAGATAATGGCATACGCTGGATAAAAATCGCAAATGTTGGCGTTAATAAGGTTAAATGGGATGCCAAATCTTATCTGCCCTACTCATTTTCAGAAGTGCATAGTAAATATCTACTTAAAGAAAATGACGTAGTCATTGCATTAACAAGACCTATTTTAAGTGAAAACCTTAAGATTGCCAGATTAAGATTATCTGATACACCTTCACTACTAAACCAGAGGGTAGCAAAATTAGAAGTGACTTCCAAAGGTGATATTAATTTTGCATATTATGCATTACAAACATCTAACTTTATTGCTGCTATGAACTTAGCAATGGCTGGTACTGATCCTCCAAATATAGGAACAAAAGCACTTAGTAAAATTCAAATTTTAATTCCACCCAAACAAGAACAAACCGCCATCGCCAATGCCCTATCTGATATCGATGATTTAATCGGGTCGCTAGAAAAATTGATTGCGAAAAAAGAAGCGATTAAAACGGGCACTATGCAGCAGCTACTCACTGGCAAAACTCGCCTGCCTGAGTTTACTACTCGTGATGATGGTAGCCTAAAAGGGTTTAAACAAACTGAGCTGGGACGGATCCCTGAGGATTGGGATTACCTAACTTTAGATAGTATGGCAAATGTAAGAGGAGGGAAAAGATTACCTAAAGGAAAACAGCTTGTTAAAGCTCAAACCAAACATCCATACATTAGAGTAGCCGATATGTTTATGGGTGGGGTAGATACAACAAACATGCTTTACTTGACTGAAGATACAGCACCACTAATTAAAAACTATAGAATATTTAGCAATGAGCTATTTATAAGTGTGGCTGGCACGATAGGTCTAATTGGTAAGATACCAGCTGAACTAGATAAAGCTAACCTTACAGAGAACGCTGATAGAATTTGTAATATACAAGGTGATTCTACCTACTTCCTATATTATTTAAGCAGTCAGAAAGTTCAAGATAAAATCCTCTCTCAAATCACTGTTGGCGCACAACCTAAACTTGCTATTCAAAGAATTAATAGTCTTGATATATTAAGTCCAAATAGTATAGAAGAACAAACCGCCATAGCTACTATTCTCGCCGATATGGATGCTGAGATTCAAGCAGTGCAACAGCGCTTGGAAAAAACCCGTGATATTAAGCAAGGCATGATGCAGCAGCTGTTGACCGGCAAAGTGCGGTTGGTGGATTAAAATTACGTAACCTCATCTCGATAAGATGAAGGACAATACCTAATACAATGAATGAAAAGGATTTTTGAATTAATGACTACTTTTGACTCCACCAAAATACTCCTTAGCCAACTACTTAATGACATCAAAACTGGAAAAGTCCAGTTGCCAGATTTTCAGCGTGGCTGGGTATGGGATGATGACCACGTCAAAGACCTACTGGTCAGTATTGCTCGCTCCTTCCCAGTAGGTGCCGTCATGCTACTCGAGACTGGCGGCGAGGTTAAGTTTCAGACTCGCCCTGTCGAAGGTGTCGAAAACTTAATAGATAAAAGCATAGAGCCGCAAAAGCTCATACTCGACGGCCAACAGCGTCTCACCACTCTTACCCAAGCGATAGGGCTAACGACGCCAGTACAGACCCGCACCAGCAAAGGTAAAAAAATTCAGCGTCATTATTATTTTGATATTCGTAAGGCTATCGAGTCCGAGGACTATATCGAAGACGCTATCGTCGCCGTCGATGAAAACAAGCAAATCAAAAGCAACTTTGGACGTGATATCGATATAGATTTATCCACTATTGAAAAAGAATGCGAGCACATGATGTTCCCTTGTGATCAGATATTCAACTCCAATGTGTGGCAGATTGAGCTGAGTAAATACTTGACTATGAACACTGATAAGCAAAGCGACATGTTTGTCTTTATGGAGTTTTTGACCAAGATCATTCACCCATTTACTACTTATCAGTTGCCCGTCATTGAGCTAAAAAAAGAATCTACAAAAGAAGCGGTATGCTTAGTTTTTGAAAAAGTAAACACAGGCGGCGTCCAACTTTCGGTGTTTGAGCTGATCACTGCAAGCTATGCCGCTGAAGGTTACAATCTGCGTGATGACTGGCTTGGATCAAAAGATCGCAATGTAGAGTCGCGTAAAGCTCGCATTGGCACGCAGTCATTGCTAAAAGGCACTGAGGCCACTGAAGTACTACAAGCTGTGACTATTTTGCATACTCATGATGTACGTCAAGCCGACATAGCAGCAGGTAATACAGGCAAGCAAATTCGTCCCGTGAGTGCCAAGCGCACCGATATGCTCAAGCTACCGTTATCTGCGTGGCAGCAGTATGCTGATAGTGTCGAACAAGGCTTTAAACAAGCGGCGCAGTTTTTGCGTAAAGAGTATTTCTATGCTCGTAGTGAGCTCCCATATCGCACCCAAATCATTCCTTTAGCTGCTGTTATGACCAAGCTTGGTAATCGCTGGCTTGAGCCGAGAATCCATGAAAAGCTGGCTCGCTGGTATTGGTCAGGTGTATTGGGAGAGTTATACGGGGGCGCTGTAGAAACACGTATCGCTAATGACTTTGAAGAGCTGCTACAGTGGTTTGAGGATGATAGCAAACTACCACGTACAGTGAGCGATGCTTTTTTTCAACCAGAAAGGTTACTTAGCTTGCGCTCGCGCAATAGTGCGGCTTATAAAGCTATTAATATCCTGATACTACGTGAAGGTGCCAAAGACTGGTTTTGGAATGCCACGATCCAAGAGCTAGATGCCGGGCAAGAACTTGCGCTTGATATTCATCATATCTTTCCCAGAAAGTGGTGTGAAGATCGAGAGCTAGATTACAAGATTTACGACAGCATTCTCAACAAGACCAGCATCTCATATAAAGCCAATCGTAAAATTGGTGGCGATGCCCCTTCCGTATATTTACCTAAAATTCAAAATGAAAAACAAGTCGGTCTATCAGATGAAAAAATGGATGAGCTGCTTGCCAGCCACTCATTATCGCCTGAGCTCCTACGTGCGGATGACTTTGACGGTTTTATAGCAGATAGGCGCAATCAGTTGATAGCCCTGATCACTAAAGCGATGGGCAAAGAAGTTGAAGAGCAAGGTGAGTATGAGTAATTCTGACAACAATATTTATGTATCACAAAGTCAGAATGAGACTAAAAGTACTGATTCGCATGGGCTACATGAGAAAATCATCAGTGTATCTGAGCTACTCAGTGAGCCAAGGCTAAGCATTCCTGATTATCAACGTCCTTACAAATGGACTGCTCAAAATGTCATGAGTTTATTTGATGACATTAGAATGCACAGCGACAAACCGGCTTACCGTTTAGGTACAGTGGTATTGCACAATAATACCGAAAAAAGCTCCTTAGATATTGTCGATGGTCAGCAGCGCACCCTTACTCTCATATTGGCTTTACTGGCTATCAATACTTATTGTCAACACAACGAAGAATCAGACGAAGTCAAAAGTATCAATAAGGTATTAGATGAGCTGCCTAAGAAGGTTCAGACTTTTATTAACAGACCTCAATTTAAAGATGATTTCTCACTATATAACCTATATAAAAATTATAAAGTTATCTCTAATATTATTAGCAGAGGCGACTTTATCCTTAAGCATATTCAGTTTTTATTAACTCGATGCGAAGTAGTGATATTTGTATTAGACAAAGAGTCTGAAGCGTTTCAGTTTTTTGACTCTCAAAACTCACGCGGTAAAGACCTTTACCCTCATGATCTATTAAAAGCGTTTCATTTACGCGAGTTTAAGACTGATGATGAAGCATTAAGAATAAAGACTGTCGATTACTGGGAAAATCTAGATGATGACAGACTGGACAAGTTATTCTCAAATTATTTATATCGTATTAGACGCTGGTCGCGGGGTCAGTCAGCGCAGACATTTACTAAAGATGATGTCGTAGAGTTCAAAGGCATTACTTTAGAGTCCAAGACACTTCCACCTTATACCAGACGCTTAGCCATCACTCACCACTATATTGATGACTATAACAACAGCGTTCATTGCAAGATCGCAGGCTCACCCACTGCTTATCCCTTTTCAATTGACCAAACCATCATTAACGGAAGACGTTTTTTTGAAATGGTGGCACATTATGATGCTCTGATAACCAAGTACAAAGCCATTAATAATAGTCAAGCATCTAGTTCTGAGCACATCTTTACCCTGTTCGATCACGCCTTAAACAAGCGCGCCTCCAAAATAATAAATACTTTAGATTCTTATAATAGCTATCAACGAAGGCGTAAAGGCGACAAGCTGACCCGTAACGTCTTTGATAATGCATTAATTTATTATATTGACAAATTTGGCACAGAAGAGCTGCCACAGGCGGTGGAGCTGCTATTTGCGTGGGCTTATAGCATTAGATTAACAAACTACAGTGTCAGCCTAACTACAATCGATAAGCATGCCACAAAGAGTACAGGTATGTTCATGTGTATCAACGAGGCAACATTACCAAAGAACGTGGTTATCACTTCTATACCGTCTCTTAAAATTATTGAATTAGCCACTAATCAGAAGCCTGAAAGTGGTAGCGATATTTATATGTTATTTGATAGTCTCAACTATATAGATACGTCAGGAGCATAATATGACAGTGAATAACTCAAGTGTGAAAGTAAGCTCTTTGAATATCAAAGACTTGCTGACAGACGGCGATCAATACGTTATACCGATGTATCAGCGTAACTATGCATGGGGCACTGTTGAGATTGAAACATTAATTAAAGATATTATTGATGCTTATAATCGTAACCCAAGCTCAACCTACTATTTAGGTACTTTAGTTGTCTTTGATAAATCCAATACCAGTCAAGCGTTGTTTGAAGTGATAGATGGTCAGCAACGCTTAACTACTCTAACTCTACTGGCAGTATATTTACATCACCATCATCGTCAGTATTGCGACTCTTATTTAAAAAGCTTTAACCAGCCAAATTTACATTTTGAAAGTCGCCCACATTCGGCTTACACCTTATCTTTGCTTTATAACGATGAGTCAGCGCATTTTGTCCAAGATGCCTCTATGAATCAGTCTATTATCGACGGTTATGACATCTTAACCAAAACGATGATGCATCTTTTTGATAGAAATAATGGAGTTATAACCATCAATGATTTTTGTACCTTTTTATTCGATAAGGTAGAGATAGCAAGAGTTCCTGTTCCTCAAGAAACAGACCTTAATCACTACTTTGAAGTCATGAACAATCGAGGAGAGCAGTTAGAAAAGCACGAAATTATTAAGGCTCGGCTGTTATCAGTAATTAGCAGTGACGACTCTACCGATACAGAGCGAACACAACACTGCAAAAGCCTGTTGAATTTGATTTGGAATACTTGCAGCCGTATGGATAAATACGTACAGTATGGCTTTACAACTGATCTACGTAAAAAGGTTTTTTCATTAGACTGGGCACATTTTGAGCCAAAAGAATTCTCTGAATTGCTTAAAATTTATACTCAAGATTGCAACGAGCAAGCTGCCAAAAACAATAAAGACAAGTCTAAAACACACTCAGAAAAAGTAGAGGCTCAAGATACCATCAGCTTAAATGATATTTTATTTAATGATACTGTTGATATACCCACTGATCCAGCCAAAAAGAATAAGGGCGATGAGGATGACGAAACCTATTATAGCTTGATAGATTTTCCCAATTTTTTATTGCAGGTCCTAAGAGTACACGCGACTCAAAATCCAGCTAGCGATCTGACTGACAACTCCCAAATTGACATCGTATCGCTTGATGATAAGCAGTTATTGATTGAATTTGATAATCATTTGATTGGTTCTAAGGTGACCAATAAGGTAACTAAAATAGAGCATTTCCTTTACACCCTGTTGAAATCCAAGTTTTTATTTGATCAATATATTATCAAGCGTAATACAGAGTTTAAGAAAGGCTATTGGACACTTGAGCAGCTAATCAACGAGGCGTCAGGTCCTTCTTATAAAAAAAATATGCCAAAGGACTCAACTGGACCAGACTTAAATGCCAGTTTGGTTACTCTACAAAGCGCCTTTCATGTCTCTTCACCTACTCTAAATTCTAAATACTGGTTAAATGCCTGCTTGCAGTATCTCTATTTGATTTTTGATAAGCGTGAACAAGGTATCGATGGCAAACAATTTCTGAGCTATCTTGATGGGCTGGCTAAAGCATATATGCTTAGAAGATATATCGCTCAATCTGATCGAACCAAGCCTAATAATATCGTCAGTGATTACTTTCAAGAGTTTCGTCGACATATAAATGATAATAGCGAGACGACTTTGTCCAGTCCGTCGCTATTGCCTCAAATTATTGAATTTGAGAAATTGTCACAACAATTAGGATACCCTCACGTCAATATCTTTGTATTCAACTACTTAGATTACTTGATTTGGTTGAAGGGTAATATTAAATCAGATGATAAAAAGAAATTCAGACCCTCTACACAAGGTTCTATTGAACACTTTATTCCTCAGACCCCTATCCACAAAGATGAAAAAGTTGACGATAGAAGATATATTCATCGTTTTGGTAATCTTTGCCTTATAAACAGAGGCTTAAACTCCCGTGTTAGTAATCATAAGCCTTTAGCTAAAAAAGAACATTATGATGAATCATTTAAAAACCATATTGATTCTTTAAAGCTTTATAAGATGATTGAGACGCTGGAACAGCACAATGACGAATGGAATATAGACGCAATTACTGAGCATGAAACTGAAATGTTTAGCCTTCTTGAGGATGCGCTAGATATAAAAATTAGGGATAATAATAATGAGTAACGTCAACGACATAGAAAGACTCACGCAGAACCGTGTCGTACGCTTTTTCACCGACATACTCGGCTATCGCTATCTCGGCGACTTCAAAGACCGACCTAATAACAAAAACATTGAGTCCGAGATTTTAGCGGCGTGGCTAAGCTCACGTAACGTCAGCCGTACACTGCGAAATAGAGCCATTAACGCTCTAGAAAAAGCAGCCGCTCTAGGCAGTGGCGTTAAACTATACGATGCCAATAAAGAGGTCTATAGACTACTCCGTTATGGCATCAAAGAAAAAGAAGGCACAGGGGATCATAAAGAGACCATTTGGCTGATTGATTGGGATAACATAGAGGCCAATGACTTTGCCATTGCCGAAGAAGTCTCCATCAATGGCGAAAATAAAAAACGTCCTGACATCGTTCTTTATGTCAACGGCATTGCACTAGGCGTTATTGAACTTAAACGCTCTAGCATCAACGTCACCGAAGGTATTCATCAAAACTTAGACAATCAAAACAAAGAATTTATTCGTAGCTTCTTTAGCACCATACAATTGGTTATGGCAGGTAATGATACCCAAGGCCTGCGCTATGGCACGATCGAAACGCCAGAGAAATACTATCTAGAATGGAAAGAAGCTAACCCCAATCATACACCCCAGTCTGATACTAGCGTACCGACACATCTTACCTTAGCAAACGCTAACTTCACCAATCAGCCCTTAGACTTCCATCTGTATCATATGTGCAATAAGCACCGATTCTTAGACATCATTAATAACTTCATTGTTTTTGATTCGGGTGTCAAAAAGACTTGCCGACACAATCAGTATTTCGGGATACAGGCGGCAAAAAAACACATTGCACAGCGCAAGGATGGGATTGTTTGGCATACCCAAGGCTCAGGCAAAAGCTTAACTATGGTTTGGCTGACTAAATGGATACGGGAGAATGTCACCAATAGCCGTGTACTCATTATTACTGACCGTACTGAGCTTGATGAACAAATTGAAAAAGTGTTCTTTGGTGTCGATGAATCAATATATCGCACCAAGAGTGGTGCTGATCTTATTACCCAGTTAAACCAGCCTAACCCTTGGTTGCTCTGCTCCCTAGTTCATAAATTTGGGCGCGGCGGTGATGATGATAGCCCTGACAGTAAAGACACAGACGACTTTATAAAGGACATTCAAGCCAGCCTACCGTCAGACTTTAGCCCTAAGGGCGATTTATTTGTCTTCGTTGATGAGTGTCACCGTACTCAGTCTGGCAAGCTGCACAGCGCTATGAAGGCATTATTGCCAGAAGCTATGTTTGTCGGTTTTACCGGCACACCACTGCTTAAAAAAGATAAGAAGAAATCTATCGAAGTGTTTGGACCCTTTATTCACACCTATAAGTTTGATGAAGCAGTTGCTGACGGTGTGGTATTGGACCTCCTGTATGAAGCACGTGATATCGATCAACAGCTTACTTCCTCTAAGAAAGTCGATGAATGGTTCGATGCTCATACTCGTGGCTTAACCAATATTGCTAAGAGCCAGCTTAAGCAAAAATGGGGCACCATGCAGCGGGTTCTATCTAGCCAGTCGCGCATAGAGTGCATCGTCAATGACATCTTGCTCGATATGCAGAAAAAACCTAGACTTATGGACAGTCATGGTAATGCCATGCTGGTCTGTAGCAGTATTTATCAAGCCTGTAAATCTTATGAGGCCTTTGAGAACTCTTTCTTAAAAGGCAAAGTAGCAATTGTGACCAGCTACTTACCAACTGCAGATAGCATCAAAGGGGAAGAAACTGGCGAAGGCATGACAGAGAAGCTTTTTAAATATCGAATCTATCGCAGAATGATTGCTGATTATTATGATATTAGCGAACAAGAAGCAAGCTCTAAGGCCGAGGACTTTGAAAAGTCAGTTAAAAAACGCTTCATCGAAGAACCAGGTCAAATGCGCCTACTAATCGTCGTCGATAAACTGCTAACAGGCTTTGATGCCCCTTCTGCTACCTATCTATATATTGATAAAAAGATGGTTGATCATAATCTGTTTCAGGCCATTTGCCGTGTTAATAGACTCGATGGTGCAGAAAAAGACTATGGCTATATCATTGATTATCAGGATCTATTTCAGTCTTTAAACAGTACTATTTCTGACTATACGCAAGGCGCGTTCTCAAAATACGAAGATGAAGATATTGATGGGCTGTTAAAGAACCGCTTAACTGCGGCAAAACAAAACCTAGATGATGCCCTAGAGATGGTCAGAGGACTGTGTGAGCCTGTTAAATACCCTAGAAATACACAAGATTATGGCGCTTACTTTTGTCCTAGCGAAGGTACAACTGAGGCTGAAAAAATAGAAAAGGAACAACTTAGACTGACCCTGTACAAAAGCGTCTCCAAACTGATACGCGCTTACGGCAATATTGCCAATGAAATGGCGGAAGCGGGATATAGCGATCAGGAGATAACACGCATCAAAGACGATGTAAAGCACTTAGAGTCCGTGCGTAATAACATCAAGCTTATGAGTGGCGACCATATCGATATGAAAAGCTATGAGCCGACCATGCGTAGGATGCTAGACACTTATATTCATGCCACACCTAGTGAGACGGTTATCGACTTTGAAGATTTAGGACTCATTGAGCTTATTGTCAATCAAGGGCCTGAAGCTTTAATCAAAGCCATACCTGAGGATATAGCGAGCAACCCTGAAAACGTCGCAGAGACCATTGAAAACAACGTTCGCAAAACGATTGTCGATGAGAATCCGATCAACCCTAAATACTATGAGCATATGTCCGCCCTACTCGATGAGCTCATTGAGCTACGCCGACAAAAAGCCATTGCCTACGCTGAATACTTGCAAAAGATACGCCAGCTAGCCTCTAAAGTAATCAATCCGACTGGCACAGCAAGTGGTGACGCATATCCTGAGGCTATTAACACCCCTGCTAAGCGCGCACTATATGATAACTTGGATCAAAATGAGGACTTGGCAGATAAAGTAGACGCTGCTATTAGGCTCAATAAGCAAGCCGACTGGCAGGGTCATCTGATTAAAGAGCGAAAAATTCAGCGTGCCGTCCATCAAACTGTTTCTCAGTATCAGGTCGATGTCGATGTCGATGTCGATATCGAAGCGTTAATTAATTTGATTAAGGCACAGCAGGAATATCAGTGATTGTTAAGTCAACGCTTATTAAGATTGGCGAGTTAGATATATATTTAACTCGCAAGGATATTAAAAACCTACATATCAGCGTGATGCCACCTGATGGACAGGTCAGAGTATCTGCGCCTGATGCCATGACCGATACGGCCATTCGGATGGCTGTCATCCACCGTATACCTTGGATTCGGCGTCAGCAGGCAGCGTTTGCTAAGCAAGAGCGTCAATCTATAAGGGAGATGGTAAATGGAGAGACGCACTATCTATGGGGCAGGCGTTACCGGCTCGAAGTGATTGAGCTTGATGACCTAAAGTCTCAAACCGTCAAACTAAAAAGCGGCAAGCTTATACTAAGCGTAAATAAGGGAGCATCTGATGAAGCAAAGCTTAAGCTATTGTCTGAATACTATCGTGGCCGACTAAAAGCCAGAGCACCTAACATTATTGATAAATGGTCGAAGAAAACTGGTGTCACTATCAGCGATTGGCAGATCCAAAAAATGAAAACCAAATGGGGCAGCTGTAATATAGAAGAAGGAAACATACGGCTTAACTTAGACTTGGCCAAAAAGCCACTGCCCTGTTTGGAATATATCATCTTGCATGAATTGCTACATTTTAAAGAACGGCAGCACAATGATAGGTTCAAGGCTCTACTAGACACTTATATGCCCGATTGGCGATCTAGACGCGACTTGCTCAACCAGATGCCATTAGGTCAAGAGAACTGGAAGCATCAAGAGTAATGCTTTAGTTATAGACTAATGCTTAAGTCGGAGCTTCTATCTACTCCTCAGCATATATCGCCTTTAACCTAAAAGTATTAAACTCATCAGTACTACTTGAACTATAGTATATAGATGCCTCATCACCAGACAACAATCCTTCAACAGCTTCTGTTACATAAGCCATGGATTCCAGTGGTAAAGCTTGCACACTCTGCATTTCTACAAATAACCCTCTAGTATCATGAGCTTTTGCAAGTTGACTAACAAGCTTGTGTGTAGCTACTTTTATTAAATCTAATTCAGGCTCACCTGTGGCATTTACTTGAATGAATTGAAAAAAATTGCCACACTCAAACAAGCTTATAACATCTGTTACATCTATACCGATAATAGTACTTGCAGACCTTACATCTAGCAGTTTAATGATGTCATTTACTTCATCAGGCTGACATCTAATAACCCCCTCTATGATATTTAAGCTTTCATACTTATGATCATCTGTCTGTAAGCCTACTAAAATGTCAGCCTTTACTTTCTCTTTTAGCTCTAGTAGTGCCTCCTCACTCCAACCGTCACTGATGATAAAACAGGCGATAACAGCTGGCGGAAAATACTCTGTATTTGATCGGTATAAGGCTGCACAGGATACATGTTCTAATTTAGAATCATTAAGATGATATTTCATGGTTATACTCGTTTATAATTCATGGTGCTAATGTAGTTAGAAACTCTAGAATAGATTTACACGTAAGGTCATGAAGTTTCTAATAATCCTCATAAAGCGCCATCCCACTTTGCAAACGCTCATAAATTACCGCCTTTAACTCGGCAGGCTCAATCACAACTGCCAACTGCGACATACTCACCAGCCAATCTTGCAGGCGCTGCGTATTAGTAACCGTTGCGCGCACCTCATTCCAAGTGTCGTCGATAACAGTAATCGTTTGATCATCTGACAAAGGACGCTCATATAGATGCTGACAAGCATATTTTTGTACCTTTAAAACCAGTCCGATTTCTAAACCATTATTCAATTCCAGCTTTCCTAGCTTACGTAGATTCTCAAGAGTAAAAGCATTGCGCTCTACCCAGTCAGGGATCGACTTGTCTATTACTTTAGCTGTTGTAATTCGATTCGCCGCGAAGTTTCGATGCGACTCTAGTAAAACCTCATCATCAATGTGATCATCAGCGAGATTAAACCCAGTGAGATAGATCATATTGTCGATAAAGACTAAACCTTTGGGGTAGATTATCCTAACGTCCGTATGTTCATCCCATTTTTTTCTATAAGTGATTTGAAGTTGTTTGTTTTGCAACAACGCCTGATGAATGCTAGCCAGTACCTCACTATCAAGCTTTGGTGCTTGTACGATACTAGGCAGGGTAATGAGATGATCTTGCCACCGTCCCAGTTTGCTTTGATTAAAGCTATGTCTGTCTTGTCGGTGTAATTGACTAAGCTTATCGCTAATACTTTGCTTGAAAGATGTTGGCAAATAGTTTGCGGTATAGTTAGCGAGCATCTGCCAAAAAAATACCGTTTGCTCATTGATGACATCAATACTGAAACTTTGCTCAATATAAAACCGTGCCGTCTGTCCGCTAATATCCTGACCCCACGCTGGCTCTCTGACCAAGGCCTGACTATAAAAAATATCGTTAAATATTTGATTGAGACTACTCAGATCGTTTTCTAAGTTTTTACGCTCATTTGCGTAACGGTCAGGATTAGCGCCATAGACACTCATTAGCTCTGTCAGGGACATTGCGTTGAATTGATCACGCGGCAGAAATTGATAGAGCGTAAACAAACGGGTGGATTTGTTGTAACTTGCGATTGGGTGTGTAGTCATATTGGCTGCTCTATAGGTTATTAAATCTATCAAATTGTCTTTTTAAAAATGAACTGTCATAAAACAATTATTCAAACCGCACCACAATAGCGGTGCCGTTATCATAAGCATTGCCCTTGGAATCATAAACTTGGTTTTTAAGAGCAATTAGCCAATCCTGTAAATCCGTTTTCGCACTGACAGGTTGCCAGTTACGGCTCGGCACTAAATCGTGAATACCATCCGTACAAACCAAGAGACAGTCGCCACTATTAACATTGATCGTTTGAGACAGGCTTTCCGGTGCTTCACTACTTAGATAACTGTCGTCAGTTGTTAATGCAAAGCATTCAGTGATGCTATATAAGCTGCTGGCCATCTCTTCTTGGTTATAGTCTGCAAACTTTACTTGTCGACCTTGCTCCTGTGCTTGCTGCTCAATGAGTTCGTTTAGTAAGTTATGATCACGAGTTAAGAACTGCCATTCTTTTGCCTCTTTGCCCAGCTTGTATACACGACTATCACCGACATGAGTGATATCTATATTTATCGACTTATCATCGTTTAGAACTCCGACGATCATGGCGAGGGTTGCCGCAGCGCCATAGCGTTTTTGGGTATGTTTGGTTTGGCTCAGTTGTTGATAGATACGATCTGAGGTCATGCTTTGGACGTTTGCTTGTTTGTCATCCCATAGCGCTTTAATTGCTTTAACCACTGCCTTTGAACAGTGCTGTGACTGGTTAGAGCTGGCAACGCCGTCTGATACAGCGAGACAAAATGGAGCAACGATTGGGGTCACTGGCATTACACCTAACCCCTCTTGATACCAGTGATCTAAAAAGAAGAACGCATCTTGTTGTAATCCATTACTAGCATTGCCTTTAAAGGTAATAGCGCAAGCTTGAGCTATCGTTTGCTTAGTATTTGAAATATCGTCAGTTTGGGTCATGGTCTTACCAGCTCACTTATTATTCTCTACTTTATCGTCAGTATAGCGGACTACCTAGCAGTTTATTTTCTAGGTTATTAATTATTAAAATTTGATAGTAAAACCGAACATATATCTGCTATTATTCTTAATTATTTTAGAAAAATAAAGGATAACTAGGATGTTGCAAGTGAGACTATTAACGTTGTCAGTGATGACAAGCCTTGCGATTATTGGTTGTAGTAAAGATGACAGCGCAAATGTTGAGATAAGTAGCGTAGATACTACGTCTGAAACGACCGCCGAAACCAATGAGGCGCATATAGAAGCAGGACAAAAAGCTGCGCTATCAGAAGAAATGGAAGAAGAAGTGCAAATCGTTGCTGAAGATGAGTCCGAGTTGGTTCACTATACCGTAGCTAATGGCGAGTACTCAGAACAATGTGGATTTAAAAATGATGCAGGCAACGTAATTGTAAAAGCAGAATATGATTTTTGCGGTGGTTTTAATGAGGGAATGGCTTACTTACTAAAGAAGAACATGAAGTCTGATTCTGATGGAGGCTATTATCTTGGATACACTAACAGCTCAGGTGAGCTTGTCATTCCAGTAAATATCGAAGCAGATTACGGATGGATGTTAGATGCGCGAGACTTTAGTGAAGGTGTAGTAGCAGTACTAAATAAGGATAAATGGGGCTATTTGGATAAGCAAGGCAATACAGTGATTCCTTTTGAGTATGAGACCGCCTCCGACTTCTCTAATGGTCTAGCGACCGTATCAAAAGACTACCAATATGGCGCAATTGATCGCGCTGGCAAAACAGTGATCGATATGAAATACAGCCGTCTTGGAGAATTTAAAGAAGGTTTGGCGACGTTCACTCCAGCAGACTCAGACAAAAATGGTTTTATAAATACTCAAGGTAAAGTCATAGTTAAGCCTATCTGGGATCAAACCATGCCTTTTTCCGAAGGCCGTGCTGCCGTCGCTAAAGGCGATTACGAAAATGCTAAATGGGGGTTTATAGACACCTCAGGCAATGTAGTCATCGAACCCAAATATGATCATGCCTATATCGACCCTATGGGCGACTCACCCGATGTCATAGGTGGCTACTTTGAAGATGGCACTATCGATGTCTATCAAGACGGTGAGAATGGACAAGTAACTGCTATTACTATTGATAAAAATGGCAACGAGCTTAAACGTAAAAAATATGATTACTTATCAGATGTACTTGAAGAGATGTACAACTAGTCATGCAATAATCCATAGAAATTAGAGTCTTTATCTAAAACCTGAGTTAAAAATAATTTTTGTATTTTATCTTATTAAGCTGAAGATCTTCATTTTAAGGTCCTAACAAGCAGTTACCGTTCGTCGGACTACTGATTTTGAGCTAAAACTGTCGCTATAATTTTAAATGTAAATCGCATTTAAACAAAAAATTAACTTTTAGGAATGTTACTCATGACCTTATCCCCTATTCGCTTGTTCCCTTTAGCCGCTGCAATCAGTATGGGTGCTTACGCCCTACCTGCGCAAGCATACGAAGGTGAATGTAAACCACCAAAAACGAGTTATAGTAGCGTCTCCTGTACTTCTAATGATAATTTATTTGCTGCAAATGATGACAACTACAAGCCGCAAGCTTTAATCAACAAACAAGGCAAAGTAGTGGCTAGCCTCAAAGGCTATGACGTTATCGACCAATGGGGTATCGAAGATGATGTTTTCGCTGTGATGAAAAACGGAAAAGTAGGCTACATGAATATTCAAGGTAAGCTGCTGGTGCCAACGGTTTACGATTCTATGCAGGATCCTGATGACAAATACGATGAGACTTGGGCTGAATCGCCTTCACAAAATCGTATCGTAGTATCCAAAAACGGTAAGTTAGGCATTATCGATACCTCTAACAAAGTGATCATGCCTTTCACCAATAAATACAATTCAATCGAATCATTTAGCGAAGGTATGGCACCAGTCATGTCGAAGTCTTACAAATGGGGTTTTATTGATACCGATGGGAAAGAAGTCATTTCCCCTAAGTATGATGGTACTAACGGTCACTTTGGCGGAGTTTATGGCTTCTCTCAAGGCTTAGCGGGTATGAAGAAGGGCAACAAATGGGGCTATATTACCAAATCCGGTAAAGTCGCTATACCCTTTGTCTATGACGAAATACGCCCATTTAGTGAAGGCGTCGCCGGTGTGTTAAAGAATGGCAAGTGGGGCTTTATTAATGGTGCGAATAAAACGGTAATTCCTTTTAAATACTCCGATAGCAGTGTTGCACGCCTTGGCGTTAACTATATGGGTGCGACTTATTTTATTTTTGAAGATAACGTCGCAGAAGTGGCGACAATCAATGATAAAACAGTATGCATCAACAAATCAGATAAAAAGGTAGCTTGTCGATAGATTAGGTTGGCTTTATTAGTTGAAGTTAGCACTTATGTTTACTGGTCTCAACTCACTAAATAATTAGATTTAAGTTAAATATTTATACTTGAAGGAAATTTTCAATGCAAGATAACCACATTTTATCTGTATTTGCCTTAACTGGCCTAATTGCTCTCACAGGCTGCTCTGACAATACGCCGGTGGAGGAGACAACTGAAGTTACTACTTCTGAAGCAGTAGCTTCTACAAAAACAGCTACTACTGAATCAGCTACCATTACTGAGCCTGTAGCAGAAGCGGAAGTGGTCGATGAAAACCCTCCTAGATTTGCTCAAGTTACTGATTATCTAGCATTAAAGCCTAATACAAATTGGAATTGGAAAGAGCTAGCAGATACGCCTGATATCAAGGAGTGGTATAGCAGAACACCCGCTCAGAATGAACATCTACCCGAAGACCCTAGCTACTCAATCAGAGGAGGTCTAGACGATTATGGTGGAATGGCAGTTTATGGTACCAAAGAGCAGCCAGAGATAATAACGATTGGTTCAGGTCAGGCGGTTATGGAGGATGAGACTGGTAGCGCCGTATATAAACTTGAAGATCTATTTAGAACCAGTGAGCTCACTCGAATAGAGTCAAATTGTGATAAAGGTGAAAACGAGCTTTTCTCACAGCAGTTTTATAAATGGGAAAAACCAGGATATCAGACGCTTTTTATCTACTCCATCATAGACCAAGCTAATGCAGGTACCTCAAGCGATGTTGGTATCGCAAAAAGCTTAGATACCTTTTTTGAGTCCAATTATAAGCAGGCACTTATCAATTTGAGAACCTCAGACGCTGACTATAATGATGTCACTTGCACCTTTGATCTTTAACGCATTTAAAATCTAAAAAATTAATGGACTAAACTATGAAAAAAAATAATATATTATCGATTTTAGCTATTGGCAGTCTAATGACTTTATCTGGCTGTGCTGAGAGTCAAACCATGGGTAGTACTGTCGTCAATAGTGTGGGCTCGCTAGTAACAGAAGTAGTCAATGGTACAGTAGAAGGCGTTAGACAAGGATTAGGAGGCGCAGCAACTACTGCCACTAAAGACAGTAGCACTAGCAACACTCATTCCGCTTTGCCTGCAAACGATATGGTATACCTATTCGGCAGCATGGAAGGAGGTTGCTTAGGAAAAGACATGCCTTTTCAGACCTTTGACCAAAGTACGTTGTCGTTAGAAGATAGCATTAAAGGCGTGAGTAATGGCTATGATTATTATGTTAAGCCAAGATCAGAATGGCTATCAGAATATCGTGATACGATAAAAAATGTAAGAATACATGAAGGTAGTGAATATACGCAATATCACGTGATGTTTAAAGATGGTATCAAATACCGTGGCCAACCGTTAGAAGAGTACATTTTTATGTTCCGTCCTGAATCTTCAGGTTCTGGTGAAATCTTAAAATTCTCGCCAGCCGCCAATATCGCTACTATTTGGCCAAATTTTAGGTCTTATAAGATGGAGTATTGGGGCGAAATGATAGATATGGGCGCAACTTATAACCCTAAAAATAAAACTATCACTTGTTTATTTGACTAAATACCTTTTAATCATCACACGTTTACAGCTTAATTAATTTTAAGCTGTAAATGATTACTATTTTTTTGACTATTTAAAGATGTATTTATTAGAGTAAGCGTATTTTGGCAAACACAATGACCCCAGATATTCCAGCTTTTGACTTTCAGATAAAGTTTATAAAATATATCCAGTGGTTGCTAGAGTCTGGCTCATATACCTCAACCTATAAGTTTGCCTTACTCATGTCACTGGTAAACATTGCGATTGAATCAGGAGTTCATGGCAATGAGACATTATTTATCAGCTATGAGCATCTGGCTGAACAGTATATCAAACTGTATTGGAAACAATCCCTACCCTATACGCATAATCATAGCTCTAATGAAGAAACCGCTTTTATTTTGTCTCAGAATACTGGACGCCAAGCTGCTGTCATTAATAAAATTGTTGAGCTGCAAACTAAGCAAGCCAATATTAATAAAGCAAAAGTGCATCATACACAAGAATGGCAAATTCTGAAAAAATCAGTCGCTCAAACTATCCGCAAATACCCGGCTAAGTTTTTGCAGACTCCTGAGAATATAGAGCGCACCTTTTTGTACCATTACGATGACAAGAGTAGCAAAGGCGTTTTGCTCAATCAGGGAATAGCCTACTGTCTGGCTCATTTTAGTCACATTATTTTTAAATTATGCCAACAATACTGGACTGACTTTGTTCGCAGTAATAAACACAATCATGTTATGTTTGATCAAGATACCGATTTAAGACATTTTCTATTTGGTCAATCGCGGCAAGCATTCAAATATTTATTGATAATCTGCCTGATAGCAATCAGCATATTTTAGATGTTGGCTGCGGTTCAGGTCGCGATAGTGTGTATTTTGCTAGTTTGGATTATCAAGTTACGGCTATCGATGGCAGCCGAAAGCTAATCGATTGGGCGAAAAGTCATTATGATGATGTTATTGATTGGCGATGCATGACTTTTAAACAAACTCTATTTCAAGGTTGGTGTAAGTGCTTTACAGGTATTTGGGCATGCGCTTCATTACTTCATGTGCCTTATACAGAGCTTCCTGAATTGATAGAAGGATTACTAGACATGCTGACAGACGATGGTGTGTTTTACGTATCATTTAAATACGGTAATAGTGAGCGCGTGAAAGATGGACGTTTTTTTTGTGATATAAATGAGGTGCGCTGGGAAACTCTAAAACAAAAAATCACTTCTGAATTCAAAGACCAAACTTGGCTCACCACCGACCAAAGAGCAGATAGAAACGAGCAATGGTTTAATATTATTATTGAAATATGAAGTGTTTTATCAAACAAAAAAAGCTACGATACATAAGACTATACACCATAGCTTTTAGCAATTAACTGATTTCTTATTCTAAATTAAGAACCAATCTAATCATCAAAACCACCCTTCTTCTAATAGATGCTCAGTATTACTCAATTTAAACTCAGTATGTAAATCATAAAACGTTCCTGGGTCTTCGACATTATCAAGTAAATCGCGTTTATTGAGCGCTACAAACATTGCCAGCGAATAAGCCGGACAATGGATAGACTTCTTGGGATTAAACTCAAGATCTGTAAAAGCTTGATATTGCATAACCTCGTCGTGTAACTGAACATTTTGCTTTAGCGCGTTGACATACAGCCAATCATAAAACGCAGTTAGCGGTTCTAAATGCCACTCCATACCAAAATCATTATAACCAATAAGCTCACCAGAGGTTTGCAAGCGCTCGTCTTTTTTGGCCTGTCTTGGTGGCACTGTTAGCAAGTCAGTATAGGGACCGCCATGTTCAAACACCTTGCTCGCCTGAAAGATATTCTCGATACTATGCTGCGCGCCATTATGCTCGTCAGTGAGCTTTAAGCTAAGTGGACTGAGCAAAAAGCTGAGCTTATTGCCAGATTTACTAGATAGCTCTAAAACGTGATTGAATCCATATTTTTTGCGAATGACTTGATGCATATCGTTGATGGATTTTTTCTTTTGACGACTGGCAAATCCCACATGCCGCTCAAACCTAACCATATCCGTTTTTACCAGATTGTCACTGTTGACTCTAGGCATAAATACGGGTTTGTGTTCTACAGCGTTTTGTCTTTGTTCCATAATTTGAATTCTTTATTTCATAACGATGTGCATTATATCAGTAGTTTTTTATAAATACTCCTTCATAGTGGTAGTACGTGCCGTCATGACAGAATATTACCAGTCATGGAAAAACCACTACTTCATCGCCCTCTTGCCAAGGCTGATACTTCGTCATCGCTTGTATAAATAGTGGGTGTGCTAACCAATGCCGTAGCCAGCGCTGTAAGTTCGGATAAGGCAGACTATAAAAAACCTCGCGATCCACATGAGCGAATTGACGGACAAAAGGCATGATACCTATATCTGCAATACTTATACTCTCACCTAATAAATAATGGTTTTTAGCTAACTGCTTCTCTAAAACTTGTAGAAACACTTCTCCCCGTTGTCGATATTCTTCTTGGGTCATCTCAGGGTGACGATCAGCATACTTGTAACGATCCAGCCAATGTTTAAATTCATTGTCATTTTCGTCAATCAAAGCATTTGCCTGATGCATAACCTCTGCATCAAGTAGGCCTTGCGGATCGTTTTGTTCAAGCGCCCATATCATGATCTCTCGGCTCTCTTCAATCACTCCACCGCCCAAAAGTTGTAAAACAGGCACAGTACCTTTTGGGCTAATCGCTAGCATCTGTGGCGGTTTATTTTTTAGTATTATCTCCCGCAGCTCTACTTGCTGCTCAGCAAATAAGATACCAAGCCTAGCGCGTATGGCATAAGGACAGCGTCGAAAAGAGTACAGGCAATGAAGCGAGGAAGTCATAAATATTTTTCGCAATTGAATCTAGATGAGTGGGTTTAAAAATAGAAGCTATTATCTTATCACTAACCACATTTGATTAAGAGTGGCCATAAAAGTGTCTTCATCCATTTATCTTAGCAACGCAAACCCTTACCTTCAATGACGAGTTTAATGCATTAAAAGTTTTATACTAAAAAAACTTATACCAAATGACACATTCGCTGTGTCGCAGTGTGAGTAGGTTTGTGGCAGACTTAATAGCATACTTTATTGATTATTATCGTTTTATAAACAGATACTTAAATATATATTCACTTTTAAGGATAAAAGTCTATCTTATCTTAAAATTAGGTAGCGTCAAAACTGACGACTCATTAACTAAAAGGGCAAAAGCGTGACTTTAGCAAAAAATTCCCGTTTAAATATACCAACGGTGTATATCGAACCAAGAGATTTTGCTGATTATCTGTCTATTCAGCAGAATTATTGCTTGTTTTTAGATATTGATGGCACGCTTGCTGATTTTACGCTTGATCCAAAAGACAGCAGCATTCCGGATACAACCTTGTCACTCATAAAAGACATACAAAGTTGCGGTGTTGACATAGGGGTCGTGACGGGACGTAGTTTGGCAGAAGCAAAGCAAATGCTATCCCCTATACAAGTACCGATTGCAGCCACTCATGGTCTCGAAATAGAATTTGATCGTAATGAAGCTCAAGGTACAAGCTACGACAGTACAGATACTTTGCAATTCGATAACACTGAACTTAGCGCTATCAAACTGGCCATTATCCAATCTTGCAAACCTTATGATGACTTTACTATAGAAGATAAGCCTTACTCCGTTGCTCTGCACTATCGCCAAAACCCTAACTTGGCTGACACAGCATATGCCATTATGGCAAAAACGGTAAAAAATCGTGTTGATTGGACATTGAAACAAGGCAAATATGTCTGGGAAGCGGTACCAAAAGGGGCGGATAAAGGCGCAGCTATTTTGACCTTATTAAAAAAGATGCAAACTGATCATAAGCTTTGTCCTATCTTTATCGGTGATGACATTACTGATGAGGCGGGATTTAGAGCCATACAACAAGAAGATGCCCTAAGCGAAAATACATCTATGGCCCAGCTTGATCAGCCTATAAAAGGTATGGGTATTAAAGTAGGTAGTGGAGCTACTTGTGCTCATTACTACGTACATGACATTACTGAGGTAACTGTTTTACTTCGTAGCTTTTTGGCCTTTTGTCAAAGCAGGGCTACTATTTTATCTGAGTCAACCGCTCCCGATGACTTTATTACTAAAAAAACAACGAGATGTCTTATATGAGCCGCTTAATCGTCTTATCTAATCGGGTCAAGATGCCCGATAATAACCCAATGGCAGGCGGACTTGCCGTCGCTTTGCATGACATGCTAATAGCAAATTCAGGCATCTGGATGGGCTGGAATGGTGATATTGTAGACACTTGTGATGACGGCGCTGATAATGAATTTAGCAGCAACGAACAAGATGCTGCAACCGATGCCGATGTACAAGTGGCGAATAAGAACATCACTTATATGACCACCGCCCTCACGTCTAAACAGTATCAGCATTTTTACTGTGGATTTGCTAATAATGTATTGTGGTTACTCTTGCATGAGCAAGCCCATCTGATTAGTCAAGCACCAGAAGATTATGCAGGCTATCAGGCGGTCAACCAACTTTTTGCCAAACAATTAAAAAAGATTATTCAACCCGATGATGTCATTTGGGTACATGATTACCACTTTTTGAGTGTGGCATATTATTGTAGGCAGCTGGGCTTAAATAACCGTATCGGCTTGTTTTTGCACATCCCATTTGCTCCTCTCACATTTTGGCAAAAGCTTGATCAAAGTCCTGAATTAATCAAACACCTTGCTCATTACGATGTATTCGGTACGCAAACTGAGCAAGATAAAGCCAATTGTCTTGCGGTTTTTGACCATTATTTAAAGGGCAGCTATTTAAACACTCGCCACTTAATCGATAGTATGTCAAAAACCGACAGCGTATTAAAAACTGATAATATGCTAAAAGAGTCTTCAAATAACCCTGCACATACAGCACAAGATTTTGCTAAACCCAATCGATCGGCTGGTGCGCAGTTAGTGCTCGACCTAGACTTAGATGCCTCGCACCGCATAGTGATTGATGCTTATCCAATCGGTATAGATGTCGCCAAAATACAACAGCAAGTCATCAATTCATCTTCATATTTATCTTCGCAATATAAAAGACAAATGCCAAAAAAGACTGATATAAAATCAGCCGTTCAGCAGATAATCGCGGTAGATAGGATTGATTATTCCAAAGGATTGTTAGAGCGTTTTTCGGCCTATCGCCAGTTTTTGCAGCAGTATCCAGCCTATCAAAATCAGCTAAAATTGATTCAAATTGCTTGTCCTAGTCGCCTAGATCTGCCCGTTTATCAGCAGCTTTATAACGATGTTAGACAGACTGTCAATGAGGTAAATCAGCAATTTTCACCGATTGGGGTGCAATCAGATGCTTTTAAAATTGACGATTTAGAAGACTGTAAACTTGATACTTTCGGCTCTACAAACAATTGGCAGGCGATTACCTATAGTGAAAACGTGTTAAGTCATGGAGAATTGATGGCAGCATTTTGGTACAGCGATATTGGCTGGGTAAATTCGCTCAAAGACGGCATGAACCTAGTCGCCAAAGAATATATTGCCGCACAAAATCCAGACAATCCTGGGGTGCTGCTACTCTCTGACTATGCAGGAGCGGCTGAGCAAATGCAGGCAGCTGTTATCATCGACCCGCACAATCCAAAGAGCATTATAGAAGGTCTAAAAACCGCTCTAACAATGCCCTTAAAAGAGCGTAAGTCTCGCTATCAGACGTTATTGCAAGGTCTTTGGGAGTATGACTTACAAGCTTGGCAGCAAGACTTCTTAGAGGATTTATACCGATGATATTTTGTCGTTGGTTTATGATTAATGACATTTAACCCATAGCTAGTCCTTGGGCGCAGTCCCAATAGCTTATTTATAAAAATAATTAGGGAACCCTTATGCTAGACGCAAAAGATACTTTATTACAGGACATTAAAGCCGCTATAAGAGACGTGATAAGTACCGATTTAACAGATACTAACTTGCCTGTCATAACGGACGAGTTGCGCCGTGACATATTGAATGTCTTAATCACTTATAGTGACAAAATCCCGCATCCTGCCAGCGGTGCTGCCGGTAATAATGGAACGGACTCTCGCACATTAGTCCGTTGGCAAGTGCTGGCGTATGTTGCTAGTATCGACTTAACGATTATAAAGTGGTTTGAGTCGCACCTAGATGCCTTAAGCATCTTGCACGAACTGGGTTATGACAAAGCAGTAAAAGGACTATGCGCAGTTTGGGCGTCAGAAGGCCACCCTGATCCCATACGCTATGAGCAAGGCAAAATAAGTGGTACAAAAGCGTGGTGTTCAGGCGCGAATATTGTCAACTATGGCGTAATGACTTATCGAGATGAGCAGGGGCGCTCACAACTGCTTGTCGTGGATATGCAGCAAGATGGCATTGCGATTGATAATAGTGGATGGCAAGCAGTAGGTATGCAAGCCACTGATACTGCCACTATAACGTTCGATCAGGCAACGGCCGATACTGCTGGGGAAGCTGATGCGTACCTAGAGCGCGTAGGATTTTGGCATGGGGCAGCAGGTGTTGCTGCTTGCTGGTATGGCGCAGCCTCATATATAGCCACTTATTTAATGCAGTCTTATCAAAAAAAGCCAAACGACTATAAAGCCATGTATTTAGGACAAGTCGGTACAGCATTGAGTGTTACTCAGCAGTATTTTCATCATGTGGCTCAACTCATAGATACCCAGCCCACACTGTCCCATGAGCTGGCTATTCGCGAGTTAAGGGCGCATGTCGAGCAAGTCGCTCGGCAAGTAATAGAGAGTGCTGGACAAGCATTGGGCGCGGCACCATTTTGTGGTAACGCGCATTTTGCAAGATTATCAGCAGATCTAAGTGTGTTTATCCGCCAAAGTCATGGCGCGTTTGATTTACAAAAAATTGGCGAGCTATCTAGCTTTGCCACCAGTGATTTAACAGACGGGCAGGTAAATATATGGCAACTGTAATTTCTAATATGGCTACGTCTGAGAGTCATCACCCAATCGTTGGTGATCGTATGATAGCAGGCGATGGCACCAGTATAGAGAGTTGGAAAAACTGGCAAGGGCTACAAAACCTACCTCGATTAGATATTGCCAAGCGTTTTTCGCCAAAGCAGCGGGTGTGCATTTTTGCCCCGCATCCTGACGATGAAATATTGGGCTCTAGTGGTTTGCTACAGCAAGTGGCGGTTAATGGTAATCCTATCATTTTGATTCACGTGACCAATGGCACTCAAAGCCATCCAGACTCACAGACTTATCCTCCGCAGCAGCTTGATATTATCCGTCCAAAAGAAAGCCTAGCGGCGTTAGAAGTATTGGGCATTGCCCACCAAGTGACCACCGTTGCGCTAAATTTGACTGATGGCAATGTGATTGCCGAGCAAGAGCAGTTTTGGCAAAAACTGGCCGCTATTATCCGTTCTGATGATATTTTGGTGACGCCTTTTATGCACGACGGCCACCCTGATCATGAGGCGACAGGGCGCGTGGTCACTGCATTTGCTAAGCAGCAGCGTCTAGCGTGTTATCAGGTACTGATTTGGGCATGGCACTGGGCCAAGCCTGCCGACACTCGCATTCCTTGGCATCATGCCGTTAGAGTCGATTTAAACGCTGAGCAATTACAGCGTAAAAGCCAAGCAATTACCTGTTTTGACAGTCAAATTACCGTTGATGAAAGTACGGGCAACCCCCCTATTTTATCTGCTCAAACCATTGCTAGAATTAGCCAACCTTGGGAAGTTTATCTATATGAGCCACTCACCTAAATCGATGTCATCAGCCGACGTTGCTGATTGTTTCGCCAAAACAACTTTGGACAGTTTTACTCATATTGACAATCGCACTGATGCCTACTCAGAAACGTATTTTGATGCCTTATATAACGACAACACTGATCCATGGGAGTATCAGACCCGCTGGTATGAAAAAAGAAAACGTGATATCTGTCTAGCGATACTACCGCAGTCGGAATATAGCAATGCCATTGAACTAGGCTCTGGCAATGGCGTATTTAGCGAGTTATTGGCTCAACGTTGTCAGACTTTGACATGCGTAGATGGCAATCATCAGGCGGTAGCACTTGCCAAACAACGCTTGACGAATCACGCTCATGCTAAGGTAATTCAAGGGATTATTCCTAGTACGTTATTAAACTTACAAGATGCGCTGTCAGCAGCCTATCCTTTAATAGAAATAGAGGTTTCAGACGCGCATAAACCTCCTTTTGATTTAATTATCATTAGTGAGATTTTGTATTATTTATCGCCCACTGATATCGACAAGGTTATCGCTTGGTCTCAGCAAAACCTTGCAATAGGCGGCACCATACTGTTCTGCCATTGGCGATATAGTATTGATGGCTTTGTGATGACGGGTGAGACGGTGCACCAACGTCTGCACCAAACCTTTCATACGATAAATGATAAAGAGACGCAACAATCAGCGTTTAATCATCAAAGCCAGATTGTAGATCGTGATTTTTTATTAGACGTTTGGCAGCGCTCTCCGCGCTCGGTCGCCATGCAGGAAAACCTGATATGACGCATGTAATGAAGTATAACGGAGTAAGACCAGTCGCCAAACAATGAGAGATTTATGGACGATATAAAAATCGGTATAGTGATTCCCGCTCACAACGAAGCATCGACTATTAGCGCTTGCCTAGAATCTGTGCAAACTGCCATTGAACGACTCCCCTCGACCATTACCGCATATCCGCTTGTCGTGCTTGATAGCTGCACCGATGGCACCCCATCTATTGTCAAACAGGTAGCTGTTAATCATATAAGCTGTGAGTATCGCTGTGTGGGACGGGCGCGAGATATGGGTATTCGACATGCGATTGCACAGGGGGCGACGTGGATTGCTTGCACAGACGCTGATACGGTTGTGACTACAGATTGGCTGGTGCAGCAAGTCGCTCACATAACCCAACAGTCAACTGATATGATTTGCGGTGTAGTAAGTGTCGATGACTGGACCAACTTGTCACCGCAAACGCGGCGCGATTATATTGCTCACTATCAAGATAGAATGGGGCATCGGCATATTCATGGGGCAAATTTGAGTTTTAGCAGTCGAGCTTACCTTGCCGTTGGTGGCTTTAATCTCCTAGCATGTCATGAAGATGTGGATTTGGTCAAAAAATTTGAGACCCAAGGTTATGCTATCACTTGGAGCAATCGCGTACGAGTAATCACCAGTAGTCGGGTAAACGGCCGGGTAGATGACGGTTTTGCCGCGTTTTTATCGAATTTGGAACAAAGCAATTTATAATTACAATTATAATTCGTTCATGGCAACTTATGATAGCTCATCGCAAATTACCGTTATAGCCTGCAAATACTACGGAATTTGGACAATTCATATGGTATTAAAAATAGACAAACATTAGCGTTTGCCCCTTTTAAATATCTATTAAGTTAAGCCATTGTTTAGATTACTGGCCGACAACACCTGGTTGTAAGACGATGTGCTTAACTTCAACGAAGTCTTCAAGGGTAGACTGACCACGCAAGCGGCCCACGCTACTTTGTTTATAACCGCCCTCTTCAAACTCATCACGCATAACTGCCCAATCATTAAACCAAATCGTGCCAGCTTCCACTTCACGAGCCACACGGAACGATCTATCAAGATCTTTGGTCCAAATACAAGCCGACAGACCATATTCAGTCGCATTGGCCATCTCAATCGCCTCACGCTCAGTGTCAAAGACTTGCAAAGTAAGCACAGGACCAAAGACTTCCTGTTGTACGATATCTGCTTGGCTATCATTGACTTCAAGCAACGTAGGCTTATAAAACGCGCCATTAGCAAGCTCGCCATCGTTTATTGGACCACCGCGAACCAGTACCTTAGCACCATTGTCGATAGCCGCTTCGACCATCTTGTTCACGCGCTCTACACTATTTTTATCAATCATCGCGCCCATATCATTGCCGCTATCTATCGCATTACCGACTTTGACATTTTCTAGACGTTTTGATAATTTTTCGCGTACTTCATCAGCGATGTCTTTATGGACCAAAATGCGGCTACCAGTCATACAAAATTGCCCAGTAAATACGGTAAGAGACTTTTCAACGACAGGTAAACAAGCATCGATATCGGTATCTTGAAAGACGATATGCGGGGTTTTACCGCCAAGCTCTAAACCCAAAAGTTTAAGCTCGTCGGCGCCTTCTTTCATGAGGGCGCGTCCAGTGGTGGTGCTACCCGTGAAGCTAATGGTTGGGACATCAGGATGTTCTACCAAAGTTTGTAGGGCTTCACGTTCACCGATAACCATGTTGACCACGCCTTTTGGTAGGGATTCTACGCTCGCGATAATCTCTGCAATGAGAGCATTGCTCAAGGCAGTTTGTCCTGGCATTTTTAGCACAGCGGTACAGCCTGCTGCTAAGGCCGGAGCTAAGGAGCGCACCAATAGCGCAGCTGGAGAGTTCCAAGGCGTGCTAATACCAGCGACCCCAACGGGTTCTTTGATAAGTAAAGAATATTTACCCGCCGACCATTCAGCAGAGCGGCCATATTCGTTATAAATCTTGCTAGCACAAAAACGTATATTTGGTTTTACAAAAGAGACTTCAAACTGAGCTTCACCCAGCAATTTACCGTTTTCTTTGGCGATCATAGTCGCCAACTCCTCTTGGCGAGCCTCAAAAGCGTCTGCTATCTCGGTCAATACTTGATGACGCAATTCACGGTTGGTTTTCCAATCGGTACTTTTAAAGGTCTCTTTAGCGACTTGAATCGCCTGTTCCATCTCGGCTTTTCCACCTTCAACATAGGTGCCTAACACCTCACCTGTCGATGGGTTCATGGTTTCCTTTTTAACGCCCTTATCTATCCATTCACCGTTAATCCAGTGGGCGGCATGGTTTTTTTCTATTTCTGATGTCATGTTATAGCTTCCTATTGTATTGACCATACTCGCAACTCAACAGTAGCAGATTGAGCTAAAATATGGTTATTAGTTAAAATATTGGTTCGAAGGACAACAGACTTTTATACTATTCTTACCCCTATGAATCGCTATGCTTACTTGCTTGTACTTGCTTGAATCAATATATCTGACTAATAATCATGTAAAAAATTATTGTGACATAAAAATTTGCCACGCAAAAATATAGTGGCCTCAAATAAAAAACCTGTCAAGACATTGAACTTGGGCGATAAGTATTGAACTGTAATTAATGTTTTTATTTTTTAGGAAGATAAATAAGAATGTACAACCTTATTTAGTATGGCTTGTTTCTGCAAAAAGCAGAACGTATAAGTAGTTTTTAGAAAATAATGGGATTGTAAGTTTGAAGAAGCTTCTCTATTTTTATAAAAGTATTTTTTATATACTAAAATTTTATTACAGTCGCTAACCCGCGCGGCTTAACTACCAACAAGGATGTTGACTATGTCTCGTACTGAGCCCGTGCCAGCTTCAAACCCTGCCAATACCGTTCAGCAAGTTACATTTCGTCTTATGCGTGAACTTGGTATGACCACGGTGTTTGGCAATCCTGGATCAACTGAGCTTAATTTTTTAAACAACTTTCCAGAAGACTTTGACTATGTGCTTGCTCTGCAAGAGGCGTCTGCTGTAGCAATGGCGGACGGCTTCGCTCAAGCCAGTAGCAATGCCGCATTTGTCAATTTACACTCAGCCGCAGGACTCGGTAATGCGCTGGGCAATATATACACCGCTTTTCGCAATCATGCACCACTGGTCATCACCGCAGGACAACAATCTCGCAGCATATTGCCATTTGCGCCCTATTTAGGAGCAGAACAGGCGGCAGAATTTCCCAAGCCTCATGTTAAATGGAGCATTGAACCGGCGCGCGCTGAAGACGTGCCATTAGCAATCGCCCAAGCTTATCATATCGCTATGCAGCACCCACGCGGCCCAACCTTCGTATCTATCCCATCAGATGATTGGGACAAACCCACGGTTATGCCCAACTACTCTAAGACAATTGGGGGCAGCACGCCAAGTGCAGATGCCATAGAGCAACTGCTGACAGCTATACAAAATAGTCAAAATTTGGCTTTGATAGTGGGATCAGATATTGACCGACAAGGCGCGTTTGAATCGGCAATTATCCTTGCCGAGCGCTTGCAAGCTGAGGTATGGGAAGCGCCAAACTCTAGCCGAGCCAGCTTCCCTGAAGATCATCCGCAGTTTGCAGGGTTTCTGCCGGCTCTACCAGAACAGCTCTCAGCAAAGCTTGCCGACTACGATGTCATTTTGGTGATTGGGGCACCTGTGTTTACCTTGCATCTGGCAGGGGATATGCCACTGTTTGACTCCAATATAGCGATTTATCAAATCACTGATGACCCGATGTATGCTGCGCTTGCATCAGCGACGACGACGTTATTTGGCACTATGACGGATAGCATTCATGCTCTGCTAGAACAATTACCAACGAGCGACAAGACTCTAGTTACTGAGCCAATTCGTCCCCCTGCTCCAAAAGTGAGTGCCGCCACACCGATTCCAATTGAATATGCTATTGATGTACTTGCTCATGCTAGACCTGCTGACGCCATCATAGTGGAGGAAGCACCGTCCCATCGTCCAGCCATTCAACGCTTTTTGCCTATTACTCAAGCAGGTGGGTTTTATACGATGGCGAGTGGCGGTCTAGGTTATGCCTTGCCTGCGGCAGTTGGGGTAGCGCTTGCGACGAGTAAGCGAGTAATTTGTGTGATTGGTGATGGCTCGTCGATGTACTCGATTCAGGCCATTTGGACGGCAGTGCAATTAAACTTACCCCTCACTGTGATTGTGCTCAATAACTCAGGCTACGGAGCGATGCGCTCATTTAGCAAAATCATGCAAAGCCAAGCGATACCAGGTCTTGATTTGCCTGATATTGATTTTGTGCAATTGGCTGAAAGTATGGGCTGTAATGCAGCTCGCGTAACTGAACACGAGCAATTGTCCGTAGCGATAAATAACGCATTAGCAATGACTGGAAGTTATCTGTTGGAAGTGATCATTGACTCAGGTAGTGGCACAATTTATTGAGCGTTCGTTAAATTGATGTTAGCTAAAAATCAAAGTGTTAAGAGGCTTGTTAAATGATGAGTCTCTTTTAAAACCAAATCTCACTAAGCGTATGCTTATTTAACAAGACTATTCATCCTTTTGTAAATAAATGTAAAAAAATATATTAACCTAAATAAGGTATTTTTCTGTATTACGTAATTTTTCTATAAACACATCTTAAAGAATAATAATCTGAGAGAAAAAATTTACCTGCCTGCTTTTCTATATTAATCAAAAATATAATTTAATCATCATTTAACATATACCTAAGATATTACGTAATTTGAAATTTACTTTAAAAATCAATGGTATTTTATTGCTCCAGCCTTGTTATACCTAGTGTCTTCCCAAGCAGTCATTGACATCTTATACTGAAATTCAACGTTTATGCCTAAGACAAGAATGTCGACGCATAGTGTTACTTTCAATGCACTTACTCAATATCTGGAGTCAATCATGGAACGACTTGCTACTTTAGAAGACCTCCCTAAAGAATATGCTGCTTATGCAAGCAGGCGCGCTGACGCCGATAGAAAAACCTGAGCGCCGAGTCTTGTTCTATCCTCTCTCAATATTTTTTAATATTTCAGCATAACTCTCGGCATACTATCAAGCACTTAGTAACCTGAGCGCTTCTTAAGCTTTGCTAGATTTTGGCAGCTCATACTCTACTTTCTCAGACACCTCATTACTCCAATCTGCGTCATCACAAGCAAAATCCACCTCTGCTTGTAGGCGATGTTTAGGTAAAGGGTTGGTGCTATACGCTATCTCATACTTAATCTGCGCGATATCTTCTGCAAACGGTTCATAAGGCAATTCAAGTACCGCAAATAGCTTGGCTAAAAACTCGTCAGCCGTAAAATATTTGTCCATATAGCTATCATCAAGCCCAAGATAGCGATGACACAATACATGACGCAGGCGCTCACAAGCAGGTATAGTGTGCTTTAAAGGATACCCCATGGCTTTGATAATGTCCTGCGTACGCAGTTCAAGCATGTCTATTTGAGTAATAGCATATTGCGCTAGAAGGTGACGCGGATGATAACGACGAGTATATTTAGATGGGCTGGTTGAGTGGCTCATGATATTGAACACCTTAGATTCCTATAACTCCGACAAAAAAGTATAAAATCAGGCACAAATGAGGATGTCGGAGTACAGGCTCATGCGCTTTACCAGGATTGTTTTATATCGTGCTGGAAGTTGCAAGGTTTGTACGCCACCATTTATTATAGCCATGGCAAGCGATGTCAAAACTGTTAAACCCACGATAGTTGATGCAATGATAATAGCACATCAGCTGCTAAAAAATAAATAGCATTAGCTGTGCTTCTTTTGATGGAGTTACTAGCCTACACTATATAGTGATAATCAACTGATTAACACGTATTAGCAAAAAAGCCCTTTAACTAATGTCACGGTCTTGGTATCTTGCCTCGCCATTCTTATATTACCAAAGGTGTTTACCACACAGCATTTTTTACCCCTTTATTGGCTAATCTTCTTATCGTATTAGGGCTTGTCCTCATTTTTGTTATTTATCGAGTGAGGACACGCTCTAGCATTTTCTTGTATTGGATCTTATGAAACACAACATTGAGGCGAGCCCAGATGCTCGCCGGACTCAGTATTTTCAAGTATTTTTGATGGGTGTCAGCGCCTTTATTATGAATACTACAGAATTTGTCCCCGTCGCCCTACTCAGTGACATTGCCCAAGATTTTTCTATTACCACTGCCGAGACTGGTTGGATGCTGACGCTGTATGCGTGGATCGTCGCTGCCATGTCATTGCCGCTGATGCTGCTGACCAGTCGCTTTGAGCGTAAAAGCTTACTCTTGGCATTGTTTGCAGTATTTATCGCCAGTCATGTACTGTCAGTATTTGCATGGAGCTTTGATGTGCTGCTGATCAGCCGAGTAGGTATCGCGCTATCGCATGCGATATTCTGGTCCATTACGGCCGCAATCGCCATACGCGTGGCACCAGAAGGCAAAAAGGCACTAGCGCTTAGCGTACTTGCGACAGGTACGTCATTGGCCATGGTATTAGGGGTGCCATTGGGGCGCTTGGTCGGTCAATGGTTTGGCTGGCGCGCGACATTTGGCGGTATTGGCGGTATTGCCTTTATCGTATTTATGCTGCAAATGAGACTATTGCCAACATTGCCCAGTATGTTTGAAGGCTCTTTTCGAAAAATTCCAGAGCTACTAAAAAACCCATTATTGGTCTGTCTGTACTTGCTCATCCTACTAGTCTTTACCGCTCACTATAGCGCTTATTCTTATATTGAACCGTTTATGCGTCAGGTCGGCTCAGTCAGTGAGAACTCAGCCACTTTTGTACTATTATTATTCGGTGTCGCAGGGATTGCCGGCAGTGTCATATTTAGCCGTTGGGGTGATAGATTTAACACACGGCTGATGCTGATATCGACGATCCTGATGCTTTTCTCTATGCTGGTGCTGTTATTCGTCGTGACTTCCGTTTGGGCGCTCAGCCTAATTGCCTTGTTATGGGGCGCAGCGCTGATGCTACTGATTATCTCCATGCAGGCCAAAGTCATCATGGTCGATGTCAATGCGCAAGACATGCTGATGTCAATGTTTTCGGGTATTATCAACTTAGGGATTGGTACGGGTGCGCTCTTTGGTGGATACACGGTGACGCATTTGTCTCTCTCAAGCGTGGGCTATGTCGGCGCGGCCATCGCTAGTGCGGCGCTGCTACTGATGCTATTTATGATAAAACGCTTTCCTGAGTTAAGTAGAAGACTCGGTTAGCTAAAAAGGCAAAGTTAAAGAAGAGTAGTTAAAATGCCAGCCACTTAAATGGGTTGGCATTTTTTTATGCTACTCGTCACTATATCTTAGCAATTTACATAAACCTTTATAACTTCTATTGAACGAGTGTTCAGGCAAGGCTATACTCAGTGCTATCGGACTCGTTTGTACTGCATCAAACACACAAGGATAAGTGTAAAATGGACAATCTTTCAAGCCAAATAGCTACGTCATTCGGTTTATCTTTATCTACCCTTCGTATTGTGAGCGCGACATTCACCTTCTTCGTCCACTCGGAGAAACACAATGCCTGAGGACATTATTCAACAAGATAAAGCTCGTACACCTCCTATCAGACTAGGCAGATTAAATTATGCTTGGATCGTGGCTGCGACAGGCTCTATAGCGATGTTTTGCGGGCTTGGCTTAGGACGATTTGCATTTGGCATGCTATTACCATCGATGTCGGCTTCTTTGGGACTCAATTACACCCAAAGCGGAATATTGGGATTTGCCAACCTGATAGGCTATCTTGTCGCTGTGCTTTTAAGTCCGCTTATTCTACCTAGGTTTGGTACTCGAATCACTGGTACTGCCAGCCTTCTCTTAATCGCTGTCTCTATGCTTGGTATGGCTTTTACCACAAGCTTCCCCCTACTTTGTGCTCTTTACGTATTGACTGGTATTGGTAGTGGCGGCGTGGTCTTACCGATGATGAGCGTCATGTCGCATTGGTTTTTCCCATCGCATCGTGGCCTTGCTTTAGGACTGGTCATGGCTGGCCCTGGCTTTGGCATTATTCTATCGGGCTTTGTCGTTCCAAAGCTATTGCCATTTTTTAGCTTACTGTCTTGGCAGACAGGCTGGCTGATTTTTGCCATTATCAACATCGTGGTGGCGTGCCTTACCTTTACGCTAATCCGTAATCATCCAGACGATATCATGCACACTCCTTTTGGACGTGTACCCACTTTACCCGTAAAAAACAAGAAAAAACTGGAGCGCAGTAACATCAAGCTACTGGTACATTTAGGCGTTATCTTTGCTATCTATGGCGCAACCTATATGGTTTACGTGACCTTTATCGTAACCAGCATGGTGGGCTCTTATCAGCTGAGCGAAGCGACTGCTGGCGGTATTTGGGCATGGATTGGTCTACTGAGTGTCTTTTCAGGCATGCTCTTTGGCTGGATCTCCGACCATATCGGCCGCCGTCTTGGTCTGGCGCTGGCTTTTTTCTTCCTTGCTATCGCTTATTTGTTAGTCGGCTTGACAGATTGGACGTTAGGGCTGTATTTGTCCATTATCCTGTTTGGCTTAGTGGTCTGGAGCGTGCCTGTCATTATGGCGGCCTGTGCTGGCGATTATTTCGGGCCTGCAGCGGCGGCAAGTGCGCTCGCCGCGCTGACTTTTGCCTTTTCGGGCGGTCAAGCGCTTGGACCAGTAGCGGCAGGCTATCTTGCAGAGCTTACTGGCGACTTTAGCATCAGTTATATGGTCTCTGGCATTGCCGCCTTTGTCGCCATTGGACTTGCCTTATTATTACGTCCACAAAAATCTGCTTAGTCTGCTTAGCAAAAGGCTTTTTTATAGTTAGCGCCAATAAAATAAACGATTGCTCAAACTATATTTTTCAAACCATACTTGAACGGT
This sequence comes from uncultured Psychrobacter sp., assembly GCF_947495825.1. Taxonomy (GTDB): domain Bacteria; phylum Pseudomonadota; class Gammaproteobacteria; order Pseudomonadales; family Moraxellaceae; genus Psychrobacter. Next base: position 370,922 of record NZ_CANMAH010000001.1, read on the forward strand.
CGTTCATTTATGTTTATAGTGGCCTAAGACCTACCAAACCCTTCACGCTTTTAGGACACTACTATGCTTAAGTTTTATTTTCACCAAACCCCAAACCCTATGAAAGTAGCACTTTATCTGATGGAGACAGGCCTATCGTACGAGCTGATGCCCATAGATACGATGAAAGGTGAGCAGCATACGCCTGAGTACCGCGCTATCAACCCAAATGGTAAAACGCCCGCTATCGAAGATGATGGCAACCGTGTCTTTGATTCGACGGCTATCTTGATGTACTTGGCTGAAAAAACAGGCAAGCTTGCAGGTCAGCCAGAAGATAGAGGCGAGATGCTGTCGTGGCTCATGTTTATCGCGACAGGCTTGGGCCCGTTTTCTGGTCAATCTGTGCATTTTAGACATAAAGCACCAGAAAAAGTTCCTTATGCGATCAATCGCTATCTTCGTGAAGCAGAACGTCATTATGAGGTGTTAGATAAGCACATGGAAGGCCGTGAATATCTGGTTGGTGACGACTACTCTATTGCCGATATCTCCGCGTGGGGCTGGGTCGATAAGGCAACGTTTGTATTGGGCGAAGAAGGGCTGGACAATTATCCTAACCTCAAACGCTGGTTTGCTCGTATAAACGCTCGTCCTGCGGTAGATAAAGCGCGCAATATCGCTAAAGACGTTCAGTTCAAATCTGATTTTGATGACGCCGCTGCTCGTGCGCTGTATCCACAAAACTTTGCGAAAAACACTGAATATAATAGTTAATAAATAAAATAGATACACTGGAAGAATACGCGAGACTGGTACAAATTTTTCTTGCGTGCTGTGCCTAGCCGCTCGATGCTGCAAAAAATATGTACTAGTCTCGCTGTGTTTATTTTATAAAACCTTGACCGTAATAGTAGTCATAAAAGTAGCCATAACAAAAATAGGAATAATAATGGAAAACCAATATGTACCCCCAAAAGTCTGGACGCATGACGCAGAGAGTGGCGGTAAATGGGCCAGTGTGAATCGCCCCGTTTCAGGCGCTACCCATGAAAAAGCATTACCAGTAGGCAAACATGCTTTTCAGCTGTACTCAATGGGCACGCCCAATGGTCAAAAAGTCACCATCATGCTAGAAGAGCTGCTGGCACTGGGCAAAAACGCAGAATATGACGCTCATATGATTAATATTGGTGAAGGCGATCAGTTTTCATCAGGCTTTGTCGATATTAATCCTAACTCTAAAATCCCCGCCCTCGTCGACTACTCTGGTACTGAGCCTGAAGCGGTATTTGAATCTGCTTCTATTTTGCTTTATCTTGCAGAAAAGTTTGGGGCCTTGTTACCTGAAAAAGGCAGCAAACGCACCCAAGTGTTTAATTGGCTGTTTTGGCTACATGGTTCCGCGCCCTACTTAGGCGGCGGTTTTGGGCATTTTTACGCTTATGCACCCGAAAAGTTTGAATATGCCATCAACCGCTTTACGATGGAGACTAAGCGCCAGTTAGATGTACTCGATAAGCAATTGGCTAAAAATGAATTTATCGCGGGTGACGAGTATAGTATCGCTGACATTGCCACGTGGCCTTGGTATGGCAATTTAGTAATAGGCAATCAGTATGAGGCCAAGGACTTTTTGCAAGTCGATGATTACACCCATGTGCAGCGCTGGGCTAATGCCATCTTAGCGCGACCAGCCGTACAACGTGGCCGTATCGTTAATCGCACTCACGGCGAACAATGGGAGCAATTAGAAAATCGTCATAGTGCAGCAGATATCGATAAAGTGTTATTATTGAAGCCTAAATGACTGTTAAGGTGAGTACGATGAGTGCACAAGCAAAGTTTAATCGTGACGAGGTCATCGAAAAAGCCAAAAATCTCTACTGGGAAAAAGGCTATCACGCTACCTCTATGAGAAACTTGCAAGATGTGGTGGATATGCGTCCTGGGAGTATTTATGCCGCTTTTGGTAATAAAGACAATCTGTTTAAAGAGGCTTTAAACCGTTATGCCCAGCAAGGGGCTGCCAATCTTGCCAACAGTATCGCTCAAGAAAAAACCGTGCTGGATGGTTTAAAGCGTTTTATTCGTAGTGTGACCATTTGTAGTAAAGGTACTGCTTATAGTAAAGACGCTGCGCCAAGCGGCATGTGCATGGTGGTCAAAACCATTGGTGAGCTGACGCAAAATGACAGTCCAGAACTGCTAAGCTATGCCACTAGCATCTTAGAACGGGTGGAAGCCTCTTTTGTGAAGGCCTTTGAACAAGCCATCGATAATGGTGAGATTAGCTCTGATAAAGACCCCGCTGAACTGGCGCGCTACTTCCAGATTCAGCTCATAGGCTTAAGAACTTACGCGCAAGTGAGTCACGATACTGCTGCGGTTGATCAGTACATTGATGGTATCTTTGAGACACTGTTATAAGAATGCCTGTTTTATAAAAGTGCCTGTTTTTTATAAACTAGCTTTTTTTCACCTATGTACTTTTTTGCCTATGTATTTGTACCTAGCAGCCGCATACAACGCTGAATCACTGGCGCATCGACCATCTCGCCATCTACTTTAAACACCGCTTGTCCACTGCGCTCATATTCTTCTACCACACGCCTAGCGAACTCAATTTCAGCAGCTGTCGGTTTAAGCGCGTTTTGTACCACAGCCACTTGCTTGGGATGAATACACAGCATGCCTGACATACCCATTTGTGACCACAGCTGCACGCGCGCGCCTAATCCTTTGGCGTCATTAAAATCGGGATACACTGTATCAATGGGCGGCGACAGCTGATGGATCTTGGAGGTAAGAATAAGCTGATAGCGAATCTGATTGGCGACAATATCTGCCGCAGGCGTCCCCACTTGGGCACCCAAATCATTGCATAAATCTAGAAAGCCATAGCTAAAGGCGCTCAGTCCTGCCGCTTTTGCTATCGCATCGACCTGATACAGACCGATAGCATCTTCTATGAGTGCAATGACAGGCAGTCCGGTTAAATGATGAATGTATTCGATATCTGTGGCCTGTTCAGCTTTGGGTAGTATGATACCAGCGAGATTGGGCATCTTCTCGCATGCTGTTATATCTTTGGCAAACTCATCGCTGCTCGCTTGATTAATTCGTACCCAAACTGGTTGATAGTCTGCACTATCATAATATTCTTGTAATGCGTTGCGCGCTTGCGCTTTATCCTCTAAAGCCACCGCATCTTCTAAATCTACAATCACGGCATCTGCACCGCTAGCAAAGGCTTTGCTTACTCTATCTATTCGAGTCGCTGGGACGAATAACCACGTTTTATTATTCGCTACATTAGCCATATGAGTGAAATTTTTATTGTTAGGTGCTTGCATGTTATTGTCCATTTTTTTAAATATAATTGTCTTATAAATGATGAAAATAGAAGAAAAAAGCCAAACAACGTAAATGCTGTTTGGCTTTAACCATAATGGTAATATCGATACTAAGCAATAACTTTGCTGATTTATATGACTTGTAAGGATGCTTAGCAATTTATCTAATAATTTTTAGACATTGTCCTGCATGATACAGCGTCAATCCTACTTCAGTAAATCCAGATTTAAGTCCTACAAAGGAGATTTTTGCTTCTTCTAAGCTTTTAAATGGTAGTGGAATACTGTCTCTATTGCCAGTCAGTATATAGTCTGCAAAGCATTTACCCATCATGGTTCCAGTAGTAATACCGCGCCCGTTATAAGCTGTCGCTGTCAATAAGCCTTCATCGGGCTCCATGACTCGAAAGATATGATCTTGGGTAAAGCCAAAACTACCACACCATTCATATTGCCATTTAAATGCTGGCAAATCTGGATAATAGCTCTTTTGCACAGCAGCAGCCCATGATTGATAAAAGGATTTTGGTTTAAGCTGGGTGCCACCGACCGTTCCTAATAACAAGCGATCGTCCTTGTCACGGCGAAAGCTAGATAACGCTAAGCGCGTATCCCAAGCACCTGTCTTATAAGGCAAAATACGATCTGCAGCCTCTCCGCTGAGCGGTTCAGACGCAATCTGATAGTAATAAACCAGATAAAACGTCTTGGTAATTTCTGTCCATTCGCCTTCGGTATAAGCATTAGTCGCAATAATGACGCGCTCAGACTTCACGCGAGCTTTAGCAGTCCTTGCGTACCAATGGCCATCTACTTTCTCTAGTGCTTCAACGGCTGAATGCTCAAAGATAGTCACGCCAAGATCCGTTGCGACCTTTGCAAGCCCTCTGACATAAGCCAGCGGGTTGATAGTACCAGCCCGATGATCTAATAGTGCTTTATTGATACTTTTGGTGCCGCAGTATTCATGACATTTGCTGCCAGTCAATACCTCAACATTCGCCCCGCGACGGCTTAGTTGCTCATATCTAATATCGACATCGACCTCACCTTTAGCGTTGTGTGCCATATGAATATTACCGGCTTGCGTGGCCTGCGCATCGATATTATAACGCTTGATCAGATCAAACACTAAGCTTGGCGCTTGTCCTAGCGCTTCTGTTAGACGCTCACCTGCTTCTTCGCCTAGCGCAATATTTAAGTCATCAGGGCGCGCCCAAGTCCCTGCATTGACTAGCCCTACGCTTTTTCCTGAACCGCCACTACCGATTGTTTTACTTTCTAACAAGATAACTTTGACACCTTTTTCGGCTAAATGAATCGCAGCCGATAACCCTGTATAACCGCCTCCAATGATACAAATGGTCGCTTGGGTATCGCTACTCAACTGGCGGTAGGTGTCAATATTGGGCGCAGTCATGTTCCATAAACATTGCTCTTGCAACATCTCATACTCCCTTTGTATCAGACCTCATTGGTTGAGGCTGAAGTAGTCGTGTCAAGCTTTTCTACAGTTGGCTCTTCACGCGGTATAAACTTATCAAGGAACGCCCATAACAAGCCAAATAAAGGTGACAACCAACATGCAAACGCAAAAGGCGCATAAGTCAGTGTCGCAATACCAAGTGTGGCGGCAACAAAGCTACCACCCATGTTCCAAGGGATAAGCGGTGACAATAACGTACCACTGTCTTCGATAGAGCGCGTTAGCGTCGTGCGCTTGTAGCCCATCTCTTTATACTTCTCCTTTAATAAACGTCCTGGTAATACTAAAGTGGTATAAACGTCACCGATAAGTGTCCCTACGCTCAAAACACTACCATAAGTAGTAAAAATCAAACCTAAGCGCGTTTTTACAAAATGATTGATTTTTGCCATGATGGCTTTGAGTGTGCCGTAATGCTCAAGTGAGCCGACAAAAGCGAGTGCAAAAATGGTCAAGGTAATGACCCATGTCATCGACATCACCCCGCCTTTTGATAAAAGCTGATCAACAACATCAAAGCCTGTCTCACTGACATAGCCATTCTGTAAAACGTTAAAGATCTCACTAACGCCAACGCCTTGCAGAAAAAACGCAATAAGCGATGCTACGACAACGCCACCTAACACCGTCGGTATCGCTGGCATTTTCATAACAGCCGCGATAACAACCACAAGGGCAGGCAATAAGGTAATAATGCTTAAGTTGTAGTTGTCAGCTAAACTGGCTTGTAAGGCTTGAATAGAGGACAAGTCGATACTGTCATCACCATAACCCATGCCAATCCATGCATAGATGGCTAAAGCGGTAACCATCGCTGGGACGGTCGTTGGCAGCATACCTCTAATATGATCCCAAAGCTCAACGCCTGCCGCAGCAGGAGTTAGGTTAGTGGTATCTGACAAAGGTGACATTTTGTCGCCAAAAAAAGCACCAGAGACGATAGCCCCACCTGTAAAATGCGCTGGTATACCAAGCCCCATGCCGATACCCATCATCGCGAGACCAACCGTACCGACTGTGCCCCATGACGTACCGGTAGCAACAGAGATAATGGCGCAAATAATACAAACTGAAAATAAAAACGAGGAAGGAGAAAAAATACTAAAACCGTAATAAAGAATGGTCGGAACAGTCCCTGCTATGATCCATGAGCCAATGAGCATACCGACACCCATGAGAATAATCATCGCCGGTAAGCCTATCTTAATAACTTTTAAAAACCGCTCTTCCATACCCTGCCAATCACGGCCACGCATCTTCATAAAAAGACCGGTGATCAAAATGCCGCAAGCCAGCGGTATGTGCGGGGTAAAGTCTTTAAATACGAAAAACTGCACCATAAGAATCATGGCAGTCAATACTAGAGGAGCAATATCAAGTAAAAAGCTAGAAGACGGGCCATAGCCGTCGTTCGCAGGGTCATGCGGTTTGTCATCAATCATGATAGATCTACCTTCCTTAGTAGTCGTCAATAAGTGTTGCAACCAATCCTTGATTGCTTATTATTCTTAGTCTGCCAAGCCCACGTAGAGTGCGCTTGGCAGTTTCTAACCAGTGATTTGTACTCAGTGATCTGTGCTTAGTAATTTGTTCTCAGTAGATTTATACAGAAAACGAGCAGTTACCGTACAAGCTTAAATACTGAGTGCCCAAACAGCTTGGTATTAACCAAAGCTAATACCTTGAGCAAGTGGTAACTCTGTTGAATAGTTGATAGTGTTGGTTTGACGACGCATATAGGCTTTCCATGCATCAGATCCTGACTCACGTCCACCGCCAGTTTCTTTTTCGCCGCCAAACGCACCGCCAATCTCTGCGCCGCTAGTACCGATATTGACGTTAGCGATGCCACAATCACTGCCGCGATCGCTAAGGAAAGTTTCAGCCTCACGTAAGTCATTGGTAAAGATACATGACGAGAGCCCTTGCGGAACATCGTTTTGCATCTCAATGGCATCATCAAAGTCTTTATAGGTCATGACATATAAAATAGGCGCAAAGGTCTCACTTCTGGCCACGTCGTTTTGCTCATCGAACTCGACAATAGCTGGCGTGACATAATAAGCATCAGGGTATTTATCTGCTAATACACGCTCGCCACCTGTCACTGTGCCGCCCGCTTTCCGAGCTTTCTCAAGCGCGGCTTGCATGTTGTTAAAGCTGTCTTCGTCAATCAGTGGGCCGACCAAATTGCCTTCTAGTGGATGACCAATACTGACAGTCTCATAAGCTGATTTTATACGTGGTAAAATATCGTCCTTGATAGACTCATGCACAAAGAGGCGGCGTAATGTCGTGCAACGCTGACCCGCTGTACCAACTGCTGAGAATATAATGCCGCGTAGGGCAAGATCTAAGTCAGCCGTTGGCGCCAAGATCATGGCGTTGTTACCACCAAGCTCAAGTAAGCATTTACCAAAGCGATCTGCAACTTTTGGCCCGACAGCTCTGCCCATACGCGTACTACCAGTTGCGCTCACCAAAGCCACGTCTTTGTTTTCTACTAAGGCATTACCGACATCTGTCTTACCCAGTAATACTTGTGATAGATGCTCTGGTGCATCACCAAACTTTGCCAAGGCTTTTTCGAACATCGCCTGACAGGCCAACGCTACTAGCGGCGCTTTTTCTGATGGTTTCCAAATCACAGGGTTACCACAGACGATGGCCAGCGCGGTATTCCAAGACCAAACAGCGACTGGAAAGTTAAACGCAGAGATGACACCGATAACACCAAGCGGATGCCACGTCTCACGCATGTGGTGACCTGGGCGCTCTGAGGCAATGGTCAAGCCATAGAGCTGACGCGAAACGCCGACAGCGAAGTCACAAATATCGATCATCTCTTGTACTTCACCTAGGCCCTCTTCTTTGATCTTGCCGGCCTCATATGACACCAGCATACCCAAGTCTTCTTTATGCTCACGCAGCACTTCGCCCAGCAGACGAATCAACTCACCACGCTTGGGTGCAGGCACAGTACGCCATTCCTTAAACGCTTTTTTGGCGTTTTGGATTTTATTATCAACTTCATCAACGCTATCTAGGGTTATCTTGCCAATAACCGTACCGTCTATAGGCGTATTGACTTCAAAATCGCCATATTGATATTGTTCTTTTTTGACACCCATGGCAGACATGTATTGCTCAATCATATTCAATCCCTTGTATATTCATTTATAACGTCCTTAATAGACCTTTAAGCTACCGTGCAACACGTTAACTTGCAAAATAATAAATTTCTTATGGTCATTCCATTTTGGAATGGTGAATAAACAAAATAGCTATATGTATTTTTACACTCAACAGCTTTTTATACATAACAGCTTTTATACATAGTCACTTTTTTGTACACAACTGCTTAAAGCATTTATGCATTCTTTTAAGCTTTGAGCCTGTATCTCTTTATATAGCGCAAGCTCATCATAGATACTAGCACCAAGTGCTTGCTCAAACTCATGCTGATTTGAATTGCCATCATAATTGCTCTGCTTATCTTGTTGAAGATTAGATTGAAAAATACCAGCAGCACTAACAGGTAAAAAGTCTTCATAGACGATAGGTTCAATCCGGATAGCGCCTTTCTCAATCAAAGCGTTTATGGCTTGTTTTGCAGCACCATCTTGTACATCAACGGCTTCTTCTAAACTAAGCATAGCACTGTTTATATCTGCCTCACCATCGGCTGGTTGATAATAAAAGTAAGCGAGATCTTCATTATGCATTGTATGATAATCATCAGGGAACGCGTCGAACGCCTTCTCTAAGATTTGATAATACTGTGAGGCATTGTCTGCGTTTGGAGTTGCGCCTAATTGTTTGCGTGCTTGGCTAAGCAGTTGGTCATATAGCGCTCTACCCTTCGGCGTTAATGCCACGCCGCGTTGCTCAATCTCACCAAAGCGTGCGGTATGATGACCTTCTTCATACTCACCATTTGGTTTTTTAAAACGAACAGCTTCCTGTAATGCCTTAAAGCTTGTCTGTCTTAATAAAATCGGACATTCTCGTTTTGGTGGCCCCTCAATAATAGCCTTTGGCGGGATGCCCCTTGCCTGCATGCCTTGCTGTACGGTATCTATATCCAGCGTTCTAGGGGTCAAATGATTGATATGCGGGCCTTTAAAGCCAACCACATCAGCGATGAGGCCATGCTGCTCTAACAAGCGCTGATATAGCTCTTTTGAGACGGGCGTTTTATCATGCCAGCCAAAGGTCTCCAAAGCCTCTTTTATAAACTGCTCACTTTCCTCAGCCGTCAAACCGCCCTGCGCTTCAAAGCGCTCAATCAGGCTGACGACAGTATCGGTAAAGATATTGCGGTTGGCCAATGCGCTTGACGCTTCCTGTTTTAGTACTTCATCAGCAATCAAATCTAGGCGCAATAAAGAGGTAAATACACGAAACGGACTTTGATTTAATGCTTGCGCATCAATGGCTCGAAAAGCCGTAGAGTGCACGGGCACGCCAGCGGGTGCTAAATCATAATAGCCGACAGGATGCATACCCATTACGGCAAAGAGACGACGCATCATGCTAAGCTCATCCGCTGTCCCCAATCTAATCGCCCCATGGCGCTCCATACTGAGCCTATCAATCTCTCCGGTGTGCGCCAATTGCTCCTTAATATCAGGATGTAGACTTAACACCTCAGCATTCACCTCAGCGACCAAATCGAGCAAGTCACCGTATAGTGGGACTTCGGCTTGGTACATGGCTGACATCGCCTTAGAGAACTTGTGGCGAATAGCATCGCTATTTATAAATGTATGATTCACAGATAGACATCCTTGTTAAAATATCAGAAATTCTATTGACTGACGCTTATAACTGATTTGAGCAAAACCTTGCCTGCTCAGCAAACGAATAATAGTTATGCGCTCATTCCTTTTTGTCATTGCCGATAGAATGTTGATTTGATGCATGACTTGGCAAAGAAAAAGTTACTCCTCTTTGCTAAGACATATAAGTTTAAAAATTGATTTTCAGTTTAGCGATGTGCTTTAGGATATGCTTTAGATAAAAAGCAAGTTTTGAATAAAAAAGGGTCTTTGGGTAGAGTCCGACATAGACTTGCCGATGAAGATAAATATAAAACCGTTTTAGCGGTCAAAATACAAAATCTAGTGCCTCCTCATATTGATTAGAGGTTTCAAGATACGCTGAGACCCATTCTAAAATGACTTTTACCTTGTGAGATCGTCCCAAAGATAAAGGATAAGTTATATAGTAAGCCCCTCGCCCTTTTGACGCATAATTCCATGCTGTCACCAGTGCCCCAGACTGTAGCTCAGGGGCGACCAAGCGCAGTGGTACGAGTGCGATACCATAGCCAAGCAAGGCTGCAGCGATACACGCATGGAAAGTATCAAAACGTGGACCTACAAACGTCCCATCAATACTGATGCCTTGTTGCTTAAAATACTCATACCAAGCACTTGGACGTGAGCTCAACTGTAGCAGTGTGCAATTATCTACATTGCTCGTGCAGGGGTTTTTATCCCGTAAATATTCAGGCTGGCAGACCGCCACACAATACTCATCAAACAGCTTAATCGCCTCCATTCCGCCCCAAATGCCATCACCATATAAAAAAGCAATATCGACATTTTGATCCTCAGAAAAAAATGGCCCAGCTTGCTCTTTTATATCTAGATTAATCAACGGATGCTCTTGGCTGAACCCTTTTAGCGCTGGTAACAGCCAGCGTGAACAAAAAGTCGGGTGTGAGGCAATCTTAAGCACTTCTGTATTGTCACTATGTGACATCAAACTGGTGGTCGCCACCTCGATATGTTTGAGAATCTCCAGCACTTCAAGATAATAAGTCTTGCCAGCTAGCGTCAGTGAAATCCGGTGCGGCGTCCGATAAAAGAGTGAAATGTTCAACATCTCCTCTAACTGCGCAACTTGCTTACTGATGGCGCTTTGCGTCATATGCATCTCTTGCGCGGCATGGGTAAAACTCAAATGGCGTGCAGCCGTCTCAAAACACTGCAGAGCAGTGGTCGATGGGTATCTTCTAAACGCCAAGGGCTTATTGGTTTCGGTCTTCATCATTTATATTTTTTATCTCGTATAAAGCTTAGGGCATGAGGCATATGGGACATACACAAATAGACACTGTTAATTGCAACTAGCATATCTAACCTGGCAAACCATAGTCTTATCAGTATAAATAGTCTTATCAGTATAAAAAAGATACAAAGAGACGGGGTTAGATTTTACAAAGCCTCTAATAAAAACACTGGTTTAACAATTACTAGAATTATATCTCAAATTAAAGTACTGGACAGCAGGTACGAATGTTAAACCAAGCAATCTTTTATCTTTGATGGTCTAATCGAAGCGATTATTTCAAAAGCATTTTATCAGTCATAAAACAACTATAGAACAACGCCAAAAAGCCGATAACAGAATAGCTATCGGCTTTGTGAAGTGTGTGACAATAAAGTGAATGACAATTAAATCAGCTGTTAACTCATTTGAGCGTTACTTTTAATGCGGTGCATCAGGCTGATTCATAGGATCTGCATCAAAAAATGCCTGGAGCGTACGGCAATGCTCATCAATAGCCATAATATTTGGATAAGGTGTCAAATCTACCTTAAAACGACGCGCTGAATAGACTTGCGGGATTAGATAGCAATCTGCAAACGTTGGACTGTTACCGTAACAGAATTTGCCGCGCGACTTATCCTTTGCTAATAACGTCTCTAGTGCAGCAAAGCCTTCCTCTATCCAGCGTTGACACCATGCCAACACTTCATCTTCATCGACTGACAACTCGTTACGTAAATATTGCAAAATACGGCGGTTATTGATCGGATGAATATCACAGCCAATCATCGCGCTCAGTGCTCGTACTTGCATACGGCCAGCAGCGTCTTTGGGCAATAATGGATTGTGCGGATAAACCTCCTCTAACCACTCTAAGATAGCTGGGCTTTGATAAAGCAGTAAGTCGTCCGTCTGTAAGGCAGGGACTAAACCTTGGGGATTGATGGCCTTAAATACTGGCTCAGACTGCTCATCCTTTGCCAAATTAATAGAGATAGCATCATAATCTAAACCTTTTAGATTTAATGCAATACGTGTACGGTGTGAAGTGCCACTACGAAAGTAGCCATAAAGTGTCATCATAGTTATTCTCCTGATATGTTATAAGTGCTGAGTTGTAAATGCTCATTTATCAATGCCTATGTATAGATATTAAAGAGAGTTTTTCTATATATACCAAACGCTCATTATTACCTATATAATTAGCCATGGTAATAAACCTGTCAAATCTAACCATCAAATCGTTTTTTTATTCAACTGAGTCATCAATGTCATCAATAGAAACAACAGCAAATAAGAATCAAGGCGGTATACAGTCACTTGAGATTGGTCTCTCTGTCCTAGATGTGCTTATAGATTACCACGAACCTATGATGCTAAAAGACATTGCTGAAGCGATGCAAATGCACCCTGCAAAAGTACATCGTTATTTGGTTAGTCTCATTCGTAAAGACTATGCACGTAAGCTGAGCGATGGACGCTACGGACTCGGCACACGAGTCAACGCACTGGGTCACACCAACTTCGATCAAAACAATATTTTGCAGCGCCTAACCCATGCGGCGACTGAAATTAAAGATACCATCAATTGCGGTGTGCAAATCGCTAAGTGGTTTAGTGAAGGCCCTATTGTGATTCACTCATTTGAGCCGGACAGTCCAATCAGTATCATTACTCGTATAGGCTCACGTATGCCACTGACGTCTTCTGCGACAGGTAGACTGTTTGCCAGCTATCAGCCTGAGACTGTCATCAAACCTTTAGTGCTTACAGAGTGGCAAGGAGATATCGATATCTTGTCATCAGCGCCTACCCCTACTACCAAACCCAAAAGCTCTGAACTCTCTGCTAAATGGAAAGCGTTTACTGAACTGCAAACCGATATCCGTACGCAAGGTTATGCAACGGTTGCTGGAGATATGCTAATGGGGATTAATGCCATTAGCATACCCGTCATTTTACCGCAGCCTAAAGATATTAACGATATTGACCCATCTGCTAACGATGTGCTATTAGAATACGCGCTCACTATTATCGGTACTGCTGAACAACTTCCATTAGATAATCAGCAAGTCAAGGATAGAATATTAGCAATAGCTAAGCGTTATCAAATTATTTAGATTACCTATTCCCCTACAGGCACCTGCTCTTTGGCTTCCTTTAACTCTTCAGCATGCAAAAACTGCGTATGAGCTGGTGCACGTTTAGTACGTGCCCATTCATCAAGCATTTCTTGCTTCATCTCTTCAGTAATCATCGAGATTTTTGCTTCTGAGGCAGAGTCATCATAGGTCAACTCTAAGCGATGACCATTGGGATCAAAGAAATAAATAGAGTGAAAAATACCGTGATCGGTCACACCGACAATATCGATGCCAGCAGACTCTAATTGCTCTTTGGCAGCCATAAGCTCGTCACGGTCTTTAACTTTAAGTGCTAAGTGCTGCACCCAACTTGGGGTATTAGGGTCAAACCCCATCTCAGGCTGATTGGGCACTTCAAAAAATGCCAATACATTGCCGTTACCTGCATCTAAAAAGACATGCATGTAAGGATCAAAGGCTTTGGTAGAAGGCACATGGTCTTCAGCAAACGCCAAAACGAAGTCCATGTTTAAGTGTTTTTTGTACCACTCTACGGTTTCTTTAGCGTCTTTGCAGCGATAGGCTACGTGATGGATTTTCTCTATTTTAAAGCTCATATCAATATCCTTTTGATAATGCGTAAAACATAAGCTTGATGCTCTAATAAAGCTTTGGCATACAACCTAAGTCAAGTAGCTGTCTGAATTAACGATGACTGTATCAACAATGTCCGTATTAAAGACAGAAAAATTAATAACATTCATATTAATAACGGCAACTGACTGTTTTACGCTTATTCTATATAAAAGTTATGCGTCAAAATCAAAGTTTAAAGCTGGTAGCACCTTTCCGCGTACTTCGCCAAACCCAACACGAATGCCGTCTTTTTCGCTATAACCTTTCATAATGACGGTATCGCCATCTTCGATAAAGGTGCGTGTGCTCCCGCCCTTAAGCTCAACGGGTTTGGTCGCGTTCCAAGCAATCTCAAGCATTGAGCCATAAGAATCTGGCGTTGGTCCTGAGATAGTACCTGAGCCCATCATATCGCCAACTTCGACTTTACAGCCTGTAATGGTGTGATGCGTCAATTGCTGAGCCATCGACCAATACATGTATTTAAAGTTGGTTTCAGAAATGACGGTAGCGCTGTCCGCATTTTCTGGTTGCAGCTCTACTGACAGATTAATATCAAAGCTGTTATCGGATCCTGCCTCTTGTAGATAAGCCAATGGCTTAGGATCTTGCGTTGGGATTGAGGTTTTGAATGGCTCTAGAGCATCTAAGGTGACAATCCAAGGAGATACCTCTGAAGCAAAAGTTTTAGCGTTAAAAGGCCCTAAAGGTACGTATTCCCATTTTTGAATATCACGAGCTGACCAGTCGTTAAGCAGCACCATACCAAAAATATGATCCCATGCGTTTTTAATAGAGATTGGCTCTCCAATTTTGTTAGGTTGACCTACGATAAAGGCGGTTTCAAGCTCAAAATCAAGGCGCTTACAAGGCGCAAAAATAGGACGCTCATCTGGATTGGGTTTGAGCTGACCTGATGGACGAATGATATCTGTAGCACCTGTCACAAAGACCGTACTGGCGCGGCCGTTGTAGCCGACTGGCATCTCTTTCCAATTGGGCAATAAGGCATTATTGGGGTCACGGAATAACGTACCGACGTTAGTAGCATGCTCTTTTGATGAATAAAAGTCAGTGTAGCCAGGCACATGAACAGGTAGATGCATCGTGACATCGGCTTGCTTAAATAACGCTTTGTCTTGTAAATCTTGGTTATCGCGTAGCGTGTCTGTGTCAGCAGATAGCAGAGTCTGAATGGTGCTACGCGCGCTAGTCCAATTATCCCGACCAGAATCAATAAAAGCGTTCAATGTCGGCTGGTCAAAATAGCTACCGCCTTCTAACTTGAGCAGACCTTCGGTCTCAAGTATCGCTAAGTCTAAAACATGCTCGCCAATCGCGACACCAGCACGGCGTTTGCCATCAGCAGTGTCACTAAAGATGCCATAAGGCAAATTGTGAATAGAAAAATCAGAGTCGCTTGCGATATCAAGAAATGAAGAGAGGTTTTTGTCAATCGTTGACATGGGTTGCTCCTTGCTAGGCAATTGGTTTTATAAATTTAGTTGTATAAATCATACGAAATTACGCATAGATTAATATCTTACATATAATGTAATTTATATTGATCTGTATTGCAAGTAATTCCTTAGCACTTTAGTAAGATATAGCAGCTAATTACTAAGATGCATTTTCTATTTTACGACTTAACTACCGATTTGTTCTGTAAACAAATGAAGTTATTCATTTATAATGCGCGAGCACGATGATGCATGATAAGCATCCTTACCTAATTTATCGTTCATCATCTAATACCATGGCGCGCCAACAAGCAGCTAACGCAAAATAAGTGTTTTTATTAAAATAACAGTCATAACGATAGTGTGGTTTGACAGTCAGACGTTAAGAGAGGATAGCCATACATGGATCTGGTAAGTATTTTTATTTATGACACGACTTGGGCGTTCGCTGCCGAAATCGCCATACGCGTGATAGTCATGTTTAGCATGATTATTGTATTTTTACGTTTTACTGGTAAACGCGGTGTACGGCAGCTGTCTATTTTTGAGTTGACCATTATTTTGTCATTGGGTTCTATCGCCGGTGATCCAATGTTCACCGAGGATTTACCGATTATTCAAGCGGTACTTATCATGAGTATCGTAATTCTCATGTATCGGCTCTGTACTTGGGTAATGATGAAATATCAGCCTTTTGAAGATCTTTTGGAAGGAAAGTCGATTTATATCGTAGAAGATGGCGCTTTGGTACTTGATAAGATTAAAAGAGGAAAAATGTCACATGATGAGTTTTTCGCTGAGATGCGCCAGCAAGGGGTTGAACACTTAGGTCAGGTACGTGTCGGCTTATTGGAAACTGATGGCTCATTTAGTTTATTGCTATTTCCGCCCGATAAAACACGTTATGGCTTACCACTTTTTCCTAAGCAATATCAAGCAGCTGACGAGATAGATCCAAAGCATTGCTATGCTTGTATGCACTGCGGTTATGTCGATTATATTACTAAACCAGATCAGCAGTGCGTACGCTGCGAATGTAAAAGTTGGGCAAAGGCCTTGGATAGTAAGATTGTAAGATAGCCTAAAATCACTCTTTAATTGACTGAAAACGAGTAAAGCCGTCGCCAAAAATAGCGACGGCTTTACTTTAGACAATCTTTATCAACACGTAGAAACGTGACTAAAACCTAAATGAACTATCGGGCGGAGACTTTGGTCCCATCTTTATGACTAATCGTCAGCCCTGTAAAGCCAAATATCAATGTCAATAGTAGCGACAGATAACAGAAAAACGCATAAGGCAGATAATCTAGAACAGGCACGCCTAGTGCTTGGCTGATAAATACGCCGCACACACTCCAAGGTACGAGTGGATTGATTACCGTTCCTGCATCTTCAATGGTGCGAGATAAGTTTTTTGGATGTAAGTTTAAGCGCTCAAATATCGGACGAAACGCGGTGCCGGATAGTAGGATACTTAGATACTGCTCACCGATAAGGACGTTGATACTGAGTGCTGACATGGCAGCGGCAAATATTGCGCGTCCCGAGCTGGTCAAAGTGTCCTTGATACCTGATAGCAGCGCTGGCAGGATACCTAAAGCGCTCAGCAATCCACCAAGACTAAGAGCCAATATCACAATCATTTGAGTAAAGAACATGCTTTGTACGCCGCCGCGTGAGAGCATGCCGCCCACTTCTCCAAGATCTAATGTTTCAGCGGGCGCATAACCGGCAAAGAAGTATCCGCCCAATTGTCCAAGGCTTGGTGAACTGTGCAAATAGGTGACAATCAATGCTGCAATAATGGTACAAATAATGGTATAAATGGCGTTAACCCGAAACAACGCTAACCCAACAAGTACCACAAACGGTAATACTGCATAACCATGCACCAAACCACTGTCGATCAGCTGTCCTTGTAACACCGTTACCTGACTTAAATCCCCGCTGACCGTCTGTCCTGAAAAGAACCAAAAAAGTATGACCGTCAGTATCCACGCAGGTACCGTGGTATACATCATATTGCGAATATGCTCAAATAAATCGATCCCCACCACTGATGAGGCGATGGTACAAGTATCAGATAATGGCGACATCTTATCACCGAAGAACGCCCCTGATACCACAGCGCCAGCAGCGATAGCGACATTGGCATCAAACGCATTACTCATTCCAATAAATGCCACGCCCAAGGTCGCCGCAGTGGTCAAGCTACTGCCCAAGGCAATGCCGATAATTGAAGTAAGCACAAAGGCTGATATGTAATAAAACTCTGGCGAGATAAGCTCAAAGCCAAAGTACATCAGTGTCGGTATGGCGCCAGACATCATAAGTGCAGCGACCATCAAACCAATGAAGAAAAACAGATAAATCGCACCAATACCGCGCATTACTCCAGAGGCCATTTGTCCTTGCATGTCATCGAAGCTTAGACCTTTGAATAGGCCAATAGCCAATAACACGCAAATAGCGAGTATTAACGATAGATGAGGCACCCAGCCAAAGCCTATCATGGTAATACCCATAATGGCGATGACAGTGATGGCAATAATAAATGCTAGCTTGGGTGAAAACTGGGTGAGTATTTGTGGCGGCATCACACATCCTTAGATGACCAGTTGAGTTTGGTTTCGGGTTGGCTTTGAGTATGGCAAGTTTACTGAGTCGCTTTGATTATTGCTACCCTCATTACTTACTGTATAGGCTATCTGTCTTTGCTGCCATGATAAAATCATTGCGGTGCAGACCTTTGATACTGTGCGACCACCAAGTAACCGTCGCTTTACCCCACTCTACCAATATGCCAGGATGATGCCCTTCGGCTTCCGCGATATCTGCCAGCTGATTGGCAAACGCCATCGCAGTGACAAAGTTTTTGAATTTATATTGGCGTTGTAACTGATTGATCCCATTGTCTTCAATGAGTGACCAATCAGGAAGTTGTTGTAATAGCTCGCGCGCCTCACTCTCATCGACTGTCGGTGCACCGACACGGCAGGCTTCGCAGCTGGCTTGAGATAATGTTGTCATAGTAAATTCCTTTTATTTTAACTATTGAGTTTTTGTTAAATGTACGTCCATGTTGACGCTAATGTTTATTACTTATTTAAACAGGTAATTTTAAATAGATAATATTGCACTGCTTTTGGTTAAGCTATTACTTGCTTTAATGATCAATTGATTAAGCAATTAGCTGGTTTCGACTTGATATGTTGGCTCAAACATTCCAAGCGACATCGCTTGCTTGACCACGCCCATAATATCGCTATTCACGATGTCAAACAGCGTATCCAAGTCATCAATGACATAATAGATAGGCTGAATATGATCAATACGATAAGGGGTACGTAACACATCTAGTAAATCAAAAGCTCGGTATTCAGGTTGATGATTTGATTGATTGTGAGTCTCATCGCTGAGTGCATACATAGTTTCAGAAGGTGAGCTTAAGATACCGCCACCATAAATTCGGCGAGTATCCTGCGTTTGTCCGACCAAGCCAAACTCAATAGTAAACCAATAAAGGCGTGCTAAAAATAGCCTTTCTTCTTTACTAGCATTAAGCCCAAGCTTGCCATAAGTTTCATTAAAAGTAGCAAATGCAGGATGAGTCAGTAGCGGACAGTGCCCGACAATCTCGTGAAAGATATCCGGCTCTTCAATGTAGTCCATATCATCAAAACGGCGGATAAAGGTCGCAACGGGGAAAGATTTGTTGGCTAAGAGTTTGAAGAACTTACCAAAGCTAATTAAAGCTGGTACGGCGGCTGTTTGCCAACCTGTGGCCGCTTGCAACACTTCATCAATATCATGTAATTGTGGAATACGATCTGACGGTAGATTGAGCTTTTTAAGTCCATCTAAATATGCTGTGCAAGCACGATTGGGTATTTGCTCGGCTTGACGCTCAAGGAGCGCTTGCCACATTGCATGCTCATCATCACTATAGTGAATATGACCATGAGCATCAGGTTGATGCGAGAGATAAGGTTGTTTGTTTTGGCTTTCCATGCCAGCATTCCTTTTGCTATTCGTCCGTTTTATTTAGACCAGTACTTTGGTAACACAGTGTCTTTGCTAATACAGTATTTTTGCTAGTACGGTGTTTTAGTAATATAGCGTTAATGGTGGCAAGACAAATTCCTTTTTGTCCTGCCATGTTTGCTTAATGGTTAAATTTACTCTGTCTCTGTCTCAGACTGTCCAATAGCGCCGCGGCGCACTTGATCGCGCTCTATTGATTCAAACAGCGCTTTAAAGTTACCTTCGCCAAAGCCTTCATCGTAATCGCCTTTACGTTGGATAAACTCAAAGAACACTGGGCTACCTAATATAGTTTCAGAGAAAATCTGTAATAGTAGACGCGGTTTGCCGCCTTCAGTAGTACCATCTAATAAGATGCCACGCGTTTGCAATTCAGAGACGTTTTCGCCATGATTTGGTAAACGCTCGCTTAGCATTTCATAATAAGTAGCCCTTGGCGCGGTCATAAGCGGTATGCCCGCCGCTTTTAGTTTATCAATACTAGCAAATAAGTCATCACTGGCTAAGGCAATATGCTGAATACCTTCGCCATTAAACTGCATCAAATACTCTTCGATTTGTCCGCCGCCCTGCTTAGACTCTTCATTTAATGGAATACGGATTTTGCCATCGGGCGCGGTCATGGCTTTACTGGTCAGCCCTGTGTATTCGCCCTTAATATCAAAATAGCGAATTTCACGGAAGTTAAAGATGCGCTCATAAAAGTTTGCCCAATAAGCCATGCGACCACGGTAGACGTTATGAGTCAGGTGGTCGATGACTTTAAAGCCGTGTCCAACAGGGTGTCTATCAACATCTGGGAAGAACTCAAAGTCGACGTCGTAGATAGACTCACCATCTTTAAAACGGTCAATCAGATAAATCAATGAGC
This sequence comes from uncultured Psychrobacter sp., assembly GCF_947495825.1. Taxonomy (GTDB): domain Bacteria; phylum Pseudomonadota; class Gammaproteobacteria; order Pseudomonadales; family Moraxellaceae; genus Psychrobacter. Next base: position 390,901 of record NZ_CANMAH010000001.1, read on the forward strand.
CGCCGATACCTTTGATGGCAGGAAGTCTTAGCTCCATAAATCCTGTCGGTACCTCTACTGGCTGGGCGCCATTTTCAATCGCAAGCTCATAAGCTTTTGCAGAATCTTTAACACGAAAGCCCATGCTACAGGCTCCTGCTCCATGCTCTTCAACGAAGTAGCTGGCCGGGCTTCTTGGCTCACGGTTCAAGATGAGATTGATGTCACCTTGACGGTATAAAGAGACATCTTTGGATCGGTGATTGGCAACATGGGTAAAACCAAGTTGCTCAAAAAGTGCTTCTACCGCTTCAGGTTGTGGCGAGGCGAATTCGACAAAATCAAACCCTTGCAATCCTACTGGGTTTTCAAATAAATCTGCCATTGTAATCATCCTTAACGTTAATCGGTGGTATAAAATTCACATAAAAAGTTGTATATATCAATGCAATATATTGACGATATACTCATCTTAGAGTAGCTTTATTTATAAGACTAATTGTTTTTTTTAATTTATTTATCAGGTTTACTTATGAATATCAGTATTCGTCAGCTCACAGCTTTTATCAAAGTCGCTGACAGCGGCAGTTTTACACGTGCCAGTGACCAGATGTATTTGACCCAATCTGCGGTCAGCGGACTGATTAAAGAGTTAGAGACCAGTCTTGGCATTGTGTTGTTTGATCGCACCACGCGCCAGCTATCTTTGTCGGTCGTAGGCAGACATTTACTGCCGCAAGCTCGGCGGGTCCTTAATGAGATGCAATTGTTTGAAAACGAAGCAAGCAGTCTGATGAGTCTTGCGCAAGGTCAAGTCCGGCTAGCGGTGTCACAATTTGCTGCTTCTTCTATGCCTGCGGTCATCGCTCAGTTTGCCAAAGATTATCCTGATATTAGCGTGACTTTAATAGATTGCTCTGCAGAAAACGTCCTGCAACACATTCAAGACATCGAGGTAGATCTAGGTGTCGGTACGGAACTTGGTTTGATGGAAACTGAGGATGATATTAGTGCTGATTTGTTGTATGAGCTGCCATTTTGCATAGTGATGCCAGATAATCATGCGTTGGCTCAAAAAAAAGAGGTGGTATGGAAAGATTTAATAGATACTCCACTCATTACCTTACAAGGGCCTTTTATTGAGCAAGTGACCGCTGAGCTAGATGAGACGGTTGCCACGCATATTCAGCAAGCGCGCTATAAAGTAAACTTTATGTCGACAGCACTTGAGATGACGCGCCAAGGCTTTGGTATTACCTTATGTCTGCCTTATATGCCAGAAGTCATCGATTGGGTAAGCGCAAATGGCTTACAAATGTGCCCCTTAGCACAGCCTGTTAAGATGCGTAGGTTCTTTATTTATCAGCGTTCATCGCGGGCACTGTCACCTGCCAGCATTGCCTTCAAGCAGTTTTTGCAGACTTATTTTAATAGCCATTTTAACGATTACAAAAGTAGCTAGCGTCAGTAGTTATGATTTTATTGCTATTTTTAAGCGCTATTTTTGAATAGCTATTAGCCATGTCATCAGCACAAAACGCGTGTGAATTATCAAATAGCTTAGCTAATCAGTTAATTAATCAATATGATTGAAACTATCGTTGAGTTAATTGCCAATCTGGTTTATGCTTTTTGGCGGCTTCGTGTCTATTCTTGTGCTTTATTTTATTCTTGTAAGGAAAAAAGATGTTTGAACGTATCGACTACTACGCGGGTGATCCAATCTTGGGGCTGATGGACAAGTTTGCAAAAGACAGCAATCCCAATAAAGTAAACTTGGGCGTGGGTGTGTACTATGACGAAGATGGCAAAATGCCAGTACTTGAATGTGTGAAGACTGCCGAACAGCGTATCGCAGACCCTATCTCTCCGCGTCCTTATCTGCCCATGGCAGGACTGCCAGGTCATCGTAAAGGTTGCCAAGAATTGCTATTTGGTAAAGATGCCCAAATCTTAAACGACGGTCTTGTCGCTACCATCGCCACTATTGGCGGCTCTGGCGCATTAAAAGTGGGCGCTGAATTTATCCACGAGTGGTTCCCGCAGTCTAAGTGCTATGTGAGCGACCCGACATGGGGCAACCATATTGCTATCTTTGAGGGCAGTGACGTCGAAGTTGGCAAATACCCCTACTACGACAAAGCCACTGGTGGCATTAAATTCGATGAGATGATTGCGTTTTTTGAGACATTAAATAAAGACGATGTTCTTTTGCTTCATCCTTGCTGCCACAACCCAACGGGTGTGGACTTGACCAAAGAACAATGGGATAAAGTGCTAAACGTCGTTCAAGAGCGTGAGCTGATTCCATTTATGGATATCGCTTATCAAGGCTTCGGCGAAGATATAGACCGCGACGCTTACCCTATTCGTAAGGCAGTCGATATGGGTCTACCGCTGTTTGTCAGTAACTCATTTTCCAAAAACTTATCGCTATATGGCGAGCGTGTCGGTGGTCTATCAGTGGTTTGTCCGACTACCGATGAAGCCGAGCGCGTCTTTGGTCAGCTGACCTCTATGGTGCGCCGTATTTATTCAAGCCCACCATCACACGGTGGACGTGTGGTCGATATCGTGATGAATGACGAAGCCTTACATGAGCAGTGGGTGGGTGAAGTTTATGGCATGCGTGATCGTATTAAAGCCATGCGTATGAAGCTTAAATCTGTACTAGAGGCCAAAATTCCTGACCGTAACTTTGATTACCTGACCGATCAAAACGGCATGTTTAGCTTTACAGGATTGACACCTGAACAAGTTGAGCGTATGCAAAGCGAGTTTGGTATTTACATGGTTTCCAACTCACGTATGTGCGTCGCTGGCTTAAATGTAGACAATGTCGACTATGTAGCCAATGCGATGGCAGAAGTATTAAAAGATTAACTCTTTAACACAATTTATGAATAAATTTAAAAAGCTGGGCGCTTGCTCAGCTTTTTTTTATTGATATTTTTTGACATTAATCAAAGATAGTCCAAAAAATTATATAACTAGAAAGCGGTAATATGTTACGCTTATACGATATTGAGCAATCGCTCAAAAACAATTAAATTATACCTTAGCTGTCAATAATTCGATATTTAACTTTGCCCCACTAATTAGCCGGACCTTTCATGATTAAAAGAATATTTTTAATACTGTTAATATTGATATTAGCGGCAAGCTTTTTTTATTTTGACCTAAATCAATTATTGACGCTTGATGGCTTAAAAGGGTCAATGGCGCAATTTAACGACTATAAAGCGCAATCGCCACTACTCGTTATCGGTGGGTTCTTTTTGCTGTATGTCATCGTCACCGCCCTATCCTTACCGGGTGCCGCTATTTTGACCTTGGCAGCTGGGGCATTATTTGGCTTATGGCAAGGCTTATTGGTCGCCTCATTTGCCTCTAGCATTGGTGCGACCTTAGCGTTTTTGGCTTCACGTTATCTGCTGCGTGATACGATTAAGCAGCGCTTTCCTGAGCGCTTAGCAGCCATTGATGCTGGCGTGGAAAAAGAAGGCGGGTTTTACTTATTCACCTTGCGCCTCGTGCCGATATTTCCGTTCTTTTTAATCAACTTACTCATGGGTGTCACCGCTATTAGAGCGTGGACATTCTACTGGGTTAGCCAAGTTGGTATGCTTGCGGGTACTTTTGTGTTCGTCAATGCCGGTACGCAACTGGCGCAAATTGACAGTCTGTCAGGGATTTTATCGTTTAATTTGATTGTCTCATTTGCATTATTAGGCTTTTTTCCACTTATCGCAAAAGGGATATTAACTATGCTAAAAAAACGCCGCGTCTATAAAAGCTATAGCAAACCTAAAAAATTCGACCGTAATATGATTGTGATTGGCGCTGGTGCTGGCGGGCTAGTCACCAGCTATATCGCGGCGACCGTCCGAGCAAAAGTGACCTTAATCGAAGCGGGCGAAATGGGCGGCGACTGCTTAAACTATGGCTGTGTACCCAGTAAAGCCTTGATCAAAAGCGCGAAAGTCGCCGAACAGATGCGCCACGCTGAGCGTTATGGTTTGGACAATACGCCACCAGCGTTTTCATTTAAAAATGTCATAAGCCGTATCCATCAAGTTATCGCTGATATCGCGCCAAATGACAGCGTCGAGCGTTATACGGACTTGGGCGTCGAAGTATTAAAAGGCTATGCCAAATTTATCAATCCGTGGACAGTGGAGATTGCGCTAAACGATGGCGGCACGCAAAAACTAACCGCACGCTCCATCGTTATCGCTACTGGCGCGCGGCCGTTTGTACCAGACTTGCCAGGTTTGGAAGAGACCGGCTATGTGACCAGTGATACTATATGGAACAAATTTACCGAGCTTGATGAAGCACCAAAAAAACTGGTGGTGCTTGGTGGCGGGCCCATCGGTTCTGAGCTGGCGCAAGCCTTTGCACGCTTAGGCTCCAATGTGACCCAAATCGAGAGAGGCGCGCGTCTAATGAAAAAAGAAGACGTGGAAGTCTCAGAATTTGCGCAAAAAGCACTCACTGAGAGTGACGTGAATGTCTTAACCTCGCATCAAGCAATGCGCTGCGAGGTACGTGACGACAAAAAATATATTGTGGTGAAACACAATGAGGCAGAAATTGATATTGAGTATGACGAGTTAATTTGCGCCGTTGGGCGTAGTGCGCGCTTAGAGGGTTATGGTCTCGAAGCTTTAGGAATAGAAACTGAACGTACCATCGAGACCGATGACTATCTAGAAACCCTCTATCCCAATATTTACGCTGCTGGCGATGTCGTCGGCCCTTATCAATTTACTCACGTTGCCTCCCATCAAGCATGGTACGCCGCCGTAAACGGTTTGTTTGGGCATCTAAAGAAGTTTAAAGTCGATTACCGCGTGATTCCGTGGACGACTTTTATTGATCCAGAAGTCGCACGCGTGGGCTTAAATGAGCAAGAGGCTATTGAAAAAGGTATCGACTTTGAGATCACCCGCTACGACTTTAAAGACTTAGATCGGGCGGTGACGGAAAGCGCCAACGATGGCTTTATCAAAGTGGTTACGCCAAAAGGCAAAGATAAAATACTCGGCGTGACCATCGTCGCTGAGCATGCTGGGGATATCATGCCGGAATTTATATTAGCGATGAAACACGGTTTAGGGTTGAATAAAATACTCGGCACCATTCATATGTACCCGACATGGGCGGAGGGTAATAAATACGCGGCTGGCGAATGGAAACGCAATCATGCGCCTGAAACGGTATTAAACTTACTTGAGAAATACCATACATGGCGTCGAGGTTAGGTAGATTTTTTATCAATTGCGCTGAAAATATATCATCATAACGGAAACTTAAATGTACGTTATTAAATCTTTACCAGCTATGCCAACGTTAAAAAACTTAAGCCGCTATAGCGCCTATGCTATGGCGCTTAGCGTCTGTACGGTTATTTCTTCAAGCATATCCGCCAGCACTGCCTCACTCACTACCGATGACCTTAATCAAAATTTATCATCTTGGCAGCAAATAGAGGCGCAAGGTAGCAATCAAGACGTCTACTTTTATGCCTGGGGCGGTGACCCTCAGATCAATGCCTATCTACAGTGGGCGGCCAAGCAAGTCGATGACAAATATAATATCAATTTGGTTCATGTCAAATTGAGCGACACCAGTGAAGCCGTCAGCCGTGTACTTGCGGAAAAGTCTGCCGACAATAACGACAAAGGCAGCGTGGATCTCATCTGGATAAATGGCGCCAACTTTGCCACCATGAGCGAGAATTCACTATTACTGAAACAATGGGCGAACAAGCTGCCAAATTTTGCCTTGACCGATCCAGAGAATAATCCTGCCGTTAACTTTGATTTTGGTGTACCGACCAATGGTATGGAAGTGCCATGGGGGCAAGCCTCACTGACTTTTTATTACGACAGCTTATCGACCGACAAGCCACCAACCACTTTACATGAGCTAGTCAATTGGACAGCGCAAAACCCCGGGCGTTTCAGCTACCCAAAGCCGCCTGATTTTTTGGGTATGAGTTTTTTAAAATACGCTTTAGTCATGCTGCACGAAAATCAAGATGCGAGCACAGGCGAAAATACCAAAGCACAGCTCAACCTGCCAGCTACTGAGCAAAATACATACTTAGTGTTAGACCCGCTATGGACGTTTCTCGATGATTTGCATCCAACGCTATGGCGCAAAGGTGAGCAATTTGTGCAAACGGGCGCGCACATGCGGCGCTTGGTCGATGATACCGAGCTGAGTTTAGCCTTTACCTTTTCTGCACCGGAAGTGCCAGCGGCCGTACAGCGGTATGATTTACCCCAAAGTATTCGTAGCTATGCGATGAGCGATGGCAGCTTAAGCAACACCCATTTTGTAGCCATTCCTTATAACGCCAGCCATCCGCAAGCGGCGCAGCTGGTGGCAAACTTCTTGCTAAGCCCAGAAGCACAAGCTAGAAAGCAAACGCCTGCTGTGTGGGGTGATAAAACCGTACTCGTGCAATCAACGCTCGACCCTGAACAACAAGCGCTATTCAAGACTAACAAACAGCATCCGAGCGCCCTACCGGTTGATGCGATAAAACGTACCGTAAGTGAACCACATCCGAGCTGGGTTGATGCCATTATGGAAGGCTGGCAGGCTCGTTATGGGGTCAGCCCATGAGTAAAGATTCTAATAATAAAACGGCTGATGCAAATACGAAAACGACAGCGCCTTATCAGACAGACCTATCTACGCGCATCTTTACGGGCGTTGTATCTTTAAGTCCAAAATTTTTATTGCTACTGCTGATATTACCCGTGCTCGGTGGTTTGCTCAGTGTGTTGTTACCTGCCTTTAGCTGGCTGCCTGCACTTGAGCAAACGACCATTAGTCTACAAGGCTTTCATGAACTTTGGCAGACGCCCGGTCTTAGCCAAATGGTCGCGCTTAGCATCGCCACTGGATTAATCAGCACGTTACTCGCTTTTGTCATGGCCTTAATGATACTGGCAGCTTTTTTTAATAGCATTTGGTTGACCCGTATTGAGCGATTACTGAGTCCAATCTTAGTCATTCCTCATGCAGCGGCAGCCATTGCGGTTGGTTTTTTAATTGCGCCTTCTGGTATGTTTTCACGGCTTATTTCACCTTGGCTAAGCGGCTGGGAGTTGGCACCAGGCGGTATGTTGCCACATGACCCCTACGGCATCAGTATTATTTTAGGTTTAACCTTAAAAGAGCTGCCGTTTTTATTACTCATGGCATTAGGGGCTTTGGCACAGCCAGAGCTGGGTAAAAAGCTGCGCCAACAATATAAAGTTGCGCTCAATCTCGGTTATTATCCCATCACTGCCTTTTTTAAAGCCGTCCTCCCTGTCCTCTATCCTTTGCTGCGATTGCCTATCTTAGCCGTGCTGGCCTATGCCAGTGCCAGTGTCGAGATGCCATTGATATTAGGTCCAAACACGCCGCCGACGCTGGCGGTTACTATCATGCAATGGTTTAACGATGTGGACTTAAACCTACGTATAAAAGCCTCGGCAGGCGCGTTATTACAATTGGCATTGACAGGCGGCTTAATCGCCTTGTGGCTTGGTAGCGAAAAAGCGATAAAAGCTTGCTTTAATGGCATATTGATAAATGGTAAGCGCCACTATGCCGATGTACTCTGGCAAAAAATCACCGCCACGCTTACCACTGTGGTGGTTGGCTTTATTTTGCTGGCGCTCATTGGTCTGGTCATGTGGTCTGTGGCTGGTTTTTGGCGCTTTCCAGCTGCATTGCCAGAGCAGCTTGTGTTATTACATTTTCAAAGTGCCTTTACGCAAATGGGTACGCCATTATTTAATACCATTGCAATCGGTATCGTAAGCACCGTATTTGCCATTGTGCTGACTTTATTATGTCTAGAAGCTGAGCAATTAAGTAAAAAACCACTTTCAACATTGACCAGTTTTATTATTTATCTGCCGCTGTTAGTGCCGAGCATTGCCTTTTTATTTGGTTTAGTTTGGTTACAGCAACTGGTGAATAACCAAACGGCGTTTTTTAATGTGGCGTTTACCCATCTGCTCTTTGTGCTGCCTTATGTGTTTTTATCGCTTGCCAGCAGCTATCGGCGTCTAGACCCGCGTTTTTCTCATGTAGCCGCGAGCCTTGGTGCAACTCCTGCCAAAGTATTTTTGCAGGTCAAACTACCCCAGCTATTTGCACCGATTTTGATTGCCATTGCCCTTGGTTTAGCCATTAGCTTTGGTCAGTACTTGCCGACGCTGCTCGCAGGTGGCGGACGTATCGCCACCATTACCACTGAAGCGGTGACTCTTGCCAATGGTGCCAGTAGGCGCACCAGTGCGGTGTATGCCATCATCCAAATGGCGCTACCGCTAATTGGCTTTATATTGGCGTGGGTATTGCCGAAGTATTTTTTTAAAAGTGGTGGTCGTTAGAAGTCCAGACATTAATCCAGACGTTAAAATTCAATCGTTAAAAACGCAAAAAAGGGTTCTTGATGCAATCATCGTTACAGATAAAAGACTTACAGTTATATCGACAAGGCGAGCTATTGCTCAGCCTAGATGAGCAGATTGTTGGTGGTGAGATACTGACCGTCATGGGACCCTCTGGCAGCGGTAAATCAAGCTTGTTAAATTGGCTAACAGGTACTTTGCCAAATGGTTTTACCGCTACTGGCGAGGTCTGGTTAAATGATAAAAATGTAAGCCATCTGCCGACGCACCTGCGCCATATTGGGGTACTGTATCAAGATGCCCTACTGTTCTCACATTTATCGGTAGCGGGCAACATTGCTTTTGCGATGCCTAAAGGCAGTAAAAACAGCAATAAAAAACAGCGCCGTGAAAAAATAGAACAGGCGTTGGCACAAGTAGGTTTAGCAGGCATGGAAGATCGTCATCCTGATAATTTATCGGGCGGGCAACAAGCACGAGTGGCGCTACTTAGAACGCTATTGAGCGAGCCAAAAGCGATACTGCTAGACGAGCCGTTTAGTAAGCTCGATACCCAGCTACGAGTAGATACGCGCCAATTGGTATTTGAGCAAATCCGCACCCATAAACTCCCTGCTATCATGGTCACCCACGACCATAGCGATGCTGAGGCTGCAAAGGGCAAAGTGATTCATTTAGACCTATAAATTTAGGCCTATGCTTTTAGATTCGAAACTTAGACATCAAAACAGAATATCGCTGATTCACTTTAAAACCGGTACTTCATTCCAGTAGCATGCAGATATTAGCGTATCGATTTTATTTAGAATTTACCATACAAAAGGCACGCACATGCTAGACAAATTTCTTACGCCCATGATTAAGCCAATGCTCGCCCCTGTGGTCGTTGTCTTGCACAAGCGCGGTATCACCGCTGATCAGCTCACAGTGGTGGGCTTTTTAATCGGCATATTAGCGTTACCACTGCTGGCGTTTGAGCTGTGGTATGGCGCACTAGCAGCCATTATATTAAATCGTATTTTTGATGGTCTTGATGGCGCTCTCGCCCGCCATGCACAGCAAAGCTCAAGCGCAGGCGGCTACTTAGACATTACACTCGACTTTTTATTTTATGCAGCGGTACCACTTGGATTTATCTTGGCCAATCCTGAACAAAACGCCATTGCAGGTGCGTTATTACTTGCCGTATTTATCGGCACAGGCTCTAGCTTTTTAGCCTTTGCGATTGCCGCAGAAAAGTTTAAACTGGATAGACCACAGTTCAAATATAAAAGTTTTTATTATTTAAACGGTTTGACAGAAGGCACCGAAACCATCGCGCTGTTTATCGCTTTTTGCATCTGGCCGCAGCACTTTGAATTACTCGCTAGCATCTTTGCAACGGCCTGCGCGATTACGATTTTTACCCGTATTTATGGTGGTTATCATACCCTTAAACAGCTAGAGGCTGATGTTAGCAGCTCAGCTGGTTTAAACCCTCAAGAGGTAAGCAATGACTAACGAAGTATGGTGGCGTCTTGGGTTTTTTTTCAGCATCTTAGTCATTATGATGCTGATTGAGTGGCGCATACCTGCCCGCACCGCGCCCATTAAAAGCCGTACACGCTGGTTTGCCAACTTTGGCTTGGTGTTTGTATCATCAGTCATCGCTCGTCTAGCCGTGCCAGTTGGGCTGACAGCGGTGGCACTTTATAATCAGCAGCATGGAATTGGTCTATTTAATATTATCGATTTGCCAAGCATCGTCGTTATCGTATTAAGCTTAATATTGCTCGACATTATTATTTACTGGCAGCACCGATTATTTCATCGCGTACCTATTCTTTGGCGGCTGCACCGAGTCCATCACGCCGATGCGCATATTGATGCCAGCACAGGCTTAAGGTTTCATCCCATTGAGATTGTCTTAAGCATTTTAGTGAAGCTCGTTGCCGTCAGCTTATTGGGCGTTCCTGCCATTGCAGTGCTGATATTTGAGATTGCGCTAAATGGCTTGGCAATGTTTAATCATGCCAATATTCGCCTGCCACCTGCGATCGAAAAACCGGCACGTCTGATATTGATGACGCAGATTTTGCACCGTATTCACCACAGCCAGCGCGTCAGTGAAACCAACTCAAACTATGGCTTTAGTGTCATTTGGTGGGATTGGATCTTTGGTAGTTATAAAGGCGCGGCGCAGAAGCCTGATGATGAGCTAGATATTGGGCTAAAAGAATATCCCTCACCCAAACAAAACGCCTTACTATGGGGATTATTGGTTATGCCGTTTAGAAATAAGTGAGCCATAGCTAAATGCCTGAAAGCGTCAAATAACTACACTCTCCATACGTCACTGAAGCTGGCCAATCTGCTGCTATTTTGGGTACTTCGTGACCAGCGGCGAGTATTTTTGCAGCAGTTATCCAGCCCGCATGCCCGATAGCGAGTATGGGCGCGAGGCCGTTTTGCTCTGCCCAGACTATCTTTAACCAGCCTTCAACACGCTCAAATAGCTGCTGCAAGCTCTCACCACCATCGGGGGCAAAGTGAGCAAAATCAGCACACCAGTCATCGATTTCTTGCTTGGCGATTTGCACCCAATCTTGGCCATCCCATTTACCAAAATTAATCTCAGCGAGCTCAGGGGCGACATGACAGGCAAAACCGCGCTGCGCTAATATCTGCCCGACTTTGAGTGAGCGCTGTAACGGGCTTACCCAGATCACCTTTGGCAGCTGATGCCGCCGCACAAAACGCTCGATACGATGTGCCAGACGTTTTAATTTGCGCATATCGACGGCCACATCACTCTGGCCGATGCAGCGCCCGTCAGTGGCCATGGGTTTTGGATGCCGCCAAATATAAAGCGTCATTGCTTGATTCGCCTCCTGTTTTTTTATAGTCAATTCACCATAAAATAAACACAGTGCTACTGGGATGAATTTTTCGTAGCATCTGTCTGCGTAGGCACAGCAAGCAAGGAAAATTTATACCAGTAGCGCGTCATAATACTTGTACTCTTTTCATTTAGGACTGACTATATACTTTAGACAAAAGGTATAGAAACAGCCAGCCCAGCATAAATGGCAACTTCACTCAGCTGTTGTGTCGCCCCTAGCCCATCACCCGTATAGCCATCTAACCGCCTGCGTAATAAGCGGCGCATATAGTCTGTCGCCAGCAATGCCAATATCAGCGCTACTATCCATTGGTTCAGACCAATCTGCTGCACTGTGCTCGGCAACAAGAAGACAACGAGCGCGCCTGCTACCAATAGCCAACCACTACTGAAAAACCCTTGTAGCGGTGTCAACTGCTGCGCCATCGGTTTAGCCTTGGCATGCTCGACTTCGCCGCCATACGGCAATAGCGCAAGCAAACTGATACATAATAAGCGCGATGCGGTATGAGCAAGAATTAGCGCGACGATAGCCACCGATGACGGCATGGACGCTAATAAAGAAATCTTAATCAATAGCGCCGACACCAGACCTAACACGCCGTATGTGCCCAAACGTGAGTCTTTCATAATCGTTAAAGTGCGCTCGCGGGTCAGACCACCGCCCAGTCCATCACAGCTATCGGCAAGACCGTCTTCGTGAAAGGCGCCAGTCAGCCTAACCCCAAAGACCGTACTTATCACCGCCGCGACCAAAGGCGTAAACAGCAAACTGGCCAGCCAAAACACACCAGCGCAAAGCAGCCCAACGAGCAAACCAACGGCGGGAAAATGACGACTACTCTGGTGTAACCACTGCGGATCGTAGGTTTTAAACGCGGGCACCGGCAGGCGCGTCAAAAACTGTACTGCAACCAGTAACAGTATGCCTTCTTGTTTGATACATTGACCAATGCTTGGCGACGCGACAAGCTGCTGTGACGGCGCTGATCGATCTGAAGGCGCGTTTGCTGACTGCTGTGTTGGTTGCTCCGATGACTGATTTACTGACTGGTTTGGCAATTGGTTTGGTGGCTTGTTTAGTAACTTTGACATTAGCTGTTTTGCTCACTGATGCTAGCATCGCTAAAGCTTGCCATCTCGTTTATAAAGCCGCAAGCGGACTGCAATAGCGGATAAGCAAGCGCAGCCCCGCTACCCTCGCCCAAACGCATACCCATATTGAGTAGTGGCTCAGCATTTAATCGTTTTAATAAATGCGCGTGCCCTGGCTCGACCGAGTGATGGGCAAAAATGGCATACTGCGCGACACCTGGCGCTAGATGCTCGGCAGCCAATAATGCACTACTGGCAATAAAACCATCAATTAATAAAATACGGTGCTCACTGGCGGCCTGAATCAGCGCCCCTGCCATCATAGCGATCTCAAGCCCGCCTAATGCCGCCAGTACTTCTAATGGCGTCTGTGCGTTTTTATGCCGCTGCAATACTTGGGTCAAAACTGTTGTCTTATGCTGTAGTCCTGCATCGTCAAGTCCTGTACCGCGGCCGATACAATCCGCAATCGACACCTCACCCAAGCGTGCCAGTAACAGACTCGCCGCCGACGTATTGCCAATACCCATCTCACCGACGATGAGCAAATTACCTGCCAGGCCTTTAGCCACTTTTATACCATTGTTTAGAGCAGCGATGCACTCCGCTTCGCTCATGGCAGGCTCGCTCATGGCATCTCGGCTACCGTATCGAACTTTATAATCGAGCAGCTGCGGATGGTCTTTAAAAGGAGAATTGGCAAAGTCTGCATCCACTCCCGCATCGACGACCTTTAGCTCGATATTATGCTGGCGGGCAAACACATTGATCGCCGCGCCGCCTTGCAAGAAATTATAGACCATTTGCGCGGTGACAGCACTTGGATAAGCTGAGGTGCCATGTTTGGTCAAACCGTGATCGGCAGCAAACACTCGAATTTGCGGCTGATAAATCTGCGGCCTCGTCGTCCCTTGAATCATACCGATTTGCAGCGCCAGCGACTCTAAACGACCCAGCGCGTCACGTGGTTTGGTTTTGAGGTCGATGATTTGCTGTAGCTGTTGGCGTAGCTCGTTATTTTCTATTGTGGCAATGGTTGGGGCAGTAAAGGTGGGCAAGATAGTCAAGGCAGTCATCCTAATGTCGATGCTATTAAACAAAGAGACATACTAGCAGAGTATGGGGTTTTTGGCATAACCAAAGGCAGTTGATACCGCCTGCTGTGTTAAATAAATTTCCTCGCTGCCTGTATTTGCTATAGAATATGCGCCTTTAAAAACTCATATCATGACTGCTGTTGTTCTATGATGGCTTTGCTTGATGGCAGATGCTTGCTGATAAGCATATCAGCACTGACACAAGCACGAGCATAACCAGCGACACAAGCCGTGATGATATCCACCCTATTATGTAGAGACAGTAATGATTGTATTTTGGCTTGTGCTGACCATTCTTTTTATTATTTTTGCCACCGCAAAGCTAAAATGGCATCCTTTTTTAGTGCTGATCCTATCTGCCTTTTTGGTCGCGCTATTTTATCAAGTACCGCTCAACACCGTTGCCAAGACTATCTCTGATGGTTTCGGTGGTATCTTAGGCTATATTGGTCTGGTCATTGTTTTTGGTACTATCATCGGGCTTATCCTAGAAAAGACCGGCGCTGCCATTGTGATGGCGGAGTCTGTCATCAAGGTTTTGGGGCCACGCTTCCCAACTTTGACCATGTCTATCGTCGGTTCTGTCGTCTCAATCCCTGTATTTTGTGACTCAGGTTATATTATTTTAAACTCATTAAAAGAGTCTTTGGCCGAGCGCTTAAAAGTATCTAGCGTGGCGATGAGTATTGCTTTAGCAACTGGTCTATACGCCACTCATACCTTTGTGCCGCCGACCCCAGGGCCCATTGCTGCAGCGGGTAACTTGGGCTTAGAGTCCAATCTAGGTTTGGTCATCATGGTCGGCGTGGTAGTGACAGCGGTTGCGGTATTGGCAGGCTGGTGGTGGTCCAATCGTTTTTTGAATGTCACGCCTGATAATACAAGTGCACCCGCAGCGACAATGCCTGACAATATCAAAACACGCGATGATTATGGCAGTATGCCGTCTGCCACGATGGCGTTTTTGCCGATTATCGTGCCTATCGTCTTGATTTGCTTATCTTCTATTGCCAACTTCCCAAGCGCGCCATTCGGTAGCGGCACGCTGGCAGACATCCTCATCTTTATTGGCAATCCTTTGACGGCACTGCTTATTGGGCTGTTTTTATCGTTTTTACTGATCAACACTGAACAAAAAACGCAGGAGATTAGCGATAGCATCTCGCAAGGTCTCGTGGTAGCAGCACCTATCTTGCTCATCACTGGCGCAGGCGGTGCGTTTGGCGCTATGCTAAAAGTCACACCCATTGGCGACTATTTAGGCACCACACTATCGGCATTGGGGCTGGGTATTTTTATGCCATTTATCGTCTCGGCTGCGCTAAAAACCGCACAAGGCTCGACCACTGTCGCGCTGGTCACCACCTCAGCGATGGTCGCACCGTTATTGGATCAAATTGGTCTCGACAGCGAGCTTGGCCGCGTGTTTTGTGTGATGGCGATTGGCGCCGGTGCCATGACGATCTCGCATGCTAACGATAGCTTCTTTTGGATTGTCAGTCAGTTTAGCCGTATGAGTGTCGCGCAAGCGTACAAAGCACACTCAATGGCGACCGGCATTCAAGGTATGACCAGCATCCTCTTTATCTGGCTGTTGACCTTGGTATTTATTTAATTGCTGGTTGATAAAATCATGCAAGTATGTTCAGTTCAATATAAAAATGTTATAGCAAGGCTGATAGAAATTTTTGCAGCCTCTGTCAGCAACGGCACAGCACGCCAGAAAATTTTTATCGGCCTTGCTGGTCAATAAACACATGACTCTTTTATTTAGAATCGACTATAACATTTATACCAGTAGCGCTATGTCGTTTTTAGAATGAATCGACCATATAAGCAAAAAATATAAGATAAGCAAAGAGAAATACATGAAAATTTTAATTGCCCCCGACTCATTTAAAGAAAGCTTAGAAGCGCTGGATGTTTGCCGCGCTATTCAGTCTGGTTTTAGTCAGGTGTTTCCCAATGCTGACTATACGCTGCTGCCCATGGCTGATGGCGGCGAAGGCACCTCTGCGGTTCTCTCTTATGTACGGGGCGGACGCTGGAAAGAAGTGACGGTCAACGATCCACTTATGCGCCCCATCACCGCCAAGTATCTATTACTAGAAAACGAGACGGCCGTGATTGAGATTGCACACGCCTGCGGTCTGCATTTATTGACGACGGATGAGCGCAGCCCGCTAGTCACCAGCACTTACGGGGTGGGTGAGCTGATCGCCGATGCGTTGGATGAAGGCGTCAAGCGCATCATTATTGGGCTAGGCGGTAGTGCTACCAACGACGCCGGACTCGGTATGCTAATGGCGCTGGGTATTAAGTTTTATGATCATGATGGCATGCCTTTGGTACAAGGCGGTAGTGCGCTTGCTCATCTGTCACAGCTAGATATCTCACAACTACATCCAAAACTGCAAGATACCACCTTTGAAGTGGCCTGCGATGTCACCAATCCATTATGCGGATCATCAGGAGCTAGTGCTATCTTTGGGCCACAAAAAGGCGCTAGCCCTGAGCAAGTGGCGCTACTAGATAAGGCACTAAGTCATTTTGGAGAGGTATCTGAACAGCATGGCTATCAAAGCTGTCAAGACGTCGCGGGTGCTGGCGCTGCAGGCGGTCTTGGCTTTGCCTTGATGAGCTTTTGCGGAGCTAATCTTAAATCAGGGTTTGATACCGTGGCCGAGGCGGTCAGCTTACAAGCGCACATTACAAACGCTGACTTGGTGATTACTGGTGAAGGCAGGCTCGATGCCCAAAGCGCCATGGGCAAAGTCGCAGGTGGTATCAGCCAACTTGCCAAAGCTGGCGGCAAACCTGTGATTGCCATTTGCGGTAGCGTAGACAAACTGACCGCAGCTCAAGCCAGTCACTTTGACATTGTCATGCCCAGTATCCAAAAACTAGATAGCCTAGATAAGGTATTAGGCAGTGCTTATGACAGTATCGAGACCACTGCGGCCAATATTGCAGCGGCTATTAAGCTTGGGCAACGCATAGGATAAGCCCTATTTATAATGGTTAATGCTTGCTTATATCTCTTCACGTTTATAATTAAAGCCTTCTTCGTCGTATATTTGGTAAGTGACGGTTAATAAGGTTTTTAATAGCTCTGACTTATCAAAATGCCTTACACTCATGACAATAGGCGAGGTTAAGAGTCCATCTTCAAACGGAATATAAGCCACCTCTTGACTTCGCATATGCTCAAGCGTCTTTGGCACGATCGTCAGCCCTTCCCCTGCTGCTACTAGGCCCAACGCAATATGTAACTCACGGACTTCGGTAAAATAATTCGCTTTTAAGTTACGCGCCTCAAATAACTCCAATACATAATCAATAAAACTGGGACGCGGCGCTGTCGGATAGAGCAATAAATTCTCATTTGTCAGATCCATCAGGCGCACGCCAGCTTGTTGTTCTTGTGCCAAACGATGTCCTGAAGGAGCCGCAACGACCAAACTCTCTTCTCTTAATAACAACCGCCTAATAGAAGCATCTTCAAATAAAAGCCTGCCAAAACCCACATCTATTTTGCCATCTGTTAGCGCTTGTGTTTGCTGCCAAGAGTTCAGCTCATATAACTTAATATTTATATTGGGATAAATCTCACGAAAGCGTGCAATCACTCTTGGCAATATGCCATATAGTATTGATGATACAAAGCCAATAGATAACGAGCTGTCGAAGTTGCCCTTACGCATCGTCATGGCCCGCAGATTGTCTGATTTTGTCAATATCTGAATGGCATGATCATAAAAAAACTCACCCGCTTCAGTAAGTCTTAAAGGGCGATTTTCTCTATCAATGAGCGTCACCCCTATCTCTTCTTCTAATTGTTTTATCTGCCGACTAAGCGGAGGCTGAGAGATAAATAAGCGCTCGGCCGCTTTATTGAAACTCTTTTCTTCTGCTACTGCCACAAAGTAGCGTAAATGCCTAAGCTCCATTTTCATCTTCCTTGACTTGGCTATAAATGTGTTTCAAATAGGTATATCAGAAGCCAACAACAAGGACGAACCTTATCCCTAAGCTTTATACCTATGGGAACATAACATGATAAAGGTTAAACCACAAAATACCTAAAAGGTATTAAAAATGAACTAAATAGGTCTTAGACATGGCTTTATTTAACATCTATAGTTCTTATTAAGCATAAGGATGTACGGCAGATAAATTAAAGATAACGCTTATGTTAAGGACAACTATGATTCGCTCAATTAACACCTTGCTAGTACCGATACCGACGATTCGAGAGCACAAGCTCGCTTGTACGGTCATGAAAGAGCAAGTATTAGTCTTAGTACATATTCAAACAGAAGATGGCTATGAAGGCTGGGGCGAAGCGACCACTATCGGTGGTCTAAGCTATGCTGAAGAAAGCCCTCACAGTATCAAGACTAATATCGATACCTACTTTACCCCCCTGCTATTGAAAGAGCAGCCAGCGAGCACGGCAAAAGCCATGCAGCTGCTCAGTCTGCATATCAATGGTAACCGCTTTGCCAAATGCGCCATCGAAACCGCCCTACTCGACATTGAAGGCAAACGCCTAAACCTACCCGTTAGCGAGCTCATCGGTGGACGCGTACGGGATCGCATTGAAGTGGCGTGGACCTTGGCCAGTGGCAATACCGCAACCGATATCAGCGAAGCCAAACAAATGGTCGAGCAAAAAAAACACCGCATCTTTAAATTAAAAATCGGTAGCAACCCTATCCTTGATGATGTTGCGCATGTATTGGCAATTAAAAAAGCCCTGCCTGATTGCCGTATTAGCGTGGATGTCAATCAAGCATGGACGGAGCTTGATGCCACGCAAGGTATCAGCCTACTGCAAGCGGGCGGCGTTGACTTAATAGAGCAACCTATCTCTATGCGCAATCAAGCGGGTCTAAAACGTTTAAAAGAGCGCTTTGATGTGGCCATCATGGCAGATGAAATTGTCCATGATCCACAGAACGCTTTTCAATTAGCCGCCAATCACTGTGCTGATGTCTTTGCCGTCAAGATCAATCAAGCAGGCGGACTCAAAGCAGCTTGTCTGATCGGTCAAATGGCACATCTGGCTGGTATTGAGCTGTATGGCGGCACAATGCTAGAAGGCCCGATTGGCACTGCCGCATCGGCGCATGTGTTCTCAACTTATCCTAGCCTAGCCTTTGATACTGAGCTTTTTGGCCCTCTGTTATTGACAGATGATGTGCTAGCGCAGCCACTTGACTATCAAAACTTTGGCTTGACCGTGCCCACAGGCGCTGGGCTTGGTATAGAAGTCGATAGAGACAAGGTTTATCACTATGCCGAACAGGGCAGCGGCGTCTTGCCCAAGCTTTCGGAGAAAAACAAATATACCGCTGACACTTAATGCAGTTAAGTTTATTTACTAACAACTAATAAGGAAATAGCAATGTTATATCACGTGAGAATGGATGTTTTGCTACCCACAGATATGGATGCTGATAAGGTTAACGAACTAAAAGCCACCGAAAAGGCACTCTCGCAAAAGCTACAAGAACAAGGCAAATGGCGTCATATTTGGCGTGTGGCGGGCGAGTATTCTAACTTTAGCATCTTTGATGTCGATAGCAACGAAGAGCTACACGACATTATGATGTCGCTACCCCTTTATCCGTATATGAAAGTCGAGGTCACGCCATTACTACGTCATCCCTCTTCTATACGTAGTGATGACAGTTAAAAAGTAATAATAGTTAAAAAAAACATGACAGCTAAGCCTATAAAACTATTTTTTAGATGTACCAAGATATCGAGCAAGTCTGCTCGATACCATCTTAATTATCTACACGTTTGTTTAATTAATTCCTCACTAGGAGAGAGACATGGAACGTACTCAAATTGAAGCATTGGCCAACCAGTTCATCAAAGGCAAGATTGACTTTCCAGATCAGGTCAATCCACGCGTACAAGAAATCGTCCTACGCATCGTAACCGACCTCATGCAAACCATTAACGATCTCAACATCACCGCCGATGAATATTGGGCGGGGGTCGAATATATCGGAGATCTAGGCAAAGAAGCCGGTCTACTCTCACCGGGGCTTGGTTTTGATCACTTTATGGACTTGATGATTGAAGAAGACTTAAAGGCCGCCGGTCTTGACGGTGGCACTGTTCGTACCATCGAAGGTCCACTTTATGTCGCTGGGGCGCCAGAAGAAAAAGGCTTTGCGCGTTTAGATGATGGCACTGATCTTGATAATGGTACGGTGCTGTTTATGCAAGGATACGTCTATGGCGAAGATGGACAGCCACTACCCAACGCCAAAGTTGAAGTATGGCACGCCAATAGCTTAGGCAACTATTCATTCTTTGATGAGTCGCAGTCGCACTTTAACTTACGTCGTAGCATTATCACCGATGAAAACGGCCATTATGCTTTTCGTAGCATTGTCCCATTAGGGTACTCAGTGCCACCAGAAGGGATGACCCAAAAAGTATTGAGCGCGCTTGGACGTCATGGTCATCGCCCAGCTCATATTCACTTCTTTGTAAGTGCTGATGATCATCGTAAAGTAACCACGCAGATTAACATCGATGGCGATGAGTATTTATGGGATGACTTTGCCTTTGCTAGCCGTGAAGGTTTGGTACCAGAAGTGACGATGGTTGAAGACGCGGACAAGCTACAAGAAAAAGGACTGGATGCACCCTATGCCAGTATCGACTTTGACTTTCATCTGGTCAAAGACATTGATGAGCCAGTACAAGGCAGTGAAGTTGAACGCCGCCGCGCGCAAGCTTAGTTGTTATTGAATACCAGCTATTGAACCCCATTAGCTCCTAAATTTTTTAGATTTTTGCTTGATAGGCACACAGTTGTCGTATCAAGCGCCGCACCCTAACATCGTCTAACACCGTTATTTACAAGGAAGACAGCCATGAGCGATCGAATTAATCTTGTACCTGAAGGATCAGATATCGCTATCGATGAATTTTTAGAAGAAGATAAAGAACAAGGGATTTATCGCCTGCATCGCAGCGCCTTTACCAACGAAGAGCTATTTGAGCTTGAGATGAAACATATCTTTGAGAGCAATTGGGTTTATCTGGCTCATGAGACGCAAATCCCTGATAACAACGACTACTACACCTCATATATTGGGCGTCAACCGGTCATCGTTGCCCGTAATAAAGAAGGTGAGCTGCACTGTATGATTAATGCCTGCTCACATCGCGGCGCTCAGCTGTGCCGTCACAAAAAAGGCAACAAAAGCACTTATACCTGCCCGTTCCATGGTTGGACTTTTAATAACTCAGGCAAGCTGTTAAAAGTGAAAGACCCGCGCGGTGCTGGTTATCCTGAAGGCTTTAATAAAGATGGCTCGCATGACTTAAAGCAAGTCAAACTTGCCAATTACAAAGGCTTCTTATTTGCCAGCCTTAACGATGATGTCGAACCAATTGAAGACTGGCTGGGCGGCTCAACCAAAATCCTCGATATGATTGTCAATCAATCACCAGAGGGTCTAGAAGTATTACGCGGCACCTCAACCTATACCTTTGATGGTAACTGGAAGCTACAAGCTGAAAATGGCGCTGATGGCTATCATGTGTCGGCGGTGCATTGGAATTATGCGGCTACAACGGCTCGCCGCAAAGAGCAAGAAGCGGCCAAAGAAGATAACATCAAAGCCATGAACGCTGGTAAATGGGGTCGTCAAGGCGGCGGATTTTATTCTTTTGAAAATGGGCATTTACTGCTTTGGACGACATGGGAAAACCCACAAGATCGTCCAAACTACGCTTATCGTGAAGATTATATCGCCAATTATGGTGAAGCAATGGCTGATTGGATGATTGGACGCTCGCGCAACTTATGCCTATATCCAAATGTCTATATCATGGATCAGTTCAGCTCACAGATACGTATGCTACGCCCATTAGCCGTTGATAAGACTGAAGTCACCATTTGGTGTATCGCGCCAAAAGGTGAGAGCGATGAAGCACGTACTCGCCGCATTCGTCAGTATGAAGATTTCTTTAACGTGACTGGCATGGCAACACCAGATGACTTAGAAGAATTTCGCTCATGCCAAGAAGGCTACAACGGTATCAAACTTGAATGGAATGATATGTGCCGAGGCTCTGAGCATTGGATAGAAGGCGCTGACGAAGGCGCAAAAGCCATTGATCTTAAACCTTTATTGAGCGGGGCCAAGACCGAAGACGAAGGCTTATATACCGTACAGCATCGCTACTGGCATGAAGAGATGAAAAAAGCCCTAGAGCATGAGCAGCAGTTGCACGGCGCAGGATAATATGAGCGCTATGTATAAGACACTTATCTAAAGCAACAGAAGGCAGGTATTCAAGCCAAATATGTTGCCAGTCATTTGCTGCAATATGTCAGGACTCACCAATATAAAAGGATTACGACAATGAAAAACGCAACGGTTAGCATCGAAGATGTGCGTCAGTTTTTGTACCGTGAAGCGCGCTTACTCGATGAGAAAAACTGGGACGAGTGGCTCGCTTGTTATGACGAAGACTGCCCGTTTTGGATGCCAAGCTGGGATGATGATGGCGAGCTGATAAGCGACCCACTGCGAGAGATATCACTTATTTATTATCCTGATCGCCGTGGCCTTGAAGACCGCATCTTCCGTGTCGAGACTGAACGCTCTTCTGCAACTATCCCAGATACTCGCACCACACACAATCTCTCCAATATTGAATTGCTGGAGGATAACGATGGCATCGTTAGCGTCCGTTTTAACTGGATTAATAAATCCTACCGTTATCACGAGACCAACACTTATTGGGGATTCTCTAAATACAAGATAGACATGACTCAAGAGAGCCCAAAGATTTTGGATAAATATGTCGTCTTAAAAGATGATTATGTGCATCAAATTATGGAT
The DNA here is from genome assembly GCF_947495825.1 of uncultured Psychrobacter sp. Lineage (GTDB taxonomy): Bacteria > Pseudomonadota > Gammaproteobacteria > Pseudomonadales > Moraxellaceae > Psychrobacter. Next base: position 413,267 of record NZ_CANMAH010000001.1, read on the forward strand.
GTATATCACGTCTAGACGCCTCACACTCTTGGTTATGTTTACCAGCCAATATGCACAGTTAGATTTCTACAACGGACTCATTGATAGCCCAGCTGTTATCAACCAGCTTTATGAATTAGCCGTTATCAATGAGCCGATTAAAAAGACAGTTAGATTAGTTAGTAACCGTATGTTGAAAAGGGATATTTCTCATGGAATATAATATTGCTCTACAGTTTGAAGACGGTGTCACAGGATTCATCAAATGCGAAGATGATGAAACCGTCGCCGAAGCGGCCTACCGCCAAAAATATAACATCCCTGTTGACTGTCTCGATGGTGCTTGTGGCACGTGCCGCTGCCATTGTGAGTCGGGCAGCTACGATATGCACCCTGATATGTATATCGAAGAGGCGCTAACTGAAGCTGAGGCCGAGGAAGGCTATGTTTTGACCTGTCAGATGATTCCTGAGAGCGACTGCGTGATTAAAGTGCCAAGCTCTTCTGAAGCCTGCAAAGTTGGCAAGTCAGTGTTCAAAGGTAAGCTACAACAGCTAAACGTACTGTCCGAGTCTACCATTCATTTTGGCGTTGATATTGAAAATCCAGACGCTTTGGTATTTCTTCCGGGTCAATATGTCAATATTCGTATTCCGGATTCTGATGAGACGCGCTCTTACTCATTTAGCTCTGTCCCTAGCGCTAAGCAGGCCGAATTCGTCGTCCGCAATATTCCTAATGGGAAGATGAGCACCTTTTTATCCGATATCGCGCAGATAGGTCAAGATATTGATTTTGAGGGGCCGTTTGGTAGCTTTTATCTACGCCCTCTTGTACGTCCTACTCTATTTTTGGCGGGTGGTACCGGTATCGCCCCTTTCTTATCGATGCTAAAGAGCTTAGAAGTATCGGGCGCTCATCACCCTGTCAAGATGGTTTATGGCGTTACCAATGACGCTGATTTGATAGAGATTGAGAAGTTAGAAGAAGTCAAAAGCAATCATGCTTGGTTTGATTATCGTACGTGCGTGGCAACCGAAGACAGCAACCATGAGCGTAAAGGTTATGTGACAAGCCATGTCGAAGCTGATTGGTTAAATGATGGCGATGTGGATGTTTATCTGTGTGGTCCTTTAGCGATGGTCGATGCTGTCAGTAACTGGTTGGATACGAGCAGCTTAAAGCCTAGCAATTTTTATTATGAAAAATTCACCCCTAGTGAGCAGTAGTAGATTATTAAGGTCAAACCCTAGCCAATGCCAGTAAAAATCAATCTTACTGCCAGATGAGTTTGAAAACTACAAACTGTTACTGGCAATAAATTTTTGCCAGTAACATCTGCTAATTATTATATTTATCTTGAATTAAACACATACAGATATGCTCTAAAAATACAGTTTTGTTTTTAAGGAATGGCAATGAGTAAGCGCTTTGATAATAAAGTATGTATCGTAACGGGGGCTGCGCAAGGTATCGGGCGCGGGGTTGCTTTACGCTTAGCAAGCGAGGGCGGCAAGATAGTCATGGCAGACTTCTCACCGTTGGTAGAAGACGTGTTGGCAGAAATCACTGCAAATGGCGGAAACGCGACGACTATTCAAGCTGATCTTGAAACTTATCAAGGGGCACAAGAAGCCATCAATAAAGCGCTTGATACCTATGGACGTATCGATGTGCTAGTCAATAATGTCGGCGGTGCGATATGGATGAAGCCATTTATTAACTTCTCAGAAGAAGAGATTAATAAAGAAATCAGTCGCTCATTATTTCCGACATTGTGGTGCTGCCGCGCCGTATTACCAACGATGATTGAGCAGCAGTCTGGTACTATCGTCAATGTCTCTTCTATCGCGACGCGTGGTATTAATCGCATCCCCTACTCTGCCTCAAAAGGCGGCGTCAACGCTATGACCGCATCACTCGCTTTTGAGTACGCAAACGATGGTATCCGTGTTAATGCGGTAGCGACTGGTGGCACAAAAGCGCCGCCTAGAAAGATTCCACGTAACGCAAAGCCTTTAACTGATGATGAAAAATCATGGATGGATGCAGTCGTCGATCAGACCATTGACCGCACCTTTATGAAACGCTACGGTACGATAGATGAGCAAGTCAACGCCATCGCATTTTTGGCTTCAGATGAGTCATCTTATATCACTGGGAGTACCATTCCTGTGGGCGGCGGTGACGAGGGCTAACCATATCAATTGAGCTTTTAAGTTGGGCAATACAGCGTTTAAACAGCGTTTAAACTACTGTAGTTGATTAAATGTAAACAGTGCTCAAGGCTGCTGGGATGAATTTTACGAAGCCTTTGTCTGGCAAAGCGCACAGCAAGCGAGGAAAATTTATACCAGCGGTAAACGTATCTTTTTTTGAACAAACTATGTTATCTGACTAGTGCTGATTTGCAAGGAAGCAATATGGCAACTGTAATTCAAACCTTGAAAGAAGACTGGTCGCTCTCCGCGTCCGTTGCAGGATTTTTAGCTGTCCTTATCTCTTATGCTGGGCCTTTGATTATCTTTTTTCAGGCAGCGCAAGTCTCAGAAGCGATGATGGCCTCTTGGATTTGGGGCGTCTCTATAGGTGCTGCCATATCTGGCATTTTCTTATCTATTAAATACAAAACCCCTATCATCACCGCATGGTCAGCCCCTGGTACAGCTCTACTAGTGACCGTGTTTCCAGAGATGAGTATTAATGAGGCGATATCTGCCTATATTATCTCAGCGATTGTGATATTTTTGGTTGGTGCCACCGGCTCATTTGACAAGATTCTACAATGGATTCCGAATGGCATCGCTGCTGGCATGATGGCTGGCATTTTGTTTCAATTTGGCTTAGAGTTATTTGTCGCTACCGATACTATGCCATTTATCGTCTTTAGCATGCTCGGTTGCTATCTGTTTGCCAAGCGCTTTTCACCGCGCTACACCATGATTTGGGTACTGCTTTGCGGTGTTATTTTGAGCGTCATATTCGGCAAAATGAACCCTGTCGATATGAATTTAGTCATCACCATACCTACGCTTATTTGGCCTGAATGGTCATGGAATGCTACCTTTAACCTCGCTATTCCTCTTATCCTTGTCAGTTTAACTGGACAATTTTTGCCCGGTATGGCCATCTTAAATCTTAGCGGCTATGACACGCCAGCCAAGCCCATTGTCAGTATCGCAAGCCTCGCCTCATTAGCGGTCGCATGTGTTGGCGGCATCACTATTGTGCTAGCAGCCATCACCGCTGCCTTATGTACGGGTAAAGATGCGCACGAGCTAAAGGAAAAACGCTATATCGCAGGCGTGGCAAATGGTATTTTTTATCTCTTAGGCGGCCTATTTGCTGGTAGTATTGTGATGGTGTTTAGCTTATTGCCAAAAGAATTGGTCGCCGCCTTAGCAGGCCTTGCCCTTATCGGCGCTATCTCTGCCAACATTACTATGGCCATGAAAGATGACGAACAAAAGGATGCCGCTTTAATTACTTTTTTGGCGACGGCATCTGGTATGAGCTTTTTAGGTCTTAGTTCTGTATTCTGGGGTATTGTGATTGGCATGATTGCTCATTATATTTTGAACAAAAAACATTTATTATCGTTTGCTTAATAAGCCTGATTGTAAATCTTTATGGTTCAGAGCAGTTACCAACAAACAATATGAACGATTACGATTTCTAAAGCATTTTAATTGTCAAACCACTAATAAATATCACAACAGAAACGATCTTTAATATTACTTTTCATAGGATATGAATATGATTAATAAAGCGGAAAAAAGTATCACTGACGTACTTAGCCAAATAAAGGACGGCGCTACCATCATGATTGGCGGTTTTGGTACCGCAGGTCAGCCAGCTGAGCTCATCGATGGACTGATTAATTTGGGCGTAAAGGACTTGGTCATCATTAATAATAATGCCGGTAACGGCGACCATGGCCTAGCCAAGCTCCTAAAAACAGGCGCTGTACGTAAAATCATCTGCTCTTTCCCGCGTCAATCAGACTCTTGGGTATTTGATGAGCTTTATCGTGCTGGCAAGATTGAACTGGAGCTAGTACCACAAGGAAACTTGGCTTGCCGTATTCAAGCTGCGGGTATGGGACTCGGTGCAGTATATACGCCCACGGGCTTTGGCACTTTGCTTGCTGAAGGTAAAGAGACTCGTCATATCGATGGCAAAGACTATGTCTTAGAATATCCGATCAAGGCGGATTTTGCCTTAATCAAAGCATCTAAAGGTGATCGCTGGGGCAATTTGGTCTACCGCAAGTCTGCACGTAACTTTGGTCCAATTATGGCAATGGCAGCTGATGTGACGATTGCTCAAGTTTCTGAGATAGTAGATCTTGGTGAGCTTGATCCTGAACACATCGTTACACCGGGTATCTTTGTGCAGCATGTGGTGCAAATCCAGCCTGCTAGTACTGAACCTGCTAGTGATGAATCTACCAGTACCGCAGCCACTGCTTAATATTGCCAATTATAAGGAGCGTCATTATGAGCCATACTTCCTACACCGCTTTAACCCGTGACCAAATCGCCGAGCGCGCCGCACAAGATATCCCAGATGGTGCTTATGTCAATCTGGGCATCGGACTACCGACCAAAATCGCCCAATACTTACCGGATGATAAAGAAGTATTTTTGCATTCAGAAAACGGCTTGCTCGCTTTTGGACCGCCACCGGCTAAAGGCGAAGAGGATCCCGAGCTGATTAATGCTGGCAAAGAGTACGTCACCATGCTCGATGGCGGTAGCTTCTTTCACCATGGCGACTCTTTTGCCATGATGCGCGGTGGTCATATCGACATTTGCGCCTTGGGTGCGTTTCAGGTGGCAGCCAATGGCGACTTGGCCAACTGGAGTACTGGTGCAGAAGATGCAATACCTGCTGTCGGCGGCGCGATGGACTTAGCCGTCGGTGCCAAAAAGGTATTTGTTATGACCAATCATACGACCAAGACGGGCGACCCTAAAATCGTCAGCAAGCTTACCTACCCTGTAACTGGCAAAAATTGCGTTGATCGTATCTATACTGACTTATGTGTCATTGATGTCACCGATAAAGGCTTAGCAGTCACTGAAATGGTCGATGGCATGAGCTTTACTGACTTGCAAGCATTAACTGGCGCGCCACTCATCAACGCCACTAAATAAAAACGGTTCTTAATTAAAGTCTAGGGTCATCAAAGCTCAGAGTAATTAAAATTTAAAATAATTAAAAATTAGGACAATCGTCATGACTGATTCAATCACTCGTTCAAATGATGCTTATATTATCGATGCCATTCGCACCCCTTTTGGGCGTTATGGCGGCGGTCTCGCACCAGTACGTACAGACGACTTAGGCGCTATCCCTATTAAGGCGCTAATCGAACGCAATCCCAACGTTGATTGGGTACAAGTAGATGACGTCATCTACGGCTGTGCCAACCAAAGCGGCGAAGACAATCGCAACGTTGGACGTATGTCGTCATTGCTAGCCGGCCTACCTTATCAAGTGCCTGCGACCACGGTTAACCGCTTGTGCGGCTCGTCAATGGATGCGTTAGCGATAGCGGCGCGTGCGATTAAAGCTGGTGAAGCCAATTTAATTATCGCAGGTGGTGTTGAGAGCATGAGCCGTGCGCCATTTGTCATGGGCAAGTCAGATCAAACATTTGGACGTAGTCAAAAGCTCGAAGATACTACCATGGGCTGGCGCTTTGTTAATCCAAAGCTTGAAGAGCTGTATGGCACAGAGACCATGCCACAAACCGCTGAAAATGTCGCAGAGCAATTCGATGTCAACCGTGCTGATCAAGATGAATTTGCGCTACGTAGCCAACAACGTACCGCAGCGGCGCAAGCATCAGGGTTTTTTAAAGATGAGATTACCCCTGTCGTCATCCCGCAGCGTAAAGGCGAGCCTGTCACTGTCGACACCGATGAGCATCCTCGTGCTGATACCACGCTTGAGAAGTTGACCAAACTGCGTCCTATCGTCACCGCAGATGGTACGGTGACGGCTGGTAACGCCTCTGGGATCAATGATGGTGCAGCAGCCTTCCTAGTAGCGTCAGAGCAAGCGGTGAAAGAGTTCAATCTAAAGCCGCGTGCGCGTATTGTAGCCTCAACTACGGTAGGCGTTGAGCCGCGGATTATGGGGTTTGCCCCAGCACCCGCAATAAAAAAACTGCTGAAGCAAACCGGACTGTCTCTCGATGAGATGGATGTCATTGAATTAAACGAAGCCTTTGCCGCGCAAGCTCTAGCTTGTACGCGTGACTTAGGATTGGCTGATGATAGCGAGCGCGTCAACCCTAATGGCGGTGCGATTGCCCTTGGTCATCCACTCGGTGCCTCTGGTGCACGATTAATTTTAACAGCGCTTAATCAACTAGAAAAAACTGATAAGCGTTATGCGATCTGCTCAATGTGTATCGGCGTTGGACAAGGTATCGCGATGATTATTGAGCGGGTTGAGAGTTGAGCATGTTGAGAATCGATTGATAGCTCAAAACATAGATGCACTCATTGATAGGCAAAAACCAATACCTTACTCACATGACAATCACAAACAAGGACGTTCATCATGCCTGAATTTGAAAATAAAGACGTAACGCTAAACTACGCAACCTTTGGTGATAGCAGCAACCCTGCTCTACTATTCTCCAACTCTTTGGGTACCAGCTATCATATGTGGCAGCCGCAAATCGATGTCTTGCAAACCGATTACTTTATTATCTGCTACGACACCCGTGGTCATGGTAAATCCTCCGCACCAACAAGTCCTTATCGTTTGGATCAGCTTGGGCAAGACGTCATTGACCTGCTTGATCATCTAAGTATCGATAAAGCGTTTTTTTGTGGGATATCGATGGGCGGTATGACGGGTCAATGGCTAGCTATCAATTACCCCGACCGCTTCCATCACTTAATGCTATGCAATACCGCAGCAAAGATTGGTAATGAGGCGGCATGGAGAGATCGCGCGCAATTGGTACGTGAGCAGGGTCTAGACCCTATCGCGGCTACCGCTGCTCCGCGTTGGTTCACAGCGGATTTTATCGATGATTATCCTGATATAGTCGCAGCATTGTCTAGCGCGCTCGCGGCTGGCAGTAGCGAAGGTTATGCCAGCTGCTGTGAGGCATTGGCTACTGCTGACACTCGCGAGCAACTAAAAGATATTCGCGTGCCTATCACCGTGGTGGCAGGTACCGAGGATCCAGTGACGACGGTTGCCGATGGTCAATATATGGTCGATCATATCCCTAATGCTACGCTTGCGACTATCGATGCCTCGCATATCTCTAATATTGAACAGCCGGACGCCTTTAATCAGCTAGTAAGGCAGTATTTGTATGATAAGTAACTCTATTGCTCATTAAAACTCTCTATAAAACGTGAGATGTGAGAATAGAATAGAAAAGTAATTACAAGGAAGACACATCAATCAATCAACCAAGCATCCACCAAGGAATTACCAATCAAGGAAGAGACTATGAAACAAGCATTATTATCATTGGCCGTCGGTATTGTAGCCTGTAGTACCTTTAGCGCTCATGCCAACATCAATATCGATAAAGAAGTCAAAAGTGTTGAAAACAAAGTGATTGAATGGCGTCGAGATATTCACAAGCATCCTGAGCTGGGCAATAGAGAAACTCGTACTGCCGCAATAGTAGCCAAGCATCTAAAATCACTAGGTATGCAGGTCGAAACTGATATCGCACATACAGGTGTCGTTGGTTTTTTGAAGGGTGCAAAACCTGGCCCTACAGTCATGCTACGCGCAGATATGGATGCCCTACCCGTCACCGAAAAGGTGGATGTACCATTTAAATCAACCATTGTCACTAAATATATGGGCGAAGAAGTTGGCGTCATGCATGCCTGCGGTCACGATACCCACGTTGCTATGCTAATGGGCACGGCTGAAGTACTAGCTGCGGTTAAAAATGAATTGCACGGCAATATTATGTTTGTGTTTCAGCCTGCTGAAGAAGGTGCCCCTAAAGGTGAAGAAGGCGGTGCTGAGCTTATGTTAAAAGAGGGCATTTTTAAAAAGTATAAGCCTGAGGTAGCGTTTGGGTTACACATTACATCGAGTTTAAATAGTGGAAAAATTGGTTACCGAAGTGGCCCTGTTATGGCTAGTGCTGATAGCTTCGATATAACAGTAAATGGCAAGCAAACACATGGTTCAGCACCTTGGAACGGGGTCGATCCGATTGCGACTGCAGCGCAAATCGTAACCGGAGTGAATCATATAGTGAGTCGTCAGATTGATATTACTAAAGAGCCTGCCATTGTCTCCTTTGGCAAAATAGACGGCGGTGTACGCAATAATATTATTCCAGATAATGTCAATATGATTGGCACTATTCGTAACTTTGACATGGATAATCGCGAGCAGATTTTTAGTAATATAGAAACGACAGCAACACATATAGCCATGGCATCGGGCGCCAAAGCTGACGTCAAAATCAATAAAGGCTATCCGGCCACGATTAACAACCCAGATCTTACCACGCAAATGTTACCGACGCTTAAAAACGTAGCAGGTACAGACAATGTACTAGAGATACCTAAAATAACAGCATCCGAGGATTTCTCATTCTATGCCCAAGAAGTACCTGGTTTATTCTTCTTTTTAGGTGGGACACCAGCAGACCAAGACCCTGCTAAAGCCCCCTATAACCATTCCCCATATTTTTACGTAGACGAGTCATCATTTAAAGTAGGTACAAAAGCGCTGAGCCAGCTGGCTATAGACTATTTAGCGATGAAAAAATAACTCTATAGTCAATTGGCTATAAAAACGATAAAGTGAGACTGGGATAAATGGATTTTTTGAATCAAGACTTAAATCCGCCCTTAAAGACAGGCACTTAAAAATAAAATCTTATCTATTTTGGCTATTAACTTATATTTAATAACAGACAAATTTTAATACAATCAAAACAGCTCATATATTTAAAAGATATATGAGCTGTTTTTTTGTCTATCTTTTAAGAAATACCATCTATTACTAATAAAAACATAACTTTCTACAAAAAAATAAATGTTGCGAATATTCATAGCCTTACAAGTTGTTTAGCTGTTTTTTATCAAATCCTTACTGATTTTATTTAAATCAGCAAGACGCACTAATGCTTTCACACACCCTATAAAAACAAAACCCATACTTTATAGGTATATTTTTATACTTAGATAGTTTTTGACTTACTCATCAGAAAACCATAACTTGTTAAATACTTATAAGGATATTACCCATGGAGAAACACGAATGGAATCACCCACCTTAAATATCAATAAAGTTATTGATGAAGCCAAGTTTGCGCCCTTTCATTGGAAAGTGCTGTTTTGGTGTCTACTGATTATCATTTTTGATGGTTATGATCTTATCATCTATGGCGTCGCCCTACCGCTACTTATGGAAGAGTGGTCACTGACTTCAGTACAAGCAGGCTTTCTTGCCAGTGCTGCCCTATTTGGTATGATGTTCGGTGCCATGATTTTTGGTACATTATCTGACAAAATCGGCCGCAAAAAGACCATCATGATCTGCGTCGCCTTATTCAGCAGCTTTACCTTTTTTGGTGCCTTTGCCAATGGTCCGATGCAGTTTGCGGTTTTACGCTTCATCGCTGGTCTTGGTATCGGCGGCGTGATGCCCATCTGTGTAGCGCTAACCTCCGAATATGCGCCAAAACGTATTCGTAGCACTCTAGTTGCCATTATGTTTAGTGGTTACGCAATAGGTGGTATGGCGTCAGCACTATTAGGTTCGTTTTTGGTGGTAGATTTTGGCTGGGAGATTATGTTTTATATCGCAGGCATTCCTACCTTGCTATTACCTATCATTTGGAAAATGCTGCCTGAGTCTTTGATGTATTTGGTCAAAGAAAAACGTGAAAGTGAAGCCAAAGTCATCGTCCAAAAGCTTGCTCCCAAAGAACACATCACTGCCTCTACCACTTTATTATTAGATGAGCCAACCAAAGGCGATGACGCTCCTATCAAAGCGTTATTTTTAAAGAACCGCGGCTTTACTACTATGATGTTTTGGGTCGCCTTTTTTATGTGTTTATTAATGGTCTACGCTCTTGCCAGCTGGCTGCCAAAGCTTATGATTCAAGCAGGTTACTCGCTAGGCGCTAGTATGTTGTTCTTATTTGCGCTTAATATTGGCGGGATGATCGGTGCTATTGGTGGCGGTGTACTCGCTGATCGATTCCATCTAAAACCTGTATTGACGATTATGTTTGTCGCTGGTGCTGCTGCATTGATATTACTTGGCTACAACAGTCCTCAGATCGTACTATATACTCTTATCGCGATTGCAGGTGCTACCACCATTGGCTCACAGATACTGCTCTATACCTTTGTCGCGCAGTATTATCCGACTGCTGTGCGTACCACTGCTATGGGCTGGGCATCGGGTATTGGACGTATCGGTGCTATCGTAGGTCCTATCTTGACTGGGGCGCTACTCACGCTTGAGCTTAGCCACCAGATGAACTTCTTGTTTATCGCCATACCAGGTATGATCGCTGCTCTTGCTATCTTCTTAGTGAATCTAAGCGCTGCGGTTGATGGTAAAAAAAGTAATGTACCAGCAGTGGCTTTAGATACGCCAGTATCTACTTAATAGCAGTTATAATGGCTAATTGATGCCAGATTCTATACTTGTTGATTAATAGGTCGGTAAACAAAAATAGCGCACTCATATTATGAGTGCGCTATTTTTATATATGCAACTTCAATATCAGCAGCCTATTGTATAACTTATAAGTCATGTTACTATTTAGAGTATTATTCAGATGCCTTTTTAGATCTTTCCTTACGTTTACACACTAATTATCAAGGATGATAAATGAATACTACCAATACAGACGCCCCTACTACTGACACCAGCGAACCATTAGTCATCAGAGAAGACAGTAAAGATGCAAGCGGCGTCGTCACTCTTACTTTAAACCGCCCCAAACAATTCAACGCGCTATCGGTCGATATGCTATCCGCCATGCAAGCAGAGCTTGATGACATCGCCCAAGATGGTAGTATCCGCGTGGTCGTGATTGCGGCAAATGGCAAAGCATTTTGTGCAGGTCACAACCTAAAAGAGATGCGTGCAAACTCAGACGAAGCATTTCACAGCGCGTTATTTAAGCAGTGTAGTCAGATGATGCTGACCATCAATCAGATGCCGCAAGTCGTGATTGCCAAAGTGCAAGGCATCGCTACCGCCGCAGGCTGTCAATTGGTGGCTGCGTGCGACTTGGCGGTTGCTTCTGAGGATGCTAAGTTTGCGACTTCTGGGATAAATGTCGGACTGTTTTGTTCAACCCCTGCCGTTGCCGTCAGCCGTAACCTATCTCGCAAGCAAGCTTTTGAGATGTTGATTACGGGCGAGTTTATTGATGCAAATACGGCCCTGCAACAAGGGCTGATCAATCGCGCGGCCCCAGCAGATCAGTTAGAGGCAACGCTGCAATCTTTAATCGATGCTATTACTGCCAAATCCTCTGTCGCTGTCAGGACGGGCAAAGATATGTTCTATAGACAGTTGGACATGGACTTAGCCGATGCTTATGAATATGCTGGCAACGTGATGACCTGTAATATGATGGCAGACGATGTGACAGAAGGCATTGACGCCTTTATCGAAAAGCGCCATGCGGTATGGACGGGACGTTAATCGCTTTATTAGCGTTTATTTGACCTTACTATCTATGCTTTTCTCCTACGTGCTCTTCAATATCCGCGCCAATGACATGAGCAAGATGTCCGGTCTTAAGATAAACGGTAGCGCCATCTGTACCTGCTTTTATCTGTGGCTGCGCACCTACGGGCAAGCGTAGCCAGCTACCTTGTTTATAGGTTTGATTGCCTTCTAGCAGCGTGCCTTTGACAACCAGCAGCTCTGCACCACCTGCAATCGCTTGAGTCATGAGGTCTTGTGTAAACAACGTGTCACTTGCACTCAAACGCTGTAAGCTCACCTGTTCGCTATCATCTGAGAATAAAGCACAAACCTCGCGGTTGCCGACTCGTTGCCAGTTTGCGCTATCGTGCGTATCTATAGCGACATGACGCTCTTCGGATGGTGACATCTGTCGCAGTTTAACAAAGATGACCGCACCTTCATTGCTATAAGGCGTATGGCCTGATGCTGGCGGGTTGCGTAGATACCAGCCCGCTGGATAGTGCTTATCATCAGCAGAAAACGTACCTGACAATACCAAAATCTCCTCGCCACCGGGATGTTGATGATGCGGAAAGTGCGAACTTGGCGCATAACGCACAAGGCTTGTCGCCCGCGCCTTCTCCGCGCCTACGCGATCAAGCATGACGCGCTCGACGCCATTCTGTGGTGACTTAATCCATTGATGCTCTTCAGCCATCAGCTCAGCACGACGTGAAAAATCTGCATTAATTAGCATAGAATAGTGTCCAAATTCGGTTTGATATAGCCAATCCATTTTAAAATAACTACCGTACTACTGGGGTAATTTTTTATTTAATACTAACTATAATAGCCCGCTTAATAATCAACCTTACCACGCAACGCCTTAATCTTGCCGCGCTGGGTCTTTTGATCGATACGTTTGCGCTTAGCACTTTTGCTCGGCTTGGTAGGTTTGCGAGTTTTGGCGACTTGGGTAGATTGTAAGATAAAGGCTTTGAGACGTTCAAACGCGTCAATCTTGTTGCGCTCTTGAGTGCGAAACTGCTGAGCTTTGAGGACGAATACCCCATCTTTAGTGATACGGCTATCTTTACTGTCTAATAAACGCTGTTTTTGGGTGTCACTCAGACTTGAGGCGTTGATATCGAAGCGTAGATGAATAGCGGAGGAGACTTTATTGACGTTTTGCCCGCCTGCCCCTTGCGCGCGGATGGCGCTAATCTCGACTTCACTATCGCTTAGGCGAATGTTGTTACTGATAAAAATCATAGTTGTCTTTTATTTCTTTTAATTATTGGTTTTTTAGATGGTTTGCTCCTATATGGGGTGTGATTAAGCATTTATAAATAGGACGTTCCTTCTAATACCTTATTGCATTGAGCTTAGCATTGCGCCTATCAGTAAAAATGGAATTGATATTAGTATTTTAAAAACAGACGCTTTGCATTTCTCCCAGCGCGTAATAATAAAATATAAGTTGGCAAATGGAAGAAATAGATACAACAGACCCCAAAGTATGGACTCTTGAAAGGCAATAATAATCAGCTTAATCCCATAGATAAAAGAGATGATGACACCGACAATAAATAAAACAATTCCTATGATTTCCATAGTTGCATTCCTAAAATAAGTTTGATTTGCAATAAATCTTTATTGCATACAATAATTTTAACATTTGATTATATTAATAGTTGAAATGTACCTATCATTCGCTCCAATTCATCTTCTACCGCTATATTCATTATTTGTAACGGCCAGTCACACCGCCAGCGCTGCACAAGTATGTATATCTGCTAAAATTGTGCCATAACATTGATAATAACCAACAATAGACAGATAGAAAGGATTTGATATGTGCTTGGCATCCGTTTTTCAAAAAATGCACGACCGTACGCCCAAACTTGCCAAAGCAGTATCGCTCGCAACGGCGACAGGCGTTATTGCGGGCAATAGCTTTGCAGGTAGTATTCCCGTGTGGCTTATGGGTGCGACCAAAATGATTACTGGCGCGGCCATCGCTGACAAGGCGGTAATCAAAATCGCCAATCATTGGATTAATAGTAATAACGCGGTGATCGATATGGTCCTACCGCAAAAGGACTGGCGCATCAACCTACCTGATGACGTATATACAGACGGCAAATATCTATTGATTAGCAATCACCAATCATGGGTTGATACCAGTATTGTCCAGTATATCAGCCAAGATCGCCTGCCTTTGACGCGGTTTTTTACTAAGTTTGAATTGATCTACATTCCTATCGTCGGCCAGACTTTTTACTTTTTAGACTTCCCTATGATGCGTCGGCATTCTAAAGCGGATATCGCAAAGAACCCTGCGCTAAAAGGTCAAGATCTCAAAGAAGCAAAACGTGCCTGCGCGCTACTCAAAGACAAGCCTTTTACTTTGCTCAATTATTTAGAAGGAACGCGCTTTACGCCCATTAAGCATAAAAAGCAGCAATCGCCCTATAAGCATTTGCTTAAGCCACGCGCGGGCGGTTTGGCACTCGCTATTAATGCACTAGGTGCCGAGATAGACGGCATCTTGGATATGACGATTGTGTATCCTGATGGCGTACCGACTTATAGTGACCTATGGAAAGGCAATATCAAGCGCTTAGGCGTCGATGTGCGCTATATTGATATACCAGAGGGGTTGTCCGCCGCTGTGCAAAATGGTGGTTACGAAGATGATGATGGCGTCAAAGCCAGAATGTTCGACTGGGTCGCGCAGCTATGGCAAGACAAAGATGAGCGAATCACTCAGATGCTGGCTGACTTTGAAGAATAGGAGCCTGCAAGCTAGTTTTAGATGTAAAAAAACGCCTCTTATCTGATGACAGATAAGAGGCGTTCATACTGTTTTACTAATATAAATTTAAAACGACAAATCACTTATACAGCGATGCGCATTTTATTGATACGCATATCACCCGTCTCGACAAAGCGCTGATGCCATGACAAGGCTTCATTCAAAAGATGCGGTGTTTGTAAGCCACTGGCCTTAGCAGCGCGGTCATAATAGTCTTGCAGCATTGGGCGATAATCTGGGTGTGCACAGTTATCAATGATAGCCTTCGCGCGTTGACGCGGCGACTTACCACGTAGATCTGCAAACCCTTGCTCCGTCACCAAGAACATCACATCATGCTCAGAGTGATCGTGATGCGATACCATCGGTACAATAGTAGAGATAGCGCCGCCTTTGGCCGTAGATGGACTCACAAAGAACGAGAAATGCGAGTTACGAGTAAAGTCGCCTGAGCCACCGATACCATTCATCATCTTGGTACCCATGATATGGGTTGAGTTGACGTTACCATAGATATCCGCTTCGATCATCGCATTCATAGCGATGATACCAAGACGACGGATAACCTCTGGATGGTTGGTAAACTCTTGCGGGCGCAAGATAAGCTTGTCACTCAAAAACTCAATATTATCATTGAAGCGCTGCAAGGCATCTGGACTAAACGACAATGCCGTGGCCGACGCTGACTTCATTTTGCCGCTAAGTACCAGATCAAGCATGCCGTCTTGTAGTACTTCGGTGTATCCCATCAGATCATCAAACGGGCTGTCTTGTAGACCCATCAATACAGCGTTTGCCACGTTACCCACACCAGACTGTAGTGGTAATAGATTTTTTGGCAAGCGGCCTTTTTTGACCTCATGGTCTAAGAATTCAATGATTTGTGAAGCAATGGTCTTTGAGTTTTCATCTGGATCAGCAAACTTACTATTACGATCTGGCGCATCGGTCATGACGATGCCGATGATCTTATCAAGGTCACACTCTAGGTAAGGCGTACCGATGCGATCATCTGGCTTGACAATAGGAATAGGCTGACGGAACGGCGGCTCACCAAGGTCTGCTGGGATGTCATGCATGCCCTCTAGCATCATGCTTTGGCGCGAGTTTACTTCGATGATGACTTTTTTGGCAGTTTTGAGCCACTGGTTATTAGTACCGATGCCCATTGAAGGAATGATTTTACCTTCTGGCGTGATGCCAGTCGCTTCAATCAATGCAATATCCATATCGCCATAGAAGCCAAAACGAACTTGCTGCTCAAAGTGTGATAAGTGCATATCAACGTAGTGAGTGTTACCAGCATTGATGTGGTTACGCATGGCAGGATCAGATTGGAACGGCGCACGGAAATTAACACAATTGGCTTCTGCCAATACACCGTCACAATCATGAGCGGTTGACGCACCTGTCAACATGCCGATGCCGAATTTTTCGCCACGAGCGTGAGCATCTTTAGCACGATTAGCAATAGCCGTTGGTACGAATTTTGGGTAGCCTGCACCTGTAAATCCTGCGACACCAAGCGTCATGCCATTTTGTACAAATGAAGCTGCCTGTTCAGCAGACATGATCTTTTCACGCAAACCTTCATGACGGACGCGTTCTTCGTGGTTGATTGAACCCATAGCAATATTCCTATTAACTTCCTTATTAAAAAAAACCTCAATGCAGCGAATACTAAAACAAACATGACAATGAGGTAGATTTGCAACGAACCCGCTAATACGATTTCGTTGCAGCATTTTGGACAATTTTTTTACAAAAGGCAAGCAGACGCGCTTAAGTATAAGCGTTTAACTTTAAAGTTAAAGCGTCTCAAACGCCGTTCTGTATGACTTTACTTGGCCGATAGCGTGGCAAGTAGCTTGTTTATCTCAGCCTTAAATTCTTTATCTTCTATCTTGTTGGCACTGGTTTTGGCGTTTTTTAGACTGGTGAGAGCCGCGTCAGTTTGACCCAACTCAATCTGTAACTCAGCCATAGAAAACGCAATCGATGCCATGTGATCTTTTGAATTAATAGCGGTGGCTTTTTTGAGCGCTTTTTCATAAATGATGAGCGCAGCCTCTAAGTCTTCGGTGAAGTCAGCGAGCGTCTCCCATTGCTCTGGGTGATCTTTATCACTCTTTTCATTTTCAATGCAAAGATCTTTTAGCTGACCATACAGGGCATCAAAAGTCTCTTGATCGTTTTTGCTATCGGCTTCTAGTAGCTTTTCAGCGAGTACATAAATGGACTTATATATTTTCGTATTAATCATAACTTACAGCCCCTTTATGCGACTAGATTGAATAAATTGCTGATGATTATAGCGTAAATTGACAGGTTGGATAAGCGTTATAAAAAATACTTAGCATTTATATGCCGAAAGTTCTGTCAAGTTTTAGGCTACCAATGGATAAATATAAGACAATACAAAGTAAGACACGATAATTAATACCGTGTCTTTTATATTTTAAATCAGCTTTTATTGAAGCCATATTTATCGAATAACCAGTCAAGCAGTCAAGCAGTCAAGCAGTCAGACAAATGATTAGCTATCTTCTCCTACTAACCCTGATAAAAATGCCTGCAAATTCTCATTGAGCTTTTGGATATAATAGCCACCCTCTACCAGCACAATCAAAGGTTTGTTTAACGCTTTCATTTTTTGCGCCAATGTCTTAAAGCCTTGTGTACTGACCTCACATCTTGCTTCTGGATCATCTTTATAAACATCAAACCCTAAGACGTGAACGATGACATCAGGATCAAAGGTCTTTATGGTGTCGATGGATTTATCGACATACTCAAAAAAGCCGTCTTCATCAGTGCCATGTGGCATCGGAAAGTTGACGTTATAACCCTCACCCTCACCCACCCCTCTTTCAAACTCATGACCGGTGACGCCCGGATAAAAATTGACAGTATCGCCGTGTATCGAGGTATATAGGACATCTTTACGATCGTAGAATATCTCTTGAATACCTTGACCGTGATGCATATCCGTATCGATAATAGCTATTTTGGCGTATTTTTGCCGTAAATGTTCTGCGATGATGGCAGCGTTGTTTAGATAACAAAATCCACCTGCTGCGCTCTTGCGTGCATGATGACCGGGCGGCCGTGAAAAGCAAAGTTGTACATCGGTGTCATTGCTTGAGCCGCTGTCATCATTGAGCAGGGCCTCGGCGGCATTAAGCGCCGTTTGCGCTGACCAATAGATAGATATCCACGAATGCTCACTGATTGGCGCGCTATCATCGGCCTGATATTTGGCCGCTTTTGCCATGATGCCCAGTCCAGGATTGTCATACGGCACAAAAATCCCTGTCTGTACTTGGTCCCCTAAGTCCTCTTCTACCGCCATCCATTCATCATAGCCATGTTTTAAAAAATCAACATAACCAAAGTCATGCACCGCTAAGATCGGTCCCATCCCGACCTCTTTGGCATTCGTCACCTCCAGTCCTAGGGCTGCTGGCGCTTTTAGCATCTCGTCCATACGCTCTGGTATCTCTAGCGGCTCATGCATTTTTCCATACGAAAAGTAAGGCAGTGGTCTATGCAGACTTAAGTTTTCATGACTGTATATTTTCACTCTGTACACTCCATTGTTTATGACGCAGTCCATTTTTTATGATGCCATCAGGGCTTTTATATACGGCTAAAGCCATCCTTATATTATCAGCAACCATTGAATATATGCCAGTGCGTGACGTGAGTCAAATACAAATAAAGATTCTATGCTGCAAACGTGACTACAGCATAGAATCTTTAATAACTCTTGTTATCAGTAAAGCGGATTTAAGATTTAAAAGTCTGCACAGTTTGGATGAAGGTGAATTCTTTTAGGCCAGCTTCTCCAAACTCCACCCCAAACCCTGAGTCTTTTACGCCGCCAAATGGCGCATCGGGCTGTATCATGGCATGGTTGTTGATCCAGACCGTACCGCACTCTAAGCGAGAAGCAATCTTTTGTGCTTTTTCAATATCCTGCGACCATACTGAGCCGCCCAGCCCAACTTGCAAGCGATTGGCGCTATCTATTGCCTCTTCTACATCGCTAAATTTAATAATAGGTAAAATGGGTCCAAACTGCTCCTCATCGACCAGCCTTGCCCCGTCATTGATATTGCTCACGAGCGTGATTGGATAAAAATAGCCACTCTCATCTATGACGTCACCGCCACATAAAAAATTGGCGCCACGCTCTTTGGCATCTTTGGCAAGTGCTTTGACGATATTAAGCTGTTCTTGATTCTGTAGTGGTCCAAAGTCAGTATCTTCATCAAAGCCATTGCCTGTTTTCATGCTATTAGCCATGTTCGTTAATGCTTCACATAGCTCATCATGCACAGATTCATGCACATAAAGACGCTTTAGGGCAGCACAAGTTTGACCATTGTTAATAAAAGAGGTCGCAAATATCTTTGGTGCACTAGCGGCAATATCGGCATCCGCTAAGACAATACCTGCATCGTTACCACCAAGCTCTAGTGTCAAGCGGGTAAGATTGTCAGCCGCGCTTTTCATAATGGCTTTGCCCGTAGGCGTCGAGCCTGTGAATACAATTTTTTGTATATCTTGATGTGACGTCATCGCAGCCCCAATTTCCCCTTCGCCAGTCACTATATTTAACACACCAGCGGGCAAAATGTCTTTAGCGATTTCACCGAATCGTAATACGGTCAATGGGGTCATCTCAGAGGGCTTCATGACGACTGTATTACCTGTCAATAGTGCAGGAATAATATGCCAAATACCTATCAGCAATGGGTAGTTCCACGGCGTAATCGAACCTACCACCCCAAGCGGCTTGCGATGCAGCTCTATACGCGCGGTGTCATTATCCTGAATGACCTGCGGCTCCAATGTCATACTGGCGGTCGCGCGTATCCAAGCTAGTGTGCCACCAAACTCAAAGCCTGCACCTAGATCTGCAAAGCCTTTGGTCGGCTTACCCTGCTCTTTGGTCAGTAGCGTCATCAGCTCCTCAGCGTTATCTTCGATAGCATCAGCAAGCTGCATCAAACGATCTCGGCGCTCCTCATAAGTCAGTGCCGACCAAGTAGGAAACGCTGATTTGGCCGCTGCTACCGCGTCATTTAACTGCGCAGTGGTGGCCTTTGGGCAGCGAGCAATGACAGATTTGTCCGCTGGATTGATAACGTCAAAATAATCAGTGGTGCCAAGACTTTCACCGTTGATAATTAAATTAAATTCTTTCATTTTTTTTACTCTTATTGTTAGGATTATTACCTGTGAAATTAAATAAAAACACTAAAACCAAGCCATAAAGTTAAATGTGCTATAGAGTCAGTTTGATCAGCAGTCATTGATATAAGTGCGACAGTATCGTTGCCGCATTCATCATCTTATATTCTAAAAGTGCTTATTTGCTCTCGCTTTCATCTTTATCTTGATTTAAATGCAGCGATGGCGTTTCATCAAAGAAATTCCATGGTTTTAGTAGCACATTTACCCATTCTGTCGGCATGATCGGCCACTCTTCAGCGCGTGCAATATGAGTAGTGCCTGTCGTTAGCCACACCACCAAGTCTTTGTTGTGAATGTTTTCATTGTCTTTTGTAAACTGCCCTAAGCCGGTGTCTTTGTCAGAGCGATTGGGGTATTTGCCTTCTGGATATTGCTCATCTGGATCATAGTTGGTCACCCAAATCTGCTTATCCATAAAATTAAGACGATTGTATATCCATTCATCATCAGCGAAGTTGGCGCCTTTTGCGATAGGATGAGTCCCGCCTGCAAACGGAATCATCTGATACGATACCGGATTTCCCATACGGTTCTCTTTGCTTGCATTACTGATTAGGCGCACAGAAGCAGGATCGAAGTTTTCTTTGGCGGCTGTCTCGGTCACTACTGTGGTTTCGCGAGTCTCCATAGCACTGGTACGCGGCCCTCCGCGTGTATTGTCAGCGACGATGGGATCTATACGTTTGATATGATTGGTCTCGCCATCGACATCCATATCCAAGCGGAAGTTATAGATATGCTGGTGCGTGGGGCCGACGATATTGTGATCAATCAATGTACCATAGCGAGTGTCTTCTTTAGCCGTTGGATCGTGCATGGTTTTTGCAAGTACGCCTTTAGCAGCCTCGATACCAGTTGCTCCAGCGTCGATACCTATCGTACCATTTGGCTCAAACACCCAGTCAAAGATATAATCATAGTTACCTATCGTACTTATCCAGCGTACGACCAGCTCACGGCGCTCGGTACTGACGTTTTTTTGACCCATTTCTTGATGCTTAAATTCAGGACCTGCATAGCGCTCAAACACTGCAATTGCATTAGGAATAGTATAAGGGTTGCCTTGATAATCTGGCAGCACAGCATCAAGGAATACCGCGTTTTCTGGTGCATCGACGTTCTTTTCTAGTGGCGAGGTCAGAGTTCCCATGCCGTATTCACCAGCATCAAGATAAGACTTAAAGTACCAGCCCATGTCTGGATCACCATAAGGCACGACCATACCGCCTAAGTTACCTTGATACATGATTTTGCGATCAACGCCTTTATCATTAAAAGTGACCGTACTAAGCTGTAGACCTGTTCGACTGTCTAAACCAATATGAAACTTCCAGTTATGCCATTCAACGTTTCGGCCGGTGATGGTATAGTTTTTGCCCTCTGGTTCGATGATATTTAACGGCTTACTAGTGACAATATCTTGGTCACGACCATCAATTGGACGCGGGATCATCGGCACTGGAATAACGCTACCTTCCTCTATTTTGATGATTTTTTTCTCATCCAAATCTACCACTGCTACTAAGTTTTCGATAGGGTGCGCCCAGTAGTTGCCATCGCCCACATCTAGATAAGAGACGATTTTGAGGACGCGCAGCTGCTGATCCAAGTTGTCCTGATCACCGAAATATCCAACGGTCAGCGGGGTTCCGACAACCTTGGTCACATCATCGATACCGTGTTTTTTTAGTGCCGCTTTATATTCAGGACTGTTTTGGATGATGTCTTGTATAGCATAAAAATCATCCACCAGCACCATACCAAAGGTATCTTCTATCGCATTCCAACTGGTTAGAGCATTTTTGTTTAAGTTTGCCTCGCCTTCAATGACCGTATTGCCTTTTAAAATGCTAAAGGTTGCCACGCGATCACCTTTATAGGGCTTGTTTTCAGTGACATTACGCCATACTGCATCCTTATCAGGCTGTTTTAGGCGGATGTCAGAAAACCGTAGATTGGTCTCGGTAGGTTTGGCTTTTTTGATAATAGCCAATGTTTGCTCGATCTCCTCACTACTCAACACATTGAGTGGATGCGGGCTTTGTTCTATTTTAAAGGTTTGATCCAAACCTGATTGCAAGATTTCATTTACTAATGAATCAGGCACTAAAGCTTGCCCATCTTTTATGACGAGCGGATTGGTAATGGCTAGAGACTGGCCGTTTACCATGGCAGTTTTGCTGTTGGGTTTGATTTGTACGCGGGTAGAGTTCTTGGTGATGGTATACATCTCGGCATAACTATCATATTCAACGTCTGCACCCGCGGTACTCATCGCCTCCTCGATCGGAACCATATTGACCTTACTGCCATGAGCAAATGTTTGCGCGCTATATGCAAGCGCCAGACTGGCCACCAATGCAGTAAAAGTTGACTTCAGTGCCCTAGTAGTAGTGGAATTTTTATTGGTTTTATTATTGAGTTTTTGCTTATTATCGGTGGAGTTATGAGCATGTATCATTGACGATTTCCTTATCGTATTTGGGTATAGAGATAGCATCTGCTAACTCTGTGACGAATTCCATTTCGTGCTTGGTTATGAGCGGTAGACAATAAAAGGGCTTAGTGCATACGCTATAGGCGACTCATTTTAAGATCAAACCGATATTTACTATAACAATAGTTATATTGCAGGACAATAACTCATCTCTATTTTTTATTAACGCAGCTTCACAGTTAATTTATTTATAAGTTTAGATCGCATAAGCTGAATATAGAGTATAAATATAAAAAAACCGCATGATATTAGCATCATACGGTTTTGCTACCTTAAGAGCTTATCACTTTAGGCAAGCATACCGCCATCGACAACGACCGTCGCGCCCGTCGTATAGCTCGACGCATCAGACACTAAGTACAACACCGTGCCCGCCATTTCATCCGGATCGGCCACGCGTCCTAGTGGAATGGCATGTAGCGCCATTTTTAAGACTTTATCATTGGTAGTTAGTGCCGAGGCAAACTTGGTATCGGTCAGACCTGGCAGCAGCGCATTGACGCGAATGTTTAATGGGCCGCATTCTTTGGCAAAGGCTTTAGTCATGCTAATCACCGCCGCCTTGGTGATTGAGTAGATACCTTGCTTATCACCGGCGACCAAGCCATTGACCGAGGCGGTATTTAAAATCACCCCACCGCCCTGCTCGCGCATCATCTTGCCTGCCGCCGTCGACATAAAGAAATAACCACGAATATTGACTTCTACGGTCTTATTGAACGCGCCCAGATCGGTATCTAAGATATGACCATAGTAAGGGTTTGCTGCGGCATTATTGACTAAGATATCAATGCGGCCAAATTCACTTTTGATGTGCTCAAAAATTGCCTCAATCTGGTCCATCTCGCCCACGTGACAGGCAAAGGCGCTGGCTTTATGGCCGTCGGCGACAATGCTATCAGCGACTGCTTGGCACGCGTCAATCTTACGGCTAGAGACAATGACATGTGCGCCTCTAGATGCCAATAGGCGGGCGATAGACTCACCAATACCGCGGCTCGCGCCTGTGACCAACGCAATCTTACCGGTTAAATCAAATAAATCTTTCATCATTACTCCTTATATTTTGAACTAGCTAGGGCGTGTCTTCAATTCACTCGATAGTTATCTAAATGGGCTAAAAATGGCCAAATTTTGCCAAACATTGTCGAATAGCTGGTCAATATCCCGATATTAACGGCGCTATTTTCCTTGTTTGACCGCAATTTATCTCATTTTTATCACCATTTTTGAAATAAAGACACGCCCTATTCATTTTTCAATTTTTTATCGCAAATACTTAATAAATTATAATCGAAAAACTGCAAACTCATTACAAGGCAGCCGAGCGTAGATAGTACAAATAGTACATCGAGCGAGGCTAACGCCGTAATGGTTTAGCAGTTATGTGATTATTAAGCCAACATGCCACCATCAAGAGTAAACGCATGCCCATTCATAAAGCTGCTTTCATCACTCGCCAGCCACGCAATTGCACCTGATACTTCATCGACCTCGCCCAAACGGCGCAACGGACTGGCATTAATAGTGGCTTTTTGCGCGCGCTCATCCATATTTGCCATGGTATTGCGTACCATCGGCGTATCGATAAAGCTTGGGCATACTGCATTAAAGCGAATATTGACGCGCGCATACTCGTGAGCGGCAGATTTGGTCAGTCCCATCACGCCATGTTTGGCCGCGCTATAGGCGGATAATAGCGGCGCCGAACGCAAACCTGCGATAGACGCGACATTAATCACATGACCGCCGCCATTGGTTGCCATACACGCAACAGCAGCGCGCATACAATGCCAGACACCTTTTAAATTTACCGCAATATTACGATCAAAATCCTCATCGCTTAGCTCGTGCATCGGTGCAGGCTGATGGTCGATACCAGCATTATTTATCACCACATCAAGACCACCAAGTGTCTCCATGGCGAAGGCAAATAGCGCACGCACGTCATCACCGCTGGTGACATCGACTTTTTGAAACACAATACTATTGCCTGCATCCTGTGCTTGCTTGGCAACAGCAGAGCCCATCTCTTCTGCCAAATCACCAATCACGACTTTGGCCCCGCGACTGGCAAGCAGTAGCGCACTTGCGGCGCCGATACCAGACGCGCCGCCGGTGATTAAAATACGTTTGCCAGTTACGTCTGAGGCAACTCCATTTGTATTTAACGTCATATAATATTCCTTTAAAAGAGTTATATTTTATCTGATGCAAGTTTCTACAAAATGATACTACTAACCTCTCATTGGTTAGAACCATTCTGCTCGCATATCCGTGCATACGGCATTGTCGTTATTTAATAACTCGATATCGCGGTTGATAAGTGGCAATTCCCAATCGATAAAGTATTTGGCCGCTTGTATTTTGCCATGATAGAAGTTTTGCTTGTCAGCGTCTGTGGTATCACTTAATAACTGTTCCGCCTTACTGGCTTGGCGAATCCAAATCCAGCTCACCACAATAGTCGCAAAAATATTCATCAAGGCTTGCGCGTTACCAGTTAAGGTGATGGCTTTTTGGGTTTGCAGAATTTTGCTTAAATGCACGAGCACTTCATGCAAATGCCCCATATAAGGCGTCAATTTGCCCGCAAGTTTGGCAGTTTCTGGCGTGCTGATACTCTCTAAATCTTGGGTGATTTCACGTTGTAGAATTTGAATACCAAGTCCACCCTTTTGCCATAATTTACGAAATGACAAATCTAACGCCTGCACGCCATTTGTGCCTTCATGAATGGGGTTCAAACGATTGTCACGCCAAAACTGCTCGGCTTGATATTCACGCGTATAGCCTGCCCCGCCCAATACTTGAATACCTAAATCATTGGCTTTTGGCCCGTACTCTGACGGCCATGCTTTGAGTACAGGCGTGAGTAGGTCTAGTAATTCTGACAGCTCAGCTTGATGCGTGGCGTCTTCACAGGTATTGATACGGTCAATCAGGTTTGAGCCGTAAAGACAGAGTGAAATACCGCCCTCGCTATAGGCTTTTTGCGCAAGCAGCATACGTTTGACATCACCATGATTAATAATTGCCGCCGCTGCATCTTCAGGTTTATTATTCGGTGCAATTCTGCCTTGCGTTCTGTCTTTGGCATAATCGAGCGAGTACTGATAACCGCGATAGCCAATCATAGCTGCGCCAAAACCAACCGCAATACGCGCTTCGTTCATCATTTTAAACATATAGCGAAGGCCAAAATGCTCCTCACCAATCAGATAGCCGTGACACTCGCCTGCATCGCCAAAGCTCAATGCCGTCGAGGTCGCGCCGCGATAGCCAAGCTTGTGAATCAGTCCAGTTAAATGCACATCGTTACGTTCGCCGACTGACAAATCGTCATTGAGTCGGTACTTGGGTACGGCAAATAAAGAAATGCCTTTGACGCCACCAGGACCGCCCGGCACTTTGGCTAAGACCAAATGCACAATATTATCAGACAACTCATGATCGCCCGCTGAGATATAAATTTTACTGCCTTTGATTCGATAGCTACCGTCGTCTTGCTTGACAGCGGTGGTTTTGATATCGGCCAGTGACGAGCCGGCATGCGGCTCCGTTAGCGCCATCGTTCCTGTAAATTCACCTGTTAGCATGCGCGGCATAAAGGCTTGTTTAATCTCATCACTGGCGAAATGCGAGATAACATTAATGGCGGCAGTGGTCAGAAATGGATAAGCCGTCGTCGATGGGTTGGCTGCCATAAAATAGCCTGCCACCGCGGTCATGACCGTTTCAGGCAGTTGCATGCCGCCATCTTCAAAGCGATAACGTCCGGCGATAAAGCCCGACTCACGAAAGGCATCAAAGGCAACTTTGACATCGTCTATCATGCTGACTTTTTTGCCATCAAACTGTGGTTCGTTTTTATCCGCCACGTGATTGTGCGGCAAAAACAAGTCAGTGGCAATTTTATTAGCGGTACCCAATACCGCATCAAAGGTTTCGCGGCTGTGTTCGGCGAACTTAGGATGCTCGGTTAAGGTTTCTGCTTTCAGTACATCATATAACTGAAACGGTAATTCAAAGTCGTTGATAAGCGTATCTGCTGCCATAGTGTCCTCGCTGGCTCATTAAATGTGGTGATGACTTGATAGTAATCTAATTTAACGTTTTGCCGTATTGTCATTTATGACATAATTATGGTCAAATAAGACAAAACTCATGTATTAAATTAGAAAAACCTCGTCAAAAAACGTCATTTTTAATAAGCATTTTTAAAGGAAATTACGCAGCTATGCCGTACTTTAAACCCTTTAAAGTCATCATTGTCGGTTTCGATGGCGTGCTTGGCAGCGCTTTGACAGGGGCGTTGGATTTATTTTCATTTACTGGCGTCAGCTGGCAGCGCTTTTTGGATGAGACGGTAGAACCAAGGTTTAAGGTGCAGATTGCCAGCCTTGGTGGCGTCGATATCAGATGCAGCAATCGCCTAATCATGCAAGCGCATTGCGATATTCGGCAGGTGACGGACTGTGACTTATTGTTAATCCCAACGATTGGCGACTCTATCGATAAAGTGCTGAGTCAGAACACTGAGTTACTTAAACATATCAAGCGACTGGCGAGTACCAAAGCCGATATCGCCAGTAATTGTAGCGGGGCGTTTTTTTTGGCAAAGGCAGGCTTGCTCGATGGCAAAGTCGCGACCACTCATTGGGGTTATGCCAGTAAGTTTAAGGCAGATTTTCCACGGGTGGATTTACAAGAAAACCAATTTGTCACGCAAGCAAGAGGCGTCTCTCACAGCCAGACGGACAGTCCAGCAACCGACCACGTGAGCAGTATCTTCTGTGCAGCAGGAGGCAGCGCCTTTTATGATTTGGGATTGTTATTAATCGAGCGCTATTGCGGGCGAGAGATTT
The DNA here is from genome assembly GCF_947495825.1 of uncultured Psychrobacter sp. Classification (GTDB taxonomy): domain Bacteria; phylum Pseudomonadota; class Gammaproteobacteria; order Pseudomonadales; family Moraxellaceae; genus Psychrobacter. The sequence goes on from NZ_CANMAH010000001.1 coordinate 440,370, forward strand.
CTACCCAAGTGGCGAAAACTCAAATTATCGATAGCAAACGTGGCAATCAAAACAGTTATACCAACGTGACTTTGCATAAGCCGCATGCTGACCAGCTGGTTCAGCAAGTACAAGAGTTTATCGAAGAGAATTTTAGGCAACCTCTACAGGTGAGCCATTTGGCCGCGATGGTCAATATCACCCCGCGCACCTTAAATAGACGCTTTCAAGCCGCCGTTACGATGCGCCCGATTGAGTATATTCAAGCAGTGCGTATTGAGCAGGCTAAGCGCTTATTAGAATCAGGCGATGTGACGATCAAATCGCTCGCCTGCCAAGTCGGCTATGATGATATCTCATCATTTACGCGGCTGTTTAAACGCGCCACTGAGCTGACCCCAAAAGAGTACCAAGAGAAGTTTTCACGACTGGCGATTTAACTTTATAGTAGATATTTTTCAAAAGTAATACGTTGCTACTGGGATAAACGTTTCTTTGCTTGCTGTTTCTACGCAGACAGAGGCTGCGAAAAATTTACCTCTGTAACACGTTATAATAAATGTTCGCACTTCAAGCAGAAAGCAAAAAGCCAGTCTGATTTTAAACCAAACTGGCTTTGTCAGTATTATAAGTCTCTATTAGTACAGTAGATGTGCCACTGACGTAATAACGACTAAGCTGATAAGCGTACGGATAATAAAGATTGCAAACAGCTCTAAAACATTAAGCTTGATGTTTGATTTTAAAATCAGCGCGCCCACTTCAGACATATAAATGATCTGTGTGATAGAAGCTGCACCCACAATAAAACGTGTCATCTCACTCTCGATACTTTTACCTACCAATGCCGGTAAATACATATCAGCAAAACCCATAATCATGGCAGGGGCAGCTTTAGTCGCCTCTGGAATTTGTAATAAATCGAGTACGGGAACTAATGGCGCGGCAATCCAATCAAATACAGGGGTGTATTCAGCTAAACCCAGACCAATAGTACCGATTGCAAAAATAATCGGAATAAGCCCAAAATAAATATCAAACAGGTTTTTTAAGCTATGTTTGAATACACTACCCAAGCCTGGCATAGAGTATGCTCGAGTCACTGCTCGGTTTAGTGCCCACTGCGGCATACTATATTGCGCAGGGATGTCTTCATCCAACATACACTTACCAGAATGGTAGGTATCAGGCTTTAATGACAGTGGCGGGATACGCGGCATAATAGTAGCAGCGATAAAGCCCGTCAACGCGATGGTCAAGTAAAAGAAAACAAAATTATTGTCTACACCGATAGTCTTGGCAACGACATAAGTAAAAGCGATAGAGGTTACCGAAAAAGTCGTGGCAATAATGGCCGCTTCACGCTGGCTATAGTAGCTTTTATCATACTCCTGCATGGTTACCAACAGACCGATAGAAGCTGCACCAAACCAAGAGGACATAGCATCGACTGCTGAGCGACCTGGCAGTTTGAACAGTTTAATAAATACTTTACTGGCCAAGGTTCCCAAGAACTCCATCAAGCCAAAGTCAGTTAAAAAAGGTAAGGACAAGATAGCAAAGAAAAATAGAGGAATTAAAATAGGAATAAGATCTTCGAATATAACGCCGCCCGTATTACGATTGATAATAAACTCAGGGCCTACCTGTAAAAAAATCATCCAAATAAACAGCGTGCCTAAAAAACGTGCAACAAGCCATAACCAATCGACATCGAAGAGCTTTTTTAGTAAAGAGTCTGGGTGTAAGTTAGGACGTAATACCTTGACTGCGAGCGCGCCAATAAAAGAAGTCGTGACTATCGCAAGGGTAATATAAGCGACATAACCACCCAAAGCGGCCTGCAAGGCATCGGTTAATACACCAAGTAAGATAGTAACTTTACCATCCCATTGAAACGGAATAATAAATAGCGCAATACCAAGCGCTGAAAACAATAAAAACTTCCACAATGACGCGCGCCATTGCTCTCCTTGCGGCGTTTTTGAGTCGACAGCATCATTGCCTAAAACAGGCTGTTGCGACTTATTGATATTAACCGTCATTTAATTCCTCCATGATGGGCGGCTATCGCCAATATTTTCCATTTTGGCTGTTTGACTGACTCTTAAAATTGCTGAGTTAGTTGAGTTCTATATCCCAAAAACACAAACTCTTTACATTAAGAGATAGCTGATAAGTCTTATCTATTTAATAGTAGATAAGTGCTTGTCTTTTAAATAAAGTAAGCTAGCTAAAACTTTTATAGGTCTTACCCATCTTTGTTAAAAACTCATCGGCTTCGTCCACTTCATAAATGATTGGCTGCTTACCGTTGATATCCTGTTGCAATGCTTCTACTAGCTGCTGCTTATCGGTGATTCTGCGATAGCCTGCGCCAAACCCTGCGGCCAATGGCTCAAAATTAGGTGTTTTGATATTGACCCCAATCAGTGGCAAGCCGCCCTCCTCCATATAACGGCGAATCTCACCGTAACCTTGGTTGTTCCAAAGTAGGACGATCAATGGCAGCTCAAGCTCGGCCGCGCAGATGAGTTCTGCAATAGTAAACTGAACGCCGCCATCGCCGATAAGGCTAATGACAGGTGCTTTTGCGCCAATCATAGCGCCAATGGCGGCAGGCAAGCCGTACCCTAAGGTGCCAAACCCCGTCGATGAGTTAAACCATTTACGGGTCGCTAATGCTTCAAAGCCAAGATTGCCACTATAGACAGGCTGCGTTGAATCACCAACGAAGATGACGTCTTCTACTTCATCGCGAATGAGCTTAAGTAGTGCATTTTGACCTGCAAAGTCTGGCGTCATCGCTTCTACCAATGCCTGCTTTGCCTCGGTTACGCGCGTCGTTGCTTGATGATTAAGCTGATGACCTTCTAAACGTGTGCATAGGCCGCTAATGGCCATTTGTGCATCGGACAATACCGCGATATCTGCTCGAAACGGACGCTGCAATTGCTGAGCGTCGCAGTCGATACGAATGAGTGTGCCGTTGATTTGAAACTCGCCATTAAAAAACACATCGTAATCAGTCTCACCAAGCTCTGTACCGATCGCCAGGACCACATCGGCCTCGCTAATGACGGCGCGTCCTGCCTCTAAGGACTGATTGCTCCCCAAACTCAACGGATGGCTAGGTGGCAACAAGCCTTTGGCATTGATGGTCAAAAACGTCGGCGCATCGATAAGCTCTGCCAGCCTTTGTGCATCGTGATCGACATCGACGCAGCCGCCACCGTAAAGCAACACTGGATTTTTTGCGCGGTTTAGCTGCTCAATGATCAAATCAAGCTGTGCAGGATTGGGCAGTGGTCTTGTGACCTGCAGTCGCGCCAAACTTGCTACACTATTATCGTTTTTAGGCGGTTTAGCGACATGACTGGCATCAGCGGTAATCACATCGATAGGTAGCTGAATATGCACTGGTCCCGGACGCGCGCCATCAAACATGGCAAAGGCTTCGGCGATAACTTTGGGCAAGGCTTCAGGCTCCCAGATGGTTTTGCTTGCAAGCGCGACCTTACTGACCATGCCTTGCTGATCGTGCAGCTCGTGCAAGTGCCCTTCACCGCTACCCGTATCTTTGACTTTATTGACACTAGAAATCACTAGCATTGGAATAGAATCTGCCAACGCTTGCGCCATGGCTGTCATGATGTTGGTCATGCCAGGGCCAGTGATAATAAAGCACACACCAACTTTGCCAGACGCGCGGTAATAGCCGTCGGCCATAAAACCTGCGCCTTGCTCGTGACGCGGGGTCACATGGCGGATATCGGTATTGGGCAAACCACGATACAGCTCGACCGTGTGCACACCTGGGATACCAAATACGGTCTCAACCCCATAATACTCCAGCCACTGTACGAGTAGCTCACCGCAGGTCAGGGACGAGGTGTCTGGCGATAAAGAAGGCGTTTGCGTTGCTTGCGTCATGAGTCGATCTTCCTAAAAAAATTCACTAAATATTCGGGCAATTATCAAAACGGTATCTCAAAACAACCCTTATGTTATTTATAAAGGTTGCTTGTTAGAGAGATATTTTTTCAAAACTGTCTTTTTAGAACAGCCCCTTTCGATAAGAGTGGTAATTCAAACCTGTGATTAGTAGACTGCTTTGACCTTATCGTCATAGCGCACACCTGGCAAGATACATAGCATCTCAAACAGCAAGTTTGCTGCTAGCACTGAGGTGTTACCAAACGGATCGTATGGCGGTGACACTTCGACCAAATCGCCACCGACCACGTCAAGGCCGCGCATACCGCGAATAATCTCGATACCTTGTGTGGAGGTTAAACCGCCAATTTCAGCCGTGCCCGTGCCAGGTGCAAACGCTGGATCAATGCCGTCGATATCGAAACTTAAATAAACAGGTCCATCTCCAAGCTTTTCACGCACTTCTGCCATGAGCGGCGTAAGCGACTTGTACCAGCACTCCTCCGCTGGCACCACGCGAAAGCCTTGCTGGGTTGACCAATCAAACTCTTCAGCACTATAGCCGGTGCCGCGCAGGCCAATCTGTACCACACGGTTGCCATCGATTAAGTTTTCTTCGACAGCGCGGCGGAACGGGGTGCCGTGAGCGATTTTTTCGCCAAACATATCGTCATTAATATCAGCATGAGCATCGATATGCACCATCCCGACAGGGCCGTGTTTTTTGGCAAGCGCACGTAGAATAGGCAATGCAATGGTATGATCACCGCCCAAGGTTAACGGAATCGCGCCATGACTGACGATATTATCCGTGTAGAATTTTTCGATGATATCGACGCTTTTTTGCAGGTTAAAGGTATTGATTGGCACATCGCCAATGTCAGCGACTTGTAAAGACTCAAAGGGCGCTGCACGCGTGGCGACATTATAAGGGCGAATCATACGTGACTCATCACGAATCTGTCTTGGGCCCAGTCTGGCACCACTACGGTTTGATGCGCCGATGTCCAAAGGCACGCCTACAAAGGCTGCATCCAAGCCTTTGGCGTCTGCTTGCGTCGGCAGGCGCATCATAGAGGCAAAACCGCCAAATCTTGGCATATCGTTGCCGCTTAATGGTTGATTGAATTTCATCATTCACATCCTTGTTTTATCTGATTTACGGTAGGCAATTTGTTATATGCTTTGACAATACCTAAATACCGGAGTATAGACCATGGTAAAATTTAGAAGTAAACTTCTGGTTTTTCGTAGTAACTTTGATTTATTCGTTATAATTAGAAGTTTACCAAAGTTTTAGAGAGGTATTGTAGCTTAAAAAATTGATGGAATAAGGACTGGAGTATAACTCTTAATGCTAGATGAACTAATAAAAATAGACATCAAAACCTTACGCAGCTTCATGGCTATTGTAGAGTGTCAGGGTGTGACAGCGGCTCAGACGCGCTTAAATGTGACCCCTTCTGTCATCAGCGGTCATTTAACGCATTTAGAAGATCGCTTGGGTATGACGCTCTGTCATCGCGGACGCGCGGGGTTTAAACTGACCGAGGATGGCGCGGCAGTCTATGAGGCCTGTTTGAGCTTTACCGAAGCAGTTGCCAGCTTTCAACATCAATTGCATTATATTCGGCAATTAGACTCTGTTCATGGCGGACATATTCGGCTGTGTCTCATCGATCAGATGCCAGCGTTTTTTTATGAGGCGTTACAACAGTGCTTATCTACAAGCTATAGTAAGAATCCATTGATTCACTTCTCTATCGATGTGCAAAGCCCAGAGAGTATGCTAGATAAGCTTTTGAGCAACGAGAGTGATATTGGTGTCGGGTACTTTGGCAGCTTTCCTCCTCTATTAACTTTTAAACATGCCTTTGTTGAAAAGCAAGTGGTCTGCTGTGGCCGCAAGCACGTCTTGTTTAATGAAGCAGAAGGCTTGACTTTTGAGGACTTAGAACAAAACTACTCATGGATCAAACGAGGTTACATTACTGAGCATAGCATTAACCATATTCGCCCTAAGACACTGAGCGCCACCACTTATCATATGGAGGCAACAGCACAGTTGATTCTTGCAGGTCATCACGTCGGTTACCTACCAAATGATTTGGCAAAGCGTTATGAGGGAATGGAAATGATGAAAATTTTATTACCTGATGAGGCAAGCTATGAGGTGAGTCATCATTGGGCTTATCGACAAAACCTGCACAAGCAAGTTGGTGCTTTTTTGCAACAAATGCTTAGGCTATTGGATAAGTAAACATATTAGCTTTATCAGCTTACATTTATTAAAATGCTATTGAAGCATAAAAGCCAAAAAAAGGAGACAATATTAATATCATCTCCTTTTTTATACAAACTTTATAACCAATCAATTACTCGGCAGCGATGGCGATCATCTCAACCAAGAGCTCAGGACGTGCCAGCGCTGACTCACCACAAGCACGAGCTGGTGGCTGAATACCTTCAAACCATTCATCCCATACTTCATTCATCGCAGCAAAGTCTGCCATATCTTTTACCCAGACCGTCACTGATAGTAGTTTTGATTTATCACTACCTACTTCTTCTAACAATGTTTGTATCTTCTCCAAACAAGTCAATGTCTGCGCTTTGATGTCGTCATCGCTATTGCCCACTTGACCACATAAATATACCGTTTGGTTATGTACAACGATTTTACTCATACGTTGATTACTATGTAGCTTTTTCATCGTATTAAATCCTTAATTTATTAAAGTACTTGAATCGGTGATGACTCAGTTAAAAAATAATCGCTTAATTAGAAAAACGCTGAGCGCTAAATGGTGCCAAATCGACCAGTACCGGCTTTTCATGAATCATCTCTTCTACGACGCGTCCTGTCATCGGCCCTAACGTAAAGCCTTGATGACTGTGACCAAAGGCAAACCATAGCTTGTCATGCTTGGGCGCAGGGCCAATGACCGGCTTCATATCCGGCATACAAGGACGCGAGCCTGCCCACGCTTCGCTCTCGACAGCATCATCTAGCGGTAGAATTTTGCGCGCGAATTTTAGGACGGTCTGCAATTGACCAAAGTTTTTTGGCGCGTTCATAGTGGTCATCTCAGCACCAGTCGTGATACGAATGCCTTGCTGCATTGGCCCCATAACAAAGCCTTTATCCATATCAAACATACTATGATGGATGGTGTTTTTATCCGTTACTTTAAAGTGCTGATGATAACCACGCATCGGGAACAACGGCAGGTTGTAGCCAAGCGGTCTGATCAGATCATTTGACCAAGGGCCAGCCGCGATGACCAATTTATCACTATAATAAGTGTCGTTATCAGTAACAATTTTCCAGCCTTCCCCCTCTTGTACGATCTCTTTTACATCGCTCTCTTTGATCGTACCTTTCATCTCTTGGAAATTTTTTGCATACGCTTTTACCAAGGCGCTTGGGTTAGATACTTGCCAAGAGTTTTTCCAATGAATTGCTCCGACAAAACCATCAAAATTAGCACTTGGCTCCATCGCTTTTAATTCTTCAAGGTTTAGTACGTTATGCTCAACACCTTGCGCGCGAGCATCAATAGCTGAGGCAATCGCTTCTTTAAAGGTGTCTTCAGAACGATGCAGCTGTAACCAACCATCACGAGTAATCAGCTCATCAGCGCCGGACGCTGTAATCATGGTCTGATGCTCACTTGTACAATGTTCAATCAATGTCTGCCATTCAGCCTCGATTTTTTTGACTGATGCAGGCGAAGAGTATTTCCAATACTGCAATAGCGCTTGATGATAACGCAGAATGGCTGGTATGCGATAACGAATGTCAGTACCTTGGTTAGGCAATACTCTAATCATCTCAGTGATCTGACGCGGGAAAGGATGTGTATGAATCGCTTCGCGCTGGATCAAACCAGCATTGCCATATGAGGTCTCTGACCCTGGCAATTTTTTGTCTAACAATAATACCTGCGAACCATTATTTTGCAGGTGCCACGCAATCGACGTGCCAACCATACCAGCACCAATAACAATAACCTCATAGCGCATAGAACATCCTTTCTTGATAGGTAGTAGAGTCTTGCAAATTAGGGGGTGATAATAACGCGAACCTGATAATTAATAAACCCATATTTGACGGATTTTTTTGCTATTAGGTACTTTTGGTTATGAGCATCTAAAGAGAGGTAAATTGGTAGGAATAATAGGGTCATTAGATATATATTTGATGCGGAAGCTAGTTCGCATGGCTCATAATGAAACTAAACAGCACTATGGCTGTGAGCGATTGCATGCTCATCTTGCAGAGCAAGGCCATCATATCAGTTAATACATGGTCAGACAGGTTTGGGCTATAAGACGCCAAGACAGATGAGATTTGATTATTATTGTCAAGCTGCGTAATTAAAACCTTCCAATTTTAGTTGTACGGATTTGACGGCAGGGGTTAGAAGGCTACCTGAGTGGCAAATAGTATACATTTATTATGAAGTCTATCTAAAGCTCTTCACTTTGTGCTGCATAAGTGTTTAAGGCATTAGTGCACATATCAGCGGTTTCATATATAAATTTGTACCAACCTTCAGAATCCTTATACAGATGAATACCTGAATTTTGTATTAAGTCTTCATCATATTTACAGTTCATTGCCGAGAAGTCTTTAAGATTAAGTTTTTCACATTTTCGCTCTTTGTCAGATAGTAATGGCTCAAAGCCCCAAACTGTTAAGCTACTACTAATACTCATAGGCTTCGCTTCGTCATGTGAGCATACCGATGTAAAGTTAGAAATGGGTATTTTTGATGTTACTTCGATTTCGTTCAAATTTGTACTTGGATTAGCTGGTTCTGTAGTTGTACCACTGTTATAGCAAGAAGACAGTATCAACATAGAAGAAAGAAAAAAAGAAAAGTTTTTCATGATTATTTATCCGCATTATCCAAAAAAGAATTAGGATTGATTAGGTCACTTCTAGCTACCTCATCTTCTGCTTTGACTTTTATCGAACCCGGTGCCAATTCTCCATATCTAATAATATGGTTTTGATGCTTAATAGTCACAAAATCGGTGCCCGCATAAAAGCTACCAGTACTTAATACGACACCTGACTCCATTGCTCTTACAGTTGTTCCAGTTGGCGCATATAAATCTGCTCCCGCATTTTTGCGTTTACCGCTTGAACGATTACTTCCAAAAGATCTCATGCCTGATTTGTAATCTGCAGTTGCATTTATTGGCAACGGGTATAAGTAGTTTTTAGGCTTTCTAGCCTTATAAACATAAGGAATACCATTTCGATCAGCACTTGCTGTAATGACATCTTTCTTAACTTCCTTACCGTTTTCATACACCAGTACGGTTATATCAACACCTACCAGCGAATCGTGTGTTCTACCTCTCGTACCATCTTCTCCGGCCACAGAAGTGTTCTTGCCATATATAGTAGACTGAGTAATATATGAAAGTCCCGATAGTGGCTTATTTGTTGCTTCATCAACGAACTTTATAGTGATCCTAGCTTCATCTAAGGCAACCTCAAGCGTCGGCCCTGTTTCTGTCTTTTTTTCAACCTCTGTTACTTGTCTGGGGAGTAGTCAATGCTTCTTGATTTAAGATATCTGAGGCATCGCTAATATCTTCTCTAGTGATGTCTGTGCCTATGATCATAGTCCATTGTTTGGAGCCATAGGTAACGATGGCGGTAGTTTGCGCTCTATCTTGTCCATCGATAACGGTAAGCTTTTGACCAGCAAGAGCTTTTATAGTGCTAATACCTTGACGGTTGGCTCTTTTTATAGCAGATTGTCTGCCACGATATAGGGTTTTAAACTCGTAATGGGGTATGGGTTGATTGTTGTTATCGACAAATTTGATACTAAAGGAGACAACAGGGACTTTAAGTACTTTGGTCTGTCCGTTTAAGTCGCCTGTGACGGGAAATGACATGCTGTAAATAGATTAGTATTTCCTATACATGCAGACTTAGTTTAAATAAGAGTAAAGTCTAAAATTAGAAAGGACATTTAATAGGTTGTTCATTAGCTAAAAAAGACATTTGATAGTTGAAAATATTATTAACGCATATTTTAACATTATCTATATAATCAAATTGTTCAGCTGTTTTAAATATATTATAGTCAAAGTTTAAAATTTGCTCTGGACTTTCAATATTCAGATCTTTACTTATAAAGTTTATCAAGGCTGTTCTATCTTTAACTTTAATTTTAAAATATTCAATCCCTAAGTTATTTGTCTTAAAACCTAAATCTACTTCTTCCTCACTTACACCGTCAAGATAAGATCTTATAGAAAAATCTAAAGAATCACTTGTATTTGATTGCCTAATAATATGTTCAGACGTGCTAAATGACTCTATATCTTTACTGTCAAAGTAAATTTTTATTTCTAATGCTGTATTTTTATAAAAATCATTTATGGTATTTAACTCTTTCTCTTCTTCAATACTATGATTAACAGCATCATGGGTGCAAGATACTAAAAGTAAAAGACCTAATAGGAAAATTTATATCTTAAACATGATTCTAACCTTCAAATTACCAACAATATGTTTTTAAATATAACTATTAACCGACTAAAATACATCGAACCCGTGTGTTTCCGCCAATTGTCTCTTCTATAGTTGAATAAGTTAATTCTATATTATGCTTCTGTAAAATACTCTTATTGATTGAAGGCTTACCTTTTAAAACAATATAATATCCAAAATTTTCACTATTTCCATTTTGAGCAAAACTAGAAATCCTAAGTACTCTCACACCGAATTTATTGAAATCGGTATCCATATTTTTAGATATTTCATTTTTCGTTTTCTTAAATGTACTATTTATTGATTTTACATTTTTTACTTTATATCTATTTCCAATGATAAACTGGCTATTTCTTTGCTTTATTGATGAATTTTCCAAAAGATTCGTATAAAAGCTTATTAGTTCTCCACTTGAGGCGTTAAAAGAACAGTTCAACGTAGATTCGCTTATTAAGTATTGAACATCAATCACTTCACTTGAGTTCAATTGATTATCGTGTATTTCTGCCTGTGTGCTGGCAGATGTGATTAGCAGTAGAAGTACAATCCAACTAACCGTTTTCTTTACACTATCGAGTCGAGGTAGAGTCATGGGAGTTTAGTCCTTGATCAATTAAAGATTGGGTATCAACTATAGGTGCTGGTTGCTGAGAGTGTGAACCCCAAGCTTTTTTAGGATAGTAATAAATATACGTACTACTTTTTCTACTATCGAATGCTATCATTTGATCTTGGTTACCTCCCAACCTGTAGAATCTATCCTTATTTTTTCTACCTATTACAAAACATACATGACTAACTTCTTTGCTTACTGCAATTGCACCATACACTGGATTCTCAATTCTTACGAAGTTAACAGTATCTTTCTTAAAGGCTTTAGCTCTTACTTTATCATAAGGATCATTAGTGGTGACCATTGGATAACCAGAATCTTTTAAGCAGTAGTTCACAAAAGATGCACACCAAGCTTGAGCAGTACCTACAAGTGATTTATAGCTACTGATACCTACTAAATTATGATAATTGTCTTTTATATTTTTCTCATGAGTACCTTTCCACTGTTTACCTTCACGAATAGCTATTCTCATCCATGGTGCAATATCAATTAAGCTATTATTTGTGGGGATTTGAACAACTTGTGAACAGGTGATTTTAAAATCCTTATGCTTTAGGCCATCTGTCAAATAATGATTGACTGCTTCTGCTATTTCAGACTTCATGACCTTACCGTCATTGTTAGGATCAATTTTATTTTGAGGGTAAGCTTTTACTCTTAATTCTTTTAACTTCAAAATAATATTATATAAATTGAAGGTTGATTGAGCAAGGCTATTAACATTTTAATATAAAATTATTTTTTTGATTTCTTGAGTAAAATTTTTTTCAAGTTTGGGAGTGTAATACTTTTAAATATGATTCAATATATTGAAAGAAAACTATTCTATCTTTTCAATATAGTAAGAATAGTTATCACCTTCTAAATAATAACTCATATCTATGAAAAATTTATTTTCATCAGTTTTTCGAATTGTACCAAATTTTTTATCTTTTTCTATGTCATAAATCTCAATACTATTGTTATCAACCGGTTTTATATAGCATCTTAATTGTTTATCTGTTTGATATCCCTCCATACTAATTTGACAAATTTCTTTAGATATTTCTAAATTATAAAAAACACCAACGCCAGTTCCAAGTTCCTCATCAGTTTGATAGTCATCGTACTCATACATACCATAAAATTGTGAAGCATAATTTTTTGGAGTATTTGAAATACTATCAATCATTGATGGATTAGAACAAGAAATTATTCCAATCATAAATGTAAGCAGTATAATTATTTTCATATAAATCCTTATTAACTTAAGCTTTAAACTCACATCTTTTTAAATTTTCACTTCTAATGTAACTTAATAACACTAAAAAAGAACTTTTATTATTTCCATCTTTCAATAAATCTGTAATAGTGCTTTTCTCTATCACTGGTTCTGACTCAATAAAAAGTGGCTCTTTGTATTTGTTTTCAGTGATAGTAGCATTAATTAAATTTTTATTATTAAAAATATATTTGTATTCATAGCTCCCATAATCCGAATAGCTTTTCCCTTGAAGTATACATCTATCATTTTTTAATAACAAAATAAAACTTTCACCTTGTGGGAAAATTTCTGATGAGTCAAATTCAATTTCCTGAAGTCTAGTAATATTGTCATTGGAGTAGCTATGTAACTATCCCCTAAAATAACACAGCTCAAACGTAGAATTTCTTATAAAATACCCATAAGGAGTTTTGATATGAGCAAACGAATGACCGAGACCCAAATAGTATCGATATTAAAAGAAGCAGACGCTGGGATACCTGCTAAAGAGCTATGCCGTAAATACGGTATTGCTAGTTCGACATTTTATAAATGGCGATCCAAGTATGGAGGCATGGAAGCGCCTGACGTCAAACGCTTAAAAGAGCTTGAAGAAGAAAACCGTAGGCTTAAACAGATGTATGCTGATTTAAGCCTCAAAGCGCAAATGTAGGAAGAGATCATAAAAAAGCTATAGCGCCTGCTTGCGAGCGCAAAGTGTGGGCGCAAGAATTGCAGGCGCAGTATGGTGTTAGTATTGCATTGAGCTGTCAGGTGGTCTGTATGAGTCGAACTGCTTACTACTATATGCCTAAACTATCTGATGATAGTGAGATTATTGATGTCTTAAATGAGCTAACAGATAAGCACAATCGTTGGGGTTTCCCAAAGTGTTTTAAGCGTATACGCAAGCTTGGCTATTCATGGAATCATAAGCGCGTACATCGTGTTTATACAGCGTTAAACTTAAACCTACGCCGTAAGTCTAAAAGACGGCTACCAACACGTAACCCTCAGCCGCTAAGTGTACCAAATACATTAGGTCATACTTGGTCTATGGATTTCATGAGCGACAGACTACACAACAATATTCGCTTTCGAACCTTTAATGTGATTGATGATTATAACCGCGAAGTACTCGGCATTGATATTGGTACCAGCATTCCCTCACTCCGAGTGATTCGCTACCTTGACCAGCTAGCCGAGTGGCATGGCTATCCTAAGCAAATTCGTGTGGATAACGGCAGTGAGTTTACATCCAGCATATTTACTGATTGGGCATCAGCTCACAGTATCTATATTGACTATATCGAGCCTGGATGTCCTTATCAGAATGCTTATATTGAACGGTTTAATCGTAGTTATCGCAATGAGGTTTTGGATTGTTATTTATTCAATGATTTAAATGAAGTCGGTCAACTGACTGAGGAATGGATCAAGGTTTATAACACCGAAAGACCCCATGATTCACTTAATGATATGACACCTGCTGAGTACAGGCAGGTGGCTTAATTATTCTACGATGATGTTGTGTTAAGAATGGGGTATTTACACACGCCCTATTTATATGGATGAAAGCGGCTTTGAGCAAGAAGTTATCAGAGCTTTTGGCTATACACCAGTAGGCAAACCTTGCATCGATATCTATAACTATCAAAAAACAAAAAGAACTAACGTCATCGGGGCGCTATATCGAAAAAGCTTGTTTGCCGTGGACATATTTCCCCATAACATCAACTGGCAAGTGGTTTACGACTGGTTTAAGTATAACGTCATTCCAAAGATTGGTCGCAAATGTGTCATCGTCATGGATAATGCCAGATTTCATAAGAACAAACGTATCAAAAAGCTATTAAACCGACATGGTCATCGCATACTCTGGCTACCGCCTTACAGCCCTGATCTAAACCCTATTGAGAAGAAGTGGGCTGAAGTAAAAACGCTCAGGCAAGGCTGGGGTGAGAATAATCTAAATCATTTATTCAGCAATGTCTGCTGTTACAACTTTAAGTTGGATTGACTATATATTGAGTTAGATTGTTTAATTAAATGAGGACATGGACATTTCAAAAATTACTTATATGAAGTTAAATTGAACTAATAAGCGTTGCAAGGACTATGGTCATCAATATAGTTAGTTACCGTTACTATGCTAATAGTATTAGGATCGCTATCTGAAACATGAAAAGTAAATGCATTACCTTGGTTGTCAGATTGAGTTGTATAAGACTTAGTTGTTACATAGTAACTTTCATCGCCCATATTACTTGTTGACTCATGATATTCAACCTCAGGATGAGTAAGCATAAGTTTAGATACTTTATCACCTACTTTGAAACCTTTATCAGTTTGATAATTGGAGCTAAAGAAATCGATTGAAATCAATTTATCTTTTAGACAAATCAATTGTAAATCTGAGTTGCTACCGTTTGTATAGCATTCATCGGTAGATCGTTTTAGTTTTAGATGAGTACCTAGTTTAGATTCAATACCTTCAATAGTATCGAGTAGAGTAAAGTTTTTAGTACCACTCGCGGTAATAATTTTATCGCTGACAGTATTGGTTCTAATAGTTTTTACATCACTACTTTTCTTGAAATTACTTTGCACTTCTGTTGCTTTAAGATCACCTGAATAATTATTGTTTATTTTTTCAGCACAAGATGCTAATAATAAGGTTAAAAAGATAGGTAACATTGATAATCTTATAAGCATATATACACTTTTAACTTTCTAACAATTAAAAAATTACCCATTAACCACAACCTTCAAAATAACGAATATGTGGCTCAAAATTAAGACTCATGCTTAAAACTTTCCCAGTAGACATATCATAACGTATACCCGTTTTTTTAGAGTTATCGGTCCAATAGATAAATATAGGGTCGTCAGTATGCGGACTATCCAATATTTCATCAGGTTGCTTGTCATGTAACTTCAACACCGTTTCAATACTATCTCCAATTTTGACACCTGTATAAGACTTAAATATATTACCGTTTGATATATCATTACCACCAATATTAATACCAGTAATAAAATCATTAACAACTTGGAATGATAATGTATGTTTATAATCATTATATTGTTTTGATGTAGTAAAGAAACAGTTATCAACGCCTTCTAAATAACTTAGCTCATCATCAAATGCATTCGGTTCGAATTTTTGTCCTAGAGAAATATTACTAATACCATCTTTATTTAAAACATATTTTTTTTGATCAAATTCAACCAACTGAATACCTTCTGATGTATCCTCCATTTTACTACTAATCAATTCTTTGGTCAGTGAGCTGGAATAACTGTCTTCTTCAAGATCTTTAAGACGTAACCAACCTGTTTTTGAACCCTTTATATAAGAGGTCTCTACCCAATTATCCTTAATAGATAGCCCCTCAATCTCATCACCTGCTATAAAATATGATGAAGTCTTAGAATTAATATTAGGTCTCTTATGTATAAAAGCTTTATCTACACTAACTATATGAGTTGAATATTCATCACTCAGCAAAGTATTACACTTTAGTCCAGAATTGAATGCATATGATGTAGTTTGACCTTCTGCGTCTGTTAATTCTAAATTTCTAATGAAATTTTGAGACATTAAAGTTGCTGTGTACCCTTGATCGTTCTTGTATATACGAGTGAATTCAAGTAGGCGACTCTCATCTGTTTGTATATCATTGATACTTGTCAGTGTGAAAATACTATAGCTATTTATTCTTAATTCTTCAAAATTGTCATTATAGTAGATATTTATTGATTCGCTATTATCTAATAAGCATTCTAGTGTCTTCGTATCTGAAACTTGAGAATAGTTAGATGGTTTTTTGCTTTGAGCGTTAGTTGAAAATGATGCAACTTCCTCATTTGAAGTATTAACAGATTTCTCACAACCTAAGCTTAGGAATAATGTGGAAGTAATTATCAATATATGTTTAACTTTTTTCTTCATAATTACTTGTCCTAGGGTTAGTATAGCTTGCGGCTTTATTAAGTGAACACCTACAAAGCTTTGCGAATATTTTAATACCTACTTAAAAAACATCAGAGTGCTTTTCACTGATCATGTTTCTAAAATTCAAACGAAACAGTTATAGTAAGACTACAAGTCAAAAAATATACGGATAAATAGTTTATGTATTATATTAGCTCAACAAAAATTTATACTTTTACAACTTAACCATAAATTTTCTTTTGACTCGTTATCTACTTTATACCATGTTTCTCCTTGAACTCTTTTATTTTCAATAATATAAAAAATTTCACTTGCTGATAGATATTTATCGGTTTTTTTCATTTCATCATCAAATAAAGATATGGTTTTATTAGTTTTCAAGCGTTGAGTATTACTATTGCATTGATTTTCTAATTCTGTAATATTGAGCATTAACTCCTTAATTGAATCAATATCTCTAACTGGGTTTTCTACGAAACATCCATTTATTAAATTAGAAGCCTTAATATTGTCAATAAGTTTGTTATTTTTTAACTCTATAATCCTAGTTATTGTAAAATAACGATTATCTGGTGTAACTTGCTCTAGTGAGAAAACATAAAAAGTTGCAGTTGGCGTTGTTATTATCTTTGTGTAATTTTTTTTAACACAAGGAAGAAAGTATTCTTCTTGCTTACTACCAGCTAAATATATTTCAGATACAATATTACCTTTAACATTCAATATGGCTATACAATTATTGTTAATTTTCTCTAATTGTATATTGTTATCAATTGATTCTTTAGGAGTCTTTTCTACTTTTCTCTCAGAGATAGTGTTTATCTGACTTACCTCTTCTGAGTAGGAGTTACAAGCTACTAGATTGATGACTAATAAGCTAATTACGGTTATAAATTTCATTGTAGCTCTCATTAAGGTAACTTAGATGGGGTGTTCTTGAACTCAGTATAGTAAGTAGACATTTTTTTATCGTACTCATTTTTTTTATAATCAGGACCATTGTAGTTACTAGCAAACGTCTTCCAATGTTTATTCTGTAATGCTGTTTTCATTGTTGGATGTGCACTAACGAAGTTCACAAAGGCTTCTAGATGCTCCTTCTCACTTTTAAACATTTCCTTAACCATCGATTGTACATCAGAGAAACCAGAAGCTTCAAAATTTGAACCAAGAATTTGAAATTTACCCCAAGAACATGCCTTTAAGGCAGCTGATAGGTTAAGGTCTATTGCTTCTTCAAGTTTTTCGTACTGAGCTGAGTATAAACCGTACTTAAATTCTCCATATTTAGCTGAAAGACGAGGATGTGAACTATCGAATTTTGAATTAGTATGTGATCTGAACTTATGTGCTTCAAAAAGTATACTTGGGAACGTATTACCCTTGTGTTGTCTAAAAGCGTCTGCTTTAGTTTCTGCCTTTGCTACAGCCTTAATTGCTGCTACTTCACATCCTAAAGTTTTAGCTGCACTTTGATAATCTGATGCATTAAGGTTTTCACCGCTGTAGAGAGGAATGCACTTTGCAAGAAAAGAGTTCTTTTCGTTATTTTCAGGAACTCTAGATACAACATCAATATCTTTAATGTTCGGCACTAGCCCCTGAAGATGAAGATGGTTATCATGTCCAGCATGATCTTTGCAATGTTCAAAAAGATAATTCTTCAAGCCAGCTTTAGGGTTAGTAAAATATACACTAAGCATTCTTACTATAGAATCATCAGCTCTTTTTCTTTTACCCCATCCAAAATCATGAAAAGTATTAACTAATTTCACATTTCTCTCATGATCGTATTGAGAGTCGTAATCATGATTGTTTAATATCATTTTTAGCGCTTTTTTATCTTTTCTTAAATATCTTACATCAATACATTTACCATTAGTATGACTACTACTAGGGCCAGGACTTCCGTCAATTTTACTGGCTCCGTTAAAAGAGATATCATCATATCCTAATTTGCATAGTGCTCCTAAAAATGTAGCCATTGCAACCCCAGATAAATAATAGCGTTGATACTCTTTAGAATTCATAAATATATTATAGCCAATTTTGCCTTTTCTATATTTTGATAGCCTTTTCTCTTTCTCTGCTGCTGATAATTCTTTGCTATTATCATTAATTTTACTACCGCCAAACTTACTACTTTCTTCGTCTCCACCAATGTTGACTAGATATACATTATCACCACCTCCATAGCGTTTTATCTTTACATATTCCGTCTTTCCTAGGTAATGCTTACCGCCATTTTCATCATAATAAATAAATGCAGCATACCCAACAGCTTGTTTGTTAGCACGTTCTATACGTCCATCGAAATAAATATGATAAACAGTCGTATCACTGTCATAGGTAACTTGTTCGGTAGGGTTACCCTTTTGATTATTGCCAGTTTCTTTCTTCACATCTAATTTAGGTTCATCAACTTTACCCTTATTTTGGGGAGGATTGGTATTAGATGGTATAGTATCCTCCTTATCATCAAATACTTTATCATATAGCTTCTCACTCGCATCAGAGATACTCTCTACCGCATCAATAGTCTCATCTATTATTTTTTGTTGACCTTGTTTAAGTGATTCTTCTACTCTGTCAATCATAGCGTCTGCTTTATCAACAGTACCTTTAACACCCTCCAAAACATTATCATACCAAGGCTTATCTGAATCGCTTTTAGGGTCTACTGTAGCTGGTTTAGCTGGCTTAGTTGGTTTTGATTTAGAAGGAAATTCTTCCGTAGTTTCTTTACTCACGTCACCTATTTGAGCAGGAACCTTTAGCCAATCATCTTCATAAATTTTATGAATGCTTTGTATCTTTGGATTTAAGCGTTTCAACTGAGCTACATTAGTATTATGTTTCTTAGCAATACCTTCTAAAGTGTCACCTTTGACTACCTGATAGTCCTTACGCTTAATACTACCTGGGCTTTCACCATGTTTTTTTAGTTTTGAGTCGATTAAAATAGCGCTAACTCTTGCTCTCATTTTAAGTTTGCTTTTCTCAGTTGAAGGTAGCGATAAGCTGGCAACCCTTTGAAAGTCTTTTGTTCCTATTTTTACATACAGACATACGTTAGTATTTATTGGTTTGACAAATTCGTAAGTTTCACCTTTACTATTAGTCTTACCTTTGACTAAGTGATGCTCTTTTTCATTGGCAACTGTTGTAACCTTATATTCAATATTTTTTAAGAGTTTGCTGTTTGCATCGAGTAATATGAATCCTGCCGTAATTTTCTTTTGACTGTTTGACATTATTTTTCATCCTCTAAAAAATCAATGTCTTCTTCTGGTGCTAGGCAGGCACACTCTTCATCTGAGTACTCAAATTCAACGTTTTCAACGGCTTCAGACTCCTCCTCTTCTGTATCAATTTCTATACTCCAGTTATCTAGATATCCCACTAGTACTTCAGCGCCTTTAGACTCCATAGACATCAATCTATCAGTCCGCCCATGCGCATCCAATGTTCCTTCAACAATCTGGCCATCATCCATCATCGCAACATAATCAACTTCACTAAAATCTCTATGATAAAACAAATCATAAACATCTAGCTTATTACTAAACAGCGGAACGGTCTCAGGCATCATCGGTACAGAATAGTTTGCCCTTGCTCCAGAGACTAGCGCTTTCTTCACCGCCTTTATCTTAATCTCCCCCGGGCAAACGAGCTTAATCCCGCTCTCATCAATCGTCAGTGACGCCCCCGCGCTGGTTTGCAGCTTGATACGTTTAGGACTTGCGATATTCACCTGTCCCGACTCGCTACCGATGGTCATGGATTGCTGGCTGTGCAATTGCAGCTCACCCCCTTGTGCTTGTATCGCTAGCGGCTTTGTGTTGGCGCTGATATGCAGTCCTGATAGCGCAGCCTGTCCGGCTATCCCGGATAATGACTCGATAGTATCTGCCGTTAAGGTATAGTTGCCTGCCACCACATCCGATTGGGTAGCGCCTGATTGGCGTACGATGGTCTTGGCTGTGGTTAGGGTGTTGTTGCTTGATGCCAAAATACTGTCTTTGCTGACTACTAGTACATCGGGTGCGCCTAAGACTTCAGTTTGTAGCGTGTCGTCCATCACTTGCGCTGCGGTTTTAAAAGCTTCTATCGATTGATTAGCGGTCTTCATGGCTTTCGTCGATTGCAAGTGTGCTTGCTTAGCCTCTGCTAAGGTCTCACTCAGCTCTGTGCCAAGTTTCAGCTGGCGTTGTCCTGCGTCGTTGACCCACGCCGATTCATGCTCGGATTGACTGTGCCGGATCCCAAAGGTGGAGAGCAGTACGCCACTGTCTGCTGCGGCTTGCAAACCATGATCGGTGGCGAGGTTAACCCCGTGACCGCTTATCGTTGATTGATGGTTGCTGTAGCGATGGCGTAGGACGCCAAGCTCGAGGATGTGCTCATCTGGGGCAAAGACCGCTTTGTTGGTGGTCGTTGGGTGCTGTGCGTTAGCATGGGCGTTGGTATTAACGCTCCACTGCATGCCGATCTTGCTTGGGCTGTCATCAAAGAGAAGGCTGACTTCAGATTGATCGTTAAGTCCGTATTGAGCGATACCGGTTAACCAGCCGCTATGCGCGTCGTCATCCTTGATTTGCGAATGTTCCATACCGCCACCATGCCATCTTGGTGAGGATCCGTTTTGTAGGTTATGTCTATTAGCCAGCCCCTCATCGCGGTTGGTGATGTCTTTATTATCGGTGTCACCCATGCCGATACCGTCATAGAGGCTGCGGCTAATGAGCGGACTGTCTTTATCCCCGTACCAGTGGTTAAGTAGCACTGATTGTCCTAGCCTTGGGGTAAACTGCCAACCGTGAGTCGTACCTGAGGACAGTTGTAGGGATCTAAGCGGCGGGGTTACCCCATCATCATGGGGACTGATACCAGCAGATACCGGAGTGGTGATGGTGCGCTGCAGACCGTCATCGGTCACTTGTGAAGCGTAGCTTGGGGTCGCTGAGGTAGTTTGATCACCAGTACGGGCTTGGGTGACACCGGTATAGGTGCTACTGACAAAGGACTGCAAGCTTGGATAAGGACAGTAAGGAATAGCGGAGTCTAGTAGCGTGGCGGTTACCCAGATACCAGTGTCTCGGGCGATGTCGTAGCCATGCTCGGGTATGGCACTAAGTGCTGTTTGCGTTGCTCGCTGGACGCTGCGCATAAGCCAGTCTTTTATCAGCGTTTGATTGTGGTAGGAGACGCTATCACTGTTAGGTTCGATACCGACGATGGTCATGCTGGTACAGTATGTAGATAAACGACCAATAGAAGGTAGGCTGTTGATGCTAACTTGGCTACCGATATATAGGCCGCGCATGGCACCAGTGGCGGTATAGTATTCTCTATGGCAACCATTGGCGCGTAACCATTGCTCAGCTAAGCGGGTAGCAGACGCATCGCTGTGCACTCGAGAGGGCGCCCCAAGTAGCACCGCGGTGTCATCAAACGCTAAGGGCGAGTCGTCATCTGCCACGCCTTCATAGATAGTATCAGCGGCGAGACCATCTGCGCGTACCATCACTGTACGGCTGCCTAATTGCTTGGCACTCATCTGTAGCGTATCGACGCTGTCTTGACCTGACTGTACTGATGACTTCTCGTAGTGATAGTCAAGTGGTGATAACTTATTCTCATCTAGCGCACTGACTAAAGACCAATAGCCAAGCTTGTCCACTGAGTCACCATCTACCCAATATGTGGTGACCCCAATATCGGCAAGCAAGCCGGTAATAAAATCATAGTCACTCACATCAGATTGGGTGCGAATACTAAGCGGTGCGGTCAGTTGCTCTGAGGACAATAGTTGCTCTGAGACTTGCCAATCAAAGTTATAATCGCTAAGAATGGCGGAGATAATATCGAAGGTGGATTGGTGGGTAAAGCTGCGAGTATGGATAGACTGGGTGAGTTGCCAGTCAGGCGTGATGATGTCAAGGGTGTAAAAATGCATGGCACCATCGGAATGCTGATAGCTGATGGCATTGATGAGTCCACAACGACAAGTAGGCTCTCGAGCTGTAGATAACGTAGTTAAACAAATAGGTTTGCTGATTAAGGATAAACACGAATTGGCATCTAAGAAATCATAACTGAACACCAGTATATGACTAAACAAGCTTTGATTAAGGCTACTTGTCCAAAAAAAGGCGTTCGGATAAAGTGAGGTAGTCGCTAAAATGTCGCCGCTGACGTTGAGTTGGTGCAGACGAGCAGTTTGTGAAGGCATAAATGAAGTCTCATCATTGCTACAGTAAGAGCAAAACTGATATTTTATCGACAAAAGTTAATAAAATATCTAATGAGAAAAGTATAGGGTTTATTGAAACATTGTCAAGTATTAGTGACTTGATAATATCCTTCTTGTAAAAATGAATAATTCAAAACTACCCTGATTTTCACCACCATACTGGATCATCACTTGCCAAAGTTTCCAACAGTTTCCTAGAGCGCCTAACCTCAACCTCATTTGTAGACAATTCAGCAATAAAACGTGACGGCTTGTCAAAGTAACCTGAATAACTAGAAAAATAGTTTGGCGCAGTTAGGAACAGGCCAATCTTGGCACGACTACAGGCCACATAAAATAATTTGCGCTCCTCTTCTAGCTCTTCAAAATCATCTAACGAGCGGTGATGCGGAGTAATACCATCGACCAATGAATTGACAAAGACCACTGGCCATTCAAGCCCTTTAGCACTATGAATGGTCGAAATCGTCACTTTATCTTTATCCTCTTCTGGCTGACTGGTCGTCGCTACTGAATCATTGGGCGGATCGAGTGCTAAGTTTTCTAAAAAATTATCAAGGCTACTATGTTCTGCTGCTAAGTTTTTAAGCACTCGAAAATCTTCACTACGCTCACGCCAGTTTTCTTCAATTAGCTTTAAAACAGGAATATAAAAATCCAGAATATACTCAATGACGGTCTCAACCGACTCTGCTTGATTCGCCTTAGTAAGAGTATTGTATAAAGGTTTAAGCTGCTCGCTTTTTTTAGCAAACTTTGCCGTGAGCAATGGTTCAAATGAATTATTATCGGCATTAATCGCTTGAGTCAAACGCGTTGCAGTGACTGCCCCTACGCCTTTAAATAAGGTTAAGATACGGTGCCAAGCAATGGTGTCATTTGGATTATAGAGGATTTTGACAAATGCTAGGACATCTTTGACATGCCGTCTTTCAATAAACTTAATCCCGCCTACCACGATGAATGGAATGTGACGCTCCATAAATTCAAGCTGTATATAGTTAGATTGAAAAGAGGTGCGGCACAGTACCGCAAAATCGTTGTAATCATGGTCTGGTTTTAGCGCCATGATTTTATCAGCGATGTATTTGGCCTCGCGGGTTTCATCACTCAAACGACTAAATACTGGCTTGTCACCTGTTATGCTCGCATTCGAATAAAGCTGCTTTTGATAGCCTAGCGTGATTTGTGCAGACAGTGCATTGATATAATTTAAAACAGCAGGCGTACTGCGGTAGTTTTGCTCAAGCTTGATAAGCTTGGCTTTAGGATAAGTCTCACCAAAAAGTAGAATATTTTCATAGTTTGCGCCGCGAAACGCATAAATACTCTGATTGTCATCGCCAACGACCATCAGTGACACCGATTCAGGCTCACAAATCAAATCTATCAGCTGCTTTTGCGGGATATTGGTATCTTGATATTCATCAACCATGATGTAGCGATATTGACTTTGTAGCATTTGGCGAAAGGTATTATTAGTCTTTAAATGGCGTACGACTTGGCTAATAATGTCATCAAAATCGTAGAGATGATTGGCGCGCTTATACTCATGGAAATCAATGGCTAACTGCTCAATAATATGAATATGTACAGCGATATCAGGATAATTGCTTTCGATTAAGTCGCGGATATGGATGCGTCTATTTCTAGAAGTGGAGATGATATTTTGTAAGGTCTTTTTACGCGGAAAGGCTTGGCTTTTGGTTTGCGCAGGATATTTTTTTTCTTTATAAATTAAATCGATAGCGTCTTCACTATCACCTGTATCCAAGATAGTAAATCGTGGATTGATGCCGAGCAGCCCTGAATACTGACGCAACAGCATGTTGCAAAATGAATGAAAGGTGCCGCTAGTGATATCGTTTAGTGCTTTGCTGGTCGGTAGTCTGTCTTCTGCCAAGTCATCGTCTGATAACGTATCAGTTAATAAGACTTTGGCGCGACTTTTTATTTCATTCGCCGCTTTGCGGGTAAAGGTTAGTAGCAAGATACTTTTAGGGTTCACGCCATTTTCTAGCAGATAGCTTGTGCGGTAGGTTAACGTTTTGGTTTTACCAGAGCCAGCACCAGCGATGACCAACACCTTCCCTTCAATAGTAGTGGCTGCAAGCAGTTGGTTTGGATTTAGCTCACTGGCATAGTCCACTTTTGACCCCAAATCACTACTCAATCTTTGATTTAGCAGCTCAATACTTGCATCGTTATTAGCATCTATTAGATTTGCCTCAAGCTTTTTAATCGCTTTTTGCAGACGCGTAAGCTTGGGTTTTATCTCCTCAAAATTCTGCGGATACTTATAGCTTTGCGTGTCAAAAATCGTAGTAGTCATTATAAAATATGGCCTTAAATTTCAGTCAAAAGCTGTCTAGACAAAAAACAAGCTTGATTAACAATTTATCTCTAAATTATTTCGACAATCTATAAAAAAACCTATCACCACTTTTCATAAGGCTTTGCAACGATATGAAAAGTAGTGACAGGTTATAAGTATACGGTAGCTCTTAAGTCGCTGCTCTCTAACTTAGGCTAAATAATACCTAGGTTAACCAGCAGTTTAGTTGAATAATGCCTTAACGTCCCAAAACGGCACGCGGATCAATAGGATTACCATTTAGGCGTACTTGAAACTGTAGTGCTACTTGATTGGTCTGGCCACTACTACCCATACTGGCAATACGTTGACCACGCTGTACTGCTTCGCCTTCTCTAACCAGTAGTTGGCTATTATGCGCATAAGCGGTAATGTAGTCACCGCTATGACGAATCATAATAAGATTGCCATACTCGGTTAGCCCATCGCCCGCGTATAGTACCGTTCCACTTTGACTGGCAAGTACTGGATCACCTTCTCTACCGGCAAACCACATACCCATGTTGCCAGATGCAGCATCAAAATTACGAAGGACTTGATTACGGCTAGGATACTCGTAGCCAGCGGTCGAATTGGCAGTCACTTCATAAACAGGTGCCGAGCCAGTCGTAGGCGGCGGAGTGTATTGCGATGGCGGTGTCGTAGGCGTAGTGGCAACATTGTAGTTGTTATTACGTGCAGGACTTGCAGGCGCGCTTTGTTCACCATGCCAAAGCTTAAGCCATTGACCACTATAGATAGTATATTTACTATCAAGGCCGTTCAGCGCTCCGATTTGACGATAATTTAAGCGATAACGTGCAGCAATCTGGCTAACCGTATCGCCACGTTTTACAAGATGATAGTTAGGGACACCTTGACTATTGGTAATAATTTTAGGAGCTGGTCGTGCAGAATTTTGATAGGTCGGCTTAGTAGCGCAGCCTGTCATCGCAACCGCCAGCGTTCCGACTAAGGCAGCAGTCGCTAACTGCGACCCAGAAATAAGATTTTTCATACAAGGTTTCCTATTCTTCATAGTGCTCACGTTCTTTATAGTACTTACAGTATAGTGCTCACGTTTATCGTGTTGTTATCTTTACCGTTTATAGAGTTATACCGCCGCTATTATACTCATAATAAGACTCTATTTATAGGATACGACTCTATTTATAAAAGCAGCTAAAAGTAGCCTCTGTTTCAGCAAACCTTAATTATAATCATAAATTATAAGGCTAAAGCCGAAAACTTATTAAGCGTAGACGCTGGAGTATGATGCAAGCGTACGGGTGATAAGCTAATATAACCTGCTGCTACTGCCTGATCATCTGTATAAACACTTGTGTCATTACTGTCTGCTCTTGGTTGACCTTCAAGCTTAGGATTATCACTGACAAAGTCATTCACAGAGCGGTCAATAGACGTATTAATAGAAGCGTCCACATACTCTTTGGACGGCAGATTCTGGCATTTTTTTAAACACAACCAATAAGCATCACGGCCACGTGGGTCGACCATATGATATACAGGCTTCTCTATTAGACTATGTCCCAAACGCGTGATTTTGCGTCCCATAATATCCTCAGCCGTATCTACGTTTGGAATATTAATATTAAGCACATGATAAGGCAAACGCTTGAGCTCCTCTAATACAGGCGTTTTGGTCAATATCTTGACGATCTCGTTTGCTGCCATTTGATAGTGGCTGGTTTGATCCTGTCCGTCACCTTTAATCCTATGACCCACCAATGAAGTTGCAATCGCTGGGACGCCAAAGAGCTGAGCGGTCAACGCGGCACCAAAAGTACCCGAAAACAAAACGTCTTGCCCTAAGTTTGCGCCTGAATTAATACCTGTGATGACGCAATCAAACTGAGTATCAGCATAAAGCTCATGTAGCGCAAGGTAGACACAGTCTGCAGGTGAGCCATTAACTGCAATAAACCCTGATGGCAAGACATGAGGATACAAAGGCTGAGAGATATGAAGCGAGCTGGCACTACCGCTCTGCTCTTCATTGGGTGCAACGACTATGACTTCTCCGATTTGGCAAAGGGCTTGGTATAACGCCAACAATCCTGGCGCGTGTATTCCATCATCATTACTGATTAAAAACTTCATGGCAGCTCAATATAGTTATATCTTATTTTTTGGCGACAGACTTAAATATCATCACCGATTACTAACGTTTTATAACCAGCTATCTCATAGATATTAGCGATTAAAAACAAGTAGCATAAATCAATACTTTAATTTAAAAGACGACTTTTGTGTAACACCGCTTAACCGATAAATAAAGATATAGAAGGTGAAAAATGAAAAACTTGTAGTGACATATCATGGTCTAAAATAGACTTATCAGCATCACAGTAATTGTAGTAATTAAGCCTATATGTATCGAGTTACTGTACGGCGTGGAAAAAGATTATACCTTAACCGAGCATAGTCATAAACAAACCTCTCACTTACTGCCTTAAAATCAAGTATAATCAAACAGTTGAGTCTACACTCGCAAAAAATTGTCCATGCATTTAGTCTTTCATAATTTGATTTTGCGAACATATATATCAACAACAGTTGGTCGCTTTTTAGCCTATTTTTTCGTTACAATAGGCAACAACGAACAACAATAGAGTGTTATCTATTAAGGCTTATGTAACTTAGGGACAGATGCTACTGATATGTTGCTATCAATCGGCCTTAGGTCACAATATATCTACACATAAGTCAATATTTTATGTGACTTTTATTTTTTTTCCCATTACCATAACACCATTAAATAACGTAAAGCGAGTGTGATACCGAATGAAGAATCAATCGATATTATCTATAATTTCTACAACGACAAGAATAGTTACAAAATCAGCTTCAAAGATTGGCATTATTGGGTTAATAGCCTCTGCTTCAATGTTAGCTCAAACATCCAATGCAGCTAGTGATAATGTATCTACCATTCCTCTGGATATGTCTGGCGTTAGTATTACTAAACATGAAATTGCGGTCATGCAAGTACTATCTGAAATTTGTCCACCGATGTTAAACAAAAGACAAAGACAACGTTTTTATAAATCTTATAATATACAATTGCATGAGCTTATGCCGTCTTTAGAGGATCCAAAGGCTGCTATACAATATTTATCAACGCAACAAGATTATCGTCAAATTTTGCAAAGTATTCGTAGCTGGACGCTTGGGTTCTCCAAACAAGACAATAAAGCCCTATGCGAAGACTTAGCAAATGCACAATACTAACTGCTAACTGCTAACTGCTAACTGCTAACTGCTAACTGCGCGCAAAATATTCTGACTAAGCGCTTAATTATATAAGTATAAAAGTGTTAGTCAGTCGCTAATACGCCTTGCATAATAATTTGTATAAACCAAGTTTGCTCCTTTCACTTTAAAAATTAATCGTGAGAGGGGCAAGCTTTTTGCGTTAAGCTACTACTTACTATCCCTTAATAAACCTATTATCTATACAAAAGATAAACCCTATAGTATGGACTTAACGGCTCCTGCCACACGCTGTTTTTTAGGTTCCCCTCCTCTATGTTGCCAATGTCATTTTTATCGTATTTATTGTTTCCCCATTGGTTAGCATTTTGCTAAGATAAGGCCTTAATTTTATGTCAATCGTCATCTTTAAATACTTTTATAAGTATGGCTGGCGATAGATACATTGGGTTTCATGATGTGGTGTAACAATCTATGACAGTAAAGCGTGTAAAACAACAGCTGGTACAGCTAGTCGTTGGTGTCAGCTTATCTTTGAGTGCAGTCATTGCTAATGCTGCTATTCAACCTCCAGAGATGGACAATACCGCCTACGTATTGATGGACTATAATACGGGTGAGATAATAGCGCAAAAAAATGCCAACCAACCTCTTCCTCCCGCCTCATTAACCAAAATGATGACCAGCTACATCATCGAGCAACGTCTAAGCTCAGGCGACTTGACCGAAGATGAACAAGTGCTAATGAGCAAAAATGCATGGTGTCGCGGTAGTAGTAGCCAATCTTGTATGTATGTGCCAGTAAATAAAACTGCTAGTGTCATCGATATGCTACGCGGTATCATCATTCAATCAGGTAACGATGCCTCAAAAGCGATGGCTGAACATATTGCAGGTAGCGAAAGCTCATTTGCAATATTGATGAATGAGCAAGCCGAAAAGCTTGGCATGGATAATACGCATTTTGTGAATGCAACAGGCATGCCTGATGAAGGTCACCAAGCTTCAGCACTTGATTTGGCAAAGCTTGCTCGCGCTATTATAAAAAATAGTGGTGAATACTATGACATCTATGCTGAAAAAGAGTTTACCTATAATGGTATCACTCAAGGCAATCGTAACGCGCTACTGGCTACAGACCCTACAGTAGATGGTCTAAAAACAGGACATACTAATGCAGCAGGCTACTGCTTAGTTGCTTCTAGTAATCGTGATGATATGCGTCTCATATCTGTGATTATGGGAACCGAAAGTCCACAAGCACGTGCAGATCAGTCGCGAGAGCTTCTTAACTGGGGCTTCGGCCATTTCACCACAGTGACAAAAGCACCGTCCAATCAGTTTGTCAGTAAGCTGCCAGTATGGTTTGGTGAGGCAGACGAGGTAGAGCTGGCAACAGGCGATACCCTACAGGTCTTAACCACTAAAACACAAAAAAATAAGATTACTACAGTCGTCGATATCCCTGAAAGTATAGAAGCTCCTATCAAAAAAGGACAAAAGATTGGCAAAATGCTAGCAGTTATTGATGGTAAGGCAGTAGCTTCAGTACCTATTGTAGCCACCACTGACCTCGAACAATCAGGCTTTATGAGCCGGATGTGGCAGCATGTGGTACGCTGGGCGCAGAACCTATTCTAAGCTTATTAAAATAGTAGCGGCTCCATTGTCTTAAGTAGGCTGATAAATAAAAAAGACGCTAATGATTAGCGTCTTTTTTGTTCTATATACAGCCAAAAGCGTGCGTCGTAATGTTGACTTGACGCTCTACACCTAATAACCTCTACACCTAATAACGACTGAAGCCTGCTCATTAGAATTTTTATGATATCAAGTTATGTCAGCCACTTCTTCAATAACACAGTCAATAGCTTAGGGTCTTGCACCGTACTGTGGCAGTAGTCTACACCCGCAGCTTTTAGATCGTATTCAAAGCTCTCTACATACCGCTCTTTATGTAGCGGATACCAATAAACCAACAATGCGCGACGAGTGGTTTCTCGCTTGCGAATATATTTAGTTAATTGA
The DNA here is from genome assembly GCF_947495825.1 of uncultured Psychrobacter sp. Lineage (GTDB taxonomy): Bacteria > Pseudomonadota > Gammaproteobacteria > Pseudomonadales > Moraxellaceae > Psychrobacter. The sequence goes on from NZ_CANMAH010000001.1 coordinate 470,496, forward strand.
GCAACTTGTTCAGGTAGCACCTCTTCTGCAAACATGATGACGTTTACTTTCGCTTTTGAAATATAATCCATCATCGATTGTCCATTACGCTGTGAGTTGACATTAGCACCAAGTCTTCTTAGCATATCTACCATCGAGCTTACTTCATCATGATGATAGTACACTATGTTAATCCCCTTTAAGAGATCTTCATGCTGTGTATGTCTCTTATGGCGCAGTGGTATCGTAACGGTGAACTTACTCCCTACACCAAGCTCACTTTCTACTTCAATTGCTGCGCCTAAAAGCTGACCAATTTGTTTGACTACCGACAACCCTATTCCCACTCCTTCATTCTCACGAGTATCTGACGAATCAACTTGAAAAAACGGAGTAAATATATCTTCTAGATAACTTGTGCTAATGCCAATACCTGTATCAATAACTTTAACTTGCCAGCGAATACTTTCATTAAAATGCGTCAGTTGAGAGTCGATAATAACCTGGCCTGTATGAGTAAACTTTATTGCATTATCTATCAATGTGGTCAAAATTTGCTGAATCTTACTTATATCACCTTCTAAAGTATACTCAGCATGATGAAGACGACTAATAAGCTCTAGATTCTTTTGTCTGGCAGCAGGCTCAAACCTCTCTATCAGATTAGCGATCACTTTTAGCGGATTAAATTCACTTAAACTTACCACCAGTTGGCCTTTTTCTATTCTATTTAACTGAATAATCTGCTCGAGAGTGAGCTCTAAGTGATGACTGCCTTTATGAATAATAGCCAATGTGTCTTTTTGTTCATCATTAAGATATTGATTATCTAAAAGTTGCAAACCACCCGTAATGGCATTAAGAGAAGTTTTTAGCTCATGAGTAATCATGTTTTGAAAGTTTGAGCGCTGCATATCAAGGGACAAGTCTTTATTGTGAAGTTGGCGCTCAAAGTCTGCAAGATCGAGATAATCCTGCTGCGCTACTCTTAGGCGTTCAAATAGAATAATAAAAGATTTTTTTATACGTATAAGCTCTTCGAATTCGAAGCGCTGTTGAATAGTAGGTAGCTGCTTAAGCTCAGGGTTGTTCGCTGCTATCTCACACACTTTCGCAAGCTCGATAATATCTTTGGTTGGCCAATTAAGTTTGCGCAGAATATACCAAATAATGACAACCCCTAAAATGGTAGTTGCAAGCCATGACAATAGGTTAACCCGAACCCAATACCAACGTAGCTGCGTCATGTCTAACGTAATATTAATATAACCGACCAACGTATTACGCGCAGCTAACGGAGTGGTTGATATTGACGTATCTTTCACATTGATAGGCGATGCGTTAGTGAGACGCTGAGAGGAATTGGCGCGTTGGATACTACTACCTGTAAGATAACGACTGGTGACTGGATAATTAAAGCTGACCGTATCGGCAAACCAAGCGCTATACCAATTATTACTCACACTATCGATATTGCCTTGACTCAATGAATCAATAGGTTGATCAGTTGAATAGAATAAAATACTTTGTAAGAATGGGTCATTGTCCAGCAATATACTGACTTGCCGAGCAACTAAGTTTGCGCCATCGGGAGTTGATGCACTATTTGCAAGCATTTCACCCAACTGCTGAACGTGTAGACGTTTTTGTTGATAGTTATAGACGAATGTATAAACAAAAGACAATAAGAAGCCTGCAAAAACGGCCACAACGATAGCTTGTAATACAGAACTACGAATAATCGTGGGTATGTTTTTAGAAGAACTTATACTCATGTCAATCAATCAATTTATGATGGCTTTGACTTATAATACCTCATAAGTGTATGGCTTGTTTATTTTACGATAAATGGTAATAATATAAAAAAACCAATAAACTCTATCAGTAAATTTTCAGGCAACTGACCTAAAGACCTCTATTGCAGAAGTCTTTAGAGGTTTCAATTATCGTTTTTTATCTGTTTTTCTGTGACTTTTTGAGTACTTTTGCTTACGATTACGTTGACGCTGTAGCAGTTGCTGAGCTTTGGCTTTAGTTGGCGTGTTGCTCTTATTGGCGTAAGGGTTTTCATTGAGCTTAAAGACTACGTTTAGCGGCGTACCTTCGAGCTTAAATACTTGGCGAAACTGATTTTCAAGATAACGCTGGTAGCTTTTAGGCAATGACCCTGTTTGATTACCATGGACGACAATGACTGGCGGATTGTGACCACCAATGTGGGCGTAACGCAGTTTAATACGGCGACCACCAACAGTTGGCGGCGGGTTTGCGATGACTGCGTCTTGCAATATTTGCGTTAAGCGGTTGGTAGATACCTCAAACATCGAAGACTGGTAGGCGCGTAAAATAGAAGGATACAGATTACCGACGCCAGTACCATGCAACGCAGATATCAGATGCACTTTTACATAGGGTATAAAGTTAAAACGACGCTCCATCTCAATCTTGATATAGTCTTTTTGCTCATGAGTTAGCCCATCCCATTTATTAATCGCAACAACTAATGCTCGACCTGCATCGAGGGCATAACCAATCATGTGAAGATCTTGATCAACGATGCCTTCTTGCGCATCGATTACAATGACGGTGACGTTAGAGTCTTCTATCGCTTGCAAGGTTTTGATAACAGAGAATTTTTCTACTTTTTCATCGATACGGCCACGGCGACGTACACCAGCAGTATCAATCAATACGTAGTTTTTGCCATCACGCTTATAAGGGATATAGATACTATCACGCGTCGTACCAGGCATATCAAATACAACGACTCGGTCTTCACCCAATAGACGATTAACAAGAGTTGACTTACCTACGTTTGGACGCCCAATGATAGCCAGTTTAAGCCCGTCCGGCTCTCCTGTATCGACATCTTCTGGCATATCAGCTGTGATGACTTCTAGTAAATTACCGACACCGCGACCATGACTGGCAGCCATTGGATAAGGCTCACCCAATCCTAGTGCATAAAACTCTGCAGGTGCAGAATCATGCGTCCCATCAACTTTGTTGGCGACAACATATACTGGCTTGCCTAGGGTGTGCAAAAACTTACCGATTTCTGCATCAGCCCCAATCATACCAGCCCGTGCATCAACCACAAATACGATGATGTCAGCTTCATGAATTGCAGTATGCGACTGCTCAGACATATAGTCATCAATGTCTCCCCTGCCATCATCGGCTTCACCGATACCGCCAGTATCTACCACGATAAACGATTTGCCTTCATAGGTAGCATCACCATATTGACGGTCACGAGTCAAACCGGATAGATCAGCAACCAAAGCCTGGCGACTTTTGGTAAATTGATTAAATAAAGTAGATTTACCTACATTGGGGCGACCAATTAGCGCGACCACGGGCTTGATACTCATGCGTTACTCTCAATAATGGTCAATAACAACAAATAGGTGTCATATGACCGCAAACTTAAATGAATGATGAAGACGAAGAACCTATTATAAAAGATAATAGTCTTTTAGTGGGGTAGATGATGGACTAATAGTAAAAAACATCCCATCAACTGTAAATCATGGCACTTATCATAAAGGCGCATAGAGTACGTGAAACGCACTGTCTATACAAGGCATTAAACGCTGACAAAGCAGCGTTTAAGCGTTATAGCATAATATCTTTATTAACAACGATTGCTCAATAAAGCACACTAACAATGTAAAAGTAAGTCAAGATAGCGTTATCACTTGCTACTTAGCGTGCTAATTGCCAGATAGCTACTTGTCCAGAAGTACTTTGCGTCATCAACCGACTGCCTTGCACTTGTAGGTTAGTCAATGCGCCCTTAGTCTGCACCCGGCTCACGATATCACCGTTTGCAGGATTAAACAGATGCACGACTCCTTCAAGATCACCGACAGCAATATAATTGCCAATCATGACAGGATTTGTCAAATCGCGATAAGCAAGCTCTTCGCTCTCCCATAACATATTACCATTATTACGATCGTAAGCGACAACTTTACCTTCTAAGCTGGTAGCAATGACTTGTTGATTGTTTACAGCAAGTGATTTTAAGCTGGCCAGATCGTTTACGAACATGACTTGGCGCGACGCTAAATCAATCCCTAACAACTGACCGCTGTAACTGATCGCGTATAGCTGATTATTATCGACAACAGGCATACCATCGACATCACTCATACGCTCAACTTCACTACTGCCAGCACCGACACCAACACGTCTTGACCACTGCGGCAAGCCATTATCGATCGTAATAGCATGAAGACGACCATCAGCAGTAGCAAGTAATGCAGTTTTGTCATCTAACAATGCTGGTGCTGCACTACCGCGCACGCTAATAGCTGGCACTTGAGTCGCAAACTGCCAAATCGACTGACCGGTCTGTAAAGACAAGCCATGTAAAAAACCATCGTTAGCAGACAAAACGACTCGATTGTTGCTAACCAGCGCAGGCGTCAGCACTGAACCTGACAGCTGCTTTTGCCAACGCTTAGCACCAGTTGTGCTATCAAAAGCCATTACCAAACCACTGCGTGTACTCACAATAGCGGTCTGACTTAATGAATCTATCGTTACGCCACCAGTGATTTGCTCACCGACGTCTATGGACCATAAACGCTGACCTGCGTTATCAAAACCTGTCAACTCACCTCCACGTGAGGCGACGACAGTTTGGGTATTACTGTAGCCAACTTGTAAGGCGAGAGGATCTTTCTTACTTGCCTTTTTATTACCAACATCAACGCTAAATACCGGCTGCAGCACACTAATAGGTTGGGCAATTTGTACCAGCTCGACGGGATCGTGTACTACTGGCTTAATACCACGATTACAACCAACGACAGCGGTCGTCATCAGCGCCACAGCCGCTACGTTCATGACAGTCGACTTCATGGTCTTACTTTTTATTGTTTTGCTGAAGCGAATAGATAGGGTCATTGTCTGCTCTCATTACGAATAAATTAACTATCGATAAACGGGCTATTATCTGAAAAGCTATAAATAGATAGCACCATCCTTGTCTGCAATATACATTATTATTGATTATAATGCCGATTTACTGCGCTGCTTGGTCAGAAACGTTACTATTGTTAACGCCATTTTGAATAGCCGCACTGGCGTTTTCAGCTGCTACTGGCTCAGGTACGGTAGCTGTTTGAATCAGGCTAGCAGGCTCATCGATTGGTTCAGGCATAAGCCCTAGACTCTCCATCTTTAGTGCCAGTACTGCTCTAGTCTCTTGACGTTTACCAATCAGACTCCAAGCGTTAGTATAAGCTTTAATAGCAGCATCTTCGTCATCTTTTGCCAAATAGATATCACCTAGCAGCTCTTGTTGGCTGGCCTCAAATGAGCTTGGCATATCGTTATTAGCTTCTGCTAGTGCTGCATCTATGTCCCCTGCTGACAACAATGTTTCAGCGTAGCGCAAACGCGTAATCGCATTTAAACCTGCATCTCCTAAATCTATTGCCAATGCCTTTTTTAAGGTCTCAGTTGCACCCGCGAAATCATCGCTATCGACTTGTTGGCGAGCTTTGATCATTAAAGCTTGCCAGGCGTAAACCGACTTACCATGCGTACTGACTAATGCATCAATGTCTTTATTTAGCTGGGCACGACTAGCAGCAAGTGCCGTGGATGCTTCAGCCTCTAGATCTGGGTTCTGTGCTGCCAGACTTACTTCTTCATTAAGTCTTTGGATATCAGCATATTGATCAGCGGCTACGGTATCTACCCGTGCGTGATTCTCTTGCCAGTATGTCCAGCCAAAATAACCGGCTAAGGCCAATAAAATAGCTGTTAAGATATAGCTACCATACTGCTTGAGCGCTTGCATAGAGTTGTCTGTATTTGGCGACTGGGTATTTTGAACCATGTTTGTTTACCTGATAAAATCTAGTTGCTAAAATCTAATTGCTGAGCGGCAAGTGAGCGCTGGTCATTCTACCAGACGCTACCACTGACGTAATTACAGACGCGTGAAATTCTTTGTGCTTGCTAGCCAGTCTTGTGCAACTGATTGCTGTTCGCCAGTCTGCATGTTTTTAATACTGATTGTATTATCGTCAAGCTCTTGCTGTGCAATAATAACCGTCAAGGCTGCACCAGACTTATCCGCTTTTTTCATTTGTGCTTTCATACTGGTTGCACTTGCCATCTTAACCCGCAAATCTGGACGGCTATAACGTAACTTTTGCGCATAATTGATACCAAAACCATAGACTTCTGGCTGCGCAACCACAAAGACATCACAGACTGACATTTCTGGCATAGGAGCTACTGCTTCAATTAGCAGTAATAAGCGCTCAAGACCCATCGCAAAACCAACAGCAGGTTCAGACTTAACTGGTTTGTCGTTGCGTGCACCTACAGACTTTAGCTGTCCAATCAGACCATCATAACGCCCACCAGCACAGACAGTTGCTTGACTACCAAGCTTATCAGTAACCCATTCAAAAACCGTTTTATTATAATAATCGAGACCGCGAACCAAGTGCGGATTGATTTCATAATCTATACCAAGCGTCGTTAGATACGCTTGAACTTGTTCAAAATGGACCTGACTTTCTGTCCCCAAGAAATCAGCAAGCTTAGGTGCATCAGTAAGCAGTGCTTGGGTGCTTGGCTCTTTACTATCCAAAATCCGTAGCGGATTGGTAGTCAAGCGGCGCTTACTGTCTTCGTCAAGCTGATCTTGCTTGTCCGTTAAGTAGGCAACTAGAGCATCTCGATAAGCACGGCGCTCATCGATTTCGCCCAAGCTGTTTAATTGCAAACGCATCTCATCTTTGAGACCCAGCTCCTGCCACATCAGGTGGGTCATCGCAATCAGCTCAGCATCAGCATCTGGCAACGCGCTACCAAAGCTCTCTACCCCTATCTGATGAAACTGACGGTAGCGTCCTTTTTGCGGGCGCTCATAACGGAACATAGGGCCGATATACCAAAGCTTTGGCGTGTCACCGCGTAGCAAATTATGTTCAAGCACTGCACGTACAGCTCCCGCTGTACCCTCAGGACGCAAGGTCAGAGGCGTTGGTGGTTCAGACTTATCAGCGAAGCTATACATCTCTTTTTCAACGATATCAGTCGCACCGCCAATAGCACGAGCAAACAAATCAGTCTGCTCAACGATTGGCAGACGGATATTTTCGTAACCGTAACGAGCCAATACATCTGCCAATACAGCTTCTAGCTGTAGCCACTTCGCTGCCTGTTCTGGCAGAATATCATTAAACCCTTTAATAGCTTTGATCATGATTCGGTCATATCCTCAAATATTATAACGACTGTCTATATTGTTATTATCGTTACTACTGGCACTTAGATGCTTACTGATGGTTTACTACTCACAGACTCACAATGGACGATGAATAGTTTTGGCGTCATCTATTTAACTCTAATAATTTCATTTTCACGTGATTTTTCCAGCTCGCTTGCATGAGCACGTACCATATTTTCAATCTCATCAACCAAATTATTGGTATCGATAAGATGGCTTTTTTCACCCATGCGATATACCAGTGATTTGGGAGCTGCGCCTACGATACCAACATCAGCTTCTTTTGCCTCTCCTGGACCGTTCACCTTACAACCGATCACTGATAGATTCATAGGCTCACGCACATCTTCTAAACGAGCTTCTAGTGCAGTCATCACCTTAATCACATCAAACTCTTGACGAGAGCAACTTGGGCAGGCGATAAAGTTTACACCATTAGAACGAATATTGAGTGATTTCAAGATATCAAAACCGATTTTGATTTCTTCTTCTGGTTCTGCTGCCAAAGAGATACGAATGGTATCACCGATACCATCTAATAATAAACCACCAAGCGCAATCGCAGATTTGACAGCGCCAGTACGATATACCCCAGCTTCAGTGACCCCTAGATGTAGCGGATTATCAATCTGTGCCGATATTAAACGATACGCATCCAAAGTCAAAAACACGTTGCTCGCTTTGACAGACACTTTATATTGATCGAAGTTTAGACGCTCCAGTATATCGATATGACGCATAGCAGACTCGAGCATCGCCTCGCCCGTTGGCTCAGTGTATTTACGCTGAATGTCCTTTTCTAAAGAGCCTGCGTTCACCCCAATACGAATTGGAATATTATGATGTTTGGCACAGGCCACGACTTCACGAACTTTGGCATCGCTACCGATGTTGCCCGGATTAATACGCAAACAGTCTGCTCCCGCTTCAGCAACTGCCAGTGCAATCTTATGATCAAAATGCACATCAGCAACCAAAGGTACACTCACCTGTTTACGAATCTTACCAAACGCTTCAACTGTCTCCATCGTCGGAGTCGAGACGCGCATGAAGTCAGCACCAGCATCAACGCAGCGTTCAATTTGAGCGACTGTTGCGGCTATATCACAAGTATCTGTATTGGTCATGCTTTGCACACTAATCGGTGCATCGCCGCCAATCGCGACATCACCGACATAGATCTTTTTGGTAGGACGGCGAGTAATAGGCGATGACGTGGACATAAAGAATCCTTTAATCAGAACAAAAGATAAAAAATATAAGCAGTCTTAAAGCGATAATAATATCGTCATGACAGATCATTAAACCTGTAATGGACAGATCATTATGGCGCTAAGGCAAAGCTTGCTTGTTTATCGGTTGCATACTCATTTAACGCAACCGAGTCTTGATTAAGTAATAGTTTTACATTATCGATATTATCAATCTGGATGTTAAATGGCGGCTTACCAAGCAGTTTATAGTTACCACTGGTTTGGCTGCCTGACATCAGACTGTTACCAGACGCATCAGTAATATCTACGTTAGTAGCGTCTGTGATCTCAACGTCCAATGTGACAGCACTGATATCACTACTACTATCCAAATTGAGTGCTGAACCAGATGCGCCCACACCATCTAAACCAGTACTATCATACTGAGTACTAACTGCTGCCCCTTGCGCTTGTTCTGACGCTGATAAGTCTTCAACGACTGTTGTAGATGCAGCATTATCTTGACTGGCATTGGTTACCATACGGAATAAAAATACCGCCAACACAATAAGACCTATAATGGCAAGAATCAACAACGGGTTAAAGCGGATGCGACTACGACTATCACGTTGTAGTGTTCCCATCGGACGTAGCGGCGTATCAATATTACTCACTGACTGCGCTCTCATCTCATCTGGATACGCTGCATCGAAGCTTGTCGCGATTTTTGTGGGATCTAACTGCAAAAATTTTGCATAATTAATGACAAAACCACGTGCAAAAGTAACTTGCGGTAAAGCGGCAAAATCCTCTTCTTCTAGCGCTTGTAAATGACGCTCCAAGATGAATAACTCACTGGCAGCTTCTTTTAAACTGATCTGTTTACTTTTACGGGCTTGCTGCAGCGTGGCACCAAATGATCCCTGAGCGTTAGACTGATGATTTGATGATGGGTTGTTCATTTCCATGATGCCTCTGGGTTATTAAGCCAAGTCTTAAGTTGTTTTGCTTCATCGCTTAATGGATAAGCAGATAATAGCTGTTGTGCTAATCGTTGACGCGTGGTTCTATCATTTTGAACGGCGGCAAGCTTAATACCTTGCAGAAGCAATCTAGGACTAATCCCTTGGCCTTGTACAAGCAATAAAGTCTCATCATAAAGCCGTTGTGCTTGCTGTACACGCTGCTGCTCAAGCAACAAATCAACCAGCTCAATATGAGCGATCAAGCTATTACGATTACCATCTAAAGCCCGTAAAAATGCTTTGGCCGCCGCTGGATGATTATTCAACTGTAGGTAAGTGCGCCCTAGGTTCTCAAGTGCACCAATACGTCCTTCGTAACCAAGTGCTGCACCTGCAATCTCAAACTGCTCTGCCGCCTCTTTATAACGCTTCATCTGTGATAAATAGACACCATAGTTATTACGCACTTGATTAAAATTTTTGTCAAGCGAGATGGATTTTTTAAAGTATTGATCGGCCTTTTCAAGATTGAGGCGGCTGCCCTCTTGTTGCAACAAAACGCCCATCATATCATAGGCTGGCGCGTATCGGCTATCAGCAGCAAAAGCTTTTTCGAGTTGACGCTGAGCGGTATCAAGCTCATTTTTGCGAATGTATTGTGCGGCAAGCGACGTACGTACGCGCGCGATCTCTTGCTTGTCAAGATTACGAATATCGCTTGGCTGGGTAGACGTTTGATAACGCGTACTTCCAGTTAAGCCATCTGTTGGTGTACTTTGGCAACCTGCTAGTAATAAGGCAACGATTACACTAGCCATCAGCCCTTTTTTTGGGCTACCGGACTTTGAACTACCAGACATCGTATAGTTTGTTTTTTGATAAGCACTCGCTACTGAGGGCTCATTCATTATTAAAGAAGTTTTACGCTGAGTCTTAAATTGACAAAAATATTCAAACATCATCATAGCCGCCATCATAAAACTGAGTTTTAGTACTGTGAGTTTAATACTAGAGTTCCAATGAGCCATTAGTTTAATGGATTTGGTCCCCTTAAGTACAATTTAGTTACTATGACTGCATTTTTATTGTTATAAATATTACTTAATAAAACCAATAGGAACGTAAACCCATTCGTTTTTTATCCTATTTGTTTTTTATCTTAGACTGAGCCATTGTTTGCCGTTCACTGTAATTTATTGGACAGTAGCGTTACCCTTAGCATCGCGATCTTTAATGCTTTGTTGCCATGCTGCTGACCGTCTGGTTCGATCAGCGACTTGTCCGACTAATTGACCACATGCTGCGTCAATATCATCACCGCGTGTTTGGCGAATGGTACAAACAAAGCCAGCTTCGCTCAAAATATTGCTAAACGCATGAATACGGTTGTTACTTGATTTATCATAAGGCGCATGCGGGAACGGGTTGAACGGTATCAGGTTTATTTTACTTGGGAGACCATCAAGTAATGCAACCAACTGTTTGGCGTGTTCATTGCTGTCATTGACGCCATCTAACATGACATATTCAATCGTGACGTGTTTTTTGTGGCGCGGATTAACGTCATAGACGTAATTTTTTGCCGCAGCGATCAGCTCGCTTAACGGATATTTTTTATTAATTGGCACCAGCTCATTACGTAATTCGTCGTTGGGTGCGTGCAGTGAGATAGCTAAGGCTACATCAATATCTTTTGCTAACTGATACATCTTGGGTACCACACCTGACGTCGATAAAGTGACTCGGCGTTTCGATAGACCATAAGCATGATCGCTAAGCATGAGCTCCATAGAGCTGACCACTGGCTTATAGTTTAATAATGGTTCACCCATGCCCATCATGACAACGTTGGTCACGTTGTTTTCCCATAAGCTATGATCGACGTTCTCTAAGCTGTCGTTTTCGTCCGCCATATAAGAAGCGTTGGCGACCCACAACTGCCCGATAATCTCAGCGACGCTCAAATCACGCTCAAAGCCCTGTTTACCTGTGCTGCAAAAGCTACAATCCAGTGCACAGCCGACTTGTGATGAGATACATAGAGTTTTGCGGCCGTTCGACTTACTGTCATCTGCTGGTATTAGCACCGTCTCAACCAATGAGCCACCCGTCACCTCAAACACCCATTTACGCGTGCCATCATCACTGTATTGACGATGAATGACTTTTGGCGGGGTCACACATGCATGCATAGACAGCTTATCGCGTAACGACTTGCTTAGATTGGTCATCTGCTCAAAGTCGGTCACTCCATGCTGATATATCCACTTAATCACTTGCGTCGCCCGAAATGGCTTTTCGCCGATGCTCTTAAAGTAATCAGCGAGCTGTGCTTGTGTCATACCTAATAGGTTGGTTTTTGCCTGCGCTTCATCTACCAGCTTAATGCTATCAGTGCGCTTGTTGGGTATGTGCTGAGTGGGTGTTTGAATCGTTGACATAATAGGTAACCTTTTGGCATAAGCCATGAGCGTAGTAATACAATTAAATGCTGCATTGAGCAATCCGTTATGAGCGCAAAACTTATCATATATAGAATGCAGATAATTTCCATATCGATAAAGTGCTGATAAGGGGTTGATAACGCTAATTAAATGATTGAAAACCGATAATGAGGGACATAGTAATAAATTTCAACAAAAACAACCAATAAGCTTAATAATGGTTTGTCAAAAAAAAGATAATCAATAAAATATAAAATTTTTCAATAATAGTGGAAACGGCTTATACTCAATAGAGTATAAGCCGTCCTTGCAAAACCAACTACTGATAATCAACATCATAAGCTGATATCAATAATCGTTGTTATTAGCGCGTACGTGCACAAACTTCATCATCATTGAAAAAGTAGCTGATTTCACGCTTAGCTGATTCAGCTGAATCTGAACCATGAACCGCGTTTTCATCGATGCTGCTAGCAAAATCAGCACGGATAGTGCCTTTTTCTGCTTCTTTTGGATTGGTTGCACCCATGATTTCGCGATGCTTAGCGATAGCATTTTCGCCTTCTAATACTGATACCAATACTGGACCTGACATCATGAATGACTTTAGGTCATTGTAAAATGGACGCTCAGCGTGCTCAGCGTAAAAACCGCCTGCCTTTTCATCATCAAGTTGTAGCATTTTGGCTGCAACGATTTTTAGACCAGCTTGTTCAAAACGGTCATAGATAGCGCCGATGTGGTTGCCAGCGACAGCGTCAGGTTTGATGATAGATAAAGTACGTTCGTTAGCCATAAAAAATCTCCTAATAAAGGGTAAGTTAAATAAGAATTAAAAATATGATTTAAACTTTGACCACAATGTTGACTTGGACTGATTCAAATGACTCATGTTTTACCAATATGAAAACATAAGCGCCAACACATGATTGCTGCCTATTATAATGATTGACGCTATAAATGATAGGGGTAATTCTGATACCAGCTTACTTAAACGTAAATTTTGCATTCACTAAAAGTAAGAGGTACATACTATATATTGTATATCTACCAATATTATTAATCTTTATAAAAAACCCTAATGTTAGTTCTAAGCTGGACATTAGGGTTTCGTCATTCAATAGTTTGTTCTATTTATCTACGCATCATACGGATCACGTAATACGATGGTCTCTTCGCGGTCAGGACCCGTTGAGATAATATCAACAGGACAGCCAATCAGTGCTTCGATACGCTTGATGTATTTTTTAGCATTTTCTGGCAAGTCATCATAGTTGGTAATACCAACGGTAGACTCACTCCAACCTTGCATCGTTTCGTACTTAGGCGTTACTGACTCATAAAACTCGGCATCATGCGCGCCTGCACATTCAGTCTCTGGTAATTCGTAACCCACACCGATTAGCAACTCTTCTAAACCATCTAATACGTCAAGCTTAGTCAAGCAGATACCTGACATAGAGTTCAGTACAACAGCACGGCGTAATGCCTCGGCATCGAACCAGCCACAGCGACGCGCGCGGCCAGTGGTCGCGCCAAACTCATGGCCGACTTTGGCTAAGTGAGCACCAACATCATCAAACAATTCTGTTGGGAACGGACCGCTACCAACGCGTGTGGTATAAGCTTTAGTAATACCAAGCACATAGTCTAAATATAATGGACCGATGCCAGTACCAGTCGATACACCGCCTGCCGTGACGCTTGAGCTGGTCACAAACGGATACGTACCGTGATCGATATCAAGTAGCGTACCTTGCGCACCCTCAAACATTAAGTTTTTGTCAGCCAGACGCAACTGATTAAGGTCTTCAGTGACATCAGTTACCATACCCTTAATCTCTTCTTTCCACTCTTGGCACAGCTTAAACGTCTCATCAAAATCGATGGCGTCAACTTTGTAGTATTGAGTCAATTGGAAATTATGATATTCGATAAGGTTACGTAGCTTTTCTTCTAAATCATCACGGAATAAGTCAGCAAGCTTAATAGCACGGCGCGCAACTTTGTCTTCGTACGCAGGACCGATACCGCGACCTGTGGTACCGATTTTACCTGTACCGCGTTTGGCTTCACGAGCTTGATCGAGGGCTACATGATAAGGCATGATAAGTGGGCAATTAGGTGAGATACGTAGGCGCTCGCGTACTGGTACGTTGTTGTCTTCAAGCGCTTTCATCTCTTTTAACAAAGCATCAGGCGCTAGCACGACGCCATTGCCAATAAAACAAGTAACACCTTCACGTAAGATACCTGATGGAATAAGATGCAAGACAGTGGTTTTGCCATCGACAACTAACGTATGACCAGCATTGTGGCCACCTTGGAAACGTGCTACTGCTGAGGCCTTTTCGGTAAGTAAATCAACGATTTTACCCTTACCTTCATCGCCCCACTGGCTACCTAAAACTACGACATTCTTACCCATGATTAATCCTTACAATGATGTATTAAGGTGCATGGCCTGTTCATTATCAAACAGCCATACGATAACAATTTAAAACTAAACGAAAAATAATGCTTTTTGACAATACTGTCTTTTGATAAACCCATCTTTTGATACGGTTGTTTGACAAAACAGCTTTATTTAACAGCGGTTAATTGCCACTGGTTGTCAACGATGCTTAATCGATGCGTGACGTCTTGAGGACAGTCATGCATATCTAGTGGTACAGTGACTCGGTAACCTTGCTGGCGTAAGCTATCTACTTGCTGGCGTAGCGTCTGTTTTTGTTCGCTATCCATATTGTTGATTGCATCATAATCAACCACCACTACCATTGGAGCAGCCAATCCGACATGTGCCAATAAGCGGCTGACGTCCATACTAAAGCCCGTGGCTTCACGTGGCTGGTTATCTGTTAAGTGACCACCACTTTGCATCCCATCGAAACGTCCGCCACGTACCAACGGCTGGGTCTCACTATTGATATAACCATTAAACACAATACCGGTGTGATAGTGATAGCCTGACAGCTCCGTGACATCGATACTGACATCACAATTCCATTGCTCCTGCAGATGCGTTTTTAAGCGCTGTAACTCATCGACTGCCGTAACAATTTCGGTATCTTGTTGAGCGGTATCTGATAGCTTAGACAATAGCTGCGTCATATCATGACCAAAGCGTGCTAGAGCATAAAAATCACTACCCATAGGTAATGTTTGGCAGACGCGCTTTAACTCTGGTAGGTTTTTATTGGCGTATAAATGCATCAATTGCTTGGTATCACTGTCTGATAACTCAACCAATAAAGCCAACCGTTTAAATATCGCCACATGACCCAAATCAATATGCAAAGCTGCACTCATATTTAGGTCATTGACCATCGTAAATAAGACATCTATCAGTTCAAAATCTGCACTAAGCGATGCACAACCAAATATCTCAGCACCTAACTGCAATGGCGTACGCGATCCAAACAGTCCTGAGGGTAAGGTGTGAATGACATCACCTGCATAGCAATAACGCGCAACACCTGTCCCGCCATGATGGGCATCGATACGCAAAATCTGCGGCGTAATATCCGCACGCACACCCATCAAACGACCTGTAAGCTGATCAATGATTTTAAAGGTTTGACGTTTAAGATCTTCTGATGCATCACTTAATAATGACTCTGTAAACTCAATCATCGGCGGGTTAACCAGCTGATAGCCGTGAGTGATCAGCTGCTGAGTTAGCTGATGTCGCAGCACTTCTTGCTTTTGCGCATCTTCAAACAATACATCAACCACACCATCAGGTAGCAGCCAGCTATTGGCAACTTCTGCGGTAAAATTACTGAGATGAAAATTGCTTAAATGTGGCAGATGATTGGGTACACTACTATCATCAGCATGCTGAGAGGTGGGATTGGTTTTAGAACGTGATTGGACGGGTACAGCTGAATAAGAACTGACAGACACAATAAATCCTTGTTTGGCGTATTGCTTACCAAAAAACGCGGCATAGTAAGGTTTTGTTTATGATTACATCAACGATGGCTACTGTATGTTTTTGACACATTTTCAACACGCAACACCATTGACCCAATTATTTATAAACAAACTAGGTAACCGCAAAAGGGTGAGTAATAAGTATAAGTTAGGATGATAAGACGAGTATCTTTATGCACTAATTATAGTAAATGATCAGCGCACTTTATGTTTTAGTTTAGCATAGCAACTGGGGTTCGCCTAGTCACAATTCATATCAATACGTTCTATCTAGTCATAAATACATTATTGCATTATTGCGATTTATTATTAGCCAAAACTATCGTTTATGATCGCTTTTATCATCTATTAAATCGTGATGAATGATTTGGTTCACATCTTTTTAATAGACCCATGTTACACTAGCTTATGTTTTAGGCTATTAGTAGACAGGCTATAATTGTCTCGAAATAAAGTCGATACATTAGTAGCCACGTACAGCTGGTATAATTTTTTGCTTGCTAAAACTGCAGATATTACAGCAAATTTATTCCAGTTCGTTTACCTACAAAAACCACGATTAACAACATACAAACTACGATATAAACTTATTAACCCCCATTCTATCTAACCACTTAATTTCGGAGACCTTATGTCATCTGACTACCACCCTAACCCTGCTATTAATCAGACCAATGTGCTAGGTACTGCTCTTGCCAGCTGCTGCTTTGATCCAATTACTGGCTACTATCGTAATGGTTTTTGTCATACTGGCAATCATGATGTCGGCCAGCATACCGTTTGTGCCAAGATGACCAGTGAATTTCTTAACTTTTCATCGAGTCGCGGTAATGATTTGATTACGCCTTTACCAGAATACAATTTTCCAGGTCTAAAACCTGGTGACTATTGGTGTATCTGTGCGCTACGCTGGGTTGAAGCATTAGATTTCGATATTGCACCAAAATTGAAACTAGAAGGTTGCCATGAGAGTTTACTGACACTGGTCGATATTGAAACTTTAAAACGCTATGCGATATAACAACGACATGGTTTATCGTTGGGCTTTTCTAGGCTGAATTCATTTGGGCCATTTTGAACAGAAAGTAGCCATTTAGATTTTATAAAAGCAACAAGGGAGGGTGTATGGACCGCAATGACGATCTATCAATCAAGACAAATACCCGCATTACACCTGACTCTAATATTAGTCGCATCTATTCTGATATCAGCGACAGTCATCCCTATCTAGATAGTTATGACAGCTATATCTACGGAGATGTGGATGCCACGGCCGAAGATACCATCGAGACGATGACGGTGTATGATCCTGACTCTGAGCGTTATGAAGACATCGATTTGTCTAGCGATGACGAAGTGGTCAACTGCTATGCTTATTCGCGCAAGACAGGCGAGCAACTGAGCCAAGTGGCGCTCAATGACGTCAGTCGCGCCCTTAGCAACAGTGGTCAATTTATCTGGCTTGGACTGTATGATCCCAGTTTAGAGACCATGATTAAAGTCCAAAATGCCTTTGACTTACATGAGCTTGCGATCGAAGATGCGTTTGCCGATCATCAGCGCGCCAAAGTCGAAAACTATGATAATGACATGGTATTTGTGGTGCTACGTACAGCCAAATTAGAAGACAATATTATTCGCTATGGTACTACTGCCATATTTATGGGTAAAAACTATCTGATTACGATTCGTAATGGACCCTCCAACTCCTATGCACCCGTACGTGAGCACTGCAACCGTCGCCCTGAAAAGCTACGCATGGGACCCATATTTGTACTACATGCTATTCTCGATTTTATTGTCGATAACTATATGCCAGTCACTGATCGCCTAGGTAGCTATTTACGTGAGCAAGAGCGCTATGTCTTTAGTTATGAGTTTAACAAAAGCACATTAAAAAACCTATACGAGCTCAAGTCGCAACTGGTAAATATGCGAGCAATTATCTTGCCCGTACAAGACATCTGTAGCTTTTTTATCAACCATAAAAAAAGCGAGTTGGTCTCTGGGTTTTCGCAAGCAGCAAAACCTTACTTTCGTGATGTCAATGACCATCTACTCCACTCTTTAGACGCTATTAATGGTTTGAATGAGATGCTAAGTGTGGTGATGAACACTTATATGGCGATGGTGAATATGGGACAAAACGAAGTAGTACGTAAGCTTGCTGCTTGGGCGGGTATCTTAGCCGTACCGACTGCCATCGCTGGTATTTATGGGATGAACTTTGACTTCATGCCTGAGTTACATTGGAAGTACTCATACCTTGTGATCATGGGATTTATCATCGCCTTATGTAGTTATCTATACTACAATTTTAAAAGATTAAAGTGGCTATAGTCTGGCTTGCCAATTACCTATAAGTACCTACAAATACTTAGATGGCAGGCTATGGTAGGCTCAAACATTTTAGACATAAAAAAGGGCTAACCATGTTAGCCTTTTTTTATATTTTCTAAATTTTCTTTTATACTTTCTAAATTTTCTTTTATACTTTCTAAATTTTCTTTTATACTTTCTAAATTTTCTAGCGCATTGGACTTGTTTATAAACCCGCTGACTTTTCAGCCGCATCCACCGTTTGACGAATCAGTGTGTTGATAGTCATTGGACCCACGCCACCTGGAACGGGCGTATAAGCACTAGCGATATGCTCAATACCTTGTAATTCAATATCACCGACACCGCCATTATCGGTTGGATGGAAACCTGCATCGACGACCACCGCCCCTTTTTTGATCCACTCTGCTTTGATCAGCTCAGGTACACCTACGGCTCCAACGACAATATCAGCACGCTTAATATGCGCAGCCAAATCCTGTGTTTTTGAATGGCACATGGTTACTGTACAGTTAGCATTTAATAGCATCATCGCCATTGGTTTACCCAAGATGGCACTACGCCCCACAACCACTGCCTCCAAACCTGCAAGCTCGATATTATAATGATCCAATAAATGCATGATGCCTTGCGGCGTACATGAACCATAAGCAGATTGCTGCATCGCCATACGACCAAACCCAAGACAAGTGACCCCATCGACGTCTTTTGCCAAATCAATCTGCTCAAAGCATGCACGCTCATCAACATGATCAGGAACGGGATGCTGTAGCAATATACCATGGACATCTGGATTGTTATTAAGTTCATCTATCTTGGCTTTGAGCTGCTCTGTGGTCGTCGTACTTGGCATCTCAACCCGAATTGAATCCATACCGACACGCTTACAGGCATTACCTTTCATACGCACATAAGTGGCAGAGGCAGGATCATCACCAATCAATATCGTTGCCAAACTTGGCGTACGACCAGTCTTCTCTTTGAGAGTATCAACGCGTGTACGCAACTCTTGCTCTATTTGCTTAGCAAGTGCTTTGCCGTCTAATAATGTGGCAGATTGATTATCTGACGTCATTGTCGTCTTAGTTGACGAGGCATTTGACATGGTAACTCCAATAAATAAAGCAATAAATAAGAGGGAAACAGTGTCGGCCATTATTTTGCTCAGTAAACATAGGTGAGCAGTAGCTTACTATGAGCGTATATATCCCGCATTTTGCACATCATCAGGACAATTGAGGTAGCAATTGTGCTGATAAACCTCTTAAAAAGCAGACACTGTACTAAGCAAGGTATTGTACCTATTTTGCGACCAAAATCCCAGTCATCAATCAGTATTGCTTCTCAGCTGTTGTAAATTCTCTGATAACTCTTATAAGAAATATTAACGTAGATAAAATTATCACTTACGACCAAAACTTAGCAGTCACTAGTCGTTGAATCATAAGATTGCCTATAAACTTGAGATTTGACGCTTATTAGTGTTACTCTTATGGCACGTAAATGTTACTTATATTTAACATGGATGTCGTTTTATTTGTAAGTTTTATTTGTGAATAGTATAGAGCGTCTGTTTTAGACTTATACAGCGTCAGTCGCTATTCACACGTTTTTCACATGCTATTGGCTAGTTTTGTATTTAGCCAACTTGCTTATAGCGGTTAAATGGCTCTCACATCATTAATATGTTCAAAGTTTAAATGTTACTAAGAAGATATTTTGCATAAAAAATGAGTGCCAACTTTAGCTGTCTATGTCTGATACGAAGTATTGGTTATTATTTCGTGTTCGTTAGTACTGTATTAACAAGTACTTATCCGTAACATCTACTATGACATGCGACTGTATGAGCGTGATGGTAACTCCATTATTAGACGCCAGTCATTATGGGGGCTACTGTTTATTGTGTCCCATATTGTTTGACGTTTGGTTCTTGGTATATAGCTTCTTCATCGCATGTTTTGCTGACTGACTGTTAACGAAACAACAGATTTGTGTGGCAATAGCAGTATCAGTCTGATTACTAAATTCATAATTAGTTGGGACTATAAATCGTAGTACCAACTTTTTTTATCTAAAACAATCGCGAGGTATGAATTTGAAAACTGAGTCATTGTTCCAATTTTCATCGCTGACTATTATTTTATTATTGTTAGCGTTTTATGGCGGCACGTACTTATTATCATTGTTAATTAAAAAGGACAAAGAGACGACGTCAGGCTTTATGGTCGCAGGTCATGGTGTCGGCTTTGGTATGGGTGCAGCCAGTATGACTGCCACCTGGATTTGGGCAGCATCATTTTATGCCGCAGCCACTTCTGGCTATAAATATGGCGTATCAGGGCCGATACATTATGGCTTTTGGGGTGCGCTGATGATTTTATTTATTTACCCTTTTGGTATGCGCTTTCGTGAGCTTGCGCCCGATGGTCATACGTTAGGTGAGCTTATTCACGCCCGCCATGGCTCATCAAGCCAATTAATTTTAGCCATATCTAACCTTATGGGCAGCTTAATTAGCTTGATGGTCAATTTCACTGCAGCTGGGGCGTTGGTGTCCGTATTATCACCGTTATCGTTCCAAACAGGTGTGATGATCGCAGGTGTCGGGGTACTGAGCTATACTCTAACTTCAGGGTTTCGTGCCTCTGTCTTTACTGATTTTGCTCAATTAGTCGCGCTTATGGCCATTGGTATCGTTATTATCCCAGCAGTATTATTTGCGATGGGTGGCCCCGAAGTTATGGTCAGCGGTCTATCCAATTTAACGCTTGAGCAGCAGAATTTCTTTTCGTCTGAAGCCTTTTTCCAACAAGGCGCGCCTTATTTCGTTGCTGTATTGGCTTATGCTATTGGTAACCAAACCATTACGCAGCGCTTATTTGCGATTGATAAAACTAAGATTAAAGCCACATTCGTTACTGCCACAGTTGGCTATGCAGGTATCGTCATCGGTCTTGGTATGATTGGTTTGATGGCCTTAACCATTGGTATCGAACCTCTTGATGGCAATATGAACAACTTGATCCCGCAAATGGTCAGTACTTATTTGCATCCTGTATTTATCGCTCTATTCTTTATCTTAGTCATTGGCTCATTGTCATCGACTGCTGATTCGGATTTGTCGGCATTATCGACCATTATGATGGCAGATGTATACGGTAAAAACATCGCTAGAGGTAAAGTCAAACCTAAGACCATGATGTTAGTTGGTCGTAGTACGATGATTATTGCTACCGTAGTCGGTCTAATCTTTGCTAGCTTCAAACTAGATATTTTAGTAATGCTGGTATTCGTAGGGGCCTTATGGGGCGCGATTGTCTTCCCTGTGATCGCTAGTGTGTTTTGGAGTCGCGTGACCAATACCGCCTTTACCTCCGCTGTCATTATCGGTTTGCTGTTTTTCTGCATAGCTCGCTTTGAGCTTTTGCCGATCACTGGTTACACGGCTTTATTCTTTGAAGTATTAGCAAGTGTTGGCGCCGCAGTCGTGATTGGACTAATGGTATTTGGCTTCTTAGGACGCAAAATTGGTATGTTAGCGGCAGCCATTACGCTGGTATTGATGCTCATCTTCGCTACTGGCTTCTTACGTCAGTATATGGTCTTACTCGCCTCACTAACGGCTTATGGTGCTAGTACCATCGTCTGTGTAGTCGTCAGCTTGATGGGTAATGAACGTTTTGATTTTGAGCTGATCAAAGAGCGTGTTGGTAATTATGATAAAAAAGCTAAAGTATCAAAAGCATCAAATGCGAAAGTATAGATCATCTTAGGTAATGATGGTTAGGCAACGATGGTCAGTAGATAGCTGACCGTTGATTGCTCTTAGATACCATATTTATAAATACTATAAGGAGATATCATGGACAACGTCTTTATTTATGGCTTATATATTTTAATTTGGCCTGCGATTACACTTGGTGTACTTGTTTTGATTTGTACTGCAACTTATCGTGACGTCAAAAAAGCCAAACGCAATAACAAAGACATCTTATAGACAGATTATTGGACAAATTTAGCTGCAAAGCTCATAGAAGGTTTTGCAGCGTTCATGTCTTATCATCAACTGAGCATTTATTGATAAGGCAATAACCGCTCAAATATCTTTAAATAATGATTAAATTGACTTACATTAGTAAATAACCTATTTTTAGCTAAAAAATGACTTGTAATTTAAATTATTTTTGCTAATATAGTCCACCTTGATTGGCTGGATGGCAGAGTGGTCATGCAGCGGACTGCAACTCCGTTAACGCCGGTTCGATTCCGACTCCAGCCTCCAATTATTTATTAACTTTACGTTAATTTAGGCTTGCATTATTAGCACAACAGCTTATAATAGCGACCACTTATCTAGTAACTAGATGGTCTATCAGCTAGCTTACATTTTAGATAAAACAAGTTTTGCCCGGGTGGTGAAATTGGTAGACACAAGGGATTTAAAATCCCTCGCTCTAACGAGCGTGCCGGTTCAAGTCCGGCTCCGGGTACCATTACATAGTCCTATACTATCTTATAGAACAGCTAAAGCCCCTGATATCAGGGGCTTTGTTGTATCTGACGTCTTATACTGTCCTGCTATATCTATCCCAATCCATGCATCTGATGTACACTACTATGTACACTGGTTTTTAAATGTACATTGGGGTATCAGTCATGGAAGCACGCAAACCTATTAGCTCTGATCGTAGTATTAGCAGCCATAAAGCTAGTGACAAAGAATATCTCGTCTCTGTCAAAAACTATCCCATGCTGTATCTCATGGTCAGACCTAACGGCACTAAGTCTTGGGTTTATCGCTACCTGTCTCCTACTCATTCAAAAAATAAACGTATATCGCTTGGTGTTTATCCAAACGTATCGTTTTTACGTGCCTGTGAAATCTGGCGTGACTATGAAGAGCTACTAAGTCGTAATATTGATCCCAAAGATCATCGTGAAGAGTTAAAGAATAGTATTATTAGTAAAACTAAAAACTCTTTTAATCATTTTGCTTGGAAGTATTTTGAAGGACTAGAGCAGACTCAAAAAGGTAATACGTTGATTCGTAAAAAAGGACGTTTAGAGCTTATATGTTCCTATATTGGTAATGAACCTATTAGTGAAATTGGCTCACCTAGAATGCTCGAAGTGCTTTTAGACATCCAAGCTAAGTCATTAAACAAAGCTGGCAAGCCCACAGATAAGGCTGAACGCTGCGCGGGTATAGCTAGTGATGTATTTGTCTATGCGGGAGCTCGCGGCTTCTGTAGTAGCAATCCAGCCGCTTTAATTAAAAGCCAACTGGCTAAGTCGAGCTATGGTCATCGTCCTGCGATCACTAAGCCTAAAGCACTAGCTAAGCTGCTACGTGATATCGAGACTATAGAAGGTGATCCAAACACTATCAACTCTCTTAGGCTATTGGCGTTACTGTTCGTGCGTAATGGTGATCTACGCCGTATGCGCTGGACTGATATCGATCTAGATGCTGGCAGGTGGACATTAAAGCCGCTCAAAGGACAAGGCAAGGTAAACATGGTCAAGGACATGGTCGTGCCTCTACCTCGTCAAGCGGTGGCTATTTTGCGTGAGCAGCAAAAGATCAACGGTCATACTAAATTTGTCTTCTACAGTGAGACGGCAAAAAAACATCAGATCATCTCTGATGCGACAGCAAATAAGCGATTAAAGGACTTAGGTTATAAAGACATACATTGTGCTCATGGCTTCAGAGCCACGGCAAAGACCATCCTACAAGAGCAATTAAAGTATCCTCTCGTGCTTGTAGAGATGGCATTGGGTCATACAACCAAAGACCCTAATGGCACTGCTTATGGACGGTTTGAGTATATAGATGATCGTAGTGAGATGATGCAAAACTGGGCTGACTATTTAGACGCATTGCGAGAAGGCAGAGATACCGCTAAGTTTAGAGCCGATGCGCAAACCAAAGCTGACTCTACCGCGCAGCTGCAAGCATTGATTGATCAGCTTGGCGAAGATAAGGTACTTGAGCTATTGAAACTCAATGCTCAATAGCTCATATTAAAATTCATTTAAGATATTGATGTTTAAAAGTATTGAAACATATATTATTAATTAAAAGGCTTTTTTTCATTTAGAATGGTCAGTGATAGATATTTAAGTATTTAAACGATTACTTGTATTATTACGATACTATTAATAAACGCTTTCACCCATCTGCTTTTCTAGGCCTTGTCTAATAAGGCCCATCACATAGGGCAGATCAGAAATATCACTAAGCCCAATCTCAACATCACCATTTCCCCAACGACCGAGATTACTTACATCTCTAGCTATGCCTTTAGGATCATTTAGCTCATGAAAACGTAAATTAATAGATAATCTCAATTTGCTTTTTAATGGTACTACATCAACAAAATTGGTTTCTGCTTTAAATGCTACGTATAGCTTTAATATATCTTCAGTAACACTAGGATCAAGAGCCATTACTTCTTTACGGAGCTGCTGAAAGAGATCATGCATTGGTGCGTCTTTAGCTAGATGGGTGTGATCAGCCAATGTGTAGCCTTCATGCAGTGGAGGCATATCATTATAAGCCTGTAATATACTCTCTGATAAATGAGGTGCCACCCATACTGCAATAGCGCGATTGGCAAGTTTTCTAGCTCTCGTACTAATTGTGTTTTCATTCCATGAGCTACAGCTTCTTAGATCTTCGTTGAGTATAAGTGGACTGTTCTTAAAACCACCTGTCATATCACGTTTTTCAATAAATGGGCGGTCACTGTATTCAGAGTTATAACCAGTTAGCGTTAAGTTGCCAAGCGTATGCAAATAAGTCGCATGCACTTGTTGCCAGTCAGCGCCGAGCTCTTCTTGCCACTGCTTTGAAAGCCTTTCATTCTGAGGCATGATATGCTCTATAGTATATTCATCTACTAAAACAAGCTCTTTGCGCTCAAAATTCTCAAAACGACGTAGCCAATAACTACGACTACGAAAATTATATAAGTCACGAATAATCAGTTCACGTTTAAACTCATCGTCATTTGGGAATCTTTTATAAGAACGTAATCCGATCAAGTGAGCTTTGATGCTCTCTAAATAACGATCTTTATCAAGCGCTTTATGAAAAGTTGCAAAGGTTTTATTCAATGAGTTCGTAGGGATTGCACATACCGCACGACGAAAGACATACGATTCGATTAAGCGGACTGCATCAAAGAAGTCATCTTTGCTAAGCTGTCCTAAACTATAGTCATGATAAAGCTCAAGTAAGAAAGGATAAGCCACATCAACTTTTAGCTCGCACAAATCTTTAAATGCCACTGCTAGTTGTTTATCAGTTTCTTTTCCCAATGCCATTGCACAGAAGTACTTAGCAAAAGAGTGAATGTCGGCAACCAGTTGATCTACATTTGACCCTTTTGCTTCAAGCCTTTGAGCATGGTGCTTGAAAGCTTCATATACACCATCAAGTCTAGGTATATCGCCTGTTTTTACCGTTAAATAGTGACGCATAAAGCTATCAAAGTAATCGCCATAGCTCTCCTGTCCAAACTCGACCTCCATAGGTCGCCAATGATCATAATACAGATCAGCTTGATGATCTGGCTCCAATCCCATCAACACAAAATTGCGAATTAAATCGGCTTGGCTCAGCGCTTTACCAGTAGAGTTCATGCTTTCAAAAATCAGCTGTGGATTGTCTTGGTCTCGACTTAGAGCTATATCAACAATGATTACCTTAGATAAACCACGACAAAGCTGCTCTAGGTTACCATTTAGTTTTGCTATCTGTGTATCAAAGAAATCGAAGTTTTCTTTAATCCGTAATGAGAAGTCCTGTGGAAGTGATTTTTGTGTGACTAGTGATAAAAAACTATCTTTATCTGTTTGGGTCAAAATCAGCTTATAACCACGCTCACCATCTTCTAGTGGATTTAGCAAATAATAGTTGCGCAATTTTTTAGCTGAGAATCCTTCAACGGGTTCAGAATCCCCAAGATGCCGAGATAAAGCTTCTAAAAGAAGCATAGCCGTAGTTAGTCGCTGCTGACCATCAATGACTAGTAGAGGTGATTGGCTAGAAACTTGATACAGTCCCTTTTCAATGTAAACAACAGAGCCAATAAAATGAGCGCCAACGGCATCATTGTTGCCTGCTCGCATGATGTCATCCCATAACTGACGGCATTGCTGCTCAGTCCAGGAGTAGGTACGTTGATATATAGGAATGATAAATTGTGGTGACTTCTTTAAAAAATCAAGGAGTTTGGCTTCGGTTGCTTTCATGACAGTACATATACCTTATTCAATATTGTGTTTAGGCTAGCGATCTTTCTGCTCAAATAGCTGCTTAGCAAGCCGCTTAGCAACCTTGGATTTAATCTCTTCATTCATCATGACGGTATTACATATATCGCCGTGGCTATCGATGCGCTTTAAAAATAAATCGATCAATCTGCCCGATAAATACTCAGTAAAGCTGTCTAACTTATTACTATTCATTGATTGAACGATAGCTTCATCGCTTAGCGCTTCCTCCACAATTTGATCAAAGAACATCTGATCAGCAGGCGTAAAATCTGTACCAAAAGCGTCATTAAGCTCAGTTATCATCTTAGATACGTGATCAGTGGCTTTAGTCTGTCCTGTGCCTACATCAGTAGAACCTTTTAAGTCTTTAGCATCACTATCATTTAGCTTGATACTACCCTCACCGACTTTTTCTAAGCGATAAAACTGTAGCGTGACGTCTTTTGATATATCGATCCGCGTATCCTTGCTACCTTTGGGTAATGATCTAAGCAGCATTCGTAGATAGGCATAACGCTGTTCATGAATAGTGTCCGCATAAGGCATGATCTGAGAGACGAGCTGATATAGATTAAGATAGCTTTGTACTTGCGATTTAAACAGTCTTTGTTTCTCTAATTTTTGTTCTATATCGTCCTGATGTGAGATAGCATTGTATCGTTCGACAGCTACATCCATAATACTGTTGAGCTGTTGGTGATCTTTTTTGGATAGCTTGTGCTTACCTTTGAACCATATTTCAGAAAACTGTGTTATATCTTGAGCGAAGTATATGCCCCACTCGTTAAGTGTGTGCGCAAGCTCAGTAAGTTTCGTATCGTCAGGTATGTCCCCTAAAGCCGTCACATCATAATAAGGTTTAAATGCCTTTTTTATGTCAGCATCAGTATTGACAAAGTCCAGCACGAACACGTCATCTTTACCGTTAGCAGTACGGTTTAGGCGCGATAGCGTCTGTACCGCTTGTACGCCCGATAGCTTTTTATCTACAAACATCGTATGCAGTAGCGGTTGATCAAAGCCTGTCTGATATTTATCAGCCACGAGCAGTACTTGATACTCATCCGTATCGAACTTCTCAGGTAGCTCTTTTTCTTTGATACCATTATTCATAGTGACTTCGGTATATACCTTCTCCGGCTTGTCTGGAAAGGATAACTTACCTGAGAACGCAACCAATGATTTGATATCGGTATAGCCTTTTTCTTTTATGTACTCATCAAAAGCAATCTTATAGCGCACGGCGCTTTCTCTTGATTCTGTCACCACCATCGCTTTGGCGTGTCCGCCAATTTTATGACGGGTCACCGCATAAAAATGCTCAACGATGATTTCTACCTTTTGACTGATCACACTAGGATGCAAATTGACGAACCGTAGCAGCTCCTGTTTGGTTTTATTTTTAGCCAGCTCTTTGTCTTCTTTGGCTATTTGTAGCAGCTTAAAATAATGCTTGTAAGTAGTGTAATTTGCTAATACATCATGGATAAAACCCTCTTCGATGGCCTGCTTCATGGTATAGCTATGGAAGGGCGATTTGCCATTTGCTCCTGGTTCATCAAATAGTGCCAAGGTCTTCCATTTTGGGGTAGCGGTAAAGGCAAAAAAGCTTAGATTCGGTTGGCGCTGGCGTTTGTGCGTCTCCCGATATAGCGCCGCCTTAACATCCGGACTTAGCTCATCTTCTCCTTGCGCTTCATCTAATAAAAATTCCGCAGCGATAGCCGATTCAATGCCATCTTGATTCAGCACCTTGCGTAGCTCTGATGCGGTCTCACCTGTTTGCGAGCTATGCGCTTCATCAACGATAATGGCAAAGCGCTTGTCCTTGGTAGACAGATCCAGATGACTGCCATCCTCACGCTGTTTTTGGATCGACTTCATGACATGCGGGAATTTTTGAATCGTGGTGATAATGACCTGAGTGTCACTGGCAATCGCTTGTGCCAGTTGATGCGAGTTTTCATCAATTTTCTTAACCACACCGTCTTTGTGTTCAAACTGGGTAATGGTGTCTTGTAACTGTTTGTCTAAAACGACACGATCAGTGACCACGATGATCGAGTTAAATACTTTATGATCGTCATCGTTATGCATCGATGAAAGATGATGGGCAAGCCATGCAATAGAGTTAGACTTGCCTGAGCCTGCCGAATGCTGAATCAGATAGTTATGCCCTGCGCCATGCTCACGGCTGTGGTGCGTCAGCTTACGGACACAGTCCAGCTGATGAAAGCGCGGGAATATCATCGTCTCAGTGGTTTTGTAGCGATTGCCTGAGTCAGTTTTGATTTTCTTTTCACTCACTTCGAGATGAATAAAGCGCCCGATGATATCCATGAGGCTATCTTTGGTTAATATATCTTCCCAAAGATAAGACGTGCGTACTTTGCCAGCTATAGGCGGATTGCCAGCACCGCCATTGTGACCACGATTAAAGGGTAAAAAGAAAGTATCCTCACCTTGCAAGCGCGTGGTCATATAGACTTGATCGGTATCTACAGCGAAGTGCACCAGCGTTCGCGTCTTAAAGGCAAATAGCTTGCCGTGCGGATTGCGCTCAAGCTTATACTGATTAATACCATCGTCGACGTTCCAGCCTGTCGCCGATAGTTTATTTTTTAGCTCAATAGTAATTATGGGAATACCGTTTAGTGATAACACCAGATCTGGTATCTCGTTATACTCAGTATGCACCTGACGGGTCATCTTTAAGATATTATCTCGATAGCGCTGCTCAGTATTGGCATTGATACTGGTATTGGGCGCAAAGTACGCCATCTTAATGATCTTGCCATAGCAGTTAAAGCCATGACGCAAGACGTTCAGTGAGCCACTGACATCTAAGGCGTTCTGTAGATACGTCAATATATAATTATCGGTATTACCTTTTTGCCCGTGCTCGATGCGCTGATATAAAGCAGGCTGTGAGGCTTTGATAAAGTCGATCACATCTGCTGGGAATAGCGCTGATGCCTTATCATATTCAGTCGCCTCCCCTTTGATATAGCCACCTTGCTCAACTAAGCTGTCTTCGATGGCGTCTTCAAAACTTATTTCGGTATGCATAACTGATCCTTAGCTGGCTTGTTTGTTAAGATGACGTACATCGATTTTGCCTGTTACCGCTTGGGTAATTAAGGCGGCACGGTATTCTTGAAGCTTGCCGATAATATCTTTAGCCGCTTCGCTAGATCGATCCATTCTATTAACTTGCTCATCTAAATAAATGACTATATTATTTTGCTCGGTAAGAGGTGGCAACCAAGCAGGTATGCGTTTTAAAATCCCTTGTGTAACGCTAAAAACTTTCACACCACTTACCCGATTTATAATTTGTGTTCTAAATACCTTTGAATCAAACATATAAGCTAGATAACGATGATTGTGATCATGCTTTTGCTTCATTACCACAGTATGATAGCCAGCCATAGTTAAGGTTTTACTATTTAAATGCGTAAAATTTCCTGAACCTTTATAATCTTCGGATGTATCTGCAAAAACAAAATCGCCTTCTTTTAGTACAGCATACTTAAAATTTTCGGCATAACTTTCCGGTACGCACTTTAAAGGATGGATATTTGGATCTACCTCAAATCCGTATTTAGAATGCACTTCACCATAGTTAACACACGGAATACCTTCATCTATTAGATCAGCTTTCGTTATAGTTAATCCCCTAGAAAAATTGAAAAGGTATTTGTTATAAGTTAGTTCCCAATGCTCAGGAATCTCACCTAACCACTCAACACCGCTATCTTTCATTGGTACATTTGGATCAAGTCCTTTAGTCACCGCATGAGTAATGACCGCGCTGCGCTGCTCAGCAAGTTTTTCGATTAGCTGTTGCTGTTTTCTAATCAAGGTATCGATATGGTCAAGCTTGTCATCTAAAAAGTTTACGATGGCTTGTTGTTCATCGATATCAGGTAATGGTGCAACAAAATTTTTGATAAAACTTTCTGGTACTCGCTTTTGACCACCTGCCCCATACATCTCTGATTCACCTATTTTCATAAATACATCTGAGCGTATTAGATAGAACAAAAACCTTGAAGAAGTTTCTTCTTTAGGCCTTAATACGTGTAGCTCTGTTGTACCAAAACCGATATCGTTAGTCAGGTTGTTACAAATGGAGGCCTTACCATTTTCAAAGCAAGGTGTAATTTTTGCCATTACTACATCATCGTTCCGAAAATACGTATAACCTTTATATACATCGCTTATCTCTTTATCAGTTGTTAACGTCAAACCGCCATCAACTGCTACTGATTCCATAGGTACAAATGAGACCAACAAGCCTTCTTGTATACCTAATTCAGATTTTAAAGGATTAGTGTTAACAAAAAACCGCATACGTTTAGCCTCCCAATGGCTGGGAATTTCACCCAGCCACGGGACGCCACTGTCTTTATAATCATGGTAGCGTCTTAGCTCACTCATGCTGATAGCCCTCCTAACATACCGATGATGGTCTGCTCAAGCTCAACGATATCAGACTTGATGTCCTCAAGCGCACGCGGCGGCTCATAGACATAAAAATGACGATTGATCGGGATCTCATAGCCGACACGCGTACGGGTATAGTCCACCCACGCATCATCGACATGTGGCAAAACTTCATCCGCCATGTACTGCTCACAATGCGGCTTAATCAGTTCAAGTAGCTCACCTAGCCCCGTTTCATTGTCATAGTGGATAGGCAATGGCAATGCAATATTATCAGGCAGTGGTACGACCTCAGTATCGCGTAGGTCTGAATCAGGCTCTGGATTGCCTTTGCTATCAGTGCATATTTCAGCGCTTGGATCTTTTTCAGATAGCGCTTGCAGAATAGATTTCTTGAGAGGTGCCCCAATTTTAAAATTTAAGTCTTTGAGAATAGGATTTAGCACCTTCAAAAATGCATCACGATCTTTGTATAACTTATCACCATCCATCTTTGCTAATGCATCTTTGATCGCCTGCTGCTGCGCGTTTCCTGCTTTTTCCTCAGCCGCAATTTGTTTAGGATCTTTTAGCTTGCGACTTTTTGCTAGGTTTATGAAGCCTGCCTCATTATCCAGACGGTCTATACGCTCACGACTGACTTGGAAGTTTAGACGTAGGGGACGCTCAACGGTCATCTTGATATAGCCAAAGTCTTGGTTATTAAAGATCTTGCTACACACCTTAGCATCACCGTTTTTGTCTTTGACCAGCTGGCTTGTCGCTTCATCTTTATAGTTAGCATACAGCTTGGTTAACTCTTTGATGTGCTTATCACCCAGCTCATGGCGTTTATTACCTAAGCTCTTACGCATTTTTTGGTAGTGGTCTGTGGCATCAATCAGTTGAACCTTACCTTGCTTGTTAGCAGGCTTTTTATTGGAGACGATCCAGATATAAGTATAAATACCAGTGTTATAGAACATCTGATCAGGTAGCGCGATGATGGCCTCTAACCAATCGTTTTCGATGATCCAGCGACGGATATTACTCTCACCACTACCCGCGTCACCTGTAAATAAAGGCGAGCCGTTAAAGACTACAGCGATACGAGATCCATCGCCGCCATCTTCAGGTGCGTCATGCATCTTTGAGATCATATGTTGTAGAAACAACAATGAGCCATCGTTAATACGCGGTAGTCCTGCTTCAAATCGTCCATTTGCGCCTAGATTAGCCTCATCTTCAATAAAGTCTTTTTGTGTTTTCCAATCTACGCCATAAGGCGGATTGGCAAACATATAGTGGAACTTCTTGCCTTCATGCCCATCATGCGGTACAAAGCCTGAAGATTTATTTTTGCTGTTTTTGATACCTAGCGTGTCACCATAGATAATGTTATCGATAGGCTCATCTTTAATCAGCAAATCAGAACAACAAATAGCATAGGACTCAGCGTTATACTCTTGACCGTATAGCGCTATATTGATTTTGTCATTATAGCTTTTTAGGTACTTTTCAGCTTCTGACAGCATACCGCCTGTCCCAGCTGTTGGATCATAAATGCTACGATAGACACCCGCTTTGATTAGCTCGTTTTGATCTTCTTCAAAGATGATATTTACCATCAGCTCAATCACTTCACGCGGGGTAAAGTGATCACCTGCCTCTTCGTTGGCTTGCTCATTAAAACGGCGCACCAAATCTTCGAACACATAGCCCATTTGTAGATTGCTAATACCAGCTGGCGATAAATCGATACCTGATTTTTGAATATCGGTGACAAAGCTTTCGATCACTTGAAACAGTTTGTTTTTATCATCGAGCTTATGAATCTCATTTTCAAACTCAAACTTTTCAAAAATATCACGGGCTTTGGGGGAGAATCCTTGAATATAGCTGAGCAAGTTGGCACTGATATGCTCTGAGTCTGCTAGTAGCTTAGTTAGGTTATAACCACTAACGTTATATAAAGGATGTTTGCGATTAAGACCTAGATGATCGCTCATCGCGGCATCGAAAAATACACCTTTGGTACGCTTATCATCAGGCTTTGCTTCGTTGGCTTCATAAAACGCTTTCATCTTATCGGTATAAGGACTTAAGATCGCATCAAAACGTGCAAGCACGATCAGCGGTAGCATCACACGACGATACTGCGGCGGACGATAAGTACCACGTAGGGAGTTGGCGACGTTCCAGATGACTTGAGTAAGCGTTGAGTGCTGACCACTCATTTTCTTATCTAAATCTTTAGTTGGCTCTGATGTTGTTTGAATATCTGTCATGATTTTTCCTTAAATTTGATTGGCTGGTCGGCTTTGAACGTCCGCTAAAATTTGTTCATCAAAAGCATGGTTATAGTCTTGGCGCAATTTTAATAGTGACTTAAACACTTCTGCTTCAACTTTAGACTGCTCTTGCCTTTGTAGTATTTGCTGCTGCTCTTGTATGGTTGGTATAACAATAGGCAGATCTCTGACAGTAGATATGCTGGTCATATTCAACGTACTACCTGTCGAATTGGTCTCAAAATGCCGCTTTGCTATACTCGATTTATTGATATACCACGTCAGATATTCAGGATCGATATCATCGGTTGTTAAATTGATCACAATAAAAATGTGACCGACAATAACCTGATCCTCTTCTGTGCCATGATAAACATACGCTTTTGGCTCACCTCGAGCGAGAAGAACGACTGAACCATGTTTTAGATACTGCGGCTGTGAGTCGTACTTCCAGTCAATGCGTGTCAATGCTGTAGCATTAATAGTGAAGCTGTCTTTTGGCAAATCTTTACTTTGTAAAAGCTTGGTATCGCCATTAGCCAAGTAGCTTACTGACTCACGTAGGGTAAAGCCAGTATAAATATCGGCTAGACGTTTTAGAATCGTTGTCATGGCTCACCACCCTATTACTGAGTGGGAGGATAAGATATAATAAAGCATATTAGTTTCCTTATATATGTTTGGGAATTAATATCGAAAAGACTCAGTGTCCAAACTTACCTTTTCGATAGCCGTACAGTAAACGACTTATAGTCCATCTCTGTACGGCTTTTATTATGCCTATAAGAAAATTATTAGTCAATGCTATTTTTAGTTTACTGTACGAATTTTATAGTATAATATTTATATTGCTCTTAACGCTATATACTCATTACTGTACAACTAAAAAGGATTAATTATGCAATATTTCTTCATAAATCATAGTCAGACTCACAAAGATGAATTAGGCGATGGTTACCTATGGTCGCCCAAAACTAAAAGTAATGGGGAATCTCACTGGTCTTATAACAATATGAAAAAAGTAAAGCCCGGTGATATTGTTTTCTCGTTCGCTGAGACTGAAGTAAAGGCAATAGGATATGCTACTTCAGAAGCCTATACTGCTCCTAAGCCCGTAGGATTTTCAGAGATCTGGGATCAATCTGGTTGGAAAATCGATGTAGATTTTGAACGGATAAATCATCCATTTCGTCTTAAGGAAGATCTATATGAGTTCAGGCATATGTTACCTGTTAAATACTCACCTATTAGTCTTAACAATGGTAATGGCAATCAGGGCTGCTACCTGGCTAATATATCTTCTGATTTTGCTGACTATCTAATCAAAAAGTCTGATTTCATTTTTGAAATTGAATCAGCTGATGTCACTTCATTGTCTATAGAAAATCGAGCTACAGAAAAACTCGGTACTGTCCGCCAAAGAGTTGGACAATCAGAATTTAGAAAACGTCTGTTAAATATGCATGATAGACGCTGTCAGCTTACGGGCACTTCTATACCAGAGCTGCTTCGAGCAAGTCATATAAAGCCTTGGTCAGATTCTGTTGGTACTGAACGTCTAGATCCTCATAATGGCTTGCTGCTCGCAAGTCATGTTGACGCTCTTTTTGATAAAGGGCTAATCACATTTACTAGCGAAGGGAATATATTGTTCGCCAGAAATGATATTGAAGAATTTTTTGACTGTAATCAAATACCTAAGAAGCTAAGCAATTTTTCTATTCAATCACAAAAGTATATGAAACATCACAATAATAAGATTTTTCATATAGATAGCTAATAGACCTCTTGCAAAAGTCATAGGTTAAGCTCGAAATCAATGATACCAGCAAACAGCTTCATTCTAAGATCATAGCGCTGACGACGGTTGCGATATTTATGAGCCACGCCAAGACTTGACCACGTGCGGGTAATCCTTGCCCCACACCTCATCAAAGTGCTCAAGATTGGCCTCTGCTATCTCCAGCGTATCAGCGTCGTAGATATCCTTTAAATCAGCCGCTACGGCTTTCTTATCCGTCCATGGCACAAACTTCATGGAGTAACGCACCATATGCACGATACACAGCTGAACCTGAGCGTTGGGGTAAACG
This sequence comes from uncultured Psychrobacter sp., assembly GCF_947495825.1. Classification (GTDB taxonomy): domain Bacteria; phylum Pseudomonadota; class Gammaproteobacteria; order Pseudomonadales; family Moraxellaceae; genus Psychrobacter. Next base: position 505,721 of record NZ_CANMAH010000001.1, read on the forward strand.
GTATTGATAGCATCAGGGAAGCCCTTTAAGCCGTCAACACAGGCAATGAGGATATCTTGTACCCCGCGGTTTTGAAGCTCGGTAAGAACACCCAGCCAGAACTTAGCGCCTTCATTCTCTGAGAGCTACATACCAAGCAGCTCTTTTCTGACTTCAAGGTTGACGCCTAAAGCCAGATAGATAGCCTTGTTGATGATCTGCTTGTCTTAACGTATCTTCACGACGATGCAGTCCAAATAGATGATAGGATAGACACTGCTCAGCGGACAATTCTGCCAAGCGGTGATGTCCTCTAATATGTTATCGGTGACTCTTGCAACCAAGCTGCTTGAGATGTCGACATCGTAGAGCTCTTTAATGCTCTCTACAATCTCGGTGGTGATTTGACCCTTGGCGTATGAGCGAGGATAAGCAAGTGTGTGGGGCACACTTGCCCGAAGCGCAAGACGGAAGGCTATGCCTGTAGTGACGATATGATTTTATCATCGAGACCTGAAATACGGGTTTGATGCTTACTGACCAGCACAGGCTCAAAGCTGCTATTGCGGTCTATTGGGGTAGATATCTCAAGATCGCTTGTGTCACTGCGGACGGTCTTTTTAGTGTGCCCATTGCGCTTATTAGGTTTATCGGCTTTCTCATGCTTAGGATAGCCGAGATGATCTTCCATCTCAGCCTCTAAGGCAGTGTCGATAAAGGATTGTATGAGCTGCTTCTGGAAGTCTTTGATGTCATCAAAGCTTTTCATGCTACTGGCCATTTGTTCAGCTAGTTTTTTAAGGTCAGATTGAGTCGTCATTGCTTATTCTCCGGTTAGTGGATTATAAGCAGTGACACAAAGTTTGGGAAAGGCTCGCTATTGAGTCTCTCAACAGTGTCATTCGAACAACACTGAATAAGCGTAAAGTGTTCCGATCTGATCAAACGACATTCAAGGTGGTCTATATAACAACCTAGCAAGCGTTCAATCTAAACAACAATTACACGAATTTCTGGACAGACTTCCTCCAAAACGATAATTACCGCTATGCTTATAACTAACCAAATTAATCAAAGCTTAGTTAGCTTTCTTACAATTCGTCATACAGCGCTAGCCTTACTTCAACACGTCTATTAGCATCATCCTCAGGAGCTATACCGTTGATAGGCTGAGAGTCTCCATAACCAGCCACGATAATACGTTTTGCTATAGAAGTATCTAACTGCCCGACTAGAAGTTTACGAGCCTCTCTAGCTCTGGCTGCTGATAACGTATAGTTATCATCGTATACGGTACAAAAACGTCGGTAATCTGTCACAGGCTGTGACACGGGAATATTATCTGTATGACCTTCTACAAATATTCTAGCGTTTGAGGACTGTTGCAAAAAACTTGTGATTTTATCTTCTATATTGCTAAATGCTATTTTTGCCTCTGGGGTAATGCAAGCACTGCCTCTAGCAAAAACATTATCTTTAAGCGTAATTTTACTTTGCTCTAAATTAAAATCAATTAAATCTCCTGCACCTTGTTCGGTAACTGAAGATTGAATATCTTCTAATAAAGTTGCTATTTTCTGATGTTCATTTTGTTGGCTACTTTCCATTTCTTGCTTATGCTTCATTTCCGCATATGTGTTTTGTAGTACAGAGATGACAAGCAGTAGCATAACTACTGCCATGACGCCTGACATTAAATCTGCAATAGATATCCATTCACTTGGTTTTTTTTGCATTTAAGTACACCCTTATGCTATAGCTTTGTTATCAATTTTAGCAAGTAGCTTTTGATTACTCTGGGTGATGCTGTCTACCAATATAGAATAATTCTCATAGCGCGAATTTAATAATTCTAATCTATCTGCACTTTGAGATATAACTGTTAGCGCATTTTTGATATCGCCTGATAGTTGATCAAAAATATCAGTCGAGTCACGTTGTATTTTTACAGATTCTGATAAGGTATGATTGATACCACTACTAAGATTCGGTATAGCGTCAATAACCTGTGGTAAATAGCTTGTAATTTGCTGATTATCATTCAGTAGCTTCTGATTCGTCTCAGTAACTCTTTCAATCAATTCTGAATACTTTTCATAACGTGAATCAAGCGACTTCATACGACGTCCACTCTCAGAAACTGCTTTTAGTCCACTGGTTATGTCACCGGATAACTGCTTAACTAAGTCAGTCATTTCAAATATCTGACCATTTAAAGCGTCACTAGTAACGGTGAACTCATTAGCAGACTTACGCTGTAAATCCATTGAATCACCAATTACCTTAGTCACCTCTTTCATGGTTTCATCAACGCTTGTAGATAACTCATCAACAGCTTTCGATATACCTAAAGTCGCTTGTCCCATACTCTCGGACATAGTTGACATGTTTTCTTCAAAACTATTACCCATGTTACTGATAGTTTCTGACAGATCTTGTTTGATCATTGACATAACACCTTCAAGCTCGTTACGCAAGTTTTCAACCACGTCATTAAGACCTTCTGCAGAGCTACCGACAGCCGTCGCTGCTACAGCCATTTTATCTGCAGAGCTTCCAATTGATGCCATGCTATCAACTGTTTTTTCAACAAAGTCTTGCATAGATTTTTGAGTGGCTTTGTTGTAGCTGGCAATTTTCTGTAGTTCGGTAATATTATCTTTAGCGTTTTTTGTAGCTATCTTATTATTATTATCAAGACTGCTCTGCACTTGACCAAACAGTGCCTCATACCTGGATAGACTATGCTCCTGTGCCTTATTTAAGCTATCAACCAGATCACGCTTATTATTGTTGATATCATTTCTGATTTGTCCGAATATTAAGAAGTTATTACTTAACTCTTTAGCACTTTCTTTTTGTAATGACATAATGCTGTCTACAAGTAGCTGACTGTGTTGCTGCGCATTATTATCAATACTTTTTAATGTCTCAATCATTAATTGATGTCGTTCTAATTCTTTACTATTCAAGACCACTTCTTTCGCTTGAGCTTCTTGGCGAACCTTTTTAACTGCCCATACAAGTCGTTTTTCTTGGAATCCAAATATATTGAATAGTAAGTTCAGGATAATGAAACAAAGAATACCCCAGGTAGAGGTTTTGAATTTAGCACCTAAGCCGTCCATTAGACCCATTAACTGAGTCATGGCCGAATCCATTCCAGCTGTATCTGCCATTGCAAGTACAGTCGATGCTTTATTAAGCGCAATACCTAGCCCCAAAAAGGTACCTAACAGCCCTACAATAAGTAGCATACTAGGCATAATTTCAGCCACTTTTTCAGCTTTTGTAGCAACGGCTTCGCTTAATTCATGCACAGAACCATGTTCGCCTGCTAAATTATTGGTCTCATCATCTAAATCACCACCATGCCAGTTGGCTTCCCAGTTAGCTTCTTTAGCTGAACCTAATAACCATACAACAGTAGCTATGGTCAAAATAATCAGACTCACTACAAATATAGTAGACAGCGTTTCGCCAAATGGATTTAAGAACGCACCAATCTCTGCTATTCTCATTAAGCTGCTACTCCCACTTCAATTTCTTGTTTTAGTTTATCTGCACGCGCTTTACCTTCTGCCTCAAAAATATTGGCGTAGTCTGTAATGAGACTTTGTTCATCATCGGTCAAAGATTCCCAAGCAACGTTATTCTGTGCCACACGCATAATAATGCTAGCAATCTCCTCACTATCCTCTAGGAGGTAATCCTTGTCTTCAGCTTCCAAAGTTACATCATCTTTTTCTAGAATCTGCATAAAGCCTTCTGCAGCATAAACATAGCTTTTCATTGATCGACGCTCACCATCTAAACGAGTAAGCTTGGTTTGCTCTCCACCCATTTTGGTCAGCAACTCGTTATAAATCGCAGTTTCTTCTTCTGTTAACTCTGAAGTACGCTTTGCAACATCTAAACGAGTTTTCAACACTCTGTCTTTAGATAGCTTCTTGCTCAATTCAGTCCATTCTTGCTCTAAAGACTGCTGTTTCTCAACCCAAACTACCATTAACTCTTCAAAGACGAACGGTATTAGAGACTTACCAAAACGCTCTTGAATGATGCTGTCTAACCTAATAGCCTCATCATCAGAAAGCTGAGCAGTAGAAAGAAGACTTTCTGCTGTTTTAATCAAATAAATGTCATCACTGGTGATGTCATCAATACTTTCAACTGCGATGATTTTTTGCTCTGTCATATCTAATAGCTTTTGTGTAGCTCTCAGTCTCAAATAATGCTGAAAGTCCACAACGCCCATCTCTAGAACGTCTCTTAACTCTACTTTTAAAATTCCATAATTATTCAACATTTCATTTAGTTGTAATGCTTTTTGCTGCTCTTCACTTAATTGTGACTCATACTGTTGCTCAGCTTGCATAAAGGCATCACGGTTTTCTTTAGCTTCTTCTACTTCTTCTGGTGTTAGATATCTTTCTTTAATAAGTTGCGCCAACTTAATAGTCTTTCTCACCGCTTTTTCTAATGCATGTAATATTGGACTGTTTTCTAACGCTAATAATGCATCAATTGCTTTAGCAGTGACCATTAACCCTGTTTTTAGCCAAGGAAAAGGCGCAAGTAGTGCTGTCTTTTCAAGCCACGGTTTTACTTTCTCTAAAAAAGGCTTCACTTTTTTATAGACATCTTTGACCTTATCAATAAAACCCTCGCCTTTTTCAGCTATCCAATCACAAGCCTTTGCGGCTTTTTCTCTTGCCCAAGATAGACCTTGACTGACCTTTTCTGAAGCGTAAGAAACAGCGCTACTAACTGCACTGGCTACCCGCGAACACGCATTACTTAACCAACCCATTTTCGTCCCCTAAATGTATAATATATTATCTAATAATCATTATCTTATTGTTCGAGCAGTTCTTCTTTATCTAACGATTTATCTGTTGTACCCAATAGTTTTTTTGCGATCAGAGCTTCTTTAGCAGCGAATTTGCGTTTATTACTAGTATCTGTACTGCTACCAACTTCCATTTGGGATTTTCTTACGTTTTCGATAGCTGATATCAGATGATCTAAACTTAACACCGCCTTTTCAATTGACACATCCGATTGCATTAACGCTTTTGGTAAGGCTAAGCGCATACAAGTTCTAATTTCACGTCCTGAAAAATCTTCTGATAGTTCTGCACACTGATTAATTAGACTATCTCTCTCATCAGCCAATGGAATTTTTTCCACTAACATTCTTGACCAAAGCTTTTTGCGAGTGTCTAAGTCAGGAAGTATAAATTCAACGTGATAAGTGATACGTGAGCGAAAAGCCTCATCGTAGTTTTTAGCAAAATTTGTCGCAAAGATAACAACACCGTCAAACTTCTCTAGCTCAATAAGCATGGTTGAGCGCATGGCGTTAATTTCGTTGTCTACACCCTGAGTAACGGAGGACAAACGTTTACCTAGCAAAGTGTCTGCTTCATCAAAAAATAAAACTGCATTTTGATCATAAGCGTCTTGAAAAACCTTTTGTATGTTCTTCGACGTTTCTCCCATTAGCTTGCTTTCTATTTCAGCTATACCCACTTTGATGATAGGTAAATCCAGTCGACCTGCGAACGCTTCAGCAGTTAAGGTTTTACCAGTTCCAGGCTTTCCATAAAAATTTAAAATACTACTGCGACCAACTTTATCAACTTCACTAAAACCCCAGTCCTCATAGATAACTTTATGAAATTTTAATTTTGCCAGACTCTCTTCAAGCTCGTTACGTGTATGAGTTGTTAGAATGACATCAGTATCTAAATGATATCTAGATATTTGAGCTTTATAAACGATAGCATTTTCATCTCTATCATCGGTTTTTGTGTTCCTTTTGTCAGCAAAGGCAGGAGTTTTAAATATGTTTGAAGATCTAATACCTTGATTCATCTCTTCGTTTATTTTTGCTGTATTAGAGTTTTGCATTAATTTCCTTAATATCTATTACTTATAGCCAATGTTGAAGAGCCGTCACAAATCTGTTACTAATCGGTGTATAAAGTTTTATTTAAAAAAACTAAGCCTAAACCATTAATAAAGTCGACTAACTTATGGATATAGTCGATCCGCCATAAAATAAGTACAGTGCTACTGGTATAAATTTTCTTTGCTTACTGTGTGACTTCGTCACTCCAGAGGCTCAATAAAATTCATCCCAGTAGCACGCCATAAAAGCTGTACTCTTTTTATTTAGCACTTACTATAGTAGTGTACTAGTAACCCTTATGCAACAAATAAGCAACACACTTCTTATGAAAATAAAATTTTGTTTTTTCCTACCAACGATAATTGGTAGAATCTAGCATTTATTTATGCAAGCTATGTTATGTAAACGAGCTAAAAATTTCTAAATTCACAAAAAAATAAACCGCCTTACCCTCTTAGAGTTAAGGCGGCTCGATAATATTAAAGTGAGCGCTCGGCAATCTTAGTATTAATCCACTCTGCAATCTCACTCGCTACCCACACTACTCTCACTTGGGTGAGCTGTACCTTTTTAGGGAATGTAGAATCATAGCGATCAGAGTTTTCATTGATCATCTCGTAAATCGTAGAGCGACTAAGACCAGTATAATGGCTGACATCCTTAATACTCAATAGTTGTGGAATATGATTACATTGCTCTATTACTGGTTGTGTTGTATTCAAATTTTCCATGATTTGCTCCTTATAAGTAAATGAGAGCATCTCCTCTCATATACTTACCGAGTCCTATAATTTTTTACTACATCCCATGCCGTCCGACAGTTAGCATGGGTTTAGGTAATAAAAAAAGAGCTGCATGTAACAGCTCTTTTTTATGCTTGGTACGCTGGATTAACTAACCGCTGTCACGCTTTGCCGTAATCCCTGCTCAATGCTGGTCAGGTCATGATTGGCTAAGCCATGGTTCAAGTGCTCATGCTCACCTTGATGTTGACCAGAATCGCCTGTCTCCACGGGATAAAACTCTTCCACGACTGCAAATGCCTCATCGTTATCAATTTCAAAGGATGAATTCACATAGCCAAGCTTTGCTGCTGCCTCTAGCGCTGCTTGATCAAAGCCATGTTCGCTAAGCTCCGTATCAATAGCTTGCGCGTTAGATACCGCATCTTTAAGCGTTACCCCATCACGTAGCGTTAAATCAACAAAGTAAATCGGCGTGCGATAGCTTTGCGTCGTACTCTTACCTCTTAGCGTTAGTTGCAGGGGCAAGCACGACAGCTTATTGCCTGATACCGCAGCAAAGTAGCTGAGCCGTGCTGCAAGCGTTCTAATACTATTAAAGCCTGTGGTGCGAAAGATAAAGGTGCCAAGCTCATCGTCCTCAGATAGATTGACATACAGACGACCGTAGGGCTTACAAACCCCGCCTTGTGCTAGTGGACAACGATCAGGTGATGGGCATGGTAGTGTTTCCACGCCATTATTGGTTCGGCGCTGACACTGCTCACCGTCACCCACACATAGCGGTCTGCCCGTTTGCCGATCAAACAGTGTGTACTCAGCTCGCAGATTTAGTGTCGGATCATTAAACAGCATACGCACGGGTATTTGTCTGAGCTTACCGTCATTATTTGCACGTAGTTTTTCGTCTAGTGGATGATTGATCCATCCTTCTTTATTTTGCACTTGGCTGGTAATAGTGAATTGGTCATCCTTAGCAGGCAGACGCTTGCCGTCTTTTACAATGACACGTCCAATGCTGATACGACCAAGTACAGGCGGGGTTATCGTGAGACCCTTAATCATGATGGTATTCCTTATAGGTTTAATAAAATGAATAAAGCGACATAAAAAGGCCACCTGTGATAGGTGGGCGTTTATGCGCTTACTTTCGGTATTTTTTTAAGGTGTTGATCGATTGGATGCGCGCTTAGTCGGTTAAGACGACAAAGCGGCGACTGCCTTGACGGGTTTTACTGAACTGAGTGAGTAGCTCAGGATGGGCTTTGATCACCGCCTTGGTATCTAAGCTTACGCTGTCCTTGGATCGTTTCCACGAGATAGCCCCTTTTTCAAACACTGCTACTTCATTATCTTGAATTAAGCTTTGCAGCTGATGCTTGACCTGATCATGGCGCTGCCCTAGCTCTTGCATATATTCACGGTAGCTCAGCAACTGCTCAAACAACTTATTGGCACCATCGTCATCTCGTAGATCAACCTTGCTTGACGGCTTAGGCGTTGGATACAGCTGCTTTAATGCTCGAGCTGCGGATTCAGAATGATCAGGGGTTGGCGGCGTGTCTGTTTGCACGTACTGCCAGAACAGACGTTCATGCTCCATGATGGATGCAATCAAACGCTCATCACGCTTAACCTTATATATCTTAGCCTCATGTCCACAAAGCAGCACGCAAATATGAGCTGCCTGTTTACCTGTGACCGCCAGTTGGTGTTGTACTTGGCAAGTGACATATAACGGTACGCCATGTTTCCATAATTTCGCCCCATGTTCCCCTGCAGTTTTACACTCTAAGATTTGTACCTCGTCACTACCCGTGATTGCGTAGTCTAAATTGGCGAGCATAAAGGCTTTGTCAGGATCAGGGTGCTGCAAGATGGCGTTTACGCGCCTGACTTTATTGCCGGTATGTTCTTGATAATATTTAGCCACCATCGGCTCCAAGGTATTGCCCCAATATAGCGGCGAATACCCTTCAATACCGTTATTATTACTGGCATCAATGTCTGAGCTCATGCGTCCGGTCTTAATCATCCATAGCTCAAGCATGGATAGGTACGGATGGATACCACAAGCGGCAGCAGCATCAGAGCTGCCAATGCCTTGCTTGCGTACTTGTAGCCAGTCCTCACGGCTTAAGTCTTTGGTATTAACCAAACGCTTAGCAGTGGTTGTTTGACTAGCGGAAGGTTTAACGGTTTTATTCTGAACCTTAAGCGTTGGCATATCTTCGATGCTGTGCTTAGCTTTTATCTTAGCGATGGCACGCTTAGCCTGTCTTGGCTGAGTGTTGGTATTTAATGCGATCATGTTCATGGTAAATTCCTTCGTTAAATTGGTTATTGGTTTTTAGTTGTTTACTGATTAATGAGAAACAAACGGCATAAAAAAACCACGCTCGAAAGCGTGGTTTAATCGTTGCGTGTACTAAGCGTCTTTAGGCAATCAGTGCAAAGGCTGCCTCTAAGCTTTTATCTTTCAGCTTAGCGCCTGCACCGAACCATGCGGAATCAAGCCTATGATCGTTAGACATCGCTCGGCGCTCATGGTCAACAAACTCTGTCATTGCCGACAGCAGCCCATAAGCGGTATCACGCGCTGAATCCAAATCTGCACCGCGACCTTGACCGTTAAACATGTTCATCACCTGATTCATGGCACGGGCATTAGGCACCGCATCTTTTTCTTTCTTAGCGCTGTTAAACAGAATGATGTCGTTGTCTTGATCATTGAAAACACGGTTCAGGTAATTGGCGGCTTCTGCTTGGGTTACACGGCGCTGGGTTAACTGCTTCATCTCATACATGTGCTCATTCCACTGCTGAACAGAAACGCCTAATTGCTGCTTAACCTTGTCCGCATCAAAGGAGGTGCTATGCGGTACTTTTACCACGCCACCTGAGCCGTCAGCGAGGCTAATGGCTAGCGTGTTATTACACACCACACGGATATTGGTAAATTGTGCTGTAGTCGCAAGCGTGCCGTCACAAGCAGTTGCTAAGAGTAGATAGCCGTTACTGACATCACCGCCCTTTAGGGTCATAGACTGACCTGTACGGGCAAGGGCCCACATCTTGCGACCACCTTTTAGCACCCCTGCGGTCTCAAGCTCAAAGTCAGACTGCTCAGTAAGATCACGATAGAACTCTAGAATCTCACGGGGCTGTACTTCTTGATAGCGTTGACTGACCACCGATAACGGTTCTAGGTTATCGCTACGGTACAGGACCTTATTGCTGTCGAAGGGCATGATCAGGCTTTGGCCTTTCTCATTGCTTGCCATGTAGCTGACGTCTGAGGATTCAATACGCCAATCCATACCAGCCTCACGAGCCCAGACTTCAATAGGCTGATTCTTTGGTAGCTGACTGCCGAGACCGTGCCAAGGGGTATCGCCAACATAAGCCATATTTTCGATTAAATGTGCCATGATTCATTTCCTTTTAGGTTTGATTGTTTATAAGCATTAAGTAATGCGATGATTTATTAGTTGATGGTTGAGAAAACATGCGTACAGTCATCACAGCGATGCTGCTTATTGATCAGCAACGGTAAAGCGCTATGAGGCTCTGCAAGCTCGATGACGGCTGCGATCGCAGTACCTGCAACCACACCGATCACAGGATGGACTTTGAATGATTTGCATAGACTGACACCAAGACCGATCAGTGCAGCGGGTGATAACGGCTCATCCACAAGCTGCTGGTTATTACTATTAGTCATCACATAAACAGCGGACGACTGACAGCGTGGACATAGTGGTTTCATAAGGGCTCCTTATTGCGCGCATAAAAAAGGCCTGCTACGTGCAGGCCTTTGATCAGTGAAGAAGGATGAGCATTAAGACGCTAATGCTCGATCTCATGAATGTAGTATGTATTTGAAATTAGTTTGTTATGGGTGGTAATCCACGACGCCTCTTTGTACGGTAGATGCCATGACCGAAGGTACGCATGCTAGGAAGCCATACTTTTAAGTGCTGACCCACCTTGTCAGGTTTGGTTAAGTACAAGGCTGTACAGACCGCATTTTCTAACTGCTGAAAGTTATCTCGGTGGATCATACCGATACCCAATTTGCCATTTTTCTCGAATCCCTGCTTATTCTCAGTGTAATGATAGTTATAGTAAGCGCCAATACCACTGGTGATCTCTTGCCATCTTTTACCTACCTCTTCAGCCAAATACCAATCGTTTTGTCGTTCTGAACCATCATAGATAAGCAGTAGGTGGCAATGTAGACCGCCATTCTCATGCCCATGCTCTAATGCCCATGCATTGCCTTGCAAATGCTCAAAGCATGTCTTTTTATTTCCTATAAATTCTCTGAGCTTAATCATGTGAAGATTGAAATCTTCGATCGTCACCATATGACTGGTTTCTTTCAGATACATCAAGTCCACTCGAATGAACAATAACCTTGAGTAGTGGTTCAGCAAGTTTCTAACATAGCTTTCAAGGTTTTTCCTATTCTGAGTCTCTTGATATCGCCAAGCGTTATCCTCGGTCTCAATGTTATGTTTATAGCAAGCTATGGTATTAATGAACTGCTGTGTTTTGCCGTGGTCCCAAATAACATCGGATGGGTATGAATCACCAACAATAGCATCGGTACTATAGACAAATGAGTTGATGGTTTGTGAGTAAAATAAATCAGCATTTAGAATTTGCATGAAGGGCAAATATAAAGCGTTCAAACGATTTTTAATATCATCAAAATTGATAGGACTAAAAATGACGTCTCTGACAAGTCTATCAATATTACTGATGAGTTGTGACTGGTTAATGAGTGAATGTGACATGAGTGTGCTCCATTGATTTTAGTTTGGTGTACATAACCATCAATGAAGTCCGTATTAAATTACTCATAATTATTAGTATCTATTAATAATATAAATAACCCACTAAGAATGAGGGCGTCGTTCTTTTTTTCGTCGTGTGCTTAGGAGTTGCCATTTAAGCTTTATGGTAAATTGTCGCTAGGGTTCAGGTTTGTGTCGAGATGGAGTTAGCGGATAGGATTAAAAAATGTGTCGTATAGTGTTTTTGTTTAGTGGTCTGATAGCCTGAACAAGCCAACGTAGATAACCCTTAAACGAAGTAGTGATGTTAGGAATGAGGCTGTCTAAATTTACTGCTAGAACGAGGGTTAAACTCGATGTATAGTTAAGACGAGAAGATGAAAGACTGAATATAGTTTATTTTAAGCTAAAAAAAGGGGGTAAGACTGCTCACACCCCTATATTAGGGAGTTCGTATGTAGTTAAAACATAGTTTTTTTCTACTAATATGGACTTTTATACCACTTTTTATGAGCTTTTTTATAGGGGTTTTTATATGCAAGATGACTTTGATGATGACGACTTTGATGATGACGACTTTGATGATGACGACTTTGATGATGACGACTTCGACGATGACGACTTCGACGATGACGACTTCGACGATGACGACTTCGACGATGACGACTTCGACGATGACAATGACAATGACAATGACAATGACAATGACAATGACAATGACAATGACACATATACTAATAGTGAGAGTTACGAATCATCTATTTATGAAGAAAATACTTCACTTATACAAAATGAAAATTCAGATGCAAAATTGCTTACTGCGAACTCCAGTAATGCAAATTTCATCAAGAGTGATGACCAGTCAATTTTTGAACCCATTTATGAGGTGGTAAATGAGGCTAATATATACCACTTAGCTAAACAACTTAAGTTTAATGCTGACTCTAATATTCATTACCAAAAACGTAATAGAGAAGAGTTAGACACTTTTTTCAAAGTGATTGAACGTTTGAATCATGATGAGTGCAAGAGCTTGGTATTTGCGCATAATATGTATGAGCAGAATTCATCTGCTAATATTGAGATTAGTGAGCTGGCTTTTAAATCACAATTAGTAAATATATTCAAATCTAAGCAATACCCAATTCAGTACTTAACCGAGTTAATGTGTTTTAAAAATAATAATCAACTACCAGATAGTTTGCTAGGATGGATAAGAGAAGATCTCCGTAGTGCTCTGCACATCGCTTATCTAGTCCGTGATACTTTACATAATAAAGCTTTGGTTGGAGGTAAGGAGCTAGTTTGTTACATTTCAAATTACTTGAAATATGAGGTCAATCATTTCAACGACACCCATATCAACTTTCCAAATTATGCAAACGATGTGTATCTAAACGAGCATCAGTTGATAGGCAAAATTGAAACAGTTAAGTCCCACTATTTTAAAAATCGTACTGACAGGGAGATAAAGTGGCTTAAGGGTGATGACAGCGTTCAAATTGAATGGGCTTATAACTATCTATGCTCAGACAAGAGAGACTATCTTGTGCTTCAGAAGATATTCATACCCGTCTCTTTGGAAGACAAGTACAATTTAATCTTAGCTAGTCTTGACGTTTTATCAAATGTAGATTACACATATGATGCTATTACTAACAACATAGATATGAATGATCATACGATCGATTTTAATTCGATACCAGTAATATCATATAGAGCTAAAGTTATAGAGAATATGAAAGATGCTTGGGCGAAGTTTTCAGCAAGCAGTAAGAACGAAGATCTAAGCGAAATAAAGATTTATAAAAAAGACCAAGATCTACTGGACTCTATTAAGAAAGCAGAAGGAACTACTTCTTCCTCAAAAGTTGTAAGTCAGTTGATTAAAGATAAATACAAAGAAATATCTAATAAATAGTAGGTAGCTGTAGTATGTAAAGCTACCCGATTTGATATAATCGTGAAATGTTATTAAAGTTTGAACTTGTCACTTAATGTACACCCATATGTACACCAGGATTATCATAAGTAATTTATTTATTTTAAAATCAATAACTTACTTACGTTATACTGTTCCGGCTCCGGGTACCATTACATAGTTCTATACTATCTTATAGAATAACTAAAGCCCCTGATATCAGGGGCTTTGCTGTATCTGGCGTTCTATACTGTCCTGCTCTATCTAATCCGTACATCTGATGTACATTATTATGTATAAATATACAGTAAATCGATGCGATAAATAGCTAGCGGTCGCGTCTACTTTCGATAAAGATAATAAACAGTTGCTTATTTGCTAATATCTTTGTATAACCATCAGACACAACACGCTCTTATTATCTTTATTACATACTAGACAAAGCTATATTACTGTAATCCTTCCGCTGCTGTCTTATCTAAGTTCGAGTTATTTTCGTTCACAGTGGCTGTATCTTCAGCCTTTTGCTCATTTTCCACGCTGTCTACACCAGAATAGTAGGCTGTACCCCCTGCGTCATCATCTGTACTGTCTGTTTCATCTGTGGAAGTACTAACATTAGTTTCAGTGTCGCTATCTGTCTGCACTGGCGTCATTTCACTAGACTCTGTATGATTAGTATCGGCCTTTTCATCTACTTCATTACTACAAGCACTCAGTCCGATAAGACTTACTAATACTGCCACCCATAGCTTATTTTGAAAGGTTCTATTCAATACTGAATTTTTCATTTTAATTTTCCTTATTATAATACCCATCAATTCAAGGTAAGTACTATCTTCTATGTCATTTAAATATTAACTGTTATTATTAACCAATCATTTTTGTTTGTTTTGATTAATCGTTTAACAAAACCACTAGGTATGCTTATTATGTTTTTACATGCCCTAAATGATCTTGTCCCTTATTTTGCATCTTATATAGTTATCTTCGTTAAGTAGAAAAAATAAACCGCCTGACTCATTGGAGTTAAGGCAGTTGCATAAGCTTGTTGAGCGCTTATTAATTTTAGTAACAATCAAATGTGCTATCTTAGCCACCTATTGCTCATTGAGCTTAATTACACTGGCAGCATTTTTCGCACATGTTGCATTTTTTGCAAGTTGATGGACTGGTACATCCGCATTTTTCACAGCTACAAGTGGTGTTGTAATGAATAGAAGGAGCTGAAAGATTTGTTTTTTTGGCGTTTGACATCATCATAATTCCTTGTAATAAGAGAGTAATTGATGATTAATCTTGACAGATATAAGTAATGCTTTCTGTAAAGCAAATGTTAATCTATTGATCAAAGTCCACCCGATCACACTATATAACTTGCCATAACCCTTCGACATTAATCTTATTTGCCTCGATAGTTGGATAATCCGTAAAATTCAATGTATAGCCGTCAGTTTTATTTGTCGCTGGCGTAATCTGACAAGTCGCGCCGAGTGGAAAGCTATGTTTTTTACTGATATGCCCAAAGCTCATGCCACTATAGATAGGTAGTCCAGTCAGCTTATGCAACTGACGTATGACCATCGCCACATCGTAACGTTTATCGTAGCTATCTTCACCTGTGCCAGACAATGAGCCAAATACGATTGCTTGCTGATTCTGGAACACCCCTGCTAAATACAAATCATAGAGCATGCGCTCGATACGATAAGCCTGTTCGCCTACGTCTTCCAAAAATACAATGCCACCATCAATACGCGGCAAGTACTCGCTACCTGCCAGCGCTGATACCACGCTCAGATTACCACCCCAAATCGTTCCCGTGAGTGATTGAGTCTTATCAGTCGCCAGAATCGCTGGTAATTGCTTGCTGGTCAAATCTGCATTTTGAACACTAATGTTCAGATTAGGATTCGTCAGCGCTTCTACAAACTGCCGACAACTGATCTCATCAGGAGACGTTTTGCCAAACTCGCTATAGAGCATGGGACCTGCAAGCGAGCTCATTTGCCCTTTCGCCAGCAGTGCACACTGAATAGCGGTGACATCACTAAAGCCTGTCAGTATTGTGCCTTGCTCTCTCATAATGCGCCCCAGCGTTTGCCAGTCAATCATCGGCAGCAGACGCATTGCGCCATAGCCACCGCGTACACCCATAAGCAGTTTGGGTGCAGCAATCGCGCCAGTCGCAATATTTTGTAGATCAGTGGCTCGCTGCGTGTCCGTTCCTGCAAAGCGCAAATATTGTCGTCTGGTGATAGCAGGATTGTGTACATCAAAACCTGCGCAAGCCAAGCGCTCTAATGCCAATTGGTTACGTTCATGACTACCGCCCACGTTGGAGCTGGCAAATAGACGCGTCTCAATAGTAGGTACTATGCAGTGCGATTTGGACGCTATTGACTGATTACTGTCTGTCAGCACCATTGGCAAGTCATCTTTGGTCAGCTGCATGCTGTCATTTTTATCGCTCGTTTTGTCTGCAGCTTTAATCGTTAAGCCTTGAGCGATACCTTGAGTTGCAAGTAGACCAGCACCTGTACTCACCCCTAAGCGACATAAAAATTGGCGGCGACTAAGCTCCTTATCAGCCGCAGTGGTCATATCAGTTTGTTTTAAAAGAGTCGGATTTTCTGTACGCATACTGAACTGTTACCTCAAAACTTATTTTAAAATAATGGTTTTAGAACAATGGCTTAATTATCAACGTTTTTAACATTAACTTTATATAAATATCGCAGTTTGGCAGCTTTAATAGCGACAAGGATTGCATAACCCTATAACCATTGCCTATTACAACTGCAACAAATCATTAAACAACCATGTTTGGTACTTACCATTACTCTTGTTATAGTAAATAGTAATGAATCATCCACCAATAATGAGAGGAGCCTAGTATGGCTGGTAAAGAAAAAGATAATAAGTCGCTTTTAGACAATATTAAACTCATCTTAAGTAAAGAAGATAGAATAAAGAATCAAGTCGACAATGATCGCGGTCTTGAGCGTTATGCTAAAGATTTGATGCTACTTATGAGCTTGGTAAAAGATTATTATCAAGGTAATTATCGCAATATACCTTATAAAACTGTCTCAGCAGCAGCGGTTGGGTTGTTATACGTCTTAAACCCTATTGATATTATTCCAGATTTTATACCTTTTATTGGTCAAGTTGATGATGCTTTGGTCATAGGGTTTTGCTTAAGAATGATAGAAAAAGACTTAAACAAATATAAAACTTGGAAAAACGAGCAATCAACGTCTAAAGATTCAACGTCTAAAGATGGTGCAAAGTCCGAAAATAAAGCGTCTGAAAATAAAGACAAAAATGCCAAAGCTAAGAAAAAACCCTAATTATTAGAATATAATTAATGGTAACCTTAATCATAAAAACACGGTCAATGAGTGCATCACTGACCGTGTTGTTGTGCGCATTAAGCTTAAAACTCATAAACCATCATTAGTGAGTGACAACTAACAGTTAATCAGGCACGTCATAATTGGCGTTTTCTGGGTTGAGACCGAAAGAACAAACAAAAGTAGCAACGAGACTATTAATGATAATAAAGGGTAAATCAATGGTAACGTGGCCGAGTAGATAGCGTCCAATCAGCCACGAAACAACGAGCATAATAATAAAAAACGCGCCTAGATATCCTAAGATGACAGGATGCTTTAAACTATAGGGCTGCGCAGGCTTAGGTTGTTTACCAAGTACATATATACGTATCGCCCAACCAGCGGCATAAGACAAACCACCTAAGACGACATAACTCAAAAAATTCATATTATCTAACTCTATTGCTTAATCACTGGCAAGATATTTTGGTCCGACTATGCTATATCTTTCATTAAAGACTGTCTGCTATTAAAGGCTTTTAGTGCTTGGCCCAACATTATCGATGACAATATTGGCATGGGGATTGGCCAAAATATCTGTATTAACTTCATCACAATCTACCTGATAAATCGTATTGGCCCCTTTATAAATGTAAGACAAATACTCACTATCAAGCAAAGGGTCGATATTGGCATAGACAGGTTTGACATGTGCCATGACCAGCACTCTATCGGGACGACCGATGACTGCATCAACATTGTCAGGATCAATGGAGAAAAATTTGGGTATCTCGCTATTATCCATAACTTCTAAAGGTTCAGCATTATCCCACACCCGTTCGGCAGTTGCAGGCTCCTTCATTTGCATAACCCACTTGCCTTGTTGCTGACTCACTTTGATTTGGGCAGGCTCGTCATTGCTGACGGTATAGCAGCCTTCAAATACAGATAGATCTGTCTTAGTCTTCGCTATCTCTGTTTCTGTAGTCGTACTGGTATCGTTACAACCTGACAGTAACAATGCACTAACGGTCATAGCACTGATGGCAAGCGTCGTAAACTTATGGCATATAACGTTTGAGCAATTGAACATGATAATATTATCCTACGTTAAAAAAGACTGAGGTATATGCAAATCCGCTTAAGCTAACAAGCGATGTCATGTCCTTATCTAACTCATTTTAACAGAAAATACTGCCCTTTCTGTTTTGATATTTAGTTTTACAGTTTTATGGTGAGCGATGGCACATATAGGTCATGTATTTGGTATAATTGAGCGCAGTCATTCAATCAAATTACAATCAATCTACGATAGTATCAATATAGGGCACTATTAAGTCGCCTCTGTAGTGAGGGTCTTATATAGCCCTGAATTGCTCTATTTATCGTGAGTTGATTGTCCGTTAAGCTTTTAGGTCATTATGTCAGACAACCATGCTCTATCATCATCACCTTTTGCTACTTCTGTCAGCGCATCTGCAAATGCGTCGACCACGAGTCAGCAAAATGAGACCAATCCGCTGGCAGTAAAAGCGAATACCACTGTTGCCTATACAGATGGCGCTTGTAAGGGCAATCCAGGCGCCGGTGGCTGGGGCGCGCACCTTATTTTTAGTGATGGACATACGCAAGACTTGTACGGTGGCGATAAAGAAACCACCAATAATCGTATGGAGCTGATGGGTGCGATAAAAGCTTTAGAACACAGTCCTCAAAATCTAAAGCTTGAAATTTGGACCGACTCCAGCTACGTCAAAAACGGCATTACCCAGTGGATTGAAGGTTGGAAAAAGCGCGGATGGAAGACGGCAGGCAAAAAGCCTGTAGCCAATCAAGACTTGTGGCAACAGTTGGATAAGCTTTGTCAAGCACGTAATGTTGATTGGCACTGGGTTAAAGGTCATGCTGGGCACGCTGGCAATGAAAAAGCGGATGAGCTAGCCAATCTGGGCGTCACTTCTAGTAGCGAGCACTCATCTACAGCGCGTTCTATAGATAACTTTGAACCTACTAACGATGATACCGCTAAAAAAAAAGCTAAAACAAGCGCTAATGACTGGTTAAATAATGATCCGTTAGGCTTTAATATGATGGATGAGGATTTAGATGAAGAGTCGTACGAAAACCCTTTAGATGAAATACCAGATAATAATGTTTTAAAGCCTGTATCAGTCAAGCAACAACCAGACAATGCTACGCAGCCAGTGAGTATCGATACCATGACATCAGATGAGACAAATATAAACAGCGATACAACCATCATGTCAGTAGACTTGCCAAAATTCGATGGTGATACTGGTCGTGCTAACCCCAATTTTCGTCCGCTACTGCCAAAGCCTATCCATCGACACGAGCCCAATCGTCAGCTTGTCATGGATACAGAGACGACAGGACTTGATCCTCTCAAAGGCGACCGCGTGATTGAGGTCGGCATTGTCGAAATAGTCGGTCGTAAGTTTACGGGCGAAAAGCTACATGTTTATATCAATCCGCAGCGCGGTATGGATGAGGAAGTCATTCGTATTCACGGTATCTCCGAAGCTTTTTTGGCAGATAAGCCAACTTTCGATCAGGTTGCTAAGGCGTTATACGACTTTATGGATGGCGCAGAAATCATCGCTCACAACGCCACGTTTGATATGAACTTTTTGAGCATGGAGTTTAGTAAAGTTGGTCTGACAGACTTCGCCGAGCGTGTACAAGTCACTGACTCTTTGTTAATGGCAAAGCAGCAGTATCCTGGACAAAAAAACACATTGGATGCTTTGGTACGCCGATTAAACGTCGGTAAGCAGGATCGTACTTTTCACGGCGCTTTGTTAGATTCGGAGATCTTAGCTGAAGTTTATTTGGCAATGACGGGTGGACAGGTAACGCTAGCGATTGAAGAAGATACTCAAACGGAGGGTGGCAACACCGCTCATGCTAATTTTGCGAATTTGGCATCTTTATTGCTAGAGTCAACTGTAGATAACCATGCCAATCAAAACTGGTTTGCAGGTTTAGCAGAAGATTATCCTGAATTAAACGCTAGGCTATCGCAGTGGTAGAGCGCGTTACTGCGCATAACATAATTAGTTGGGCTAAGCCAGTCAGATGTCTATTGACATACTAAAGGGCCTGCTTTTATTAATAACTACTGCTAGAGTCGACTCTATTAACACTTTATGGAAAAAAACTATGAGCCAGTCTGAGCAAACAATGTTGACCACCCCTGCCCTTAGTATCACTAACTTTAACTTGCCTTCTCTACATCTGCTGCATAATGAGATTACAGTCATTCTAAGAGATGCTGAAAATCATCTTAGTGAATTTAACGATGATCAAGAACAAGTCTCTTTATTATTAGACTCTATTAGCGTATTAACACAACTGTCTTGTATTTTTAAGTTGATTGCATTGACTGGCGGACAGCTACTAAGTACAGCCATCGCACAAGGTCTACAACAGCTTTATGACAACAATAATAACAGTGACACCGCTTTGATTATGGACTTATCAGAGGCGATCATGACACTTGATCGTTATGTCGAGTTTGTACTATTGACCGAAACAGTTGAACCAACCCTACTATTACCAATTATCAACAAACTTTATGCTCATAGTCAGCAAGATACGATCGATGCCAATTATTTTTCTGAATTTGGTAGCAGCAGCGTCATTATTGCCAACCCTAAACAGAACTTTAAGCCTTTAAGTGAGCTAAATCTTGATAGTGATTTACTCACCAATGCTTATCGTAGTGGTCTAAATGTAGTCCTTGCCAAACATGCGCCACTAACAGCGGGTGCCCAGCAAAAACTTGATGCCATGAGTGCTGCTTGTGCAGTGATTGCCGCCCACACTGACAGTTTATTTTGGCAGGCGGCAAGTGCTGCCGTCACAGATATAAAAGACATCTTACCGTTAAGTGCTAGTCAAAAACATACACTTATCTACTTAGAGCAGCAGTTTTATAGCTATTTACCAATAATGGACTCCCGTTTTGCGGACTTAGTAAGTTTTGCTTGCCAGCGTGATAATCAACAAGCGCAAAAGCTATGCGCTCAGTACATAAACAATCAGCTTGACTCATCACAGCTCAAGCAGATGCAGCGCTTCTTATTTGGACCAAACCGTGCCATTACTGACACACTAAATGACATTATTCAAAACCAAATCAGCACTGTTAAAGAAAAAGTTGATAATTATGCCCGCGGTGATACACTTAGTCCTGCAGCGGTACAAGTAAGCTCAATCGCTGCCGATCTGATAGAGCTAAGCTCAATATTGCAGTTATTATGCTTAGCTGATGCGGCAACTTCACTCAAAAATGTAGCTTCATCTGTAGCAAAATGGCAGGCGCCAACACCTGATGAGTTTGACTCTCTATTATTAGCACTGATGCATGCAGAGAATGCTTCGAACGCGATGGCAAAAATACATACTCCAGGTGCTATTCATTTGGCAACGCATAGTCAGCATATCTCATTACACCAAATAGATACGGCCTATGATACTTTGGTACAAGAGAGCCGTACAGCTCTATCAAGCACAGAGCAAGCAATTAACGACTATTTAATGGATGACAACCGTGACCTGCTAAACATTGAAAACATACCTGATTTGATACATCAAGTCGCGGGCGCAATACGCTTCTTACAATTGCCTACACCCGCAAATATGCTTAGCCAATTGTCTACCAATATGCAAAAACGTCTTGAAAATGGTCAAAGTATAGATGATCGTACACTTGCTCATATAGCTGATGTACTCATGGCAGTAGACTATCGCTTAGATGGTTTTGAAAACAACCATCCTGTGAGCAAAAAATCGCTCGATGTTGCCCAGGATAGCTTAAGCCAGTTACTTGCCGCTTAACTATTGCAGATAAACATAGGCAACTTTTAGGTAACCCTCTCGCTGCTTTGGATAGCTATTTATGACCACCGCCTTTGTGATTGATAACGAGACTGTACTGTGCCGCTATACTGCAAAAGGCTGGCGGCCTGTGCAAGTTTCTGTTTTGGCTATTAACAGTGATATTGTCAAAAAAGACCAAGCAGCAGAGTCAGCAAATGAGCTCTATCAGGTTGGCCGTGTCGAATTATTGGCAAGCTTAGCAGCAAGCAATTGGGAGACTAATGGGTCGCTAGCATTGGATACAAGCCCTGAGCCTATTGATGGCGATGATGTACCTGCTACCATTGCCATTACTTATGATTATGCGCAAACTCACGGCATTGCTATTCCCAACTTAACTAAAGACTCTCATAAGTCAACCGTATTGCAGACGCCATTAGCCCGTACTGAAGAGATAAACTTCATTACTTATAGGCAGCTTATCACCCAGCTACCAGTTGCTCTCTCGACGCAGCTGAGCCAAGCGATTCAATTGCTGCGCTGGCAAGCAGATACTCAGTTTTGTAGTCGCTGCAGCGCTTCGGTTACGGTAGCCAAATTTGGCGAGCGTGCGATGGTCTGTCCAGTCTGCCGCTTACGCCAGTATCCACGAGTACAACCTTGTGTCATCACAGCCATCACCCGTCCAAACCCACAAACCGGTGAGATGCAGATACTCTTGGCACACCATCACCGCTATGGTCGACCAAGCACGCAGCTTCAATATGGCTTGATTGCAGGCTTTGTAGAAGTAGGTGAAAGTCTAGAGCATGCCGTAATGCGAGAGGTGTTAGAAGAAGTAGGTATTCGCTTGACTGACATCCACTATGTCAGTAGCCAACCATGGCCATTTCCCTCAAACTTAATGCTAGGATTTCGAGCGTCTTATACAAGCGGTGAGATAGTCATACAAGAAGATGAGCTTTCGCACGCCGACTTCTTTGATATCTCAAACTTACCAAAGATACCTTTTAAAGGCAGTATTGCTTACGATTTAATTGCACAAATTGCTCACGAACAAGGCATAATACTTTAGCTTTATAGAATATATTAGCGTGTAATCAGTAGCATGCCATTATGAACAATACTCTTTTATGATAGATTATCTATACTAGTAGCTACCAATAGTATAGTAGCTCTCACCCATTCTTTATGCCAGTTTTAAGGCCTTTGATTAAATGCCCAGTGATATTCATACCCGTCTAACAAACTTGCCCATACTATTTGATACGTTAACTTTAGAGACGCTCCCAGCTGACACACAACAGCAAATTGCGTATGTTGATTCGTGTCTACCCCAGACGCAGTGCGGTCTTTGCGATCATCCTGATGGGTGTCTACCTTATGCTACCGCTATCGTTGTAAATGGTGAGCCACATAATAAATGTGTGCCTGGTGGTCAACCTGTTAGTGATGCGATTGCCCTTATTTTAGACGCAGATCACGCTACTTTGGATACTGTCTTTTCACAGAGTCAAACCTCAAATAGTGAGCACGGACATCTGGTTGCTGTACCATCAAAGTGGCCAATAGATCCTACAACCGAGCGTCCGCATGAAGTACGGGCCGTTATTCGTGAAGATGATTGTATCGGTTGCACAAAATGCATCCCAGCCTGTCCAGTCGATGCCATCGTTGGTACTGGCAAACATATGCATACGATTTTTACAGATTTGTGCACCGGTTGTGAGCTATGCATTGCACCCTGCCCTGTTGACTGCATTGACCTCGTTCCTATTGAGCGTGAACTGTCAGCAGCAGAACGTATGCAAGAGCAAAACGAGCTACGCCAGCGTTATCACACGCATCTTAGACGCGTAACTGAGCAACTGACCGATAGTAATAATAGTAGGCCTGTCGTCAGTATGGTAGAAGCCAAGCTAAATAACGCCAGTGCCCAAACTATTGATATCAATGAGCAGCAAGCAAAGAATACTATTGCTGCCGCCAAACTACGCAGTAAAATCAAAAAGCTAGAAAAACAGTTAAGCGTCCGTCCCAACCCAGAGAAAAGCGCCGAGTTGGCTACGTTGCAAGATCAACTATCTCAGTTATAGTGTTAGTATTAGGGATAATTTGTCCGTATCCTGTTATCTTATTTGATCTAATTTAGTATCGACCTTAACCACTATTAACATCAACAGCTATAAAAATATTGTCTATATCCTATGAGCAAAACTGTCAAACACAAAACTGCAGACACACCGCCATCGAGACGATTGCCCAATCGTAACGTACGACCGTTCTTTGAGAAGTTGGCTGCTACTATTGACGATCCCATTACCGAATTAAACTACAGTAATAATTTTGAGCTACTTATCGCAGTCATACTCTCTGCACAAGCGACTGATGTGAGTGTCAATATTGCAACCCAGCAGCTATACCCTGTCGCCAATACTCCTGAGGCTATATTGGCATTGGGTGAAGAAGGCCTAAAATCTTATATCAAAAATATTGGCTTATACAATGCCAAAGCCAAAAATGTGATCAAAACCTGTCGCGATTTAATAGTGAAGTTTGACAGCACCGTACCTGATAACCGTAAAGACTTAGAGTCGCTCGCTGGTGTGGGGCGCAAAACCGCTAACGTGGTCTTGAATACTGCCTTTGGACAACCAACTATGGCAGTCGATACGCATATTTTCCGTGTTAGCAATCGCACGGGGCTGGCTACTGGTAAGAACGTCTTAATAGTAGAGAAAAAGCTGGTCGAGCGTATTCCAGAAGACCTATTGGTTGACGCTCATCACTACCTCATCTTGCATGGGCGCTATACCTGTCAAGCGCGTACCCCTAAATGCGGAGCCTGTCCGGTTTATGAAGAATGTATGTTTAAGGACAAAGCTACGTTTGTAGAGATTTGAAATTCTTTATAGCTAGTATTGTCTAATAGAGATAACCCAACTCAAAGAAAAACGATACAGATAACTATTAGCAGAAATTTAGCCAACTTGATGATTTTTACGATTGATAGCAACAATAGCTACACTAGAGTTTTCACTCGATTCACGGTAAAATGTGCTAATTTTTTGATTCACTTTTGCCTCTTATTTTCCGTTAACATTTAATTATGACTGATTTAGTAATGACAGTCCTTGCAATTAAGCGATCTAACTATGCGTGAATACAACTTATTTACATCTGAATCTGTAAGCGAAGGCCATCCTGATAAAATGGCCGACCAAATCTCAGACGCTATCCTTGACGCCATCTTACGTGAAGACATCCAAGCTCGCGTAGCATGCGAGACGCTGGTCAAAACTGGTGCAGTGATACTAGCAGGCGAAGTGACCACTACCGCCAACATTGATTTGGAGCGTATTGTACGTGATACGGTCAATGGTATTGGTTATCATCACTCAGATCTTGGTTTTGATGGTGAGACTTGCGCAGTGATCAACATGCTTGGCAAGCAATCACCTGAAATCGCTCAAGGTGTCGATCGTAACAGCCCAGAAGAGCAAGGCGCTGGTGATCAAGGCTTAATGTTTGGTTATGCTAGTAATGAAACCGATGTGTTAATGCCTGCTCCTATCGAGTTTGCACATCGTCTTATGGAGCGTCAGTCTGAGCTACGCCGTGCTGGTGACCTGCCTTGGTTACGTCCAGATGCAAAAGCACAAGTTACCTTAAAATATGATGGCAATCGTCCGACTGCAATTGATGCTGTGGTATTGTCTACTCAGCATGATCCAAGTATTTCGCAAAAAGATCTGCAAGAAGCAGTCATGGAATCTATCATCAAACAAGTACTGCCAGCCGACCTGTTGCATGCTGGTACTCGCTACCACATCAACCCAACTGGCAAGTTCGTTATTGGCGGACCTGTCGGTGATGCAGGCTTAACCGGACGTAAAATCATCGTCGATACCTACGGCGGTATGGCTCGCCACGGTGGCGGTGCCTTCAGTGGTAAAGACCCTTCAAAAGTCGATCGCAGTGCCGCTTATGCAGTACGTTATGTCGCCAAAAATATCGTCGCAGCAGGTTTGGCCGAGCGCTGTGAAGTACAAGTCAGCTACGCGATTGGAGTTGCTGAACCTACTTCTATATCAGTTAATACTTTTGGTACGAGTAAAATCAGCTCTGATGAAATCATTCGTCTGATTCGTACACATTTTGACCTGCGCCCTTATGGCATTACCCAAATGCTAAACCTACTCCAGCCTATGTATCAACGCACAGCAACTTTCGGTCATTTTGGTCGCGTCGGCTCTGATACTGCTTTTACTTGGGAAAAAACAGACAAAGCTGAATTACTAAAAGCAGATGCAGGTTTATAAACCCATATTTACAGACACTCAATAGGAGTTGCTTATGTCTCAAGACAATATTGATAACAACGCTCAAAACCAAAATTTAAATGACAATGCTGAAGCGATGACTGAAATCACCCCTGAAATGCAGGCGTTTTATCAGCGTGCCGATGCTATTATCGGGGTTGCAAATAGACAATTGGGTCCTGAAGCTCATTCAGGGCAAGTCGGTGCTTCATTACTTTATGCAGCAGCGCGTTATAGCGCTTCGGTCGCCTCTATTGGCTTTGTGAAAGGTGATGACTTTGCAAAAGAAAAAGACGACATCGTAGAGTTTTACGTTAAGCAGTACCGTCAGATGCTAAGTGATAATTTGACCGATTATGCGCAAAACTTTGACAAATATGTACAGCTTAACCAAGATGATAAGTCATCTAAGTAACTACTTTATTATTTGATATTTAAACAAAACCCCAGCCTATTTATAGACTGGGGTTTTTTATTGGCTATCTTTTTAGTAAGTGACTGACTACAATGAGATCAATACTAAAAAATAAGCCTCTCAAGCTTAAGACGTTATTAACTTATGAAAACAGATAAAGCAGATGCTATACGCCAATTATTAGCTTATCTACTACAACAGGACGTTGTGGATTTCATCAATTACAACCTTCATAGATTATGATTTTCATAAATAAGGATATATTATGTTTAATAATAATTTTTTGATATCTTGGCGCTCATGCTTGTCGCTACTGACAGTATCTGTAGCGATGACACTAGCAGGCTGTAGCAATATACCAAGTGGCACCGAGCCTATCACCACTCCGATCCGTACACCTGCTACTAATCAACAAGCACCTAGCGATGATTTGTTTACTAAGTGCCCGCCTCACAACCCAGAGCAAAACATGTGTACTATGCAATACGACCCTGTTTGCGTAACCACGAAAGTTGGCTCGACCATCAGTTATCGCACAGCGGGCAACGCCTGCTCAGCGTGTGGCACAACTGCAGCGATAGGTTATGTACCAGGCAAATGTATCTAACACTTTAATAGCGCTTACCACAAATATTAAATATCTTAATAATAAAAGACCCCAGCTTATATATAAGCTGGGGGTCTTTTTATGAATGTTATTTATGCGATCTTACTAATCAGACTTGGTAATTTTAGGAGGACCTTTTAGCAAATGTTCATCACGAAACTCATTCGCTGAGTTGTGTTCTGCTGATTCTTCAGTGACAAACCACTGCTGATTGCGATATAAAACCAGACGATCTCGGCTCAAGCCGCGAAGTAGTGCATACATCATTACCAGCATGACAATAGCAAATGGGAATCCTGACACAATAGCTGCGGCCTGTAATGCCCCAAGTCCTCCCGCTGCTAGCAATATCGCTGCGATAACGCCTTCAGTCCCTGCCCAAAACAGACGCTGGATCTTGGGTGGATTGGTATCACCACCTGACGTCAACATATCGATGACAAAACTGGCAGAGTCGGACGAGGTCACAAACCATAGTACGATCATTATGATAATCAAGGCAGTTGCTGCTTGAGTAAAGGGATAGGTTTCCATTAATTTAAAGATAGCACTACCGGTATCCGCTCTTACTGCCTCCACCAGTCCAGGACTGACAATATCAGGGCTGATTGCAGCAGTCAGCTCCATATGTACTGCCGAACCACCAAAGGCTGTAAACCATAAGAACAATATGGTAACCGGAATTAATAATACCCCTAATATAAACTCACGAATAGTGCGACCACGAGAGATACGAGCGACAAATACGCCAACGAACGGTGACCAGCTAATCCACCATGCCCAATAAAAAATCGTCCATGAAGATTGCCAGTTTTCCTGACCTTCATAAGACTCTGTCCATAAAGCTAGCGGAATAACTTGATGCAGATAATTACCGATATTCTCTACAAAACTATTAAATATAAACTGCGTTGGACCTAAGATAATCACAAAGCTTAATAACACGATAGTCAAAAAGATATTAATATCACTTAAACGCTTAATACCTTTATCCAGTCCCATCAATAAAGACAGCCCAGCAAGCGCTGTAATAACCGCAATCAAGACAATCTGTACTGTGATGTTATTAGGAATACCAAATAGACTCTCAAGACCAGAGTTTATCTGTAACACGCCTAGACCTAGGGTTGTGACAACCCCAAACATCGTGCCAAATACAGCTAAAGTATCGACAGTATGACCCCAACGCCCGTAAATTCTTTGACCTAATAACGGATAGAGCGTTGATCGAATTGCCAGTGGCAGACCGCGGCGATAGTGAAAGTAAGCCAATGCTAAAGCCACCATGCCATAAATCGCCCACACGTGGATACCATAATGTAAAAACGAGATGTTCATCGCAAGCTTAGCAGATGCGACCGTCTCTCCTTCACCAAGTGGCGGCGCCATAAAGTGGTACAACGGCTCAGCTGTACCCCAATAGAGTAAACCAATACCGATACCAGCTGAAAACAACATACCAATCCAAGATATGAGTTTGTATTCTGGCTTTTCCATCTGATGACCAAGCCTGATGTCACCGTATCGGCTGAATATTAAATAAATACTCATGACCACGGCTAAGTTGACTACCAAAATAAAGAACCAGCCAAAACGCATTGAAATAAACGCTTTTGCTTGCCCAAACACTACGCTTGCCAGCTCATTAAAAAAGGCACCAAAGATGATAAATGCGACAATTAAAATCGCTGAAGACAGAAATACAGGTTTACTTACCCTTGGAAAAGGGCCCAATCGACCAACCTTGACGTGATCCATAGATTTTTCCAAACTTAAAAGAGCGTCACCCTATCAAGATATTAACCATTTATCAAACACAACATCGTTACGACTGACTGTAAAGTGAGAAATAAGTCATAAACGCCAAGATTCTATTTATTGACAATTACAGTTTGAAGGTAGTCTTACTCTATTAAATGCTTTTTTGACTATATTAACTAACAAGACCCCAATCTACGAATAGATTGGGGTCTTGTTTAGAGACATTCAGTTGATACTATGACTTAGTCACCTTTAGCAATCTCAGGCGGTCCGTCCAATAGCTCTTCATCAACGAATTCGTTCGCTGTATTGTGCTCAACTGACTCTTCAGTGATAAACCGCTGCTCTGCACGGTACAATATAAGCTCGTCACGATTGAACCCTCGTATCATAGCGTATAGCATGACAAAGACGACAACGGCAAACGGAAATCCTGCCACGATAGCAGCCGCTTGTAGAGCGCCTAAGCCGCCCGCTGCCAGCAAAATAGCAGCGACAAAACCTTGAGTTATCGCCCAAAACAGACGTTGGATCTTAGGCGGATTGGTCTCACCACCTGCAGTTAGCATATCGATCACAAAACTGGCTGAGTCTGATGAAGTAACAAACCATAAGACAATCATAATGATGATTAACATCGTTGTGGCTTGCGTAAATGGATAAAACTCCATCAATTTAAAAATAGCATTACCGTAGTCATTTTGTACCACTTCAATGAACCCAGGATTGCCAATTAGCTCCATATTTACAGCCACACCGCCAAAGGTTGTGAACCAGAAAAACAGTATAACCATAGGAATAAATAATACGCCTAATAAGAATTCACGAATGGTACGACCACGGCTAATACGAGCGATAAACACACCAACAAATGGTGACCAGCTAATCCACCAAGCCCAATAGAAAATGGTCCATGATGACTGCCAATCACCCTTACTATAAGCTTCACTCCAAAAGCCTAGCTGAACGATATTTTGTACATAGTTACCTACGTTTTCAACTAAGCTGTCCATGATGTATTGAGTTGGGCCCATGATAAAAGCAAACGCTAGCAGTACAAAGGTCAAAACAATATTGGTATCACTAAGACGCTTAATGCCTTTATCCAGTCCCATTAATAAAGAACCACAGGCGAGCATAGTAATAAAAGCAATCAGCATAATTTGTACGGGTACCGAATTTGGTAGACCAAACAAACCTTCAAGCCCTGAATTGATTTGTAATACCCCAAAACCCAAGGTAGTGACGACACCAAACATCGTACCAAATACTGCTAAAGTATCAACAGCATGGCCCCACCCGCCATAAATCCTTTTACCCAATAACGGATATAGACTTGAGCGAATAGAGAGTGGCAGACCGCGGCGAAAGTGAAAGTATGCCAAGGATAACGCCACGATGGCATAAATGGCCCAAGCATGGATACCGTAATGCAAAAACGAGATGTTCATCGCTTGTTTGGCCGCTTCTACTGTCTCAGCTTCGCCAAGAGGTGGTGCCATAAAGTGATATACAGGCTCTGCGGTGCCCCAGTACATAATACCGATACCAATACCTGCTGAGAACAACATACCGATCCAAGACGGCAGGCTATATTGCGGCCTTTCAGTCTGATGACCCAAGCGGATATCACCATACTTACTAAAAATCAAATATAAACTTAAAACAACTGCTACGTTCATCAAGATAACGAACAGCCAGCCAAATCGCCGAGTAATAAAACCCTGCGCTGCAGCAAATACCGTATCAGCTAGCTCGTGAAACAGAGCGCCAAATATAATAAAACCTACAATTAAAACTGCCGAAGCAATAAAAACAGGCTTATTGACTCGTGGAAAAGGTCCTAAACGACCAATTTTGAGTTCACTCATAATACCTTCCTAAAATAGAGTTGTGCCACTATGTTTGGATATAAGTGACCTATCAAACCTAAAAATAAATATAATCACATAAAAATAGCCCTAAATGTGAGGGCTATCCATGTAAGACAATTCTTGTAACAACAAAGACGCTAACAGTTAATACGAGTTAGTCGCCTTTGACAATCTTGGGCGGACCTTTTAATAAATCTTCATCAACGAACTCATTGGCCGTATTATGATCTGCTGATTCTGCAGTGATGTAGTACTGTTGAGCTCTGTACAGTATCAATTGATCTCTACTCAAGCCGCGTAAAAGTGCGTACATCATCACAAATACAACCAAAGCAAATGGTAGACCCGCTACGATAGCTGCTGCCTGTAAAGCACTTAGCCCACCCGCTGCAAGTAAAACTGCAGCAATAACCCCTTCGGTACTTGCCCAAAATAAACGCTGTATTTTTGGCGGATTGGTATCGCCACCTGCAGTTAGCATATCAATAACAAAGCTTGCCGAATCTGAGGATGTCACGAACCAAAGTATAATCATAATAACAATGATAAAAGTAATCGGTTTGGTTAATGGGTAATACTCAATCAGTTTAAAAATTGCACTACCAAAATCTGCTTGTACCGCTTCAACGAGTCCTGGACTAGCTAAAGTGGGATCAATAGCAGCGAGCAACTCCATATGAATAGCAACGCCGCCAAAAGTAGTAAACCAGAAAAACAAGATCGTTATTGGTATTAACATGACCCCCAACACGAACTCACGAATGGTACGGCCGCGACTAATACGTGCAATAAATATACCGACGAATGGCGCCCAACTTACCCATCACGCCCAATAAAATATCGTCCATGAAGACTGCCA
The DNA here is from genome assembly GCF_947495825.1 of uncultured Psychrobacter sp. Lineage (GTDB taxonomy): Bacteria > Pseudomonadota > Gammaproteobacteria > Pseudomonadales > Moraxellaceae > Psychrobacter. The sequence goes on from NZ_CANMAH010000001.1 coordinate 537,101, forward strand.
ATTTTCTTGACCTTCATAAGCCTCGCCCCACAGTCCGAGTGGAACAAACACTGATAAGTAATTACCGACATTTTCAAGGAAACTATCAAAGATAAATAACGTTGGCCCTAGAATGACCATAAAGCCAAGTAAGATAGCCGTCAGCCCAATATTAATATCACTAAGACGCTTGATACCTTTATCTAAGCCCATCAACACAGAAATAACGGCCAAAACCGTTATAAAAGCAATTAAAGCAATTTGTACTGTTAAACTATTAGGCGTACCAAATAACTTCTCAAGTCCTGAGTTTATTTGCATAACGCCCAAACCTAAAGACGTTACAACGCCGAACATTGTCCCAAATACTGCTAAGATATCGACAGCATGTCCCCATCGGCCAAATATCTTTTTACCTAGTAGTGGATAGAGCGTTGAGCGAATTGATAGAGGGAGGCCACGGCGATAATGGAAATAGGCAAGAGATAATGCGACAAACGCATATAGCGCCCAAGCATGTAGTCCCCAATGTAAAAAGGTAAGATTTATTGCTTGTTTAGCAGTCTCTACACTACTTGGCTCACCCAAAGGTGGAGCCATGAAATGATATAAGGGCTCAGCCGTACCCCAATAAATCAGTCCAATACCGACACCAGCAGAAAACAACATGCCAATCCATGAAAATAGGCTATATTGCGGTGCCTCTGTTTGAAGACCTAAACGAATATCACCATAACGGCTCATGGCTAAATAAACACATAATGCTAAAGCTACGTTCATTAATAAAATAAAGAGCCAGCCAAACTTGTCGGTAATAAAACCTTGTAAAAAACTAAAAAGTGCTCCAGCAGTCTCAGTAAATAGCACGCCAAAGATAATAAAGCCAACGATTAAAATGCTCGACGTAATAAAGACAGGTTTGCTCACTCGCGGAAACGGTCCTAGTCTCTCAACCTTTACATGGTCCATCTGTAAATTTGCCTTAATTTTTTAAGAGGCTAACAATAACAAGATATTTCATAACTATCAAATCTAATTCAAGTACTTACAAGTTTGCAACTGATTGCAATACTTCAGATTAACAGCTTGTAACAGAGTTGAAGACAGTAATTATAGTAAGCATTAAGCATTAATATTTGCTCTTAACTTATCGATTTTCTAACAATTTTAATCCTTGCTACATCAAAAGTTGGTTATCGTTAAAGCAACTATATGGTAAAAGCATATAGTTAAAATAAGCGTGAATATCTCTATTTTGGCAAGAGCTGTAACAACCTACCATTATCGCCATCTTCTAGTACCCACACTTCGCCATCGACTGCTAAAACATCACGAATACGGGCGCCCATATCATAGCGATAACGCTCAGACGCTTCCCCTGTCTCTTTCATATCGACCACGATTAAAGCTTTAGATGATAAGCCACTCATAAGGGCATCTCCTTGCCATTCTGGAAAATCATCTTGATTACCAGCAGTATAGATACTGATGGACGAGGGTGAAATGACGGGTGTCCACGTAATCTTAGGCGGCTCGAACTCAGGACGGGTATCGTGATCAGGAATATCAGTGCCTGAATAGTTACGGCCATTAGAAACCACGGGCCAGCCATAGTTGTTGCCTTTTTTAATAAGATTAAATTCATCACCACCGCGTGGTCCCATCTCATTAGCCCACAATCTGCCTGACTCATCAAATGCCATACCAAGCACATTACGATGACCTATCGTCCAAAACTGTGAAGCAATGTTGCGAGTATTACCTGCAAATGGATTGTCTTTGGGCACAGATCCATCAGCGTTTAACCGAATTATTTTACCCAAATTAACGGTCATGTCTTGTGCAGGGTCTTTTTTCTGACGCTCTCCTGAACTGATGTATAAGTACTGCCCATTAGGAGAAAATAGCAATCGATGACTATAATGACCTTGGCCTTTTACTTTTGGAGTCTGCTGCCAAATTGGTGTGATGGCCTGCAGACTTGGCGCATCAGTATCTAACCCTACAAGTTTGGCTTTGATCACCTTAGCACCAAAAGTATTGTTGTCGGAACCGTCTCCTGCTTCGACATAACTAATATATACCATCTGATTCGTTGCAAAATCAGGCGCTAAAATAATATCGCCAAGACCACCCTGTCCGCCATAAGCCACACTTGGCACACCATTGACTTGGGTTTTATTACCCGTTTGAGTATCAACGATAAAGAGCTCGCCTGTTTTTTGAGTAACGAGTAATTTGAGGGGGTCATTTGCTGTTTTGGGTAGCGCAGTCATCGCCCATGGCTCATCAAAGGTCGCAAACTCTTTAGTCGTAAATTCAGGTTTGATAGTGCTTTTTTGGACATCATTAACAGCATTATCGGACGCTTTTGTTTGCGTAGGTGCTGTATCGGTATTTACTGTAGTTGGGTTAGAACAAGCAGAGGCGCTAAATAGTAACGCTACTATGCTTAAAGGTATCTTTATGTGCTTGGTAGTGGTTATCATCATGCTCTCCCTATCAATCTGCTTTTATCTAATATAGCAAGTGAAAACCTTATCAAGGTACAAATTATGTTTTTGTACAAAAAAACCCCTTATCTGCTATTGCAAATAAGAGGTTGATTTTGTACTACACTTTAGCGTTATTAACTCATTCTAAGCTTATCAAAGGTCAGCTTATCATCCACATCTACGTCGACTTTGATAATGTCACCAGCGACAAAGTCACCTGCCAGCAATTTTAATGACAATGGGTTTTCAATCTCTTGCTGGATTGCACGTTTTAGCGGACGTGCCCCATATACTGGATCATAACCCACCGCGACCAGCTGACTCATCGCTTCATCAGATAAGGTAATATCTAACTCACGATCTTGTAAGCGGCGACGCAAACGCTCTAGTTGGATATCAGCAATGCCAGCCATTTGTTCTTGTCCGAGCGCATGGAACACTACGATTTCATCAATACGGTTTACAAACTCGGGACGGAAATGCTCACCAACCGAATCCATCACTGCCGCTTTGATGTCTTGGTAATCTTCACCAACCATCTCTTGGATTTTATGTGAACCCAAATTACTGGTCATAATGATGACAGTATTTTTAAAATCTACAATGCGGCCTTGCGAATCAGTCAAGCGCCCATCATCCAATACTTGTAATAAAATATTGAACACATCAGGATGTGCTTTTTCTACCTCATCGAACAGAACGACGCTATAGGGCTTACGGCGTACGGCTTCTGTCAATGTACCACCCTCTTCGTAACCGACATAACCAGGAGGCGCACCTACCAAGCGGCTGACACTGTGCTTTTCCATAAACTCACTCATGTCGATACGCACCATCGCATCTTCACTATCGAATAAGAAGTTTGCCAAAGACTTAGTCAGCTCAGTCTTACCAACCCCTGTTGGCCCTAGGAATAAAAACGAACCAGAAGGACGGTTGGGATCAGACAAGCCTGCACGGCTACGACGTACTGCATTAGCCACTGACTCGACCGCTTCGTCCTGACCGATAACGCGCTCATGGAGTTTGTCCTCCATCGCTAGCATTTTATCGCGCTCGCCTTGCATCATCTTACTGACAGGAATACCAGTCGCCGCTGCTACCACTTCAGCGATCTCATTATCAGTGACTTTATTACGCAGTAATTTTACGCCTGTAGGCTCACCTATCTGCTCTTCTTGCTCAGCCAGATCAGACTCATTAATACGGCGCTCAAGCTGCGGAATGGTCTCATACTGCAGTTTACTCATGGTCTCATAATCGCCTTCTCGGCTGGCCTTATCATAGGCAATCCGCGCTTTGTCAAGCTCATCTTTGAGCTGTTGACTGCCTTTGACCAGCGCTTTTTCTGCTTGCCAGACTTCATTGAGATCAGCATATTCTTTTTCGAGCTCATCAATTTGCGTATCAAGTACTTTACGCTCTGCTCGTGCGCCAGCATCCTCTTCGTTTTTGAGCACTTCGCGCTGCATTTTTAGCTGAATAAGACGACTATCGAGCTTACCTAATGCTTCAGGTTTACTGTCCATCTCCATACGCAGGCGACTTGCCGCCTCATCGATCAAATCAATGGCCTTATCTGGCAATTTACGATCGGTAATATAGCGATGACTCATACGCGCCGCTGCGATAATTGCGCTGTCTTGAATATCGACACCATGGTGCAGCTCATAACGCTCCTTTAGACCTCGCAAAATAGCAATGGTATCTTCAACGGTCGGCTCATCAACCAATACTTTTTGGAAACGACGCTCAAGCGCCGCGTCTTTTTCGATGTATTGGCGATACTCATCTAAAGTAGTGGCACCAACGCAATGCAGCTCACCGCGTGCTAACGCAGGCTTTAGCATGTTCCCTGCATCCATCGCGCCATCAGTTTTACCAGCACCAACCATGGTATGCAGCTCATCAATAAACAAGATGACATTGCCTTCTTGTTTGGCTAGATCACTCAGCACACCTTTGAGACGTTCTTCAAACTCACCGCGGAATTTTGCTCCAGCTATCAATGCGCCCAGATCTAAAGACAGCACCTCTTTATTACGCAAGCCTTCTGGTACATCTTTTTGAATGATTTTTTGCGCTAGGCCTTCAACGATAGCAGTCTTACCGACACCTGGCTCACCGATGAGCACGGGGTTGTTTTTGGTACGGCGCGAGAGAACCTGAATAGTACGGCGAATCTCTTCATCGCGGCCGATGACGGGGTCGAGCTTGCCAAGCTCTGCTCGCTCGGTCAGATTTATCGTATACTTATTGAGCGCATCACGCTGATCTTCAGCGTTTTGATTGTCTACTTTATCATTACCACGTAATTGCTCGATAACTGCTTTTAACTTATCAGCAGTCACGCCAGCACTCTCAAATATCTTTTTGGTCTCACCTTGTTCAGCCAGTGCCAATATGACCCATTCAGTAGCAATAAAATCATCACCAGCTTTTTGCGCTTGACGATCTGCAAGATTTAGAATTTTGACTGAGTTTGGATTTAGGTTTACATCTCCTGTCGGCTCGCTAATCTTGGCTTGATTATCTAATGCTTTTGCCACGCCATTTTTTAGTGCAGGAATAGAAGCCCCTGCTTGCTGACAGATAGATAAATTGGACTCATCCTGCAGTAGAACGGCAAGCAAATGCACTGGATCAATGCCAGTATTATCACGTCCTAATGCCAAGCTTTGAGCCTCTTGGATAGCGGCTTGCAGCTTTTGCGTAAATTTCTCAAATCTCATATGGTTATCCTTTTATAATTCATATTTTTTTAACAGTTTTTATAACAGGCCTATAAGATAGCCCTCTGTTTGTCTGCTATATATATGCGGGATACCGCCCTGTATTTCAACTAAAAATATATAGTGTCAACATCAGTTAATGACTTATTGGTAATAGTGCAAAAATACCAGTTATTATCTAAACCTTACTCACAGTATTGGTATTGATTACAGATGTTATTTGGTGTGCTTGGTAGGTATTTCAAGAGAATACTTCAAAAGTAAAACGTCATAAGAAGAAAGGAAAAATGGCAAAATCTGCTGCTTTAAAAGTCATCAAAACAAAAAAAGCCCAGAGCGTTGGTTAAACCGACGCTTTGGGCTCTTTTTGCATTAACTTAGAAGTTTTAAATGTTCTTAACTAACCGTAGATAACGCTTCTTTTAGTTTATCTTCAAATTTATCCTTTATAAAATGTGCATACTCTATACTGATGTGCTCTGCATCGCGATACATTATTTTTCCAGAAAAAGTAGTTGGGCATTTTTCGGCGGTACAGAACATATCTGACATATCAATACCTGTAATAATGTCTTGATACTCTATAGTAGGATCAGTCGGCAATAAAGCATCTGTCCGATCTATGACGCAGGCGTCTGTATCTGCTACATTTCTACTTCTATGTAAACAGTCTGGCACGTCAAAACTAAAGCGTGGATTGTCTCTTATACCAATCACATCTATTTCGTTATCAGAGATTACTTTCCAAGTATCGATATAAGATTGAGGGATAAACTCCTTTTGGTCTACCACCGTTCTAGTAGAGTTAGTGATAACAGCATAAGGCGCTATCTCTATAATTTTTTTGACTGCTTCTTCATTCCATTTATGGCAAGACTCGTTAGAGCTTTCTACCACTCCTAACGGGCAACCTGCCTTTGTCATATTAATCACTTTAAAGTTATTATCTTTACCGATGGTGTCTAGTGCAGTGATCCATTGCACTGCATGAGACCCTCCTGCTAGTACTATCTCACGATCAGACGTCAAATCTCCAAAATCGCAAGTAGTCACCTCCTCGTCATCCATAGATTGATTACAACCCGCCGCATAGGCAGCTGGGACTCTTTGCTTTATTGTAAGCAGACGTTCGCGATCTGGTTTGAAGCTTTCATCTTCTAAGTAAATTTTATCGCCTGTAAATGGTTCAATAGATTTTTGCTCCAATTCTATCTTAGCACTTTCAGTAGTAGAGACGACTTCGTGTCTAAAGGCGAAAGCCGCTACCACCACAGGTAAGAAAAACAGAATTCCGATTGAAAAATTCACCAATACTTTTTCTCTTGGTATCCTTCTAAAAGGAGATTCTATTTTTTTGCTGGTAAAGTAAGCCAAAATCGTAGATACGATCATTATCATTAGTCCCTGTAAGAGACTGATAGACTCATAACCGAAGTATTCTTTATAAAATATCAAGATGGGCCAATGCCATAGATAGATAGTGAAGGATATCCCTCCTAAAAACACTAGGAACTTATTTGACAGTAGGTTGTTTACGACGCCCTTACCACCGACACCTGACATAATAATAAAGACTGCACCAAGTACAGGAATTAAGGATACAGGGCCTGAAAAATTTGCGCCTCTGGGTATGAAGATTGCACCGCCAATGATCAGAGCAATACCCAAAATGCCCAAAATCTGTCTATACTTTATTTTTTTGGCATTGGAGATTAAAAGAAAAGAGAGTGAACCAAAGAAAAACTCCCAAATTCTAGACAGTGGATTGAAGTAACTCATTGCTGGATCGTCTTTGACTAGCATAGTAGCGTAGGCAAAGGACGCCAATATAATAACGATTATTCCTAAAAACAGAGGCGCTGATGTTTGTCTTTTCTTCGCAAGATAGGCAAGAGGGATAAGAATCAGTGGAAAAACCACATAAAACTGCATTTGAATAGACAATGCCCAAAACTGCTGAACCGGGCTTGGCGGTCTACCAGTAGATAGATAATCGACAGAAAGCCTAATTAACTGGATGTTTTCAAGGTGCAAGGCACTGGCGATGATCTCGTGTAGTACAGTGTATATAAGAACTGGAGATGAGATAAAGTAGCTGGCAACGAGTGTCGCTGCAAGTACAATATACGCTGATGGCGCGACTCTCTTTATAACGCCACCCCAAAAAGGAAATGGGCTGACCGTGCCATTCAAAAAATAGCCTTTCAATACAATTGAGGCCATTAAGAATCCGGAAACGACGAAAAATACATCAACCCCGCCTGACACCTTATTGAACCAAATATGGAACACCATAATAATGAGTGCACCTATGGCCCTTAGTCCTTGGATGTCGTTTCGATACTCATGGTGGGTGTACTTTTCAAACACGGATTCCTCCCTATATTCATATAAGCGATTATAAACAATAGCACAGAAATATTAAAAAGAAAGAGGTAACATAAAGGAGTTTAGATATACGGTATTATAACGTTGATATACGGTTGTGTAATAACGTGACAATAACCGCTATAGCTGTTTTTATCATCGAAGAAGTATATGTAAGGCTGCTTTTTTGACGCCTTAAAATGATAAATAGTAGATAGTAATTTTTAATAAGAGTTAATAACTGCAAGGTATGCACAGAATTGCAAACAAATCCTTGATTCATAAGGATTTTATTTACAGCTGTATTATAAGAAGGTCTTTATAATGATGTATCATTGTTTTTAATGTAGTCGGCGTTATTTATACAAGCTGTTATATTGGTAACAAGATTAGCTATGGTAGCTAAACTAATTCAAACATATGACAGATTTTTGCCGAGTTATATCGAAAAGAATATAGAGAAATGACATGCGCCTTGCTCTTGTTCGCTGTTTATTGGAAAGACATATTACTACATCGACCAATCACAAATCTACGATAAATAGCAAAGCGCTATGCTAAGGTTGATGAGGTTTTTGTAAATAAGAATTTTATATCAAAGAGTTATCTGTGTATTACCGTCAATTAATACAACCTAAACCATACGAATAGCACCATCTAAACGGATGACTTCCCCGTTTAAGTAGGCGTTGTCAATGATGTGTAGGACCAGTTTGGCAAACTCATCAGGAGCACCCAAACGTTTAGGATAAGGGACGCCCGCTTCTAACTGCTCACGCGCTTTTTCAGGGATGGTATCCATCATAGGCGTCGCAAATACTCCAGGCGCGATAGTCATGACGCGAATACCGTGACGTGCCAGTTCGCGCGCGAGTGGTAAAGTCAGACCGACCACACCCGCTTTGGACGACGCATAACTTGCTTGGCCTACTTGCCCATCAAAAGCTGCAATAGAAGCAGTATTAACAATAACCCCATTATCAGCATTTTTTTCTGCAGCGCTTTCTGTATCACTGTTATTCGCCATACGCTTGGCAATAGAAGCTGCGACCAAACGCGCCACATTAAAAGAGCCAACAAGATTGATATTAACCCCGCGGCTAAAAGCGTCAAGGTCCGCTGGATTGTTTTCGCGATCAAGTAGCTTTTGTACGACAGCGATACCTGCGCAGTTGATAGAGCCCTGCAGACCGCCAAACTCTTTTTCAGCCATATCCACAGCTGCTTTTACCTCTTCACCACTGGTAACATCACAGCGTACAAAACGTACATTCTCGCCCAGCTCATCGACCAGCGCTTGTCCCACCGACTCATTCAAATCAGCGATGACAGCTTTACCGCCTTGAGCGACGATAGCGCGAACTACGGACTCGCCCAATCCTGATGCACCACCAGTCACCAAAAAGCTGTGTTGTTGAATTTGCATGATTATTCCTTATTTATTTGAGATTTTGTATTTTTAGTTAAAATATTAGAAAGCTTTTAGTTAATATTATTAAAAATTTTGACAACTAAGTCTGTTCATTTAGCAGCTTATTCAGCAGTCAAACTTCGCAATAAAAAGCGCTGAATCTTACCGCTTGGCGTCTTTGGTAGTGCTGCAACAAATTCAATCTCACGTGGATAAGCGTGGGTTGATAAGCGCTTACGTACCAAGTCTTTAATTTGCTGGGCAATCTCTTCACTGCCTTCGATGCCATCTTTTAGCACCACATAAGACTTAATATTGTGTCCGCGCACCTCATCAGGGACACCAACGGCAGCTGATTCGGCAACAGCCTCGTGTTCTAATACAGTGTTTTCGACATCCGTTGGACCGACGCGATAACCTGCCGTCGTAATGATGTCATCGTCACGACCTGAGAACCAATAGCTACCGTCACTATGACGCTCAACCACATCGCCTGTTAGATAATAATCCTCAAAGAACGCCTGCTTTTCGTTCCAGCTATAACCACGGAAATAAAACGCTGGCGATTGACTGACCACAACTGCTAGCTGACCTTGCTCGCCATCGGGCAATACTTGCATGTCATCATCCAATACGACGAGGGTATGTCCTGGCAGTGCCATACCCATTGAGCCGACTGGGCATTCATGCTCTAAGGCATGGTGCTCACAGCAAGTCATTCCAGTCTCTGTCTGTCCATACTGATCACAGACTTTGCAGCCTAGATAACTCTCAATCCAGCTTACTACTTCAGTATTTAACGTTTCGCCTGCTGAATTGGCACAGCGTAGTGATAATTTTGAAGGGTTGTTTTCAGAAGTTTCCTCAAAGACACCGCTGGATTTCATCATGCGAAAAGCCGTTGGTGAAGAAGCCAAGTTAGTAATCTTATGACGCACTATAAAGTCGCGCGTATTGGTCGCGTCAAAACCCGCTTCATTGAAGTGAGTCGTGATACCTAATAGTAGAGGTCCGGTAATTGCATAGTACAAACCATACGCCCAGCCTGGATCTGCCATATTCCAGTAGTTATCACTCTCGCGCAGATCAATTGCATAGCGCATATACAGATAAAAAGCTGGCAACGCGGCTAATGGAACACTGACACCTTTTGACTTGCCAACGGTTCCTGAAGTAAACATCTGCAAAAATGACGCATCAGTGTCTAACAACACTGGCGACGCTGTTTGTGACTGTTGGTTTTGGGCCTGCGCTGCCACCTTTTCGATCATCTCGTTATAATTATCATCACCCCAAGCCTTACTATCAGCGGTACTACCAACCAAGACCATTTTGGTCTGCTCAGCCAAGTCTTCGAACTTGCTACGGTTATCGGCATTGGTAAAGACGACTTTAGTATTGGCCTTGTCCATCCGGTACTTGATTGAATCATAGCCAAAAGCGGTAAATAGAGGCTGATATATCGCCCCTAGTCGCCAAGTCGCAAGTACAATAATTAATAACTCAGGCGTACGCGGCAGCATGGTCGCTACTTGATCACCAACCTCTACGCCATAAGACTGTAGTAAACTGGCTACCTGCGCGCTGGCTTTATCTAATTCACCAAAGCTCATGCGTGTCACATTGCCTGTAGTGTCTTCATGCACCAGCGCAATGTTATCAGCACGACCATCTCGTACATGTCGTCCACAGCATGCCATATAAGCATTGAGACGATCATCCAAATGCTCGCCAAAGATTTCTGTTAACAACGCATCCATATCAAAATTATTATAATAATCAGCATAGCTTGTTAAAGCGTTTGAATCGGCGTTTTGAGATGAATGGGTATTTGAAGATGAGGTAGTCATAAGCTAATCCTTTAGCAGTAGAAAATATAGAACAACTGACAAAAACTGGTCAATGTTGATTTTAGTAGTTTGGTTTTAAAAGCAAAGCGGTTACATCCTATAAACCGTTTGGCATCCTAATATTTAAGTCAATCTATTAGTAACGTATTTATATATTTATTTCAATACATAACGTATCATTTTTATAATTAAATGCAAACCCTCTAATAGATACACTTTTATTCTAATGCGCTTAAAAATCCAAGCAACGCTTTTTCTTCACAGCGTTGATAGTCTTTGGTGCGTCCAAGACGTGCTTGTTTATAAGACGCAAAAAACTCTCCCGCTAAAAACTTCTCAATAATAATGGGATGAATGTAGGAAGCTCGGCACACGGCAGGCGTATTGCCCAGCTCATCTGCTACATTTTTGACCATATCCGTAATGAGCTGTTGGCGCTCGTCGCTCTCAGGCGCACTTGTTAATATCTTTTTGCCTATTGACGTTTGCAGCTCATCATAGAGGTAGCTTGCCGCCAGCACGCTTGCCATCCATGTACGAAAGTCCTTTGCGCTATACATTTTGCTCTCACACTCATTACTACAAGTATGCGTGCGCAAATAGTCATTGATATCTGCACTATCGACCACTTGCTTATCACCGTTGTCATCCAAATACTTAAAAATCTGATAACCAGGCAGTTCACTACATGCCTGTACGATGTCGATTAGACGCTCGTCCTGCAACTCAATATGATGCTCTTTGGCACTTTTACCGACAAAGTTAAACGCCAGTCCGTTGTCTGTTTCGCTCACGTGCTTACTGCGCAGCGTACTCAGACCATAGCTTTTATTAAGCTTAGCATAGCGGCTATTGCCAATACGAATCAAAGTTGTCTCTAATAGTTTGACCACAGCAGCCAGCACATTCTCACGGGATAATGGCTCAGCTTCCAAATCTTTTTCGACTTGTGCGCGTAAGTTTGGTAGTGCTTTGGCAAAGCCTATCATGGCATCAAACTTAGCCTGATCACGGATATGATTCCATTTTGGATGATAAAGGTATTGTTTACGTGCCTTGTCATCGCGTCCCGTTGACTGCAAATGGCCTTTTTCATCTTGGCATATCCAAACCTCTGTCCACATCGGCGGTATCACCAAATCATTGAACCGCTTGCGCAGGGCTTTGTCTTTCACAGTCTTGCCAGTCGCATCGCGATAAGTAAATCCGCGCCCCCAACGCCGACGGGTAAACCCAGGTTCATCATCGCTGACATAACGCAGATTGGCTCGCTGTGCTAAACGCTCATAATCGTGACGCGTATCTTCTATAATCGCTTGCTCGCTTGCCTTTACCATAAAACAGTACGCCTCTTAAAAGTGGTGGGTTTAGCATAATTAACTGGCGCTATTTTTGCTGTTTACTTGCCACAGATAAAGTGTAATGCTGTGTAAAATATAGCTTATCAGGCTCCCATAAAAAAAACGCCAAGCGTTAATCACTTGGCGTTTATTGTTCTAATGCTAATTTAAAAACCACTATTTACCATACGTACATAAATAAGCCGTTTCTACGTCAACTTTGACGTTGAACTTTTTATTGGCTTCAACAGTAAACTGCTCGCCTGCATTGAAGGTTTGCCACTCGTTACTTTCAGGTAGCTTGACCGTTAGTGCCCCACTAACGACGCTCATGGTTTCAAACTCGCTAGTGTCAAACTCATATTCACCCACACTCATGACACCGACAGTAGCTGGCTTGGTCGCCGTCTGAAAAGCAATAGAAGTCACTTTATCATCAAAATAATTATTAACGCTTGGCATAACTTTTCCTTAAGTAATTTTTGTTTTGTTATCCAACTATCAACCTTATGGACTACTGTAGGCTGTGGCTACTTCAAAAAGAGTAAAAATTTATTCTTAAAAACACCCCTACAATCCCGCTTTGAGACTCGCTTCAATAAATTGATCGAGGTCACCATCAAGCACCGCGCCGGTGTTAAAAGTTTCAACCCCAGTACGCAAGTCTTTGATACGCGAGTCATCGAGCACGTAAGAGCGAATTTGACTGCCCCAACCGACGTCGGATTTATTATCTTCGACCGCTTGTTGTTTTTCCATACGTTTTTGCATCTCAAGCTCATAAAGCTTGGCACGTAGCATTTTCATCGCGGTGGCTTTATTACCATGCTGGCTACGCTCATTCTGACAAGTGACTACTACTCCACTTGGCTCATGAGTAATACGCACCGCAGAGTCCGTGGTGTTGACGTGCTGACCGCCCGCGCCCGATGAGCGATAAGTATCGATACGCAAGTCTGCTGGGTTGATATCAATCTCGACATTATCATCAATTTCAGGCGAGACAAAAACGGCAGCAAATGAAGTATGGCGACCATTATTACTATCAAATGGGGACTTACGGACTAAGCGATGCACGCCAATTTCGGTACGTAGCCAGCCAAATGCATAATCGCCTTTGATCTCAATCGTTGCCGATTTAATACCAGCGACGCTACCAGAAGATACTTCAATGACATCGACCTTAAAGCCATGCGACTCCGCCCAGCGCGTATACATACGCAGTAGCATCTCCGCCCAATCCTGCGCTTCCGTGCCGCCACTACCCGATTGAATATCTAAGTAGCAGTTATTCGGATCCATCTCGCCACTAAACATGCGGCGAAACTCTAATTCTGCAATGCGCTTCTCCGCATCGTTAAGCTCAGCTTGCACATCAGTAAGTAATGACTCGTCTTCTGCCTCTACCGCCAGCTCTAACATAGCAGATGCATCTGCTAAGGTAGTCTCAAGTGACACCACAACATCGATGATGCCATCAAGCTGGCTTTTTTCTTTATTTATCTTGGTTGCACGCTCTGGATCATTCCATAGCTCAGGGTTTTCTAATTCTAAATTGACTTCTTCTAAGCGTTCTTGCTTGCCATCGAAGTCAAAGATACCTCCGAAGGTCCTGTCCTCGCTCAGATAGATCTTTGATTTGTTCTTGATACGGATTGATTTCCATAGGTTTTCCTGTGTTTATTAAGTAATAGTGTCTATTGTAGGCTGGGTTTTTAACCCAGCTTCAGAACTTTACAAATTTAAAATGCTGGGTTAAAAACCCAGCCTACGCCAAAAATAATAATTATTAAAAGCGATATTGTAGACTACTCATTGCAATGACGTTGCTAAATAATGAAAAGCTAAATCGACCAATCTTCTACTGCCCAGCGATGAGCGAGCGCATGTGCATGCAATGCATCATCAGGTGACACGCAAATAGCCACATCAGCCCAATCTAATAATGGTATGTCATTTTTGGAGTCTGAGTACGCATAAGTTTTTTCAAACTTAACACCCGCTATTTGCTGCTTATCAAGCCATTTATCAAGATGATAAATCTTACCTGCTTGGAAGTTTGGCTTATCAGTCAATTTGCCAGTATAGCGCTCATCTTTGATTTCAAGCGGTGTGGCAAGCACATTGGCCTCTGTAATGCCAAATCGCTTGGCAATAGCAGACACCACAAAGTCATTGGTTGCAGAAATAATCACGACATCATGACCTTGCTCAATGTGCTGACACAGCACTTCCATCGCTTTTGGACGGATATGAGGCTCGATTTCACTTTTAATATAATCCTCGCGCAATTCGTGCAGTCTATCCATCGGCAAGCTACTCAAAAACTGCGCGACAAACTCATTATATTCTGTCGCATCAAGCGTACCTTCGATATAGTCTTGATAAAACTTTTGGTTGGCAGTGCGATATTCGGCTTCATCGACAAGATCATGTTTGACGATATATTCGCCCCATAAATAATCGCTATCGACGTCGAGCAACGTGTGGTCTAAGTCGAACAACGCTAAGGTGCGTGCGACAGGAACGGTGTCGTCAGTTTTGGTACTCATATTAAAAAACTCATGAAAGTAGATGTTGGTTAGGACGTTTAGATATCGCTAAATTGGTTGATATAGCCAATACTAAGTAAAATGGATACGTTAGGTTATGACGCGCGGCTATTCTGGCTGTTCAATCTCTTTTAGACCGGTTTTAAACTTCTGGCAACGCGCTGCATAATGCATAGCAGATTCTTTTAGCATAGCTACTTGATCATCAGTCAGGGTTTTCACTACTTTTGCTGGGGCGCCCATAACTAACGAGTTATCTGGAATCTGTTTGCCCTCAGTGACCAAAGCTTTTGCACCAATGATGCAATTTTTGCCAATTTTGACGTTGTTTAACACTACAGCGCCGATGCCAATCAGACTATTATCATCCACTTCGCAGCCGTGCAACATAGCTAAATGACCGATAGTAACATAATTGCCAATTTTGACTTCAATACCTTCATCGGTATGGATAACGCTATTCTCCTGCACATTACTATAATCGCCAATATGAATGCGCTCGTTATCACCGCGAATGACCGCCCCAAACCAAATACTGGCTTGATGACCTAAGTAAACGTCACCGATGACACGTGCTGAATCTGCAACCCAACCGTTGAATGGACTAGCAAACTCAGGGGTTTTGTCTAAATACTGATAAATCATAACGAATCCTTGTTTTAATTGTACGTGTTGACTTTATGGTTTAGTAGATATAATTAAGTGCCGTCCATTGTGGCAAAGCTATGTCGTAAAATCCAGCCGTTTTGATAGAAGGCTTATAGTTATATCAACTTTAAGTAGTCAGTTAGATATCTTAAAGCTTAGGTTATTTTTGATTTTTGGAGGGATCAGTTCAACTATTATTTGATAAGTGCTTATTAACCTCGCTAATCGGCTAGCTATATTGGCATATATTGTATATAATGCGCAAAATCTGTGCCTAAGCGAGCGGACATGATGCAAGTTACCTATTCACTACCCAGTGAGTTTTGTAGTTTTCATCAATAATGTCTTCTCGCTTTTTTGTGGAAAATTTTTGACTTTAGCCCTTTTTTATTCTGGTTTTGACGGCAGTTTTAACAGTATAAAAAGCGTCTATAAGCCAATATTTGAACCAACATATTATTATGGCACTCACAAATAATAGCGGAGGCAACCCTTGAATTCATCGGCAGAAGTACAAGCAATTTTGGCACTAGCAGACGGTACGATTTTTCGCGGTGTCAGTATCGGCAGTCTTGGTCATCGTGTCGGCGAAGTGGTCTTTAATACAGCCATGACAGGGTACCAAGAGATCCTGACTGACCCAAGCTACGCACGTCAATTAGTCACTCTCACCTACCCGCACATTGGTAATACTGGTACCAATGCTGAAGATGTCGAGTCTGGTAATGGACACCAAGTATGGGCAGATGGCCTGATCATTCGTGATGCCACCATGGCAACATCCAACTTTCGCAACTCCCAATCACTAAGCGATTATCTACAAACCCATGACACTGTCGCCATCGCTGACATTGATACCCGCCAATTGACCCGCTTATTACGTGATAAAGGCGCACAAAACGGTTGTATCATGACCGCATCTAATGGCACAACGATTAGCACTGATGACGAACAACAAGCTATTAAACTGGCGCAAGAATTTGCTGGTATTGAAGGCATGGACTTGGCCAAAGAATGTTGTACGCCGACGATGTTTGAGTGGACAGCGGGCAGCTGGGATTTGTCAGACACCTTACTCAACCGTGATGTGCCTGGTAGTCATGATAGCGGCACAGGCGGCTTCTTTAAGCAGTTAGGTACACATGTGGACACAACATATAATGTCGTCGCCTACGACTTTGGTAGTAAAACCAATATTTTGCGTATGCTGGTCGACCGCGGCTGTCATGTGACAGTGGTACCAGCGCAAACGCCGATCAAAGACGTGCTATCGATGAACCCAGATGGTATTTTCTTATCAAATGGTCCTGGCGATCCTGCTGCTTGCGATTACGCTATCGACGCGGTACGTCACATCATTGAAGAGACTGATATTCCAACCTTTGGTATTTGCCTAGGTCACCAGCTCATCGGTCTTGCCAGCGGTGCTAACACCATCAAGATGAAAACTGGACATCACGGTGCCAACCATCCAGTACAGGACTTAGCAGCTGGGACGGTTATGATTACCAGCCAAAACCATGGTTTTGCGATTGATGAAGACACGCTGCCTGACAACGTTGAATCAACGCATCGCTCGCTATTTGACGGCACTAACCAAGGGATTGAGCTGACCAATAAGCCTGTCTTTAGCTTTCAAGGTCACCCAGAAGCTAGTCCTGGTCCACATGATGCTGCGCCACTATTTGATAAATTTGCAGATATGATGGCAGCTGCTAAAACGGCTAAAGCTTAAAGTCTTGATAAACAGTCATTAACCGTCAGTAGATAGTCAACTGTCGAACAATAAATATAACGCTTGAATCACCAATAGCGGCTAAAGCGTTATCATACAAAACATGATAAACCCTATAAACGTATAGATTCACTAAAATATCATTTAAACGAAGGTAGCCCTAACTATGCCAAAACGTACCGACATAAAAAGCATTCTTATCATTGGCGCAGGCCCTATCGTCATCGGTCAAGCGTGTGAGTTTGACTACTCAGGCGCGCAGGCGTGTAAAGCACTACGCGAGGAAGGCTACCGCGTCATCTTGGTCAACTCAAACCCTGCCACCATCATGACCGACCCTGTTATGGCTGACGCAACTTATATCGAGCCAATCACTTGGCAGACGGTTGAGCAAATCATCGCCACTGAGCGTCCTGACGCTATCTTGCCCACAATGGGCGGCCAGACCGCACTTAACTGTGCGCTAGACTTGGACAAGCATGGCGTGTTGACCAAATATAACTGCGAGCTGATTGGTGCCACCAAAGACGCTATCGAGATGGCAGAAGACCGCGAACTATTTGACCAAGCTATGAAACGTATCGGTCTTGAATGTCCGCGTGCTGAAACTGCTGAAACCATGGAAGAGGCCTTTGCTACCCAAGAAAAGATGGGCTACCCATGTATCATCCGTCCATCATTTACTATGGGCGGCTCAGGCGGCGGTATCGCCTATAACCGCGATGAGTTTATCGAAATCTGCGAGCGCGGTTTTGATTTATCACCCAACCATCAATTGCTTATCGATGAGTCATTAATTGGCTGGAAAGAGTATGAGATGGAAGTGGTGCGTGACAAAAACGACAACTGCATCATCATCTGTGCCATTGAAAACTTTGATCCTATGGGCGTACACACGGGCGACTCAATCACTGTCGCCCCAGCTCAAACCTTGACCGATAAAGAATACCAAATCATGCGTAATGCCTCGCTTGCGGTACTACGTGAGATCGGCGTCGAAACTGGTGGCTCAAACGTGCAGTTCGGTATCAACCCAAATACTGGCCGCATGGTCGTCATCGAGATGAACCCACGCGTATCACGCTCATCGGCACTGGCCTCAAAAGCCACAGGTTTCCCGATTGCCAAAATCGCTGCAAAGTTAGCCGTTGGTTATACCCTAGATGAATTGCAAAACGACATCACAGGCGGCAAAACGCCAGCCAGCTTTGAGCCTGCGCTTGACTATGTTGTCACCAAGATTCCGCGCTTTAACTTCGAAAAATTCCCACAAGCGGACAACATCCTATCGACACAAATGAAGTCGGTCGGCGAAGTCATGGCAATCGGTCGTAACTTCCAAGAGTCGATGCAAAAAGCCCTGCGCGGCATGGAAACAGGCGCTGACGGTTTTGACGAGCAAATCGATCTGGCAACAGTACCTGCTGATAAAGCGCGTTCTGAGATTGTCAATCGTCTAACCATCCCAACGCCTGAACGTATTTATTATCTTGCTGATGCGTTTCGAGTGGGTATGAGTGTCGATGACGTCTTTAACTACACCAAAATTGACCCATGGTTTTTGGTACAAATCGAAGATATCGTCAAAACTGAAGCACAAGTTAAAACCTTAGGCTTTGGCGGCTTAACTGAACAAAACATGCGTAGCTTTAAGCGTAAAGGCTTATCAGACCTGCGTTTAGCCAAACTACTTGGCATATCACAAAAGCAATTACGCAAAAAACGTTGGGATTTAAACGTTTATCCGGTTTACAAGCGCGTCGATACCTGTGCGGCTGAATTTGCCACCAGCACCGCCTACATGTACTCAACCTACGATAGTGAATGCGAAGCCAACCCAACTGATAAGAAAAAAATCATGGTGATCGGCGGTGGTCCTAACCGTATCGGTCAAGGCATTGAGTTTGACTATTGCTGTGTACACGCAGCGCTTGCCATGCGCGAAGACGGCTATGAAACCATCATGGTCAACTGTAACCCAGAAACGGTCTCAACCGACTATGACACCTCAGACCGCCTCTACTTTGAGCCCATCACACTAGAAGATGTGCTTGAGATCGTGCGTATCGAAAACCCAGACGGCGTCATCGTACAGTTTGGTGGGCAGACGCCATTGAAACTGGCGCGCGCATTAGAGTCTGCTGGCGTAAAAATCATCGGTACCAGTCCTGATGCAATTGACCGCGCTGAAGATCGTGAACGCTTCCAGCATATGATTCAACAGTTAAATTTGGTGCAACCATCAAATGCTCTAGCAACCAGTTTAGAAGATGGTTTGGTCAAAGCCAAAGACGTCGGCTATCCGTTAGTCGTTCGTCCATCATACGTCTTGGGCGGCCGCGCGATGGAAATCGTCTATAACGAAGACGAGCTAAGACACTACTTACGCACTGCCGTACGAGCATCAAATGAAGCGCCAGTCCTATTAGATCGCTTTTTGGATGATGCTATCGAAGTCGATGTCGACTGTGTTTGTGATGGTAATGACGTCGTGATTGGCGGTATCATGCAGCATATCGAACAAGCAGGCGTGCACTCTGGCGACTCGGCATGTTCATTACCGCCTTACTCATTATCAAATGAGCTTTGCGATCAAATGCGTGCGCAAACGGTGGCGATGGCAAAAGAGCTTGGCGTGGTCGGCCTGATGAACGTACAGTTCGCGGTAAAAGGCGACACCGTTTATATCCTTGAGGTCAACCCACGTGCCGCTCGTACCGTGCCGTTTGTCTCTAAATGCATTGGTACGTCATTAGCACAAGTGGCAGCGCGCTGTATGGCTGGCACTTCGCTTAAGGATCAAGGCTTTACTAAAGAGATTGTCCCTGCATTCTACGCAGTAAAAGAAGCGGTATTCCCATTTGCCAAATTCCCTGGTGTTGACCCAATCTTGAGTCCTGAAATGAAGTCGACTGGTGAAGTTATGGGCGTGGGCAAAACCTTTGGCGAAGCGTTTTATAAGGCTATTATCGGTAGTAACGAGCGCCTGCCAGGTTTACCAACGGCGGGTGAAACCAAGACTGTCTTTATCTCAGTCCGTGATAGCGACAAGGCACAAATCGCTCCTATCGCGCGCCAATTGTCAGACTTTGGATTTGATATCGTTGCTACTACTGGTACCCAAAAAGTACTGAGCGATGCGGGTATTGAATGTAAGAAAATTAATAAGGTCACCGAAGGCCGTCCGCATATCGTCGATGCCTTGAAAAACGGCAAAATTGACCTTATTATTAACACAACCGAAGGCAAGCAGGCGCAAGAGGATTCGTTCTCCATCCGTCGCAGTGCGCTACAAGGTAAAGTATTTTATGTCACAACCTTAGGTGCAGCAGATGCTGTTTGTAAATCTTATGCCATTGACTTGCCATTTGACGTGTATAAGTTACAAGATTTGCATGAGCAAGCAAAGGTAGTTGACGCGACTGAATAAATTCAGTAGATTAACTATATTCGTAACCTTAATAGTATAACTTTTAAAAAGCATAGTGGCTTAACTGCGACTATGCTTTTTATCACGTAAGCTTACTGTAAGATGCTATATCAATTGTTAGATCATTAACGTTTTAAGATTAAACAGCGCAAACATCACCTTTTTTATATTTCACATTTATTGCGATAACACCGACACCATCTCATTATGAGGTGGTGTGATGTTATTGGTTTAAGGAAAAAAACATGCAACGTTACCCTATGACTCCACAAGGACATGCTGCTTTAGAAGCCGAATTAAAACAGCTAAAAAGTGTCGACCGTCCACGTATTACTGCTTCTATCGCTGAAGCTCGCGAGCACGGCGACTTGAAGGAAAATGCTGAGTACCATGCCGCACGCGAGCAGCAAGGATTTTGTGAAGCACGTATTCGCGATATCGAAGCCAAGCTTGGCGCAGCACAGGTCATCGATCCGTCGACCTTGCCAAAAGATGGTCGTGTGGTGTTTGGTGTCACTGTTGTCATCGAAAATATGGACACTGAAGAAGAGAAGCGTTATAAGATCGTCGGCGATGACGAAGCTGATTTTAAAGCGGGTAAAATCTCTGTCAACTCACCGATTGCTCGTGGCTTGATCGGTAAGTTTGAAGGCGATGAGGCACGTATTGAAACACCAAAAGGTGTGGTTGAATATGAAGTGATGGAAGTCATTTATAACTAGTGCTAACGCTAGTTACGTCAGATATTGGTTTTTAGTTATTGGTTATAATAGTTTTTGATGACTGCTTATCGTTTGTCGATTACACAATTGTTCTTTATTATTAGAACTTTTTGAGTGCATAATTGTTAAGACTTACTTTAGTATGACTTGTAAAAATTGACAGCTAGGCAATTATATTGTCGGTTGTTTTTTGCCCCTTGCCCTTGTGAGCTGACATACTCTATATCGTCAGCTTACAAGGGTTTTTATATCTTTGTCATTTATATTAGTTTTACTTATTATTCATTGAAAGGACTCACATTATGACGACTAGCCTTGTCGCCACAAACAGACGTAACAACATCAAACCGATATATATCAGCACTACTCTTGTTAGCATCTTGACTGGCTTTGTGCTCACTACTTCTACTGCGAACGCTGCACCCGAGGTGGCTATTAGCCATCCTAACAATGGCACTACTACCGTAGTTGAGCATTATACTGACGGTAAAACAGCTACTATTACTGCGACGCCGCATGGTATTACTATGCAAGATGGCGTGCCATTTTCGACCACTAAAATCTCTACGATCCCGCGTTATACTATTCATCATGGCACTACTCAAGGCAGTACAACTATCACGACACTTCCAGTCAATACCATACCAGTGACCAAGCAAGTAACTCAAGCAGGTGTCTTGACGACTCCTGTAAATACAGTGGCCCAAGTGCTACCTGTCACTCATAATAATGAGATGCCTGTTATAGCTCAGACAACTATCAGTCAGTCAGCTAATGACCAGATCGTTATCGGTCAACCTGCTAGCAATCAATTGTTAACGACGACTTTAGATAATTTACAGTTGACCCCAACGTTTAGTACCCCTGGCATTGTCAATGCTCAGACTAAAGTCATGAAGATATTAAAAAATAAAAACGGCCGTGAAGTGGCCGTACCAGCCAATCATGTCGCGCCAGGCGATGTCATTGAATACCACACCACTTATAACAATATCACCGCGCAGCCTGTTAATGATATCAATGCCATGGTTTCACTGCCAAATAATGTACAGCTAGTATCACTAAATAGCCCTCTACCCACGCTTGCGACTACTGACGGTGACAGCTATCAAACCATTCAGCAAGTTGGTAATACCGTTGTTATCCAAGAGAACTATTCTGGTCTTAAGTGGAACTTGGCCAATCTTGATGCAAATGCGCCACAGACTGTGATCATACGCGCTAAAGTTCAATAAAAATGTAGCGGAATTTAAAACTTGAAAACCGTTAAACTTGATAAAAGGTCTTGTCTGCTATTTTAATAGTCAATAAGGCCTTTTTTTATACGACACTACCTGTCGTGTTATATCCCTAATTCTTCTATAAATCCAATGACTTAGCGTTAATTTTGATAAAATAGTACTCTACTAATGAATGGGCACTATAACTTATGGCAACCATCAATTACGATCGATTACAAGGTAAATTGAACATCTTAGCCGACGCCGCTAAGTATGATGTTTCTTGCTCATCATCGAGTGGCACGCGTAAAAATCAAGGTGGCGGACTCGGTGACGCTTCTGCGACAGGCATCTGTCACAGCTATACCGAAGACGGTCGCTGCGTGAGTTTGCTTAAAATCTTACTGACCAATCACTGTATCTATGACTGCGCGTACTGCACCTCACGTAAAAGCAACGACACCCCGCGTGCGGCATTCACGGTTGAGGAAGTGGTCGATCTCACTATGCAGTTTTATCGCCGTAATTATATCGAAGGGCTGTTTCTCAGTTCAGGTATCTTTAAAAGTGGCGATTACACGATGGAGCGCTTGGTCGAGGTCGCCAAGATATTGCGTACTCGTGAGCGCTTTAATGGTTATATCCATCTCAAAACTATCCCCGGCGCTTCAAAAGAGCTATTGTTAGAAGCAGGACTCTATGCAGATCGCTTGAGCGTCAATATCGAGATTCCAACCAAATCGGGGCTGGCTTTGCTCGCACCAGAAAAATCGCACGACGAGCTAAAAGCACCGATGGAAACGGTAAAAGAAGAAATCATCACAATCAGAGAGAGCCGAAAGACCCATAAAAAAGCGCCCAAATTCACCCCAGCGGGCCAGACCAGTCAAATGATAGTTGGCGCTAGTAACGAGACCGATCTGCAAGTGATTCAGTTATCGAGCCATTTTTATCAGACTTATGATCTCAAGCGCGTTTACTACTCAGGGTACGTGCCGATGCTCTCTGATAACCGCTTGCCAGCGATAGGCACGCCTGTGCCGATGGTGCGTGAAAACCGTCTGTATCAAGCCGATTGGCTAATGCGTTTTTATGGTTTTGGCGCACACGAAATCGTTGAGCCTGAGTCGCCATTTTTGGATTTAGACTGTGATCCAAAACTCGCTTGGGCTATCCGTCATCGCGAGCATTTCCCTGTCAATATTCAAACAGCAAGCTACGAGATGATTGTACGCATTCCAGGTATTGGTACTAAGACGGCAAAAAAAATAGTCAAAGCGCGTAAGTTTAATCAGTTGACGCTTTACCATCTCAAAAAAATGGGCGCTGCGGTCAATCGTGCCAAATACTTTATTGCTACTACAGGTAAAAACGAGCATCTTGCGCATTTAACACGTGACAACTTTCGTCAATATGTACTGGCGCAGACGCAGACTAAGTACAAGGATCAACGCAGTGGGCAACTGGCACTGTTTTAAAAGGAGCGTATATGCTAGAGCTGGCCCCAAACACCGCGTACTCTGTTGGTCAATTGACACCCAGTATTGTGCTTTATGAGCCAAGTTTTGAAGGTTGGCTGAGCGCGGTGTTTTATGTTTATGCCAATAAGCTACAAAACGACGAAGCATTACAATTAATCGCTCAAGATTGTTATGTGCCTTCATTGATTGCTCAAGCAACCAGCGTTGTGTCTAATGAAGAAAATGCTGAACGTGTATTGGTAAAATTAAACCAACTATTGGGGCGCTCTGGCATGCGCAATTTACTTTGGGGATTTTTATCCGAAAAAGACCATATCGGCACGACGTTGTTTTGGATCGTCAAGTACGCTATTGACTACCCTAGCCGCCATATTATGCAGGACTTAGGCAACTTGCATGTACTGGAGCTGGTGCAGACGGTCAAATCTGTTGACCGTGAAAAACACCGTATGGAAGCCTTTGTGCGTTTTGAGCATACAACCAGTGACATCTATTTTGCACGCGTTGAGCCTGATTTTAACGTCTTGCCGCTAATTGGGGAGCACTTTCGGCAGCGTTATCAGGATCAGCACTGGGCGATATACGACTTAGCGCGCGGTTATGGCATCTATTATGATAAAAGCCAAAGCACACCGTCGCATCCTGCCGAATTGCAAACCATCACTGAGCTTGATGATGCTGTCTTACGCAACCCTGCCAGCATACATAGTGAGGATGAACTGCGCTATCAAAAATTTTGGCAAGGCTACTTTACCAATGTCAATATTAAAGAGCGCAAAAACCCTCGTTTGCACAAACAGTATTTACCGCAGCGCTATTGGAAATACTTAAGCGAGAAGCAAATATTGCCCAATGCTGAACACCTGCAAAAGCGTCGTTAGCCATTTATTAATTCTTATGACTGTAAAAACCCGCGCTAATAAGACGATTTGTAACCTCTAATCGGTCTTCATGGTTGAGTTTTCAGTATTTTTAACTGACAATAGCAGCTTGATATCCTAACTGGTGGCTCACGCTATTATGAAAGTTATGCGCTTACTGTCGTCCTTAAAGCATGATGAATCCGAACGTGGTATTTTTCATCTTGGACGCGCTTTGGCCAAAAACGGACATACCTCTATTATTGTCTCTAGTGCTGATGATGATAACGATTTGGTCAAACGTTTAGAGCGAGATGGCAATATATACCATCAGCTGCATATGTATAAAAAGTCATGGTTATCGATACTACAAGTTGCTCCCTTACGTCATCTTATCGAACAATACAATCCTGATATTATTCATGTGCATTCACGTACGCCTGCTTGGATATTGCATTTGGCCTTGCGCCGGGCACGCGTAAAGCATCGGCCAAAGCTAGTCTCAACCATGTATGGTTTTTATTCAATTAATAAATATTCACAAGCACTACTGGATGTCGATACTATTATCACCGTATCGGATAGTGTGACAAATTATTTGAGAAAAGGACTACAGCGCGAAGAAATCGACCCAAAATCCATCAAGCGTATCTACCGCGGCGTTGATACGCGCCGTTATCCATATCGGCATAATCCGTCTGTATACTGGTTGCGCCGTACTTTTGCAGAATATCCTGAGCTTGAGCATAAAAAATGGCTGGTTTTCCCCACTATTATCGGTAATGAATATGGACAAGAATGGCTGATTGACATTTTGGGAAACCTACAAGAACAATTTCCTAATATCCACGTTATTATTATGGATGAAGACCATAGAGATGGTGACGTGGCGCATGAAGACTTTCGTCAACGTACTAACACGCTAGGTTTGGCCGAACGTATCACTTATGTCGGTCGTAAACGTAACGACATGCGCGAGTGGCTGTCAGCGGCCAATATCGTTATGGCGCTTGCTAATCAGCCTGAATCTATCGGTATCAATGCGCTACAGGCGATTCATCTAGGTACACCAGTGGTCGGTTGGGATCAGGCGGCTTTTAGTGAGATTTTGCAACCGTTGTACCCGCAAGGATTGGTCAAAAAATACAACGCTCAAGCTCTATGCAAAGTCGTTAAAAGTCAGTTGGAAAGTGTCACTCGTCCTGAAATGACAGATAAATTTACCATGCGTCAGATGATCAAAGAGACTATTGAAGTTTATCAAGGCTTGTATGAAGCATTGCAAAAAGAACAAAAAGCGTTATTAGATGCTCACTCTTTACAAAGATCCAAAAAGCATTTAAAGGCTGCCAGTCCCCCTTTTATCGATGCTAATGATAAAAGGTTAACAAATACAAAAATTGATCTATTAAAAAAGTCGCCAAAAGCGATGGACGACTTTACGGCGAATAAAGAACAGACTAGTAGTGATAAAGCTGGCGCTACTAATAAAAGTAAAACAGATAAAAGTAAAACAGACAATAACCATTACAAATAACAGCTAAGAACGAATAGCGTCATATCTTAGTATGGCAGCGGCCTTATTTAATCGTTTTGCCTAATAAGTCGTTGGCGTATGCGCACTTACTATATGAGTCACCGTATCACTAGGATTAATAAAGGTATGCGGCTTCATGGTATCAATCACATAACTGTCTCCTTTATTTAGCAAGTACGTGGTCTCCTCGATGCGAATAAGAATCTTGCCTTCGATGACCGTACCAATCTCTTCTCCTTCATGAGCGATTTTTTCTTCTGTTGAGCTGTTGGGCTGATAAGTCTCAATCAAAAAACCCAAATTTTTTGTTGTGCTGCAGTTATATACCTGTTTAAGCGACACTCTGCTATTCGGTTCACTAAGCTCAATCAAGTCTTTGGGAGTCACTACTACTCTTGCTTTAGGTTCTTTCCACTCGTCACTAAAAAAAGTCGTCAAATCAGAGCCTAGCACTGATAAGATCGCTTTTAGTGTATTGACGGCTGGACTCACCTTATTGCGCTCAATGGCGCTGATCGAGGTATTGGTCAGTCCTGCAAGCCTTGCAAGTTTACGCTGTGAATAACCTTTAGCAAGGCGCAGTTGATTGATTTTTTTACCAATATCTTCTTCTGGTCGTTCATCCGCTTCACTGGCTGTCTGAGGTTTTTCGGAGACGACTGTATCATCTAAGTTGGTTTTATCTGAAACATTATCTAGAGAGTTTTTTGCTGGCATGTTGAATAAATTCCGTGAACAAAAATTTGGACAAGTTATCTTGCGCATAATTTAACTCAGGATGCCATTGTACACCAATCATAAAAGGATGTTGTACTAAGCTTATTGCTTCTACTAAACCATCAGGTGCTAAAGCTTCCACAAATAAGCGCTCTCCCACTTTATCGATGGCTTGTTTGTGCAAGGAGTTGACATGCCATTCTTTACCAAACTCCGCCAACCTTCCTTCTGGTTGAATTAAAACATCGTGTACAGGCTGATACTGCACCTCAAGAGGCGCCGTACTGTCTTCTAGATGCTGCTCATAAAACCCTTCCACTTCGCGCCAGTCCGGATGTAGCGTACCCTCAAAATGAACATTCATCTCTTGTAGACCACGGCATACCGCTAATAAAGGCGTACCTGTCTTATCTGCATGAGCCAGTAACTTAAAGCTCAGATCATCACGACCCAAATCTTGTTTTTCTTCAAGATGCGTTGCGCCATAACGGGTTGGCGCAACGTTACTGTAGCTACCCGTCAATAAAATACCATCAAAAATTTCTAATAATCCATCGAAGTTTGCACTCTCAGCAGCTGTGTTTGGTAGCAATATAGGATTGCCGCCATAAAAATTCACAGCATCGATATATTTTTGATAAACCGACTGTGACGGCTGACCATCAACCATCTTGTAACAAGAAACAATAGCGATAACAGGTCTAAAAGTATGCATGACAATCTTCCTTGAATGTAACATCTGAATCTAAAAACCCAGATTGGATGAACTTATAATGGATTAAAATTTAACATACTCTCTCGCAAAATGTAAACTATAAACTTCATTATTAATCTTGAAGAATAATAATGAATATAATAAGTTCCTTATGAATAGTTTTAAATAAAAATTGACATATATAAATTTCAATCATATATTGGAGGATATCAGTAAAACAAAAGACACATTCTATACATTAAATACATTGATGAAGAGTGATATAGATAGAAGTTAAGTTATTAATATTATTGATAAAAACTGACAAAACGTGCCTATTAGGCACTTATAGAAAGTCAGCAATTTTTATCCATAGCATCACTTGTAGTCACTGTTTTATTTGAAATCTTTTATGACTTTTATAAAAAAGTTATACATGACAGCTATTAAAGACTTAATAGCAACACCCCAAAAAATCTTGAAAATGAATAGGAATTAGAGACATGACGACAACCAATGGAATGGTCGAATCTGCAAACAACACTGAATATGTCTATGTGGCTGCAGGTGATATTAATGGTTTGCTTCGTGGTAAGCGTATCCCTTTTAACCAAATGGAAAAAGCTCAGAACGGTAGTATCCGTTTGCCGTTGTCAATCTTAGGCGTCGACATTTGGGGCGCTGATGTCATTGAATCCTCGCAATCAAATGGAGACATCGATGCTATTGCCCGCCCAACTGGACGAGCTGCCTATCCACTTATCAATACCAACGCACCATCTTCATTACTACCTGTTTGGCTCTATACCGAAGACAACGAGCCATATTATGGTGATGCTCGACATGTATTGGACTACATCAGTAAAAAATTTAAGGCACTGGGCTTGACACCAGTCATGGCAACTGAGCTTGAGTTTTATCTGCTTGATTACACAGAAGGAGAAACCCCAAAACCACCTATTCGCCCAAAGAGCGGGCTGCGCCTGAATAAAACCTCGATTTTAAGTATCAATGATTTATTACAATTCGATGATTTCTTAGATGAAATATATGCTCAGTGTAAAAAACTCGATATTCCAGTTGATGCAGCGCTGGCTGAGAATGGTTGTGGGCAATTTGAAATTAATCTATTACACGTCGATGATCCATTAAAAGCTGCAGACGATGCTATCTTGTTTAAACAGGTTGTCAAAGCTGTCGCTGCCCGTCGTAAACTAACCGCCACATTTATGGCGAAGCCTTTTGGCTTACAATCAGGCAACGGCTTTCATGTCCACTGTAGTCTGCTTGATAAAGATGGCAATAATGTCTTTGATGATGACTCAGAAGCTGGATCAGATATGCTACGTCATGCGGTAGCCGGTCTGTTAAAAACCATGTCAGATTGCACCATATTATTTGCACCGCATGTCAACTCTTATCGGAGGTTCACTCCAGGTACACTTGCGCCAAACAACATCTCATGGGGGTACGAGAACCGTACGGCAGCTGTGCGTATCCCAGGCGGCGATTCTAAAGCACGCCGAATTGAGCATCGTGTATCTGGTGCAGATGCCAACCCATATTTGGTCTGTAGTGCAGTCCTAGCAGGCATGCTATATGGCATCGAAAACAAGCTTGAAGTCCCAGAACCCATCAACAGTATTACTTATGACGATACTGAGCTTAAAACTTTGCCCTTGGATTGGTTATCAGCCATTCGTAAGTTTGAAAGTAGTGATTTGATTGACTCATTATTTCCAAGCGAGATGATTGAGCTGTTGATCGCTGTCAAAAAACAAGAAGCCAAGCGCTTTGCTCAGCAAGTTACTAACCTTGAATACCTCACCTATTTACAGGATGTCTAATATGTCAAATAGCAATACTACACCGTCTATGGATCAAAACACTCAGCCAAATAAGCCGTCCAATAACAAACGCAATATTCCGCATTATTCAGACAAAGGGCAATATCCTGATAGCTATTACGCTGCCAGCCGTAATCCTAAGCCTGACAGACCGACTCTAAAGGATGACATTCAAACAGAGATTTGTGTGGTTGGCGGTGGTTATAGTGGTTTATCAGCCGCACTACATTTAATCGAGACCGATCATGAAGTCGTCGTTCTTGAAGGCGCTCAGATTGGCTGGGGTGCGTCAGGACGTAACGGCGGTCAGATCGTCAACGGTCTCAACGCCAGCCTACAAAAGATCAAAAAATCTTATGGCCAACAAAACGCAGACTTCGTCGGTAAGCTTGTGACTCGCGGTGGCAAAATCATTCGTCGTTTTATCGCTGACTACAACATTGACTGTGATTTAAAAGAGAAAAACATCTTTGCAGCTCTAAACAATGGACAGCTAAGAGACTTGCAAGAAACACATGCACTGTGGGAGAGCCACGGCATGCATGATCGAGAAATGTTAGACAAGTCTGGCATTCAAGAGCACATAAAAACAGATGCCTATGTAGGCGGCGTCATTGACCACTCAGGAGGGCACTTTCATCCGTTGAATCTAGCACTCGGTGAAGCGGTTGCTGTCGAACAAGGCGGCGGTATCATTTATGAAAATACGTTAGTCGTCGATATTGAATACTCTGATGACTCTATCAAAATCATTACCGAATTTGGCACAGTTACTTGTAAGCAGGCTGTTATTTGCGGCAATGCTTATTTAAATAAAGTCATTCCAGAACTGACTGACCGCGTGATGCCAGTATCAACACAAATCATCGCGACCGAACCTTTGGGTGATTTGGCAGATCAACTGCTTCCAACCGATGTCTGCGTTGAAGATGTGCGCTATATTCTTGATTACTACCGTCTTTCTGCTGACAAACGTATGTTATTCGGTGGTGGTACAGTCTATGGTGGTCAAGACCCGTCTGACATTACAGCCAAAATCAGACCCAATATGAACAAGATATTTCCAGAATTACGCGATGTCAAAATAGACTACGCGTGGAGTGGCAACTTTGCCTTGTCTTTTTCTCGTGTACCGCAGTTAGGTAAGTTACATGATCGCGTGTTTTTCGCGCACGGCTATAGTGGTCATGGCGTGACAGGTTCGCACCTATTTGGACAGATACTCGCCGATGCTATCAATGGTAAGACTGCAGAGTTTGATACTTTTACTAAGATACCATGGATACCTTTCCCAGGCGGCCGTGCATTAAGAGTACCTTATTCTATGATGGGTTCATGGTGGTATGCCTTAAAAGATCGTACTGGCATGTAGACCAATAAAATAAATTGATAGATAATAGTTTAGTTTTTTAATTTTTCTGAGGATCGTTGTTACATTACACCATCATAGCAAAGGAGTGTTGTGATGGGCTCAATAGCCAGTTAATTCATGACTGCTATTAAGATGAGTTATAGAGCACATTATGTTCTATAAAAAATGAGGTTTTACAAGGAGTGTAACTATGAATATGAAGTTCGATGATGCTGTTGAAGGACTGTTTCATAACAAACGAGTGTTTTTAACGGTAGTAGCGGGCATAGCCATCTACCTTGCCTTTGTTTGGCTTTCAAGCACCCGAGATGCATCGGAATCTTGGGGTGCATTATCACTGTTACCAACGCTACTAGTTCTCATCACTGCGGTTATCTCAAGACGTCCGTTTGAATCGATGATAGCAGGCTGCGTCGCTGGTCTAGTGATGCTCAATCCTTTCGATCTGGTCTCACCTTTTGCCGACAATATCTCTATGGTTTTGGGTAATGAGACGATTATCTGGATCGTTTTGGTCTGTGGTCTTATGGGTGGTCTTATTCAACTGCTCGAGATCAGTGGCTGTCTCGATGGTTTTAGTGAATGGCTACAAAAAATTATCAAGTCGCGCCGGCAGTCACTTTTGGCTACTTTTGCTTTGGGTATTGTGGTTTTTATTGATGACTATCTAAACTGTCTGGCCGTATCAACTTCTGTCAAAAAACTAACAGATGCTTATGGCGTATCACGTGAAAAACTGGCTTATATCGTTGACTCTACAGCGGCGCCCATGTGTGTGATTGTTCCTATTTCTACTTGGGCTGTATATTTTGCAGGTTTGTTAGAAGAAAATAACGTCGCAGGAGATGGCGCTGGTTTAGGGCTTTATATCAGTGCTATTCCTTATATGGCATATGCTTGGTTTGCCCTGCTTATTGTATTCTTAGTTGCAACTGGTGTATTTGGCAACTGGGGTCCAATGAAAAAGGCTGAGAAACGTGCCCAAGCTGGCAACCCTGTCCCTGAAGCCTTTGTAGAAGAGCAATTAATCTCAAACGTCAAAGCCAAACGCAAGTTGTCATTTAAAGCCAATATCTTAAACTTTGCTTTTCCTATGATCTTATTGATCGTCTCAACCATCTACTTTGAAATTGATTTATTAAGAGGCGCGTTATTGACGTGTTTTGTGACGGTTCTGATATATTGGATGCAAGGTATTTTGAGTTTTGAGACCCAAGTTGAAGCGATCTTTAAAGGCTTTAAAGTCATGTTATATCCACTCTCAACTGTGATTGGTGGCTTTTTTCTAAAAGCAATCAATGATGAGCTTGGGATGACTATGTATGTTATCGAATCTATCACGCCGTATATGACCGTTATCATCTTCCCTGCTGTCATTTTTGCCGTTATGGCCTTCTTAACATTTGCAACGTCATCGAGCTGGGGTCTATATGTCTTAGCGATGCCGATTGTCTTCCCAATCTCTATGGCGCTAGGGGTTAGTACGCCACTTATGATTGGTGCCTTGTTATCTGCCTCTTCGTTTGGTAGCCATGCTTGTTTCTTTAGTGATTCATCACTATTAGCCGCGCAAGGCGCTGGCTGTTCACCCATGCAGCATGCTTTTACACAGTTCCCTTACGCACTGTTTGGTGCTGTACTATCTGTCATGACTTTTTTAGGCTTAGGGTTTATGATGGCTTAGATTTAGCGTAGCGTTATTACCGAACCGTTAGACTGTGGGCAATTACCGACTGGTAGTTGTCCACTAGCGACTCTTTAATAGGGTTTTTTGTCCGACCTTAGTTATTCGTCAATAGATAAAAGGAATTAGATTATGCGTAATGTAACCGTAGCTACCACCCAAATGGCTTGTGGTTGGGATAAACAACAAAATATTGATACTGCGACCGACTTGGTTACCAAAGCGGCAAAGGATGGAGCCAATATTATCTTACTGCAAGAATTGTTTGAAACGCCCTACTTCTGCCAAGTTCATGACTTCGATTATTTTAAACTTGCTACCTCCGTTGCAGAGAATACGGCCATTACCCATTTCAAAAAATTGGCCAAAGAGCTAGAAGTAGTTTTACCGATTAGCTTTTATGAAAAGTCAGGCAATACGTTTTTTAATAGTATCACCATAATCGATGCCGATGGCGAGATACTTGGCACTTATCGTAAGACGCATATACCAGATGGCATTCCTTATGCTGAAAAGTTTTATTTTACCCCAGGCGATACTGGCTTTAAGGTGTGGCAAACCAAGTACGCCAAAATTGGGGTCGGAATTTGCTGGGATCAATGGTTCCCTGAGTGCGCGCGTAGCATGGCATTGATGGGTGCTGAAATATTATTTTACCCAACTGCTATTGGTGATGAGCCAACACTAGATATCGAATCAAAGGGGCATTGGCAGCGCTGTATGCAAGGACATGCAGCAGCCAATCTAATGCCAGTGGTGGCGTCTAATCGTATTGGCTCTGAGACCGTCACACAAAAAGGCGTTGATAGCGTTATGTCGTTTTATGGTGGCTCATTCATCACTGATGGCCGAGGCGAGATAATCCAAGAAGCATCGGCAGATAAAAATGAAGTCCTCAGTGCCACTTTTGACTTAGACAAACTTGCTCGTGAACGTCAAGAATGGGGCGTTTTCCGTGATCGTCGTCCTTCTATGTATGGCACTTTACTTACTCATGGCTAAGCTGCACGTAATGTCAAACTGTGACTGAGATAGGTCATACAAAAATTGTTTCTTAAAAGATTACTGCTAACAAGGTGACTTATATGTCTGAACTCATTCAAGACTCAACTCCAATAGACGACGGTTTTTATATGCCAGCCGAGTTTGAGCCCTTACAAAAAGTGTGGATGATCTGGCCTTATCGAGAAGACAACTGGCGTCAAAAGGCGGTCCCTGCCAAAGCAGCTTACAAAGCGGTAGCAATGGCTATTAAGCCCTATTGTAAGGTTGCAGTTTTAGTCAACCCTGATGACTACCAAGCTTGCCGTGATAGTTTGCCAGCTGATATTGACGTCATCTCCATGCCGAGCAATGATGCGTGGGCGCGGGACATCGTACCGACATTTTTAATCAATGATGTAGGTGAGCTACGCGGCTGTGATTGGACGTTTAATGCGTGGGGCGGAGACTACGATGGCCTTTATGCACCTTGGGATGACGATGATAAGTTAGCAGCGCGTCTATGTGATTATTTAGACATTAAACGCTACCGTACCGAAAACTTTGTGATGGAAGGCGGCGCGTTTCATGTTGATGGTGAAGGCACGGTATTAACCACACGTATGTGTCTGCTCAGTCCTGGACGTAATCCGCATCTTAGCGAGTCTCAAATTGAGGACAAGCTAAAATCTTATCTTAATGCCCAAAAGGTACTATGGATTG
Source organism: uncultured Psychrobacter sp. (assembly GCF_947495825.1). Taxonomy (GTDB): domain Bacteria; phylum Pseudomonadota; class Gammaproteobacteria; order Pseudomonadales; family Moraxellaceae; genus Psychrobacter. The sequence goes on from NZ_CANMAH010000001.1 coordinate 571,478, forward strand.
ATGACGGTATCGATCCTGAAGAAACCACAGGCCATATTGACGACATCGCTTGTTTTGCACGCCCTGGTGAGGTGGTTTGCTTATTTACCGATGACCCTAAACATCCGTTTTTTGAGGCCACTCAAAAAGCCTATGAACAACTCTCAAACATGACAGATGCTAAAGGCAGACGTTTGAAAGTCCATAAGCTTTGCTGTACCCAAAAGCCAGTTACTTTGCCCAAGAACTATGACATAGTACAGTCTGATGATGCTAAAGCGCGTCATACAGGTGATGTCTGTATTGCCTCGTATGCCAACTTTTTAATCTGCAATGAGGCTATCATCGTCCCGCAATATGATGATATCAACGACAGTTTAGCCATTGCACAGCTTGAAAAAGTCTTCCCTCATCATCAAGTAGTGGGAGTAAGGACAAAAGAGATTGTTTTTGGGGGCGGTAACATTCATTGTATTACCCAGCAGCAACCCGCTACTAAGCAATAACACTCAAACGACAGTAAATTTGCTAGAGATGTTAGCTATTCATACGATTTAGTATTTTACTGTAATAAGCTTTACCATTTATAGAAACACTTACAAACTTTATAGAAATACTATAAACGTAAAATGTTTAAATGATAACCAAAATGGATTTTAATCAAAGGAATATTTATGAGCGACTATCAAGTGAGCAACCCTGCAACTGGCGAAATTGAAGCCACCTACCCGACAGCAACTGAGCAAGATATTCAGCACGCTATCGCGCAAGCAGACAACGCTTATCAAGATTGGCAAAAAACATCTCTTAGCGAGCGTAGTGCGATACTAAATAAAGTCGCTGACATTTATATTGATCGTCAAGATGAGCTGGCCCGTATCGTTGCAAACGAGATGGGTAAACCTGTTGGGCAGGCCAAAGGTGAGATTGGCTTAGTTGCTGAGATTTATCGCTACTATGCAGACAATGCTGAGCAGCTATTGGCACCAAATACGATCGATGTTGACCAAGGTTCAGCGTCCGTAGAGAAGTTGCCAGTTGGTGCATTGTTTGGCATTATGCCGTGGAACTACCCACATTATCAGGTCGCACGTTTTGTTGCGCCAAATGTAATGGCAGGCAATACCATTATTTTAAAGCATGCACCTCAGTGCCCCAATACCGCAGAAGTCATTGTCGATATCTTAAAAGATGCAGGCCTGCCTGATGGCGTGTATAACAATGTCTTTGCTACCAATGAGCAAGCTGCGACTATTATCGAAGACAGTAGAGTACAAGGTGTCTCATTAACAGGCTCTGAGCGCGCAGGACAAGCGGTTGCAAAAATAGCGGGCGGCGCGCTCAAAAAAGTTGTATTAGAGCTTGGTGGTTCTGATGCCTTTATTGTTGCAGCAGATGCTGATATTGAGCAAGCCGTTCAAGGCGCTATCGAAGGACGTTTTGGCAACACCGGACAAGCTTGTAATGCGGCCAAACGCTTAATCATCGTCGATAGCGTATACGATCAGTTTGTCAAAGGCTTTACCGATGCGGTACGTGGAATGAGCCTAGCGGATCCCCACAATGAAAAGACTTTTATTGGACCGATGTCATCGAAGAGTGCAGCGGAGAATCTACAAGCGCAGTTAGACAGTGCTATTGAAGCGGGCGCAACCGTACTTGTTGAGGGTGGCATGGTTAAAGACAAGCCTGGCGCGTGGTTCGCCCCGGCGGTACTGACAGACGTTGATGATTCAATGGATGTCTATCGCGAGGAGCTATTTGGTCCTGTCGCGGTCATCTATAAGGCTCGTGATATCGCTCATGCTATCAAAATTGCCAATGATGTTCCGTTTGGTCTTGGCGCCTCAATCCAGACCCAAGATTCAGCTTTAGCAGCACAGATTGCTGAGGAGTTAGAAGTGGGTATGGTGACGATTAATTCACCGTCTGGCTCTGAAGCCAATACCCCATTTGGCGGTGTTAAACGCTCAGGGTTTGGTCGTGAGCTTGGTACCCTTGGTATCACTGAGTTTTTGAACTACAAATTGATTCGTGATAAATCGTAATTAATAAAGTCATTCTTTATACAAACAAAAAGCCTAACATTTGATGTTAGGCTTTTTTGTGATTAGGACTATAACGAATTTATTTTTTGTAAGGATTGTCTTGTAACCATTGCTGATTGACAACCTTTAACTCTTCTAGCTCCTCTGCCATGACCACTTTGCTTTTACCTGGATTTTTCATCGACTCATAAGCAAAGAAGATGATACCCAATATGGTCCAACCAAGAAATATCGACCATTCAATTCCAGAGAGTGCCGATGGCATACCGGGTAGATATAATACAAACAAGCCAAGACTGAGAATAATGGTAATCATACCAACAACTTTGCCTGCTGGAATCTTAAACGGACGTACCATATCAGGCTCGCGATAACGCAATACTAAAAATGATACTGCTACCAAAGTATAAGCAATAACGACGCCAAAACCACCCGCTGTGACGATCCACACTAGCATTTTACGACCAAATAATGGCGCAAGCGTCGCAAGGCCACCGATAAGTAAAATTGCATTAATCGGCGTCTTATGTTTAGGATGTAATTTACCTAAAAAAGCTGGCAACATGTGAGCTTTAGACATCGCATAAAGTAGACGGCTACCACCAATTAAGAAGGCATTCCAGCTTGACATGATACCGAGTACACCACCGATGACCAGTAAGACACCTGCCCATTTACCCTGCCATGCGGTTTCCATTGCATCAGCAGTACCTAAAGAGGAGGTTTCAGCTAGCGCCAACGGTAGCGTCACGCCTACACTCCAAATGACAGCGATGTACCAAACTACCGCGACAATTAACGAGACAATTAAAAATTTACCGATATTTGGACGGGTTAAGTTCATCTCTTCTGCTGCCTGCGGGATAACATCAAAACCCACAAACATAAAGGGAACCATGACGATAACGGCCATAATACCGCCAATACCACCAATGAACGCAGGCGACAACTCAGTGTTTGTCGTTTCAGGATTAAAGAGCAGTGCCCCTATAAACAATAGAACACCAACGATTAAAATACCAGCCACTGCGGTTTTTTGAAACCAAGCACTGACTTCCATACCACGAGTGTTCAGCCAAGTCACTAAGATAGAGCCTGCCATACCGACGCCTGCCCATGTCGCATAGACATCCCAACCTGCTACATTCCATAGATACCCTTGATTATAATTCGGTATCAAATACTCTACTACGGTAGGTAGAGCAACGGCTTCAAAAGCCACAACCGATAAATAACCAAAGAGCATACTCCAAGAGCATATAAAGGAGACATTGACCCCCAATGCGCGATGAGTATAAGTGTGCTCACCCCCTGTAATCGGCATAGACGAGGTCAGCTCAGCATAGGTCACACCGATCATAACGACCGCAAGTCCACCGACTAAGAACGCGGTGATAGCGCCCCACGTCCCTGCTGAGACGACCCAGCCACTAGCCAAAACGACCCAGCCCCAACCTACCATAGCACCGAATGCTAAGGCGATAATATCGACTACCCCTAACGATTTTTTCATTGCAGACATAACTTGCTCCTTGTCCGTGTATCATCCGTGTCAACCTTTTACGGTTAAGCTGGCTTGATTTGATATCTAAAACCTACCGCTTAGACCCTAATACTCACATTACTTGTTTGGTATTAGCGCAAGCAATGGCTTCTCATTACTGTAACTTAAAATATAAACTGACAAAAACAACAACGGCGTCTTGATTTACAAGACGCCGTTATAGAGCTTATATTCAGAATTAATACTCCAAAAGCGTCCCTGCTTTTATATCTATACCTTACCTTTTAACCAAACTAAAAATTTAGTTAAAAACGATACAGTCGTTACGATATGTTTTAGCACAAAGTCGCTAAAACTGTATAGTAATTAAGCGGTTAAGATACCTTTGATAATATCAAGACCTTCTTGTAGTACCTCATCTTCGACAGTTAGCGGTACCATGATACGAATGGCGTTACCATGCATACCACAAGACGCTAATAGTAGTCCTTGTTCAAAAGCTTTTGCTTTTAGGTTAGCTGTTGCATCCGTATCAGGCTTGCCATCACTATCAATCAGTTCAAACGCTAGCATCGCGCCTTTATAGCGGATATGACCGATACTGCTTAGATTCAAGTCTTTTAGGAAATTTGCGATTTTATCGCCAATCTCAACACTACGCTCAAGTAGATTTTCTTCTTCGATGACCTCTATCACTGCCAAAGCAGCCACGCAAGCAAGCGGGTTACCAGAATACGTACCGCCCAAGCCGCCTACTTGAGGCGCATCCATGATATCGGCACGGCCAATCACAGCAGAGATAGGATAGCCACCGGCTAAGCTCTTCGCGCTAGTCATCAAGTCAGGCTCGACACCTAGCTGCTCGCATGCGAATAAAGTGCCCGTGCGCGCAAAACCGCACTGTACTTCATCAAAGATAAGAACAATGCCATGCTCATCACAAATCTCGCGCAGTGCTTTGGCAAACGATGGCGTCACTTGGTGAAAACCGCCCTCGCCTTGTACTGGCTCGATAATCATCGCTGCCACTTCGCTAGGATCGATATCCGCTTGGAAAATCATCTCAAGGCTATGCAGCGCTTGTGCTTCGGTGACGTTCAGCTCTTCTGCTGGAAATAACGCATGAAAAACAGGGCCTGGCATCGGGCCAAAGCTCTTTTTGTATGGTAGGACTTTACCCGTCAAGCTCATACACATGGATGTGCGGCCATGCCAGCCACCGACAAAAGAGATGATACCTGGGCGTCCTGTTTTGGAACGAGCAATCTTGACGCAGTTTTCGACCGCTTCTGCACCAGTGGTTAAAAACAAGGCCTTTTTATCACCGCTGATAGGCGCCTTCTCACATAGCTTTTCGGCAAGATCAACATAACACTCGTAGTTCATTATCTGCGCGGCTGTATGCGTAAACTTGTCTAGTTGCTCATGGACACGCTGGGTAATTTTTGGATGGCTGTGACCAGTATTGAGTACTGAGATACCGCCTACAAAGTCGATATAACGATTACCTTCAACGTCCCAAACTTCAGAATTTTTTGCTTTTTCTGCAAAAACAGGAAACGCAATACCAAGCCCTTTTGGCAACACAGCTTTACGACGCTCAAACAATGATTGATTGGTAGTAGTCATAGGAATGTCCTTTTCTTTATTTTTAACATAAGTGCCAGTTATTAAGTGGCGGTTCTTGAGTAACGATCTATCTAATAAATACTAGATACCAGAATGTATTAATTTTAATTAATACTAAAAAACTTTAAAACGTCGACCCTCAGCTTAAAATTAATCGGTAAATTATTTAAAAAGCTGAGGGTCAAAAACTAACTATCGAAAACTAAATACGCTAGACAAACTATTAACTGATATCAGAACACCAATACTTGGTCACAACATATTCTTCGATACCGTATTTAGAACCTTCACGGCCGAATCCTGACTGCTTCACGCCGCCAAATGGAGCTACTTCTGTAGAGATAAGTCCCGTATTATGACCGATGATACCGTACTCAAGACCTTCCGAGACGCGCCATGAGCGAGCATAATCTCCGCTGTAGAAGTAAGCGGCCAATCCGTAAATCGTATCGTTAGCTCTACGAATCACTTCTTCTTCGTCGTTAAAGGTAAATATGGTAGCGATAGGACCAAAAATCTCTTCATGAGCAATGTCCATATCACTACTAAGATCAGTAATGACAGTCGGGTTATAGGTCAACTCTGATGCGCTATTGATACTACCACCAGCGATTAGTGTTGCGCCTTTATCCAATGCATCTTTGAGTAGTGCTTGTACCTTATCTAGTGCTTTTTTGTTGATTAAAGGACCGATATCCACGCCTTCCTCTAAGCCGTTACCAACGTTCAGTTCAGCTACTTTTTTGACAAACACATCCAAAAATTCATCTTTGATGCTGTCTTGGACATACACACGGTTGGCGCACACACAGGTTTGACCAGCGTTACGATATTTAGAAGCAATCAAGCCTTCGGCTGCTTTTTCAAGATCTGCGTCATCAAAAACGATAAATGGAGCATTGCCACCCAGCTCTAATGACAGCTTTTTGATAGTTGGGGCACACTGAGCCATCAAAGTACGGCCTACTTCCGTAGAACCTGTGAATGATAACTTATGAATACGAGTATCGCCTGTGAGGATGTCACCGATCGTTGATGATTTACCAGTAACGACTTGAATGACACCAGCTGGAATACCAGCCTGCTCTGCTAACGCACCTAAGGCTAGCGCAGAAAATGGAGTTTCAGTGGCCGGTTTGATAATCATCGTACAGCCTGCCGCTAATGCAGGTGCAGCTTTTCGAGTAATCATCGCTGCTGGAAAGTTCCAAGGCGTAATGGCTGCACAAACACCGACTGGCTGCTTGAGAACGACATGACGCAGTTGGGATTGATTAGCAGGAATCACATCGCCATAAACGCGCTTGCCTTCTTCGGCAAACCAGCGAATAAAGCTATTGGCATAACCAATCTCACCGCGCGACTCGGTCAAAGGCTTGCCTTGTTCTGCGGTCATAATGATTGCAAGATCTTCTTTATTTGCATCAATGAGATCTGCCCATTTTTGCAATAATTCTGCACGTTCTTTTGGTGTTTTTGCAGCCCATGCTGTTTGTACGTCGTGCGCATAGGCGACAGCGTCATTGACGTCTTCGGTGGTAAGACTGGGAATAGTGCCAATAACGTCCCCACCAAAAGGGTTACTTACTTCAAGAGTGGCTTCATCACTAGCAGCATGCCATCCATCCTTAATCAAGCAGTGTTGCTTAAGCAGGTCTGGGTTTGACAACTGTAGAGTAGATTGTGACCGTTGTGACATTTTGACGCTCCTTGTCGATTGGACTAATGGCATATTATAAAGGTAGATAAAACGGTTATTAGTAGCTTTAATAATGAGATCGTTTTGATACGACTCTACATAAATAATTATTGATAACTGTTATATTGTTCAATATACTGAACATAGATTCTATATATGAGACATCATTATAAGAATGATGGGATCCATTTTGCAACCTTTATTCTCATTTTCATGACCATTTAACGCTTTATTTTTATTATTCTTAATTTTACTCATTTTTATAGGCCACTTATGAGCTCAACCGCTGTTCCTGCATTAGACAAAACTTTTCAGATTCTAGATTTGATTACGGCAAGCGCCCAGCCTTTGACAGCCGCTCATATTGCTAAAGAATTAGAACTTCCTCGTAGCTCAACTCATAATATCTTGCAAAGCCTGCTTACCAAACATGTAATCTACAAAGACGCTGAAAATCGTTTTCATTTAGGCTCTTATTTGATGTACTGGGCAGGCAAATATGAGCAGCAACAAGGTGTGATCCAGCTATTTAAAGACTTAATCGTACAGTATCCTGCCCTACTACAGCATACCGTCACGCTATCTAAACTGGACTTAGGAGAAGTGGTATTTTTGGCCTGTCATGAAGCCCCTGCGCCGCTCGGCTTTACTTTCCGTGCTGGGGTACGTGTGCCCGCCGTATTTTCGGCAACGGGTAAAGCCATGCTCTCAACCTTACCTATAGATACTATAGAGACGATATATGAGGGGCAATTTCCTAAACCGCTAACCCCAAATGGCGTCGACAACTTTGTCAGCTTTGCCGATGAGATGGCAGCTATTCATGACAGCCGTATTTCATTAGATGATGGACAGCTACGCGAGGGTATGTATTGCTTAGGTACTTATATTCGTAATGCCTCTGGACACGCAGTCGCTGGCATGGCAGTCAGCTTTTTGCAAATTGAATATGAAGCAAAACGCGCTGAGGTTAGCGCTGTTCTGATCGAGCTTGCCAAACAGATAGAGCAGCGCTTAGGCTTTATACCTTCATGCTCAGCCTAACTTTGTCGTCCATTTTAACTAAACAATACCGTCTGCTTTGAGTTTGGCTATCGTCTCACTATCATAACCAAGATCTGCAAGCGTGCTATCGGTATGCTCGCTTAGTCGCGGCGGCGGTGTACGATAAGTTACTGGAGAAGCTGATAGCTTAATAGGACTACCAAGCGCTCTTACCGGACTGCCTTGTGCGGCAAAGTCAACAATCATCTCACGTGCTTGCGCTTGCGGCATCGCTAGAGCTTCAGCAATGTTATGAATGGCACCGCAAGGAATACCTGCCTGCTCTAATGCCTCTAACCAATACGCACGCGGCTGCTCAGCAAACTTCTTAGCCAGCGCACTGCATAGCAGCTCTCGCTCGGCCACTCGGGCAGGATTGGTCATAAAACGGCTGTCGGTATGCCAGTCTACGCCTAGTACGTCGCAAAGTTTGGCAAACTGACTGTCGTTACCGCATGCTAATATAAAGTGCTCTTCACCTTGACCTGCAAACACTTGATAAGGCACGATGTTTGGATGCTGATTACCCAGTCTTGGCGGCACTTTTTCTGAGGCCAAATGGTTCATACCGACGTTCGCCAGCATGGCTAAGGCACTATCTAATAGTGCCACATCGACGTGCTGGCCAAGGCCAGTATGTTGACGCGCCAATAGTGCTGCCTGAATACCGATGGTCAGCTGCAAGCCTGCAAATAAATCGACGACCGCAACGCCGACCTTGTGTGGTTCACCATCGCTAGGACCGGTAATACTCATCAGCCCCGACAAGCCTTGAATAATATAATCATAACCAGGGCGCTTGGCATCCGGCCCTGTCTGACCAAATCCTGTCAATGACGCATAAATCAAGCGCGGATTGGCTTGTTTGAGGCTCTCATAGTCCAAACCGTATTTTTTGAGACCACCAACCTTAAAGTTCTCTACCACAACGTCACTATCAGCGATAAGCTGCTTAATGATAGTCTGTCCGGCTGGCGTGGTGATGTCGACTGTGAGCGATTTTTTATTACGGTTAATAGTTGCGTAATAAGCAGAAGTATCATCGCTAAACTTGGGCGGTGCCCAATGGCGCGTTTCATCACCGATACCGGGACGCTCAACTTTGATGACTTCTGCCCCAAGATCAGCGAGCACTTGTGTAGAAGATGGTCCGGCTAATACTCTTGATAAGTCGAGCACCTTGATACCATGCAGTGCGCCTTTTGCTGCGTGGTCATCAGTTTGTGACATAGAAGGTTGCGATGTTGTATTCATGATATTCCCTTACCTTTTTAGAAGCATTTAGATATTTATCATTCTAAGTGCTGAAATATCTTACTAACTGGTTATTTCAGCTTATAAAAAAACGCACACTAATGTTAAGCGCTGTGTTAAAGGCTAAACAGTAACGTACGTTAGTCGTTAAACATCTATACTGGGTGATAATTTAATCAAACATTCTCAAATGCTTTAGATTAATAAAACGCTTGAATACCTGTTTGAGCACGTCCTAGGATAAGGGCATGAATATCATGCGTACCTTCATAAGTATTTACCGCTTCTAGGTTCATAACGTGGCGAATGATATGGAACTCATCAGAGATACCGTTACCACCATGCATATCACGAGCAACGCGAGCGATATCTAACGCCTTGCCGCAGTTGTTACGCTTAATTAGCGATATCATCTCAGGCGCTGCATTGTGCTCGTCCATCAAACGACCAACTCGTAGCGCTGCTTGTAAACCAAGGGCAATTTCAGTTTGCATGTTTGCAAGCTTTAACTGTACGAGCTGCGTCGCGGCTAATGGACGGCCAAACTGTTTACGATCAAGCGTGTACTGACGCGCCGCTTTCCAGCAAAATTCAGCTGCGCCCATAGCGCCCCATGCGATACCGTAACGAGCTTTATTTAAGCAACCAAAAGGTCCTTTAAGGCCACGAATATCTGGGAAAGCGTTGGCTTCTGGAACAAAGACTTTGTCCATGACAATCTCGCCAGTCACTGAAGCGCGTAGTGAAAACTTACCTTCAATCTTCGGTGCAGATAGACCTTTCATACCTTTATCTAAGATAAAACCACGAATCTTGTCTTCATCATCCTTTGCCCAAACGACAAACACATCAGCGATAGGACTATTGGTAATCCACATCTTATTACCAGTTAGCTCATAACCGCCATCAACAGTACGGGCACGAGTCGACATAGAGGCAGGGTCTGATCCTGAATCAGGCTCGGTTAGACCAAAGCAGCCGACATACTCGCCAGAAGCAAGCTTAGGCAGATACTTTTCTCTTTGCTCCTCTGTGCCGTATTCGTGGATAGGATGCATCACCAAACTTGACTGTACGCTCATCGCAGAGCGGTAACCTGAGTCTACTGCTTCAACTTCTTTGGCAATAAGACCATAAGCCACACTCGACAAACCAGCACAGCCATAGCCTTCAATAGTCACCCCAAGCAGGCCCATCTCACCCATTTGGCGCATGATATTACGATCAAAGTTTTCGTTGCGATTGGCCTCTAAAATGCCAGGCATCAACTCTTTTTGGAAAAACTGACGCGAGCTTTCACTGACCATACGCTCTTCGTCAGTAAGCTGATCACGCAGTAAAAAAGGGTCTTCCCAATCAAAACTTGGGCTGGCATTCGTTCGTAGGTTGGTAGGTGCTGACATGTCGTACTCCTTTACTTAAGACGGCTTGTAAAAAACAGTTCATTAGCTTTTCATCAAAGCTATTTATACGATCAGTTAAGTGACAAGCAAATTTTGTTTGACAACTTAGTTCCACTATGTGAAACTAAGTTTCATAATGTAAAACTATTTAAGCAAAATTTATCCTTCTTGTAAACCCTTTTAAATATATATGGTCAAAAAATGCCAAAGAACCTGCCAGAACCTAAGCCTTTATTAGAACGGATGAATAGTGCTCTTATTCAGAGCAAAGAGGAAGAAGACAGGCAGTTTGTCACAGCGCTTGGTCGTGGCTTGTCTTTACTTGCTGCCTTTGAACATCAAGACCAGTTAAGTCATCAGCAATTATGTCAGATGACAGCACTACCAAAAGCGACCATTACTCGGTTAATTTACACTCTAACCACGCTTGGGTTTTTGCGTATTACCGCACACGGTCAGTATGAGCTGGGTAGTAGCGCGGTACGACTGAGCGCGGCGGCATGGAGTCGTCATGATGCGGTGGCGTTTGCTGAACCTCTGCTACGTCAATTTGCAACACAAAACGAAGTGTCAGTGAACCTAGCCACAGAAATTGAAGGCGAAATGCGTTATCTCGCCTGTTGCCGTAGCCCCGCTCGCCTATCAGTCAACTTACAAGTTGGCTCGGCCGTCCCAGTAGCACGGACAGCCATTGGTCGTGCCTTTTATGCAGCAAGCTTACCGACCAGACAAGCACTTATTCGCTCACATCTACAAGATAGCTTATCCACCATAGATTACAGCCATGCGCAAACAGCACTAGATCAGTCAGCAGAATATTATCAACAGCATGGTCATACACTGTCTGATGGTGAGTACTCTCCTGATATTTTAGCAGTTGCGGTTGGGGTTTTTGATGTAGCCACCGGTCTTTATGAATACTCGTTGAATGCCAGCGTGCCAAGGGCGAATTGGGATGCAGATGAGTATGCGGCGAAGATTGTACCGAGATTGCAGGCGTTGGCAGAGCGGATTGGGCGTGGGGATTAAAGCGGTTGATATTTAGCATCTTTAACGCTGTAAATCATTATTGAACCATTGGCATTAATCTTATAGCGATTACGAACATGAGCAATGTAAGGATCGCCGCCACAGATGTCATCGTGGATCACTCATAACTACTTCCTTTTATTTTAATATTCAATCAGCAAAAACAATGCTTTTAAACTCTACCCCAGCTCATCAAATCTAAGCCCGAATTTAAGCAAATACTTACGCAAACGATCACTATCATTGGGGCTTTTGAGCTTATCGCGGGAGTTGGCATATAAATAACGCCCCGCCGCCGCTTGGTTTTTATGGCTGATACACACCTCAATGACATACGCCAGTTATACTGCGTCAAACGGATCAATAGTTTTCAGCATATCTTCATCGAGATATTTTATTAAAGTATTATGGCTACCCTACTCGATGGTTTCACTATTTAAAGTAGCATATGGGCTATTTTTAATCACTTTATTGCATCTACTGTCATTACTTATTTGTGCAACCGAACTAATTCCGCTCCTAACAAAAATTATTTTGGCAAGCTGTTACCCATTGATACCGACGTCATGACATCATGCGTGTATGATGTAGGCGATAAATCTGAGCGCGTTATTTGCGCTTAATAATGATGATGAAAAAGCGGTTTTTTGATCTACTTGCTCTTTCAATCATTGTTGCCTCTTTAATCTTTACGTATTACTGTTGAGCCTTGCTATGCCCCAATCTCGTACCAATCTAAATCCTGAATCCAAGACCAGCTCTCCTTATCTGGTTGGTTTACTGCTGCGCTATAGCACCTTTGGTGCCGCTATTTTAATTTTTTTGGCAGGACTATTATTAGTCAATTGGTGGCTGATTGTTATTGGCGGCTTGGCAGTAGGTTTAGGTATTTACGACCTTATTCAATCCAAACATTCTATCCTAAACAACTATCCTGTCGCAGGTCATATCCGTTATGTACTCGAGGACTTTCGTCCTGAGATTCGGCAGTATTTGCTAGAAAATGATAAAGAACAAGTACCGTTTTCGCGTCAGCAGCGCGCCCTTGTGTATCAGCGTGCCAAAAATGTTAGTGATACCAATGCTTTTGGTACATTAGATAACTTATACACGCATGGCAAAGAATGGTTTTTACAGTCGGCAGTCAGCCAGCCCTTAGAGAATAAAGACTTTCGCATCATGGTCGGCGGTGAGCGTTGTCAGCAGCCGCATGATATGTCGGTATTTAATATCTCAGCGATGAGCTTTGGAAGCTTGTCTGCCAATGCCATTATGGCGCTCAATCAGGGTGCTAAGATGGGCGGCTTCACTCATGATACGGGCGAAGGTGCGATTAGTCCTTATCATCGCAAATTCGGTGGTCATTTGATTTGGGAGCTTGGTACGGGTTATTTTGGTTGCCGTGATGAAAATGGCAACTTTGACCCCCAGTCCTTTGCCGAACAAGCAGTCGATCCACAAGTAAAAATGATTGAAATTAAACTTTCACAAGGCGCAAAGCCTGGTAAAGGCGGTGTACTACCAAGCGAAAAAATCACGCAAGAAATTGCTGAAACGCGCCACGTGCCTATGGGTCAAGACTGCGTGTCACCCTCTTCTCATACGGCATTTAGTACCCCGCGCGAGCTGGTCGCGTTTTGGCAGCAGTTACGTGAGTTATCAGGTGGCAAGCCCGTCGGCTTTAAGCTGTGTATTGGTCAGCCTTGGCAGTTTATGGCAATCGTCAAAGCCATGATGGAGACTGACAATTATCCTGATTTTATCGTGATTGATGGCGCTGAAGGCGGTACGGGAGCGGCACCTGTTGAGTTTATGGACAACGTCGGCATGCCAATGGTTGAAGGATTTTTGTTGGTACACAATACTTTGGTTGGTGCAGGTATCCGTGACAAGGTTAAGCTTGGCGTTAGTGGAAAGATTGTCTCAGGCTTTGATATTGCTCGGATGATTGCTTTGGGCGCTGACTGGTGTAACTCAGCACGTGGCTTTATGTTTGCCGTCGGCTGTATTCAGTCGCGCTCATGTCATACTAACACCTGCCCTGTAGGCGTAGCGACCCAAGATCCGTATCGTCAAAAAGCGCTGGATGTACCGAGCAAAGCCGAACGCGTCGCAAGCTTTCATAAAAATACGCTCAAATCGCTTGCCAGTATCGTCGGTGCCGTCGGTCTGCAACATCCAAGTCAATTGCAGCCTTATCATATTGCACGCCGCCTTGATGATGGACAAATTAAACTACTATCGAAGTACTTTTATTTTACGGATAAAGGTGCCTTACTCGATCACAGCGCCCGCGCAGACGTATTCAATCAGATGTGGGTGATGGCCAATCCTGATAGCTTTTTAGCCAACAACGATGCTTTGATTGCTTATAACAAAGACTCGCGTGATAAAGGTAAAGAAACTAGTGCTCCCACAGAAGAAACCGTTGATAGCTCAGAATATGATGAAGTCGATGGCGGTCAGCTAATTGGTAATGTAAACAATACCTTTCGCGACTTTCCATCTGCTGACCATTAAAAATAGCTTAAAGATAATACGCTATCACTATTATTTATATGATAAAAGACAACGGATTGATGCCAAACTCTATATCTTCCTTAGCACTGGCCTTACTCGCCTTAAGTATCAGTGCTTGCCAACCGATAGGCGCTGATAAGTCTGATACTGGTACGCAAAGTTGGGTGTGCCAGTCGCAAGAGTTACCCTTTACTTATAGCGCTTGTAGCATCGATGCTGAGGCTTTAAATAGCGAACGCTACTCTTTACAGTTGTTTTGGCAACCCTCTGGTGGCTCAAAACCACTGCTCACCTTTGCCAATTTAGTGAATACACTGCCAAAGACCCAGAATTTAGTTTTTGCCATGAACGCAGGTATGTACAATGAGCGTTACGCGCCGATTGGTTACACGGTCATCGAAGGTGATGAGATTCGCGCCTTAAACTTAAACGAAGGCGGCGGTAATTTTCATTTATTACCTAATGGGGTTATGTGGTGGGATAAATCTGGTAATGTGCAGATTACTGAAAGTAATGCTTTAGCTAAGCAGCTTAATAGTGGCAAAGCGAAGCCTTGGTACGCCACGCAATCAGGACCAATGCTAGTTATCAACGGTAAGATACATCCGCAGTTTAATCCTGATAGCACCTCAAGTAAGTTTCGTAACGGATCCGGCGTTTGTAGTGATGGCAGCATACAGTTTGTCAATAGCGATGAGCCTGTGACGTTTTATCAGTTTGCCTCGTTGTTTAAGGATGATTTAAGCTGTCCGAATGCGTTATTTTTAGATGGCGGTATTGCATCAGCACTATATGCGCCTAGTATCGATAAACATGATAAAAAAGAGATGGGTGTGATGATTGGGGTCACTGAAACACCAGAAAATTAGCTCATCTATCCGCCCGCTGTTGGGTAATTTTTGCTACAATAGCGCCAATTTTTATATCATATCAAACCAATTAACTGTCTGATTCTTAGCTTTTTAACCATCGTTATCGTAGTCATGGCTTTAGTCCAGCTTTTTGCTTTTGCCAAAAGTTAAGCTGAGCGAAAACCTAAGCTAACATTAAGTTAAAAGTTGGAGACGGTTTTATCAAAACATTGAGAGATTATTATGGGTTTTAACTGCGGCATCGTCGGCTTACCAAACGTGGGTAAGTCCACTTTATTTAATGCCTTAACCAAAGCGGGAATCGCCGCTGAAAACTTCCCGTTTTGTACCAAAGATCCCAACACTGGTATTGTGCCTGTACCAGATCCACGCCTAAAAAAGCTGGCGGACATCGTCAATCCCGAGCGCGTGCTACCCACGACCATGGAATTCGTCGATATCGCAGGCCTTGTCGCTGGCGCGTCAAAAGGTGAAGGCATGGGTAACCAGTTTTTGGCCAACATTCGTGAGACTGACGCGATTGCTCATGTGGTACGTTGCTTCGATGATGACAACGTCGTACACGTCGATGGCCGCGTAAGCCCTATCGATGATATCGAAACCATTAATACTGAACTGGCTCTCGCTGATCTTGAAGCCGTTGAGCGTGCAGTATTTAACTTAACCAAGAAAGCCAAGGGCGGTGATAAAGACGCTGGAGCCATGCTCGATGTGTTCAAAAAAATCGAACCGTTACTGGCTGAAGGCAAAGCGGCGCGTGCAGCTGGTCTGGATAAAGATGAGCAAAAGCTAATCCGAAGCTATGGCCTTATCACCCTAAAGCCGACCATGTATATCGCCAACGTATCTGAGGATGGTTTTGAAGACAACCCTTATCTCGATGCTGTGCGCGACTACGCTAAAGGCGAAGACTCTATCGTCATTGCCTTATGCAACCAAATCGAGTCTGAAATCGCGCAACTGGATGAAGATGACAAAAAAGACTTCTTAGAAGACATGGGCATGGAAGAGGCAGGTTTAGACCAAGTAATTCGCGGTGGTTATGACTTACTCGATATGCAGACCTACTTTACCGCTGGTGTTAAAGAAGTGCGTGCTTGGACTGTCGCTATTGGTGCCACAGCTCCCCAAGCGGCGGGCGTTATCCATACCGACTTTGAGCGTGGATTTATCCGCGCTGAGGTCATCGCTTATGATGACTTTATCGAATACAATGGTGAAAAAGGTGCCGCTGCCGCTGGCAAATCACGTCTAGAAGGCAAAACCTACATCGTGCAAGATGGTGACGTGATGCATTTCCGCTTTAATGTATAAGTGTCCCAACAGTGTAGGTATTTCGCCTGTTGGCTGACTTACACAGTCTTAGCATAGTACAACCAAAAGTCAGCCTTCGCGCTGGCTTTTTTTATTATACTGACTTAACTGATGTCAAACATCACGTATGAGACATCGCCCATTTTTATAAAATAAATCTCAAAAAACGATAATGTTAATGATAATAATGATGGAATATAAACTATGGTCGCTCATTTTAATAAACCAGCTACCCCAGCCGATCATTGGGCAAGGTTATTCACCGCACAGCGTTTAGGTAGTGTAAAACCTGCTCCTATCCAAGATAGTGCTCGTTCCTCCTTTCATAAAGATTATGATCGCTTGGTGTTCTCGCACTCCTTTCGCCAGCTCAATCAAAAGACTCAAGTCCATCCATTAACCAATCAGCTGGGCATTCATACACGCCTGACTCACTCTTTAGAAGTGTCTTGTATTGGGCGCTCACTAGGAATCATGGCGGCAGAAAAGCTTCATGATAAACTAGGCAATGGCTTGCCTGCAGGTGTCACGCCAGCAGATGTGGGCGTCATCGTGCAAGCCGCCTGTCTTGCGCATGATATTGGCAATCCACCTTTTGGCCATGCTGGAGAGTACGCCATTCGTGATTGGTTTATGCATCCTAATCGCCAAACCATCTTGCAGAATATCAGCAACGACGAGCGTCTTGATCTGTTTGCCTATGAAGGCAATGCACAAGGGTTTCGCTTATTGGTTCGTAATGAGCACCATCCTGACCTAGGCGGTATGCGCCTAACCTGCGCGACTTTGGGTGCCTTTATGAAATATCCATGGTTAGCGGCGCACAGCAATCCGATAAATAGCACTCTAATAAACAGCAACCAGCATCAGAGCGCTTATCAAAACGACCCTATCCCTAAAATACAAAAATTTGGCTGCTTTTATAGTGAAGCTGGACAGTTGCAGCAATTGGCGGACTGTTTGCAATTGCCACGCTCAGAGCAACACGATGGTTTTGCACGTCATCCGCTGGCTTACTTGCTAGAAGCTGCAGACGATATCTGCTATGCGCTTATAGATCTAGAGGATGGAATCAATTTAAATATGCTCACTTATAATGAGGTGGCGACGATATTTTATGAGTTGATTGGTGAGCGTCCTAGTAGTATAGATTTACCTGCACAGCTCTCTGTCCGACAGAGCCTAGCCTCACTGCGAGCACGTGCAATGATGCGCTTGGTCAACACCGTGACCGATGCTTTTGTGGTAAATAGCGATAAATTACTAGCTGGAACTCTCAATGGCAGTCTATTTGCGCATTGTGATGCAAGTGTGCAAAATGGTATTAATCAAGCCAAGCAGTTAGCACGCGAACAGATATTTAATCATCCTAGTAAAGTTCGCATGGAGCTTATGGCAAACCAGTGCTTGCATCGTCTACTTGACTCATTTATGCCATTGGCATGGATGGCACATACAAATGCATCAAAACCTTTTGAACAGCAACGCTTATTAAGCTTGTTGCAGCCCCATCTTGATGAAAACAGACGCATACTGAGGGATGATATTTATCATAATATTCTAAATATTCTAGATTTTATTACGGGTATGAATGATCATGAAGCTTATAGGTTGGCGCAAGAGTTGCAGGGGCATTGGGGTACAATGGTTTGATAATCTCGCTGTCAGTATCGACGCTGACCGCGTATTTCATTCGTATTTTTGCGTTGAAATGAGTATGATAAACATCTATTAGGTAATTTTGAAATATTATGAGCAGTCGCGAACAAAAAAAGCTTCAAACTCGGCGAGCATTTTTTAATGCAGTGCTAGACTTATGCATCACCGGACAATCATTTAGCTCCATCAGTCTTAGACAAGTAACTCGTGAAGTTGGTGTGGTGCCGACTGCCTTTTATCGTCATTTTGATGACATGGAGTCATTGGGTGAAGCATTAGTCGTCGAAGAGCTAGGCGGTACCCTTGCTATCTTACGTGATGGTCTACAGATCGGTCGCAAACGCAGTTTTGATCGTCAAATTGCAAAAAGCATTCAATTATTTTTACAAACCGTCAATGCACAGCCTCGTTATTGGCAGTTTTTGGTCAGTGAGCGCTTTGGTGGCTCAGAAGCTGTCCGTAAAGCCATCAGCAATCTGATAAAGATGCATGGAAAAATCTTGGGAGAGGATTTAGCACTGCAGCCTGCCTTTACGCATATCAACGATTATGACCGGCGTTTATTGGCCGAAGCTGGGGTCAATATGTTTTTTTCTTGGATTATTGATTGGTTAGAGCTTACATATTCTGAGGAGCATGACGATGAGATGAATCCAGCAGAAATCGAAGAGAAAAAACAATTAATGCTACATAACTGTACGCGCCAAGCGCAAATGTTGTTTTATGGTGCTTATAATTGGAAGTCAAGCGAGAAGACGCAGCTTAATGATTAACAATGCATTTTTGAATAATGATACTGGCTGTTAAAAACTAGGACGAAATGCCCATGAGCGCTGTGCTACGACTGTTACGGTCTTAGCTTTGCTATTATTGTTACCGCTGTTGTTAACATCGTTATTATCTATATCGTCGTCATTATTAAAGTTCGTTTTACTGATTAATACCGTTGCAAATCGCTGCGGCGCGACGCCTACATCGCTATTACCAGTTGCAGTAATAAGCGCTCTGAACGCTTGACTATCCACCGCTAATAACGACTCAAACCCTTGACGCGCCTCAGTACCCATACTGATAAATGGTGGTAGCTGCCATAAGTCATCAATAGAGACCAATACTTGTTGTGCACGCAAATCTGTCAGGGTTTGCATCTGCTGTGGGGTCGCCTCATCCATCAATGCTGCTAACAGTACAGGGCTTGCTGTATTAATATTAATTGGCACAAAATAAGGGACCGCGGTAATATACGGGCGCAAAATTGCCAATGTATCAGCGTTTACCCCGCGTACCTCTTGGAGTTGATCGATACTGACCAATGGTTGATTGGGCAGTGCTTTATTTGCGCGAATATTTGTTTGCTCACCATATAAGACACTCTCATCACCGCCATCGTTATAAATTTGATTGTCAGGGTCTTGCCAATCAAGTACCGCGATCGCGATTTCAGGCTCTAGGTTTAATTGGGTTAATAAACGCTGAAATACCTCCAATGCATCGGTATCGACTGCGTCATCATGATAAAGATTATTGATGTTAAAACGACTGGCCTCATCACGTAGCTCAATAGTGATACTATGCGACCCTAAAGTATAAGGCGGCAACGGCTGCGCCCAAATATCTTGCATGCTATCGTTATCATTTAGCTTATCATCAGCACGAATAATGGTAATCGCTAACTGCTTTCCTGCCTCAAGGTCTTGTAGTAACTGATCTTGATTAAATAGTAGCCCACTGCGACGAATAACGATTTTTTGGCTCGCAAGCATTGCCCCTGCTACCACTGTAATACTGACAACCAAAAGCAAGATGGTCAATAAGGCCACGCCGCGCTGGGTGTTTGCTGTCATTGTCATAAGCGCCTCCTATTATTGGCCGTTTGTCATGTTATCAGGGTTATTTTCGTTATCGCTATTACCGCCTATGTTGGTATTAAGTCCACTACTATTATCTGGCAAAGGTTGCGGCGCAAGCGCCCATTGCCAAGTAATCGGCATATCTTGATAAGTAAAACTTATCCCTACTCCTTTGGGAAGTAAGACAGTCTTTGCTTCATCAAAAGCAGTATTAACGCTATTATTGTTCTCATTATTACCGACTTGGCGGTCTGTATTAGGGAAGCTATTGCTGATTTCAGGTAAGTAGGCTTGCCAGCGCGCTGCTGTGACACCGTTAAGAAGCACTGTATCTAGGCTGACGCTATCAGCCCCACTTTCGATACTATGGTATTGTCGCCGAATAAGACGTTGATCTGTAAAGACATACTCCACACGCTGCAAGCTTGGACTGGTTTGGTAGCGCGGGTCCGGATCAGCAAAACGCACAAAGCTAATCTGCTCACCATCTAAATTCATAAAAGGTTCAGCAGTTACAGAGTCTTGCTCGCTATTGGTATTGGTATTGGTATTTAGATTGGAGCCATTCGCGCTACTATTTTGCGTAGAGGGTACTTGATAGGCAACGATTTGACCCATGTCTTGTTGCAATTGCAAATACGCATATTGTAAGACCGCGAGCTGATCGGCATGAAACTGTGCCCGCTCACGAGCACGGTTGACCCCGTCAAAAACCTGCCACCCTGCGACGGCAAGTATCGCAAATATCGCCATCGCGACCATAAGCTCAAGTAAGGTAAAGCCGCGCTGCTGCCTCACAAGTTGCCTCCACTTGGATTTAAACTACTCAGATCTAAGCTACCGACATCTTGTTCTGTATTGCATAAGATCACATCGATATCTGTCACCGCTGAGCGCACCTGTCCATCAATAATAGGAGCGACGCTGATATTTACTTCCTTGAGCGCTGGCGACAAAGTATTATTAACGATCATGGCTACTTGCCACGTGCGGCCTTGGGCATCCACCGTTTGCGTGCTATTGGCCGTCAACCACGACTCTTGAATCCGCAAATCAGCCGCGGCGTTTTGTGCCACAAAGTGTGCAAGCGTGCGCGTACGTAATACCTCAACCGAGCTTAAATATGCACTACTAGCTCGGCTAGCGGCAACAGCGACCACTGCTAATATCGCGAGTGCTACCATTACCTCAATCAATGTAAACCCATCTTCACGCTTTGATAGTGAGGTTTGACGTGTGCTATGAGTTGTCATGTGCGCTCTTGGTTTATTTCTCTTCGTCATCTGCTACAGTCCTTGACCTATCGTCATACTACCATCTGGCATGATAGTAATGACCTCTCCGACTAAGCGCGATTGATGACGCACCTCGATTGTGACAGGAGTGGCCTGCCCTGTCCCAAACCATAATACCTGCGGCACTGCCTGCCCATTAAACCAAGGCTGCAAAACTTGGGTGGACTCAAGTCCCGATGCATTGCTTGTCTTCAGACTTTGAATGCTTAAACTGACCCCAGCTGGCATTTGTGGCAACGTGACTTCTGTCTCTAGCTCCCAGCTGGGCGTTGGTGGATTGTCGCCATTAATGCCTGACATACCGGACAAATCTGCAGACAACTCCATCGCGTTTTTGGGCGTACTATCGCCGTTTGGTGTTACCGATTGAGTCTGATAGCTAATATAAGGGTTTGATAAACTCATGATAACGGGCGTTACTTGACCTTGCTTGTCTGCTTGCAAGCTTAATCCCATCGGCTGCATACGCTCAGCTGCCAGTAGTCTGACATAGCTTAATGAGTCAGTAAGATGCTCGTAAAAGGCGCGGTTTTTTCGAGACTCACTACTACCGACTGATATAGCAATCATGCCAGCAAATATAGACAAGATAACCATGACCACCATGATTTCGACTAGAGTAAAACCAGTCTGTGCACGTGCTAGTATGGGCAATACATTTTTTGAAGAAAGTGCTGGATTAGGTAATGCGTGGATAGGTAATGCTTGGAAATGTTCTTTCTGTGAATAGTTTTTTTGAGAATACTTAGAAAGATCACAATAACAATGACTCAACTTTATAGCTGAGTCGTTGCCTAGGTCAAATAGCTTATACTCTGAGGGGTAAAAAGCATGCTCGACCACTGAGCTGGAATGGGTCTTTGCAGTGATCGGCATGTTATACCTGTTATTAATAAGTCGTATTACGATGTTCTTCTGATTCTGTATCAATTTGCTCAACCAATTCTTGCATGTCCTCATCCAATACATCTTGGTCCGTCGCATCAGCTGGATAATGACTGGGCAACTCAAGCATCTGCTGCACAAAGACATAACGTAGAGTATCGCGGCGACCTAGATAACGCTGATAAAAACTGGAATTTAACAGCCCCGCCCCGCCTTGACCCATCGCCCAAATGGAAGACAAATAATCACGAGTGCTCAAACTACTACGCTCATCTTTTAGATAAATGCTGATAATATCTAGCAATCGCTTCATACGCTGGCGGCGAATATCATATAGCTCACCGAACAGGCGATTAAGACCAGTCACTGAAGCTGCCAGACGTTCTTCTATTTGATTGAGCAGCATGGCTTTTTGCGGGTTGAGCAGTTGCTGAAATATCATCCGCGCAATTCCTGCTGATGGACAATCATCAATACGGTTTATCTCAAACAGCTGCTCTTCATAACGAATAATAATACGCAGATACAGCTCATCTTTGCTCGAGAAATGCTTATATAGCGTCCCCTTTGCCAAATCTAGTTGATCGGCCAAACTGTCTAAAGTGATATCACCGTCGCCTGACTCAAGTAATAACTGCTCAGCCATCGCTAAGATATTCTCTTCGCGCGCTTTAAACTGATGTTGACGACTCATAATCTCTCCTAAAACTTGGTCAAAATAAGCACGTGACCATATTGCGATAACCAGTACAATAGATAGTGAAACGGTAATGTCAGGGTAAAAACTACGTGAAAACTATAATGAACTATAAATAGCTACTATACTTATATTCGCTTAATATAGTCGATACCGAATAAAGCTAATACGTTGTAACGTTTTTATAGCGAACTAATTATAGTTATGCATAATCATAAGCTTACGCTCTTATACCTAATAATGGGATACACGGCGAAAAGACTATACAATTAATGACTGACTGGTCATAGCATAACGATTTTAATGGTACTGTGCCAGTAAATTTTCAAAGTTTTTTGCAGTTAGCGCTCCTACTTCATTGCTACTACAGCCATACATATCAGCAAGATAATTGGCAACGTAAGGAACATACGCCGGCTCATTGGGCTTACCGCGTTTGGGCACAGGTGCAAGATACGGGCTGTCTGTTTCGATAAGTATTCTGTCTTTAGGCATCTTGCGCGCAGCATCTTGAATCATTTGCGCACTTTTAAAGCTCACGATGCCTGAGAATGAAATATAAAACCCTAAATCCAGCGCACGTTTTGCCGTCTCCCAGTCCTCGGTAAAGCAATGAATAATGCCATGTTCAGCACCTTCTACTTTTAAGATATCAATAGTATCCTCTTTGGCATCACGCATATGTACAACTAGGGGTTTCTTTAAGCTTTGGCTAGCATGAATGTGCCGCGCAAGGCTAGATTGTTGCTCTTTTTTGTTTTCTGTTGACCAGTAATAGTCCAGCCCCGTCTCGCCTATCGCCCAGACGTGCTCAGCGTCGGCGGTCTCTATCAAACGCTCGACCGTCGCTGATTGCAACACACCAATATCTTCACAAGGGTGAATGCCAACGCTCATACCAAGATTTAGCGCCTCGTCATTATAAGTGCGGACAATATCAGCAATCTCATCATATTCAGCAAAATCACACATAATCGCCATCGCGCGCGTGACATTGGCCTCTTTCATAGCGGCTATCGCACCAGTTAATTGACCATCATATTTGGTTAAATCTAACCGGTTTAGATGGCAGTGGGTATCAGTAAACATAAACAATCTCGTTAATAAGTAAAATCTTTTAAAATATGGATTTGGTAATCGTTATACTATTTATTGCTCTAAATAGCACTGTTTTCAAGCGTTCTTTAACAGTAAACTATCAGGCTAGCTATTTATAAAACTTAACCTGGCACTATAGATGCTGCAAACACGGCTAAAACCTTATAAACCCACGACGCTAATAATGGCGTATAGCTGGAAAAAATATCGCATCCTTTATTCACCTTTCACAAGCCTTATCACTATGAATCATAAAAAAACCGTGACCCTAGCACCTATATTGAAAACTCTGCTACCTAAGTATTTGTACAAGCAACGGTTCTTATTGCAGGACAACGGACACGACAATCAAATCGATATTGCTACAGATGCGCGTATTATTGGACATTCAGTTATTACCATTCGTAAAGGTCATGACAATCAAATCACTATTGGTGAGCATGGTAAGTTTAACAAGTTAAAAATCGATATCAATGGCAGTCACAATCAAATCACTATCGCAGATCATGTCAAATTTTCTGGTCAATTATTAATCGTTGGCGACCATCTCCACATTCATATCGGTGCGCGTACCACTGCCATAGATTGCTATATTTTGGCACGCGATAAGAGCGTGACCATTGGTAGCGCTTGCATGATATCGCGCGGCATTGAAATTCGGGCGACTGACGTCCACAAGGTCTATGATATAGACTCTAATGCGCGACTGAATGATGCTCATGCTGATGTTGTCTTAGGAGATCACATATGGATTGCCGCCAATGTTACCATTTCTAAAAACGTCTCTATTGCTAGTGGTTGTATCATCGCGGCAGGCGCTTTTGTCAATAAACCGATAGAGACACCAAACTGTATAGTTGCGGGCACGCCTGCCAAGATTATTCGCCAAAATGTACGCTGGGAGCGCTAAAAATAACTTAAACCATAATAGCTAATTAAGTGGCACCACACGCATCACCTCTTCTATGGTCGTCACCCCTTCACTGATACGCTTCGCCCCAGATAAGCGCAGTGGTTGCACGCCTTCGCGGTACGCTTGTTGTTTGAGCGTATCCAAATTGGCATCGGCGGCGACCAGCTTTTTTAGCTTATTTGACAATGGCATGATCTCGTACAGACCAACGCGGCCTTGATAACCTGTATGGCGACAGTGCTCACAGCCCTGCGCTGTATAAATTTGTGCTGGCACAGCAGCGCGCCAAGGCTGTACTAACTCCTGCCACTGAATCGCTATCTCGCTATCTGACGTGACATCAACTGCTTGCTTGCAATGCGGACATAATGTACGTAATAAGCGCTGCGCCATCACGCCCAAGATAGTTGCCGAAGTCAAAAACGGCTGGACACCCAAATCATGCAAACGAGTCATGGAGCTTGGCGCATCATTGGTATGCAACGTTGAGAGCACCAAATGTCCGGTCAGGGATGCTTGCACTGCCATGTTGGCAGTCTCGGCATCACGAATCTCACCGACCATGATAATATCTGGATCTTGACGCATTAAAGAGCGAATACCATCAGCGAAGTGCAAATCCACGCCTGTATTGACCTGCATTTGGTTAAAGGCCGGCTCAATCATCTCGATAGGGTCTTCGATAGTACAGACATTGACCTGCTCGGTCGCCAGCTGCTTGAGCGTACTGTATAACGTCGTGGTTTTACCTGAGCCGGTTGGACCTGTGACCAAGATAATGCCGTTTGGATGCGCTGTCAGCTCATGCCAAGTCTCAAGCTGCTTACCTGACAGGCCAAGCTGAGCAAACGAGCGCACCAGTACTTCTGGGTCAAAGACGCGCATGACCAGCTTTTCGCCAAAGGCAGTCGGCATAGTAGACAGACGCAGCTCAGTCTCCATTCCATTATGCGTACGGGTTTTTAGGCGGCCATCTTGCGGTTTACGCTTCTCTGCCACATTAAGACGACCCAAGATTTTAATACGTGCAGTCACCGCGACTATAATCGCAAGTGGCATCTCATAGACAGTATGCAGCACGCCATCAATTCGAAAGCGCACTTTGCCCGTCTCACGGCGCGGCTCTAAATGAATATCACTGGCGCGCTGCTCAAAGGCATATTGCAGCAGCCAATCGACGACTTTGACGATATGTTGGTCATTGGCATCTGGATTGGTGTTGTCGCCTAACTGCAATAAAGCTTCGACATTAGTCACATCAGCGGCCGCACGCTTATGCACGCTATTTGCCCCGGCGATCGCTTGCGTGACTTGGTAAAACTCTTGCCGATAGCGATTAATTTGTTCAGGATTGATATAAACCGTGCGATAGCTTTTAGACTTAATCAGCTTTTCGATGTTTGTGTGCCAATCGGTATAAAACGGCTGATCTGTACCGATGATAACCTCATCTGATGTGACCTCAATCGGCAAAATATGCTGCGAGCGCGCATACTCAAAAGACATCAGCTGTGTTACCGCTGGTACATCAACCTTTAACGGATCAATGCGAAATATGGGCATATTTGCTTTGGCGGCCAGCCATTGATTGAGCCATGACAGTGTCAATTTGCTCTCAGAGCTGTTATCAAGCGCATGACCATTTGGCAAACCAAACTCACTTATCGTCAGTAGCGGATGCTGCGCCTTATCACGGCGACTGGTAATCACCAAATTGTAGCCACGCTGATCAATCACCCTATCTGCCAGTAATTCATCAAGACACCAACGTAAATCAATCACTATCGAATACTGCGGAGCGGACATATTTTTCTTCTTTTTAATCTAGGTAAAATGAGTACTACTGCTTGCATTGGTTAGCTAACTATTTAAAAAAACTAAGCTACTTCTACAATTGCCATGATTTGTAACTGCCCTGACTCTATCAACTGAAAGCTCACATCCACAGACTTATAGCGCATCGTAAACACTTTGTTTATCTCCGTACGGCGGTACGCAGGACGCGGATCTTGCGCGATTAAGGCTTTTATAGAGTCGATATCAGAGGTGAGCAATTGGTTTTGTATCTTGCAAACCATCGATAATACCGTAGCATTATTTGTACCAACATCCTGATGGTTGGTTTTGTCAGACTGCCCTATCTTAACCAAATTCATAAATTGCTTGTAAGCAGACTCAGTTATCGTCACATTCAGCAGCGCCGGCGCAGTTGGTGCAAAACCACTTTTTGCCTCAATAACAGCGTCGCTATAAGCGACATAGGGTTTGATATCGATAATTGGCGTACCATCAATCATATCAGCACCGCTAATGATCAGTAATACGCGACCTTCTACCACCTCAACCCGCTTAAGCTTAACCACAGACAGCCCTAAACCTGATGGTCGATACATACTGCGACTGGCAAACACCCCTATCTTCTGATTACCGCCTAGTCGTGGTGGTCGTACTTGCGCGCGAAAACTACTGTCCGCTTTGTTAGCATGCTCTTCTGTACTCCCATGACTAGCTTTGCTTACCTGACCACTTTTATGTAAATTGTTATGATGGAACTGCCAGCTGAGCCAAATATGACTAAAGGCTTCTAATCCGACAAACGCCGCTGGTGTATCGTAAGGCGCTAACATCTCAATCACGCTAGTCAATGCCACCAGATTTGGCTGTCTGGGCACGCCAAACTTCTGTGACAGCGGCGCGCGATGGTAGCCAATAATTGGCGCCTGATGGTAGCTATCTGACGTACAATGCTCTGACGCATAGCCCTCTGACACATCGTTACCTGACATAAAACTCTCCAAAAAACCTGTCTCAATCCCGCTATAACTCTTTTATATTGAGCTAACTATACAAAAATATTTACTAACGATATTCTATTTTATCATGCCCGCTTAGAGCCCCTGAGCGGATTTTTATTTTAAAGTTTGGTATTATGAGCGTGGAATTTATTGAGAATCGTTTGTATTCGTATACTAGCGTCTCTATACAAAGACTTAATAGGCATTCAGGCCTCCTTATAACGCTTGATAATAATGTTAAAATAGCGGTTGATAATGCAGCCTATTTGCCTGATTCATGATGCTATTGAACTCATAACACCCAAGATTAATAAGTTAAATATTTTAGATTTTAAGCGATGGCGCTCACTGTCTTTATCATAGTTTTGATGGTGGTTATAAGCGACATACACTTTTAGAATATTGAATCTACCGTTGAAAATTTTAATTTAATACTCATTTAAACCTACTAACGTAGTCAGCAATCTATTAACGAGGACTTTATGTCAAAACTTCGCACCGAAACGGTCACAGAGGTTCATCACTGGAATGACGCTCTATTTAGCATCAAAACCACGCGCGATGACGGTTTACGTTTTCGTAATGGTGAGTTTGCGATGATTGGTCTCGCTATCGATGGTAGACCATTACTGCGCGCTTACTCGATTGCTAGTCCTAACTATGAAGAGCATTTAGAATTCTTTTCTATCAAAGTCCAAGACGGTCCATTGACTTCACGCCTCCAGCATATCAAAGTCGGCGATGAGCTATTAGTCAGCAAAAAACCAACAGGTACGTTAGTGCTTGACGATTTATTACCAGGTAAGCACCTTTATATGCTATCAACAGGTACTGGACTTGCACCGTTCTTAGCGTTGGCACGTGATCCTGAAGTTTATGAGCGCTTTGAGAAAATAATTTTGGTCCATGGCGTACGTCATATTGATGATTTGGCTTATCGAGATATGTTCGAAAATGAGCTGCCAAATGATGAAATCTTTGGTGAATGGTACCGCGAAAAGTTCATCTACTATCCGACTGTCACACGTGAAGAGTTCAGAAACACCGGACGCGTCACCGACTTGATGAAATCAGGCAAACTGTTTGAAGACATTGGTCTGCCTCCAATGAATAAAGACGATGATCGTGTCATGCTATGCGGTAGTATGCCCTTTAATGCGGAAGTGTCAGAGATATTAGATGGCTTTGGTCTTACTGTGTCACCACGCATGGGTGTACAGGCAGATTATGCAGTCGAGCGTGCCTTTGTGGGATAATTTGGCTAAGGCTAAATTTAATAAAGTACAATTTATAAAAATATTTCTTGACGGCTAAAAATAGGCTGTTATAATACGCAGCCTATACAGTTAACCCTGTAGCCCAATTCGATAATATTTATCCAATAAACATTATCTTCTAACATGCCAGTGTGATGGAATTGGTAGACATGACGGATTCAAAATCCGTTGCCTTTAAAAGCGTGTCGGTTCGAGTCCGACCACTGGTACCAATACCCAGTTCTATATTATTTTATAGAGCCATCGAAGCCCCTGATATCAGGGGCTTTTTTGTGTTTTATAGTCTCCTGCTTTATTTAACCCAAACCATGCATTTGAATAGTAATAGCTATATCTATCCTATCAAGATACCTACATTAAGCACAATAGTTACTAGTACGATCAGCATTAAAATCAGTGGCCACATAAATTTGAACCAGCGTCCGTAGGACACACGACCAAGAACTAAGCCTCCCATTACGACCCCTGAGGTAGGAGTGATTAAGTTGGGTAATCCACATGCAGACTGAAACGCTGTGACTACCAAAGAGCGGTCAACGCCAGCGAAGTCAGATAAAGGAGCCATAATTGGCATAGATAATACGGCCAAACCAGAAGAAGATGGCACTACTAAGGACATCAGCATCTCTATCCAGTAAACCCCGTTGATAAAAGCATATTCTGACACATCTTTGATGCTCACTTCAGCAGCGTGCAAGATAGTAGGTGTAATGTTACCTTGATCCATAATCACTACAATACCACGGGCAAGAGCAATGATTATTGCCACGCCGAGTAGATCGCGAGCACCATCTATAATAGTACCTGTCAGCTCTTCTTCATTCATACGAGCGATAAGGCCAATTAAAATAGTAGCGCCAAGAAACAATGCCCCCATTTCGGCCATCCACCAACCTACTATAGCCACGCCATAAATCAATACTATAAAAGTTAGACAAAAGATAAGTAGAATCAGCTTGCGCTGTCCTGTTAATTGCGGAATTTCTTTTTCGGCTTGATCATGACCTAAAAAATGTTTTTCATTAGATTCTTTAAGGTCAGCGACTAAAGAAGCTGAAGGGTCACGTTTGACTTTGGCTGCGTAGCGCATTACATAAGCGGTACATAATGCCCAGCCAGCAACTAAAATAATGATGCGCAGCCATATACCTTCGATAAAGTTTACCCCAGCAGCATCAGCAGCGATAACCGTAGAAAACGGATTAATGGTAGAACCAAGCACACCAATGCCAGCACCAACCATAACGATCGCAACGCCAGTTAGTGCATCGTAACCAGCAGCAATCATCACCGGAATCAAGACTGCATAAAATGCAAGGGTCTCCTCTGCCATGCCATAAGTAGTACCTCCAATAGCAAAGAGCCCCATCAGTATGGGAATTATCCATTTTTCTCGCCCTTTTAAACCGGCAATAGAGCGAGTAATACCAGCATCAAGAGCGCCACTTTTAGTAGTAACTGCAATGAAGGCACCAATGATAAGTACAAATACCGCCACATCGACGGCTCTAGCCTCACCAGTCTCATTATCATAAAAACCATTAATAGGTGCCATCAAGACATCAATCGGACCTTGCCGATTTGGCTCTATCAGATGATAAGTGCCTGCCACTGGTACATCACGACCAAGCTCTTCATTGAGCGCCATCTCATATTGACCAGCAGGAATAATCCAAGTCAACCCAGCCATCAAGATGATAAGAGAGAACAAAATTGTATACGCGGTTGGAAACTTAAAACGGACCATATAATATCCTTATTTCTATGGTTGGGCCAAGGGCATCAGTATATTTGCAAGGTCAACACAAATAAAGATTCAATAAGCTGACAGCTTAAGAAACGTACGAAATTATTTGTTCAACAGTCATTCCTGACAAACCCATTTTTTCAAGTGTTCGACCTTCTTGAAAGTAGTCGGTCTGATTGTAGGCATTATCGATAGTTAGACAAGCATTCACCATCGGGGTAGGTACCTGCGCTAGACGGCCAAATTCGTGACAAGGTACTAGTAAATATGGCGCATCTTCTGTGATGTAGCGGTGCTTTGAGCTATCAGGTGCCGAGGTGATTTTGCCATGAGTCTCTGATGAACGATTAAACTCGTAAACGCTTTTGGCGTCTGTACCATAAAGCGCATTCATAGCGTCAAGCTCAGGTGTCAACTCAATTCCTAATGCTTTGCCCACTGCCATACGCTCTTGTTCCATTACTGCTGCTGCACGAGCGGTAGCTGGAGAGGAGCAATCTTTATAATAGTTAAAGTCACCTTCAAAATTTTCTAGTAAACCCATATTCAAAGTAGTGAGCAGGGGATGACCACCGAAGTTAATATTTTCAAGACCAGCGGCAATAACATTACTCAATGAAGTCAACGGGAGCGGTAGAACTTCCTGCAAGCGCTCTACAGTAGTGTCCGTTTTACTAGCAGGCATTACCGCTACAGGTAAAAATTCTTTTAGCCCCATAATTGCAATTTGAGCAGGGCCTGTGATGCGACATGCCCAAGGACTAGAGATTGCATCAATAAACGTTGGATTCAGCGTGTCATAACCTTTGTCCAACATACGCTTTTTAAGCGTCAGTGAACCATAGTTGCCAGGCATTAAAACGATGATATGTTCATCGGTTAAATATGGCAGTATCTCATCAAACAATACATTTTGTGCAAATGAGGGTACGGGTAATAACAAAATATCTGCAAAAGCCACTGCTTCAGCCATATCTCGGCTAAGCGTATGAATAGGCTCAAAACCACTAAACGACATTGGTAGTTCAGCCAGTTCTGACACGGCCTCAATGCCACCTTTTTGCTCTATATCATCTAAAGGTTCATCAAAGCCCGGAGAGCCATATAAACATACATTACAACCATGCAGTGATAAGTGATAGGCAGCGGTAAGACCAGCGTTACCTGCACCAATAACCGTGACATTCTTAGACATAATATGATCTCCAATAAGTAAAAATCGTAAGACTTTTGATAAATAGTTTATTTTGTGGTAGAGAATTTTATCTGGTAATAAAGCTATTGTTTAATATTATAAATTTGAATCCCTTAAGTATATCGGACTCAGATTTACTCGAGTTTGTATCATGATATTCTACTAGGTAATTTTATAGTCATTTTCAATTAAAATTTACAGTTTAGTATCATTAAAAAATCATGTGAGCACATAATGCAATAATAGGTAAAGAAATAATTGTTCTCAATAGAAAAATTATTAATAACTGAAAAAAGCTAACTGGGATCTTTGTTCCTAAAATTAATCCGCCTACTTCCGACATATAGATCAATTGAGAAACTGACAAGCAGGCTATGACAAATCGAGTTAATTCTGATTCTATTGAAGAACCAATAATAGCAGGTAAAAACATATCTGCAAAACCTACCATAATTGTTTTTG
Source organism: uncultured Psychrobacter sp. (assembly GCF_947495825.1). GTDB lineage: Bacteria > Pseudomonadota > Gammaproteobacteria > Pseudomonadales > Moraxellaceae > Psychrobacter. The sequence continues at coordinate 603,646 of NZ_CANMAH010000001.1, forward strand.
ACATTTCTTGTGCAGAAGGTATATTCAATAACTCTAAGAACGGAATAAAAGGCATACCTAAATAATCAAATACTGGTGTTTTTTCTGCAACAATTAGACCCATAGTTCCGATTGCCATAACGACAGGCAATATTCCGAGCCACATATCCAAAATATTTTTCAACCCATCATTTAGGAAAGTAAAAAATCCTGGACTCTTATCTGCTTTTTGAACGGCTTTATATAAACTGTGGGTAAATAATGTTTCTCCTTCAGGAATAGTTTCATGATCTCTATCATTATTTTCTATTACATACGTATTTTCAATTTTAGATAAAGGTAATAGTCTTGGTACTATTAAAGCACAAACAATCCCGCATAACGCAACCACCCCAATCATATTGAGAAAGTAGCTTTCAAGTTGAACTTGAGAGATGACAACCAAACAAAATGTAATCGAAACTGCTGAAAAGCTGGTAGCAATAACTGCTGCTTCTTTTTTAGTATAAAACCCACCTTCCAATTGTTTATCCGTTAATAATACGCCAATAGTTCCGTCACCCAACCATGATGTCAAACAGTCTACAGACGATCTACCTGGTAAACCAAATAGAGGTCTCATCACTTTACTTAATAAAACACCAAAAAATTCTAATAAGCCAAAATCAAGTAATAACGGTAGCAATAACCCAGCTAAGAAAAACACTATAAAAAGTATTGGCATTAATTCATATAATATTAAACCTCCAATATTATCTGAATATATAAATTCATAACCGTACTTAAAATAGGTCACTACAACAAAAAATGCACCAAGCATTCTAATAACAAGCCAAGGTGTTGTAACGTTCAGTAAATTATTCAAAAATGCATTATTTAAAATCAATGAAGGTTTCATGATTTTAGTGTATAAAGTACAACACAATGTAATTATAATGGAGGTTACAACCAATAATGGCAAAAGGTCATTCATATAACTTTGTATATAATCCTTTAGCACAGAAATAGGAATTGTAAACCCTTCTGCATATGATACAAATTTACCATCTACATACGGAATTGGAAATACGAAGAGTATCAAACCTATTATAGAGGGTATAAAGAATTTCAAAAACTGTCTGGTACTGATATTCCTAACATCTTGACTTGAAGTACTAGCTTTAATAATGTCCATATTATTTTCACTCGCAGTCCATTTTTTTAACTAACCTAAATAAATTTTTATAATAAATCTCTTTAGGTTAGGTTCTTTATCTCAATTTAAGTAATCCATACTAGTAATTATTTAAAAGAGTGTGTGTTACTTTCTCTAAAATTTTGAATATTCTGGTTGAGTCATCTTTTGAATTATTGTACAAAGGATTGATTTCTGCCATTTCCCAACAGCATACTTTCTTATTCTTGATTAATTCTATGTTAAGTTGCATTGCTTGTTCATACGAAAGACCATTCATTGCAGGCGTACCTGTTCCTGGCACATATAAAGGATCAACACTATCAACATCAAATGAAACATAAATGTGATCACAGTATTCCAACTTTTTGAAGATTTCTTCTACCGTGGAACTAATTCCTTTTTGAGTTATTTCAGCTACACTATATAAAGGAATTTTATGTCTTCTAATTAAATCCATCTCTTCTTCTTGATAGTCTCTAACGGCACAAAAAACCACATTTTCTGGCTTAATTGATGGCTTATCAGAAGCCATAAATTTTAATTTCTCCCAATACTCTTTTTCTTTTTCAGAGAGTTCATTACGCTTACATTCTAGATTGTCGATTGCACAAGCCATGGCCAAAGGCATTCCATGCATATTCCCCGAGCCACTGGTATAGGGTGAATGAATATCAGCATGTGCGTCTATATAAACCACACCGATTTCAGAATTAGGATGCGCCATTTTCAGACCATGCATCGTACCTGCACAACTAGAATGATCTCCAGCTAAAACAATTGGAAATTTATCATCATCTCTTATATCTTTTACTTTATGTGCTAACTTAGAGATAACCGGTTCAATAACATCAGCATATTTTGCATGCGAAAATTTTGATTCTCCTTCGTTATTACTATCATCCTTAATGCTTTCAAACTGTAGTTTTTCAAAATACTCTGCATTGAGTTCTTTTGATGAAGCTTTCAATGCATCAATACCTAGAGAGGCACCTTTTTTATATCCTGCAATATCTGAATAAACTTCTACTATTCTTATATTTTTCATCATATCAGTCATTATTTTGTCTCTATAAAAAAATAATTTTTACATTATTTAAGTTTTAATTAAATTCATCTTATTTCTATACTGGTACTCTTGAAAACTAGCAGATAGATTTAAAACAATAAACACAACTATTTAAAAGCCTTGCCAAATATAGTTAAACCCTTTAAAAAAATGATACTGGTTTTAAAACTTGATACAAAATGATGAAATGCCCTCATCATTTTGTACTATGCATTGACAATCAGGCAATGGCTATAGTCGGTGTGACGCTATGATCTTTCACTACCGAGTAGAGATTTTTAGGATCAGCTTGCTGAGTTATCATGTCTAAAACCTCATACTCTCCTTGCTCTCTAATCAAGTCTCTTAAAAAGACTAAAGCTGTAAAGTCTTCTGATGCAAAGCCTACTCCATCAAATATCACAAGATCATCATCTGATTCTCGAGCGGACACTTCACCTTTAAGGATGTGATGAAATTCAATGACTGGGAACTCAGGTGATAGTTGTTGAATCTCCCCCTCAATACGCGACTGCGGTTCAAACTCTACAATCACACGATCTGCTCGCATCAAGATATTGCCATCCAGTTCTGTCTTACCAGGACAGTCGCCGCCGATTGCATTGATGAAAATGCCTTTTTTCACGTTACCATCTCGCAAAATAGTGGCATTCTTTTTGTCTGCGGTACAAGTAGTGATGATATCTGCGCCCGCAACCGCGTCCTCAACTGTGCGACAAATAACGACGTTTAAACCTGAATCTGCAAGGTTGTCAGCCGTTTTCTGCGATGCCGTTGAGTCAACGTCATATAAACGAACTTCTGAAATCCCTACTACCGCTTTCATACCCAATGCTTGGAATTCAGACTGCGCGCCGTTTCCTATTAATGCCAATGTCTTAGCGCCCTTTGGCGCGCAGCGCTTGGCTAGCATAGCGGATGTGGCAGCAGTACGTAATGCCGTGAGAATACACATTTCTGTAAGCAAAATAGGATAGCCTGTATCAACGTCAGACAAGATGCCCATAGCCGCCACAGTCTGTAGATCTCGTTTAGTATTGATTGGATGACCATTTACATATTTACAAGCAAACATCTCTCCATCGCTTACTGGCATAAGTTCTATGACACCGTCTTTGGAGTGCGAGGCAAAGCGAGAAGATTTTTCAAATTGCTCCCAACGAAGAAAGTCTTGCTCTAAAGCATCTACTAGATCTGCAATACATTGTTCAACGCCATAATCGTGAATCATTTTAGCCATGGCTTGTACACTAACGAATGGAACTCCTTCCTTGGGCGGTAAGATAAACTTCGACATATCTTGCTCCTATACTATGTTCGTGGTTGATATGGAATATATTAGCAAGGCTACGTGTTAGTTAAAATGTAATAAAGTTGTAAATTTCTTATTATTTTTTGACATTTTGACAAGATGAATTATACTTTTTGATAAATATTATTTTTAATAGTGAAAAGAGCTTATGAAACACTATATTTACGATACTTTAGATAGCGAGCTTATTTCAGAGTTGAGAAAAGATGGACGAGCGACGATCTCATACCTTGCCGAAACGCTAAAAGTGTCTCGAGCAACCATACAAAACCGTCTTGATCGTCTAATCTCAAGTGGTGCGATTCTCGGGTTTACCATTCGAATACATGAAGCTCTAGACCAAGGAACTATTAAAGCCATCATGCTGATCGAATTGTCCGGACAGTCGACTTCTCAGGTCATAAGAAAAATGCGGGGTATTCCAGAGTTGGTGAAGCTGCACACAACCAACGGGGCTTGGGATCTGGTTGCCGAAATACATACAACAACCTTGAGCGAGTTTGATGAGGTCTTGCGTAAAGTTCGGGAAGTGGATGGCATTTTAAACAGTGAAACCAGTTTGCTGCTTTCGAGTTTGTAATATAACTATACCTAACTTTGAATAATGGCTTGAAAACGAAATACGCATAACGTATTACTATACTCAGAGCATCATATAACTGCTTGCTCCAAGTTGTTAAACTTGTAGAAAGTAAATTGGGAGCTATTAATCACATAGCATGACAGTCAACTACTCGTGCCTTCCCACTGGTTCGATAGAACCTCTTATATTAGACTATCTAGGATTGTGTTAATTAAAGCTTACTTAGTGACTCTTAATAAGAAAGAAATTGATAAGGATCGTTAAAGCTGATCTGACTAAATTTACAAAAACCACAAAACTTACCAAAAAAATAAACCGCCCTACTTAGAGTCGAGGCGGTTCGATAAGATTATATCTTAGGCTGTGTTAGTCATAAGCCATGGATATTTCCAGAGGCTAAATCACTAATAGCTCCTGTACCCCTACACCATTAGCTTAGCCTCTCTATAATTGCCAGAGCAGCACTGCATGATGTTATTGAGTTACTAAAGCAATGGCGTAGCAAAGCGGGTGGTCAATACAATAAAAATACAAGTCATAGAATTACTTCAAGCCATTTTCAAACATCGTCTTTCAACGTCTGCAAGAAATGGATATGCCTCATAGAACACATACAATACACCTTAGCCTAGAACCAAGTCTATTCAGCGTCTTCTATGAGCTTATTTAGTGCATCTGCCATTTTATCATCGATAAGATTATCTTCAATATAATTGACCAATTGATGTATAGTGCTCAGATCCATCTCTCTGATACCCAAACTGGCCAGCTCTTCGTTGATAGACTCTAAGTTTACAACATCCTCTGGATTACCTAGTAAGTGCTCATCAAAACCAGCATTGACGAACCAATATATTTTTTCTAATAACGTGTCTTTTTCGGTTAAAGTAGAGTACCCCTCGCCTTGGATAAATAAATTAAAGTGATAAGGTATCTCTACATCGTTGATAAAAAAAGTACGCATACAGTCTATCGTGTAGGCTTGGCTATCACTATTTTCATTGTCCTCATCCACTTCAATCTGCTCTTCTACTAAATTTCCTAATATCTGATAATCACCTGTTTTTACCTTGTGATTATAGATGATAGTAGCGTCAGCTATGGCGTCAAAAATGACCGCGCTGATGTCTAAAGTATTGTCATCGATATCATAAAAGGCTTTTAGCGCTGGTAAAAACTCGGTTAGCTCATCTTCAGGCACTGGCGTGAGAAACTGTTGCTCGTATATCTTTATCATGTCGTCAGGAGAATAGGTATTGACGTTGTCTTCTTCGTTTCTGCCAGTAGGATTGAGCGGAATAAGGTTAAAGGGGTTATTATTGGTCATTTAGAACGGCCTTATTGTACGGGTTGTGGTATTGAATGTCTGTGGCTATAAGTTTTGGCTCATTTTAACTATTATAGCGCCATAGAATCCGTGACGGCTATTATCCCTTATTCAGCGGCTTTTAGATATACAGCCGAGTTTAGCCAGTAGGTACTTTATCGTACTGTCCACCTTTTATAGCCTTTGTATCGTCCATATGTTCCATACAACCACTCCTCAAAGACCATGAGTAGAGATTTTGCGTCAATAACTCTGACTACTGATAGTCGCGGTTTCTACTCTTGCTTTACCTGTCTAACCACTTAGTTAAGCCTTAGACTCAGTCTGGTTTACGCAGATATTTGAGCAAGGCTAGAATGGCTAATATCAGTACAGCAAAAACCAATACCGTAAACAATAAAGAGACTATCGGTCGTCCCCATCCCATACCATGCATTGATCCATTCATCATGCCGTGCATAACGACATCAGGCATACCATGCATCATAATTACCATTATAAGGACTCCTTATTTTTTATTTCCTTAGTAATAGTAATGATATAACAATAGCGAGTGAACGTATACCTTTCAATAAGCTATTTACTTGATGACATCTAAAACATAATGCTCAAAACTTGTAATGGTATATGCCTACTATTTGACTACTCCAGCTCATCAATTAATTGCTGCATCTCACCGATTTCACGCTTTTGTGCTTTAATAATGTCGTCGGCAAGCTGACGTACGCGCGGATCTTCTATATCAGCACGGGTACTAGTCAAAATAGCAATTGAATGGTGCGGTATCATCGCTTGCATCCAATCGACCTGATCAACGGTTTGCTGTGAGCGTACGCCCCATAAACCAAAGGCAAATAGCACAACGCTAATCCCATAAACCATTAGATTGATCTTGGTCTTTTTATACATATTGCCCATAAAGGCAAGCATGATAATGGCCATCATCGCACCCATATACAGCGCCATATAAGCTCTGGTCTCACTAAAATAAACGTGATCCCATTTATATGTATTAAAGTACATCATGATAAACATCACCACTGTCGATGTTAAAATCATCAGGGTGAACTTCACATAGGGGTTCATTTGCTTCTGTTTATTATCCATATGATTATTCATATTCTTGTCCTTAATTTAGTAAAAAAGGCACCTAAATGAAGAGGTGCCTTTTTTGGAGCTAGTGTTATAAACTGTTTTTTGCTTACATGGTTAACACTAGAACCAAAACTTCACACCGGCTGTCACACTACTAGAATCAACGGCTTCGTTTTCTTGACGTCGCAAATCTCGTGCGTTGCTCAAAGCAGTCTCATAGCTAATACCCACATAAGGGGCAAGCTGTCGACTCAATGTCTCATAAGTCAGCCTGACTTCGGTTTCTAGTTCGTTAAATCCCTTACTAATATTGTTATCCGCATCATCCTTACTAAATGCCGTCAGCTCTACCTCTGGAATGACTACCCAATGCTGATCTAAACGCCACTCATACTCCGCACCTAGATCCAGACGGACTTGCCCATCGGTATATAAATACGCTCTAGCGTCAGTTTCGATAAAATATGGCGCAGTGCCTACAATACCAGTCATCACAGCAGGCTTGTCATTTTCGGTATCATAAGCAATACCGGCTTCTCCATTCCAAAAGATACTAAGCGGCTTCCAGTAAGATAGTGAGGTTAAGCTATCAATTTCTTTATCATCTTTAGTTTGGATACTACCTTCGCTACGTAGCGATACACGATTGCTGTCTGTACCGTACCACGTGTCAAACTCATAGTTGATCTGATCCTCGTCAAACTGATAACCCAAATCGTCTACTGACACGCCCCATAATGGCAAGCTGCCCATCATCAAAGGCTTACCATGCTCTCCATAAGGAACGCCATTTGAATAATCTGGACTACGAGCATCGGCTGGTGGTTCGCCGCCTTGCATCCCAGACATATCCATACTGCCATGATCCATGCCCGACATATTCATGCCACTGTGGTCCATATCTGACATATCACCTGACATGTCCATGCCGCTGTGGTCCATATCTGACATATCACCTGACATGTCCATGCCACTATGGTCCATATTTGACATATCGCCCGACATATTCATGCCACTATGGTCCATATTTGACATATCGCCCGACATATTCATGCCACTGTGACCCATATCTGACATATCCATACCACTGTGACCCATATCCGACATATCACCTGACATATCCATACCGCTGTGATCCATACCAGACATATCCATACTGTCATGATCCATGTGCGCCATCTCAGCAGCGCTTGCTAAAGGTGACATTAATAACATCAAAGATGACATGCCAATAAACGGTAGACCTACTTTATATATTTTCATAATAAGGCTCATATTCGAAGGTTTATTAAACAACGGCAACTTCTCTAAACATCCCAGCTTCCATGTGATAAAGCAGGTGACAATGCCAAGCCCAGCGTCCAGCTTCACCCGTAACATCAAAACTGATCTTTTGAGCAGGTTGTACTGTGATCGTATGCTTACGAACCTGAAAGTCACCATCAGGCGCACGCATATCGCTCCACATACCATGCAAATGCATCGGATGATTCATCATGGTGTCATTGACTAAGGTAATGCGCACGCGCTCATTAGGTTTGATATTGACAGGCTTAGCATCTCGAAACATGATCCCATCTAATGCCCAGATATAACGCTCCATATTGCCCGTTAGGTGAATCTCAAGCTCTCTAGTCGGTTTTTGCTGCTCAGCTAAAATATGCTCATCGACAGAGCGCAGTTGACTATAGTTTAAAACCTGCCGATCAATGTTACGTAGGTTAATGCCTGGATCATCAAGGTTCATTCGCGGACTATCGACGCGCATATCTGTCTTAAAGTCGTATTCTGTTTTGGCATGACGAGCGTGATAACCTTTATCTCCCATCGCACCCATCATATCAGCCATGGTCAACCATTCAACTTTATCCATAGCCGGTATTGGCGCACGTGCACCCTTTTTAGTAGCAAGCGTGGTTGCCACATAATCCGTTCGATCAATATTTTGGGCAAATATGGTATGAGCATCTTTAGTTGGCGTGACGATGACATCATAAGTTTCGGCCACTCCAATACGGAAATCATCGATATCGACAGGACTCACATCAATTCCGTCCGTCGCGATGACTGTCATTTTTAGACCGGGGATACGTACATCAAATATCGTCTGCGCGGAGCCATTGATAAAACGCAGCTTGACCGGCTGTCCAGCTTTGACCAGCTGCGTCCAATTAGCCGCGGTGGTTTTACCATTCATAAGGTAAGTAAAAGTATTTTCACCAGACAGATCGGTAAAATCAGTCGGCATCATCCGCATCTGATTCCACATTTTGCGTTTATCAAAAGCAGCTTCTAAATCCGTTGCGGCAATATCGGACAAAAGCTTTTTAAAATCTGGCAAATGATAATTATCAAAGTCTGCACGCTGCTTTAATAGTTTCAGCAAATTATGCGGATCACGGTGCGTCCAATCACTGAGCAAAATGACATGGTCTTCCTCGATTGGATGACGTTCACGTCCTTTTGGTTCGATGACAATCGCCCCGCGCATACCAGTTTGTTCTTGGAATCCCGTGTGCGAGTGATACCAATAAGTACCCGCTTGTTTTAGAGTAAATTTATACGTAAAGGTGCTATTGGCTGGAATACCATCAAAGCTGATACCTGGTACGCCATCCATCTCAAACGGTACAAGCAGACCATGCCAATGAATAGAGGTCGACTCATTCATCTGATTGTGCACGCGGATAGTTACTGTATCGCCCTCGCGCATTTTTAACGTTGGTGCTGGCAATGAATCGTTAATGAGCGTTGCCATGCTTGACTTGCCATTAACAATGATAGGCTTTTTGCTGACATAAAGATCAAACTCATTGCCCGTTAATATCGGCACTTTATGATCTGGCCTGTCGCTATTGACTACCGCGTTTTGAGCATTTGCCCCAAGCGCACTATTGGCTATAGTCGGCAGGGTCGATAGCATAGACGCACCAAGTAGCGTCGATGACCCTGTCAAAAAACGCCTGCGGTTAAGCATATTTTTATTATTCATAATGATGACCTAACTTAATCCATAAAATGGGAATTGAGTTTGTACCAAACGATCTACTTTAAACATCAATCAAACTACAATTGCTGCTGCGGTGACTTAACATCAGCATAGACGCTGGTTGTACCGTCTTTATTGATTTGCATGATTTGATATGGCATAAACTGGTTTTGATACTCCATACCCGGGCTACCGACAGGCATGCCAGGTACGGCAAGTCCGATAGCTTCGCTAGGCGGATTCTCTAAGAACTGTGCCATGTGCTTGGCTGGGACATGACCTTCAAAGACATAACCATCGGTAGTGACTGCGGTATGACAAGACTGCATTTGCGGTGGTACGCTATAACGCTCTTTAAATACCGACAAGTCTGTAACGTCTTGCGCAGTGGCATTTAAACCATTGTCTTCTGCGTGGCCTATCCATTCTTTACAACAGCCACAATTGGCATCTTTATAAACAGTGGCAGAGACATCTTTGAGTAGCTCCGTTTGGTTTATCAAAGGAGCCGTCACCGCTGTCAGCTCAGCATGGGGCTGTGCTACCTGAGCCGATTGCGTAGCTACAGTTGGTTCAGACTGTACAGTCTGTGAATCAGAAGCGCTCGTATTTGATTGGCTACAAGCCGCTAATAATAGTGAAGATGTCATCATCACTAAAAGAACACGACCAGATAACTGGTTGTGTCCATTAAAAAACATATTGGTATAGCGCTTCATAAAGTCACCCCTAAGCGTTTGTTTATATATTTAATCATTAATGCTGCATCTCAGACCCGTCATCCGACATATTCATCGTGTCGCTATTCATTGACATATCTAGCATATCGTCGTCCAACCTTGTTGTTAGCATGGTGTACTGACTTTTATCTAATTCAGGTAATGACCTGATAAACGCGACCATGGCCCACATTCTATCGTCATCATGCGTTGCGCCCCACGCTGGCATTCCAGACGCCATGATGCCATGTTTAATCGCCCAAAAGCCTTGTCTAGCACCCGCCTGCGTTTGATAATGTTCAACAATATCAGTATTGGTAAAATTAGGCGGCTTAGGATACAGACCTTGACTAAGATCAGTCTGCTCTACGCCAGGAGATAGATGGCAGCCTGCGCACATGTCTTTATAATCTGCACCGCCACTGCTAATCATATCTACCTGCTCTAAATCTGGAATGATAATATCTTTACTCGCATTGGCTATAGACCGGTTACGAGCGGTCTCTAAAAGGTTGTAGACTATCGGACTATGCCCTTGATCAGCTCCAACGTTTACGATACCACTAGTCACCACAATAAGAATACCAGCCACTGCTACAATTATGCTAAATAGCACCCCCAATAAGAACTTCATGTACTTATCCTAAAAATCCATTTTTATTGATACATCACTATCAACGAATAAAGCCACTTACTCAGTGCCTTTGACCAACAGCGATGTATGTTCGATAGGACTAGTTTTGAAATCCTTAGGTTTTACTATTGCTGTTCATATTATGGCTATGCATGCTGTCACTGCTGACACAATGTTTTTGATGCATTTGCTTCATTTTGCCCATATTAGCCATCATAGCTTTCATCGCAGGGTCGTTCATGTCCATCTTGCTATGATCCATCTTTTGCATCATTTGCATATGCTTTTCCATCTTTTCACAATTCATTTGATCCTTTTGGGCATGCAACTTTGGATCATGAGCCATGGCAGATGTCGAGACAACAAGAGTAACAGCAGTGACAATGATCGATTTAGGTATTGATTTGAATAGTGACATAAGAGATCCTTATTTGATTTGATTAACAGCGTATAAAGCGTAAGTTTTGGTTGGGTTTAGCTTTAATGTATTGAAACTTAAAGAATATATTGCCACTTAAAGTTATCAAATACTAAGGCTATTGAATCAGTCTAAATGTTACCTTACTCATTCTGACTGACAGATGACACCAAGATGACAATTCTGTCATCTTGGCATCTATAGATTTTAATGTTGTTCATAATCCTCTAGTATTGCCTTAGCATTACTGTCGCGATCTCGGCCATACTTGTCTACAAAATACTTCTCAGCTTGCAGGTGTTGATCTTGGTGCTGAACCTGACAGGCTACTCTTGCATCGATATAGCTTTTCATTTGCGCATCAGATATCGGCGCATCATTGTGATCCGCGTTTTTTGCAAATTTAGTAACCGCATCGCAGTTGTCGAGAATCGAAGTGCTTAGGTTGGTAGTATGCGCGTTTGCTGCTGACATGCCGACAAACATCGACAATGACATCGATAGCGACAATAGAGATGCACTTTTTAGACCATAATTTTTCATATAATACTCTCAAAGACAAATAATTGGACATTCAAGTAGAATGTTTGTTAGTGAAGCTATTTATAGAAGTTAACTTTATTTTTTAGAAACCATCTCTAGCAGACAAAGCCTCATATTTAGCTTTGGTTAAGAATACTAAACTGAGACTGACAGCTTAATGACGCAGACATGACATGTTTGTTAGAAATAAATCAATCCTGTCATACAAGTCTCTATTGCAACTAAGCGATCGAACCACTGATATACAGACGTATCTAAAAACGTTTTAGTGTTACGCTATTAATTACCAGAGTGATATTTAAAGGAACAATAATGAAAGTATTGCTAGTAGAAGACGAGATAAAACTTGGAGAGTACATAAAAAAGGGCTTAACTGAGGCGGGCTTTATCGTTGACCATCATACGACTGGTCTAGACGGCTATCATGCTTTGATGACAGATGAGTTCAGCGTGGTGCTAATGGATGTGATGCTACCTGATGTCAGTGGCTTTGAGTTGGTACGCAATTACCGCGCCGCTGGCAAGCATACGCCCGTCTTATTTTTGACAGCAAAAGATGATTTGAGTGATAAAATCAAAGGCATTGAAATCGGCGGAGATGACTATCTGACCAAGCCTTTCGCCTTTGCAGAGTTAATAGTCAGAATAAAAAGCTTGCTAAGACGCGCCAATCAAACAGATTATAAAAGCACTGTCATGCAAATAGCAGATCTGAAGATGGACATTGCCAAGCGCACCGTACATAGAGGTGACAGCGCTATTAAACTGACGGCAAAAGAGTTTTCTCTCCTACAATTTATGCTTGAGCGCTGCGGTGAAGTGTTGCCGCGCTCTGTCATCGCCTCGCAAGTATGGGATATGAATTTTGATAGCGATACCAATGTCATTGATGTGGCTATAAGACGTCTGCGACTCAAAATCGATGATGGCTTTAATACAAGACTGATCCATACCGTGCGCGGCATGGGTTATAAGTTAGAGACCTCAGATCCACTCAATATAGACGTTGAATAAAATGGCAGTCAATACAATGAAAGCTCCACCTGATAATCGACGCTGGCCGCTACTTTGGCGCACGATATTTTTACTTACCTTCTTCGTGGTTCTCTCACAAGTAGTGATTTATATCTGGGTGCAACGTTCTGTCAAAGGTCACTTTGAGGAGATGGACGCGGAGATTATCACCCATGCTGCTTTTGATTTACGTCAGCGTCTAACTGACTTCAATGATCAAACAGCTACCTCTAACTCATCCACCCTCACAGTTCCAGCAGACAACGACCATTTACACCCCTCCTGGCGTGATTATGATTTAAAAAAAGTCATTGCTGATAAAGAGGGGCAGCTTTTGACCAGCATACCCAGCCGCTTTGTCGACGATTTGCCAGCCAGCTTTAATCTATTATCATTATGGCAAGAGCACCATGAGCAGCAGTTCGTCGTTGAGATAAAAGATAGAAATTATCGAGCCATCATTATTAAAGACCACCATACCTTGGCATTTATCGCCCTACCCATCGATATTCATCACCAATATTTATTACAGTTCAACCGTCAGCTTAGTATGATTTTAATGGCCATTACCCTATTGTTAGTTTCCGTGGCAGCATTAAGTGTCTATTGGGGCTTTGCGCCTCTATCTACTATCATGCAAAAGATGAAAGGCATCAACCCTGAACGGCTAGATGAAAGAATTAACGCTCATAACATGCCATTGGAGCTGCGTCCACTTGCTGAATCCTATAACTTAATGATGGGCAAGCTTGAGAGCAATTTTGACTCCCTGCTACGTTTTTCTGACAATATTGCCCATGAGCTGCGTACTCCCATAGCTACGCTTAGTACCCAAACACAGGTAATGCTCAGTAAACCTAGAGATAGCGATGAGTATATCGAGCAGCTACATCATCAGCATGAAACTTTAGAGCAGTTATCGGGACTGATTAATAATATGCTGCTGCTCGCCAAGACTCAAAAGGGACTGAGTGACTCGCAGCTTAATCCGGTAGATACAGAATCGCTGATAACCAAACTTATCGACTACTTTGAGATGATAGCAGATGAACGAGGAATAACTTTTGAAAAAAAGGGCAGCTTTAGCACAGTGCTGGGCGACAAAGGCTTGCTGCAAAGACTGTTTGCTAATCTCATGTCAAATGCTATCTATTACGCGGCTAGTGATAGCGTCATTATTATTGAAGCAACTACAACCTCTACGTCAACAATCACTATAACTAATAAATTGGCTAAGCCACTGACTCAAAGCGATGCGGATAAATTATTTGAGCGGTTCCATCGACATGATCAGACCAAGGCTATGCACGCAGGATCAGGTCTGGGATTATCTATTGTACAAGCGATCGCTCATGCGCATAATGGCAAAGTCAGCATTACTATCAAAAATGATTATTACTTTCAAGTTGAAGTGATTTTGTAGCGCGCACTGTATCGGTTTTCAAGCGAATCGACGATAGCTTTTCAATAACTCGGTAACATCGGCAACCAAACCACCAAAGCTAGCAGCGTAGCTAGTAACACTGGCGGCGTGATAAGCAGGCCGATTTTCATATACTGCCCCCAGCTGATTTTATAGTCTTTCTCTGCCAATACATGTAGCCATAACAATGTCGCAAGGCTGCCAATAGGCGTAAACTTCGGCCCCAGATCATTGCCAATGACATTGGCATAAACCATCAGCTCGCGAGTGGCAGCCGGTACTTGCGCGCTATCGATAGCCAGTGCACCTACCAAGGTCGATGGCATATTATTCATGATAGAGGCTACAATCGCTGAAAGAAACCCCGTCCCTACTGTCGCGATGATATTGCCTTGCTGCCCTAGCCAATTGAGTATCTGAGCACCATAAGCCGTCAGTCCTGCGTTACCCAAGCCATACACCACCAAGTACATACCGATTGAAAACAAGACGATTTGCCAAGGCGCTTTACGTACGACATCAGACACAGAAACAACCGCCTCTCGCCCGCCTTGCCACCAGCGCCCAGCGATGGCCATTAATACCAATGCCGCTGCTCCCGTGACGAGGGAGATGGGCACACCTAATGGCTCGGTGGCAAAATACGCAACCAATAATAAGGCCAGTAGCGGAAAAGCTGCTTTAAACACCAGCGGATCTTCGATAGCGGATGCAGGTGCGCTAAGATTGGTAATAGAATAGTGTGTTGGGATTTGGCGGGCATAGACCACCCACAGCACTACTAATGTCGCGATGACAGAGACGATGTTGACCGGCACCATGACCGCGGCATAACGCCCAAAGCCAATATCAAAATAATTGGCGCTGACGATATTGACCAGATTGGAAGTCACTAACGGCAGGCTAGCGGTGTCAGCAATAAAGCCCGTGGCGATGATAAAAGCCAATGCCGACGGCGGTGAAAACTTAAGCCGTAGCAAGATAGCGATGACGATCGGTGTCAGAAGTAATGCCGCGCCATCATTGGCAAAAAACGCCGAGATAAACGCGCCCAGTATCACAATCATAGGAAACAACAAGCGCCCTTGCCCATTGCCAAGTCTGGCCACATGGAGCGCCGCCCAACCAAAAAACCCTGCCCTATCTAAGATAAGCGAGATGATGATAAGCGCCACAAAGGTAAAGGTCGCATCCCAAACGATATCCCACACCACAGCGACATCGGATAACTGCACCACACCAAAAGCCAAGGCGACCAAGGCTCCGCCCAGCGCGCTCCAACCAATGCCCAAACCTTTAGGCTGCCATATCACCAAAACCAAGGTCACGATAAAGATAATGAATGCGAGCATGAAACAACCTTATTTGAGCTGGCTTTTTTAACCAAATTGGTTTAACCAGCTTGTTTTAACCGATTTTGTTGAGCTATTTGGTTTAGCCGATTGAATCTACAAAAGACTAAATCGATTTTTGATTGACACGCTGTGACACTTCCTCAGCACTTTCCACCCGTTCAGAGTATCTATCGGTCAGATAGGCCGAGCGTCCACGAGTCAGCCATGTAAACTTCACCAGCTCCTCACAGACATCCACAAGGCGCAGATATAAAGGCGACATATCCATGCGATTGTCATCATTAAACTCTAAAAAAGCCTTTGGAATCGATGATTGATTGGGGATAGTAATCATGCGCATCCAGCGCCCCAGAATGCGCAGCTGATTGACGGTATTAAAGCTTTGACTGCCACCGCTGACTTGCATTACTGCCAAGGTTTTGCCTTGGGTTGGACGTACGCCGCCCAGTGCAAGCGGTATCCAATCGATTTGTGCTTTCATAATGCTGGTGATGCTGCCGTGACGTTCTGGACTCACCCACAGCATGCCCTCTGACCACTGCGCCAGCTCGCGCAGCTCTTGCACCTTTGGATGATTGCTGTCAGCATCATCTGGCAGCGGTAACCCCGATGGATTGAACACCCGCACCTCGCAGCCATACCAACGCAGCAGCCGACTTGCCTCCTCAGCCGCTAGCCTAGAAAATGAGCGCTCCCGTAACGACCCGTATAGCACGAGTATCTTAGGTGGATGACGTGGGTCATTTGGTGCAATCAATGACTCAATATCAATCGATTGTAATTGACTGGCATCAATATTGGGCAGGTCATCTAGCTTTAACGACCCCTCTGCGTGAGGTTGGTTTTTATTGGTTGTTGTCATGATAAATCGTCTCGCCGTCCTCTTTGGTAAAACTGCTCACTGGATTTTCTAACAATTCAAACACCCGCTCTGATGGTCGGCATAACGCTGCGCCTTTATCTGTGACCACGATAGGACGGTTAATTAAGATAGGATGGGCAATCATTGCATCGATAATCTCATCATCAGATAACTCAGGATCATCTAAGCCCAGCTCATCATTGATGGCTTCTTTACTGCGTAGTAACTCTCTTGGCGAGATATTCATCTTTGCCAATAGCTCGACCAACTCGTCACGGCTCGGCGGGTTTTTTAGATACTCCACCACTTCTGGCTGTTCACCTGATGCCTTTATGATGGCAAGCGTATTGCGAGAGGTACCGCAGTTTGGATTATGAAAAATTAATGGTTTCATAGCGACTTCACCTATTTTTTTGAATCTATAGTGAGTTCAGACATAAAAACGATACAGTGGAACTGGGATGAATTTTACGCAGCATCGAGCAGCGCAGGCACAGCACGCCAGAAAAATTTATACCAGTTCCACGTTGACATATAATGTATCTGTTTTATTTAGAATCGACTATAGTTATTAAGAAGATATTTATTAAAGTAGCTAGCTGCTTAGCTTAGCGCTTGTCCTAAAAACTGTCTTGGTTATTAGGTTTGGCAGTCTCACAGCCGCTTAAACTATCCAGCAGCGAAGCACACAGCTCTGGATGTCCCGCACAGCAGTCTTGCAACAAAAACTGCACGACCGCCTCCATGTGTGACAGCGAAGCGCGATAGATTATCTGCCGACTTTGGCGTTTTGACACCACCCACCCTGCTCTTGCCAGCACTGATAGATGCGCGGACATAGTGTTATGTGGTACAGACAGTTGACGGGCTATCTCACCCGCAGGCAAACCCTCGGGCTCTTGGCTGACAAGTAACCTAAAGGCTTTGAGACGCGTGTCTTGAGACAGTGCGGCAAAGCTTGCGATAGCGTTAGTTATTTCCATATGTCCAATAATACAGACATATAAGAATATTTCAATAAACAATAAATGAAAAATGTTTATAAGTAGCATTTTAAAGCTTTTGATAATCCAATTTTTAACAACGTACAACCCACAGCAAAAAACCCGCTAAAATATTCAGCGGGTTTTAACGTCGATAAATGGATTAGTCGAATTTATATCCCGCCCGCCCCTTTGCTCGATATCTCGCTATTTTCTACCAATATGGCAGCCGCTGTTTTTTTGAGTATCGCCCACTGCTCATCATCAACATGAATACCCTCTTTCCATGAACGCTGATGGGTGGTATACAGCTCATCAGTCGATATCTTATGATCGAAGTGCTGGATATCGTCTTCGATATCAAAATTTGAGGTAGCCAGCTCAATGATCATATCGTCAGTATTATAGTTGGCTTGCGCCTTATTAAAGAAGTAAATGTCAGGATAGACAAAGCCTTGATTTAGGGTAAATAAAGTATGCTTAGGCGCTGATCCGTTGTCCCATTTGGCCAGACAAGCGATACCGTTATCAGCCAACTTGACCAACTCACTATAAGCCAGCCAGCGATTATGACAGTTCATGAGATAAATCTGAAAATGATCCAAATCGCCCATCTTTTCTAGGGCATAGTCCATGATGGCAGGCAAATGACAAATCAAACTGCTATTATGCAAGTCAAGGCGAATGGCGCCCGCTTCTTGGTGGACGATATCGATAGGCGCATCTTGTTCAGATAAAATAAAAGGTGTGGCATTATTAAAATGACGTACACCGTCCAGTCCTGCCATCTCAAGCTCAGCCACCATAGAGGCGATGACATCAGCCTCACCGACTTCTCGGTGCATCCCCGTAAAGGCTTTATACACCATTGCCACGATTTCATTGTGCGATACAATCATGTCTTAAACCTCCTTAGTAATGGACGAGTCTTGTGTGAGCAGTTTTTGGGTAGACGAATTTTCTGTAGATGAGTCCTTTATAGACAAGTTAGGTAATAAAGGAAACAGCCATTCATCACTATGTACTTCTCTAAATAAAGGCGCACCTTGGAATAAAGTAATTCGTACCCAGCGATCAGATCTAGGATCGAACTTGGTCGCGCCAAACATCGATAGCTTACAGCGTAGCAAGTGCATGGGCGGTGTATGCTTATGCAAGACATTCATCTGAATATCACCCATTTTTTTATGGCCCATGGTCCATACTCGCCGAGCGATAGAGCGGTACCTAGGTTTGCTCAACATAAACTCAGATATGAGCTGCTGTGGATCGGCTTGCTGTAATGCCAAGTACAAATTTTTTGCTTGCCGTGCGATGTCTAATGACAGCTCTCGATCATCACCTGGCTCTTGACCACGCACACCCATGCGTGGCTCTTCTTTGTCCACCGAGCGATACCAAAACCAATAGCGATTGTCAGGCTCATCAAAATCAATCGT
This sequence comes from uncultured Psychrobacter sp., assembly GCF_947495825.1. Classification (GTDB taxonomy): domain Bacteria; phylum Pseudomonadota; class Gammaproteobacteria; order Pseudomonadales; family Moraxellaceae; genus Psychrobacter. The sequence goes on from NZ_CANMAH010000001.1 coordinate 622,564, forward strand.
AATCGCCCATTGATAACGTGACTCTAAGACGTCAAGCAAATCTTGAATCACCTTACCTTTCGGTAATGATAAGTTTTCATCGGCGTTGACTTTTTCTTGAAACGCATCGACACGCTCAGGGTATAGCTCCATCAAGCAAGAGAGAATGACTTCTTGACTCTCAAAGCTCAAATGATCATGAGCCTGCAGGAACTCTGCCCATGTCGTGTGGTTTTGAATAACTGTCGTTAACTCACTTTGTAACGCACTCAACTCTGTAACGACAGCTTCGTTTAATGTGGCTTGATGCTCATTGATGGTAACGATTTCGGTAAAATGCTGAATCGCGCGCGCAAGCAAGCTGGAAAAATACGCCACCTTTTCTGACTCAATATCACAGACCAAGGTCGCTTGCACCGCTTCTTCACGCGTGGTGAGCCACTGATCGACGATACAAGGGTGATTGATCAGATACGGTGCCATACCCAGACCCGTCGCGTTACCGATTCCTAGATAACGCTTAATCTCTGGATGGAGCGCGACGGCTTTATTACCGCCTTTTTTCTTGGCTAAAAAATCAACCCAATCAAGGCTAAACTCGCGTAGCAAGTAAACGGCACACATCTGCGCGCGAAACGACTGGTTAAAGTCTTCGCTATGATCTAATGGCTTAAAATCATAAATACCAAATTTGCCATTGCCATAGACTGCCGTGGTACGCAAGATATAGCCAACTTGTGCGAGCACCTCAAGGTCTGGCTGCTGACCATCAGCTAAAGCGCTCACAATATGATCAAAGACGCGTACGCTTTTATTCGCTCGCGCCAGTACCATTACCATGTTGGAGTTGCGACCCGCTTCTTGCAGCGGCACATTGGCTTTGAGATTATCGAGCAGCTCCTGACCGATCTCCCCAAACACCAGACCAAAGGTGACGTCCCATTTTTGGGCGATCACTCGATCATTGCGCTCGTCATCCGCTAACTCATTGCAAAACACCACCAAATGATAAGTATGCTCTGGGGTTTGCAGACGGTAGATCACTTGTCCATAACCATTGTCATCTAAGTCCCAAAGATGCGTGCTCAGCGTCCATTTTTCTCTATCAATTTTACGCAGTAATGTGCGCACAAAGCTGATACGCGTCTGGTGCATGGCGCCCAGCCGCTCAGCATTCATGACCACATCAGGACTGCGTAAAGACAGTGTCGCTACGTCAATGCTCTCATTGCTTGCGTGAACCAAATTCATAATGCCACTACCTTACAAAATATGTCAGACCAGTTAACTGGCTAACCGTTTTAACGAGGTGCTTTTAATCAAAGCCATTTAAAAAACAACCATTTTAATACTTTAAATAAATCACTATCATAATCAACATGTTATACATAACACATCGATTATGATAGTTGACCGATGATTTACTTCTCTTCAATAATCTTTTGTTTAGCGAGCTTCTCCTCGTTAATGCGATGATTAACCGCAACCTTGTTAGGACGGTATAAGTCTTGGTCGTGTGCCATTTTCTGGGCAATCTGTGGTCCATTCCATAGTGACGGCAATAAGACAAAGGACACCGGGACCGCAGTAATCACAATAAATGACTGCAAGGCACTCACACCGCCTGCTCCCAAGGAGATTAAGACAATGGCAGTCACACCCATCATAATGCCCCAAAAGGTACGAATCATAGCGTTTGGCTCACGCTCGCCACTGATGACCACACTGATGGTATAGGTCATCGAATCCCCTGTCGTCACGATAAAAATCGTGGTCAAAATTAAAAACAGTATCGAGGTAATCAAAGGAAATGGTAGCTGCTGCGTGACCGCTAATAGCGCACCTGGCAAATTAAAGCCTTCAAAGGCGGCGCTCACACTACCAGGATTGGCAATCTCAAACGCCAGCCCCGAACCGCCAACAATAGTGAACCAAAAGCAGGTGACGAGCGGCGCAATGATACAAACCGTGGTAATCAACTCTCGAATAGTACGGCCACGTGAAATACGAGCAATAAAGATAGCCATCATCGGGCCATAGCCCAAAAACCAACCCCAAAAGAACACCGTCCACCAGCTCAGCCAGCCTTCATCACCACGGTACGTGGCCATTGGGATAAAGTTATCAACCAAACTACCGACACCTTGAATATAGCCATTCACGATAAAGTTGGTCGGCCCAAAGATTAAAATAAACACCATCAGCGCAAAGGCCAGTGTAACGTTAAAACGACTGAGCAACTGCATACCGCGCGTCAAACCACTAATCGCTGAGATGGTATACAGCGCAATCGCAAACACAATGATCATCAGCTGCGTGATAAAGGTATCAGGAATACCAAATAGCTCATTGAGTGCATAACTGGTTTGCAATCCCAAAAATCCAATCGGACCGATGGTACCTGCCGCGACTGCAACGATACAACAAGCATCAATAATGGCGCCAGCTTGACCGGTAAGCACGCGCTCACCAAATACGGGATACAGCAAGGTGCGCGGCTTAAGCGGTAAGCCTTTGTCATAGTGCAGATGCATCACTACAATAGCCGTTAAGCTACCGACGATCGACCATGCTAAAAAGCCCCAATGCATAAAAGATTGTGACAGGGCATTGAACGCGCGTTGTTGTAAGTTCTCGGACTCACCATATAAAGGCGGCGCTGTAACATAATGCGCAATAGGCTCAGCGGCTGCCCAAAATACACCGCCGCCAGCAAGTAGCGTACAAAACAAGATGGCCATCCACTTAAAGCTGTCCATCTCTGGCACAGGCAGATTACCCAAAATGACCCGTCCCGTACGACCAGCGCCCACAGCCAAAGCAATCACAAAGGTAGCTAGTAGCAGTATCTGCCAAAAGGGGCCAAATATATTAACCGACCAGGCAAAGCTGGCATTGACGATCTCTGCTAATTGCGCCTCGGCAAAGATAGCCATCAAAACAAAAAGAGTAATAAAACCGCCACTGTACCAAAACGCTGGGTTTTTAAGACCTAAGGTATCGGTCGGCCCCTCTACATGGGTCAAGGTGCCTGCTGTTTGGTTAACGTCTGAGCGTCCTTGCTCATCGCTGTTAAATCCTTTTAAATCGGCCATAGTGTGGCTCCATATGCTAACGTTACATGGTTTAAATCAGGGGTATATAGTCAATCCACTATAAAAATGAAAGAGGTTTAACGCTATAAAACGAACGTCGTTTTATAGCGCTTTGGAGTGTTAACTTGCAAAGTTCAGATTTAAACAATGAACCTCTAAAACACGAGCTTTTAAAAATTAGCTTTAGAGCCTTACTCTTTAAGCCAAAGGCTTTAATCCTTGCTCTAAAAAGTCAAACCAGTTTTGCCCGATGATTTTGCCAGCGTCAGTCTCATTAAAGCCATGCTGTAAAAGACCGTTATAAATATTTTCCATACCATCTTTGCCAGCGAACCACGGCAGAGTATCTGGCCAGCCTGAGTTATTAGCATTACCTTCACCATAATCCATCGCTTTTGACCAGCGACCATTACGCATCCACTCAAGCACTGCTTGTGGCTGATTGAGACACAAGTCACTACCGATAGCTAAATGCTCAACGCCATATTTATCAGCGCAGTTGGCAATCATGGTGCAAAAGTCATCAAGCGTACATGCGCTACCGTTGGGCAAATGGAACGGGTATAAGCTAAAACCCAATAGCCCGCCTGCTTTGGTTAAGGCGCTAATGACCGTATCTGATTTATTACGCAGGGCATCATGTGCGGTAGTTGGATTGGCATGGCTGATACATATCGGACGTGAGGAGACTTCTATCGCCTCAAGCGTAGACTGCTCAGCGCTGTGTGACATATCGACAATCATACCGACCCGATTCATCTCTTTGATAGCTTGCTGACCAAAGCGGGTGACGCCGCTGTCTTTTGATTCGTAACAGCCGGTCGCCAGTAAGCTTTGGTTGTTATACGTCAGCTGCATAATCAAGAGCCCCATACGGCGCATGACACTAATCAGGCCAATTTCATCATCAATGGGTGAGCAGTTTTGCGCGCCAAAAAAGATACCGACCTTACCCTGCTCTTTTGCGGTTTTGATGTCACTGACCGAATAAACGGGCATGATCAAATCACTGTTTTGCTCAAAGCGTGCGTGCCACTCAGCAAAGCGGGTCATGGTCTGACGCGCGTCTTCATGATAGACCAAGGTGGCGTGCACCGCATTGATACCACTATCTTTTAGCATTTTGAAGTAGTCGCGATCCCAATGGCTATACTGTAATCCGTCGATGACGATATGATCTTGGTACATCTTGTTATCCTTCTTATGACTCGTTTTTCGACTGAACTCTGTCGTAGGGTGGGTTAGCGGTAGCGTAACCCGCCGATATTTGACAATTTATATTTAAAGTGGCGGGTTACGTTTTGTCGGCACTCTTTGCAAGAGTTTGAAAAACTAACCCATCCTACGCAAAACACGCCTCTACTTTTTATCAAAAACTAATACGCTTTTTGATAAGCGGTCTTGACGATGGTATAAAACTCTTTGGCATACTGACCTTGCTCACGTGGACCAAAGCTCGACTCCTTACGGCCACCAAATGGCACATGATAATCAGTGCCCGCAGTCGCTAAGTTCACCATCACGCACCCTGCCTGCACTTGCTCTTTAAACAATGCACTGTTGCGCAAACTTTGGGTGATGATGCCGCCCGTCAGACCAAAGCGGGTATCATTGGTCATGGCAATCGCTTCGTCTAAGTCTTTGACCCGTAAGACACAAGCGAGCGGAGCAAACACTTCTTCTTGGTTAATATCCCAGCTGTTATCAGTCTCGGTAAACAAGGTCGGTGCCATATAATAGCCATTATGTGGCATCTCTAACCGCTCACCACCAAAGGCTAAGTTGGCGCCAGACTGCTTGGCTTTTTCGACCCAATCCATATTAGCCGCCAGCTGCTTGTCATCGACCACAGGCCCCATAAAGATGCCGTCCTCCAGCGCATGACCAACCTTTAGCGTCTTCATTTTTTCGACCACACCGTCGACGAAGGCATCATGGATACTGTCCATGACGATAAGGCGTGAAGAGGCGGTACATTTTTGTCCTGAACCGCCAAACGCACCAGCAACCGCTGTATCAATAGCCGTTTGTAAGTCAGCATCATCAGCGATGACCAAGGCGTTTTTACTGCCCATCTCCAGCTGGCAGCGGATGAAGTTTGGAGCCGTAGCGGCAGCGACTTTGCGACCTGTGGGCACAGAGCCTGTAAAGCTGACGGCATCAATTTCTGTAGAGTTGATAAGCGCATCACCGACGCTAGAGCCACCGCCCAATAGTAGGTTAAACGTGCCCTCAGGCAGACCTTGACGATGAATAATGTCAGCCATTGCCACTGCACTGGCAGGCGTTAAGTTCGCAGGCTTCCAAATAACACTGTTACCAAAAGCTAAAGCTGGCGCGATTTTCCATACTGCAGTGGCGGTTGGGAAGTTCCAAGGCGAGATAATCGCCACCACACCGACGGCTTCACGAGTGACTTCGACTTTGACCCCAGGACGTACCGAGTCAGCAAGGTCGCCCATTTGACGTAACACTTCGGCGGCATAATAATGAAAGAACTGCCCAGCGCGATAAATCTCACCACGGCCTTCGGCAAAAGGCTTGCCTTCTTCACGAGAGAGCAATGTACCAAGCTCATCACAGCGGGCAATCATCTCATCGCCGATTGCTTGTAGGATAGACTGTTTTTTCTCAAGTGGTGTGGCTTCCCATTTCGGCTGTGCTTGGCGCGCCGCTGCGATAGCGTCTTTGACTTGATCCTGACTGGCTTGCGCAAACTCGCCAACGATCTCGCTGGTATCAGATGGGTTGATATTATCAATCGTATCGCTGCCCGCTTGCCATTCACCATTGATATAGATGGATTTGGCTGGGTCTTGTTGTAATACTTGTTGGGTGGTTTGAGCTGACATAAGAACATCCTTAGTAAAACGATTAAAAAACTTGGTAAATAAAAAATATGAAATGAAACCTATCTATATAATTGGTTTACTTTGAAGAAAATAGTGCTACTGGGATGCTTTCTTTTTAAGTATAGGTTGTGAAGCCTCTGGAGTGCAAAGCGCACAGCAAGCGAGGAAAATTTATACCAGTAGCACGTTTAACAACCGTATTTGTTTTATTTTAAAATAAATATATTTATGAATAGAGATTTATTCAAAACTTAAGGCACAGCAGCATAAACGACCAACTCTACGAGCATCTCTTCGCGAGCAAGTCCTGCTATCACCAGCGCCGCTCTGTTTGGATATGGTGCTTCGAAGTATTCAGCATACACTTGGTTGACGGTTTTTAGGTACTCGCGGTCGGTCACATAGATAAGCACCTGCAATACCGCATCCATGCCAACGCCCGCAGATTCCAAAGTATGTTTTAGGTTATCTAGCGTTTGCCGAGTTTGTGCCTCAATACCACCTGCGACCACTTCACCATTCTCATCAATAGGAATCTGCGCGGTATACAGCGTTCCATTGTTAGTAATCGCCCACTCTAACGGAGATTTGGAAGCGTAAAGTGGGGTCTTAACGGGCTGCTTAGTGGTTTGAGTCGTCATGCGGTGTTCTTCCTTAGATAAATGGCGGCATCAGCTGTTTACTTGATAGCCTGTATTGCGATGTTGCATCCATGCTACCCTTTTAATAATGACAAATCTAACTAATTAAGTATTAATATTGATAGATTTAATCTATCATGGTGCTTATCTTATCTATAAATAAATTTGGGCAATAAAGAATATGAAAATACAGCAATTACGGCACTTTTTATTTGTGGTAAAAGAAGGCGGTTTTCGTGCTGCTGCTGAACGCGCTAATCGCACACAAGCAGCGCTATCAGCGTCCATCAAAGAGCTAGAAAAGACGCTCGGTCAGCGTTTATTTGAAAGTGGTAACAAGGCCACACTCACCTCTTTTGGCGAGAGCTGTTTACCAAAGATTGAGCAGTTTCTTAATACTTATCAAGTGCTAGAAGACGATCTAAAAGCAGCGGCAGCAGGCGATAAAGGCAAAATAAGAATCGCTAGCGTGCCATCACTGGTCACCAAGCTGTTGCCAAGCGTGTTGGTCGAATACTCCAAAAAGTATCCTGATATCGAGATTGTATTGATAGATGATAATGCGGTTGGTGTGGCCAATCGATTATTGGCAGGAGAAGTAGACTTGGCATTAGGCAACTGTACCAGTATGGATCAGGCAGATATCGACTTTACCCCGCTTATATCAGACCCAATTGGCGTGGTATGCTTAAAAAGTAACGTATTAAATCAGTTGAAAAGTCAATCAGAAAAGCCGCAAAAGCGACCACAAAAAAAAGGGCTTAAATGGCAACAATTAGTCGCGCAGCCCTTTATCTATAATGGCACTTGTCGGCTACTTGAAAACACGCCAGCTGAGGTGCTCAATCGCAATGCGCGCTACACGGTCGAAAACATCACATCCTTATTTGCACTACTGCGCAATGATTTGGGCATCACGACTTTGCCCAAGCTTGCTTTTCCGTCGAACGAGCCAGAGCTTGTGTGGCTTGACTTACTGGAGCCAGCTTTGGATCGGCAAATCGGTATTTTTAAGCTAACCGATAAAACCATCTCACCACCTGCACAAGCCTTTTATGAGTTGTGTATCAAGTACGTGCAAGAGCATTATCCTTTATCAGATATGGCATAATTTTGCATGGCTTGGTTTTTTGACCGTGTCAAAGCTTGATTGTTGTTTTAGACCAGCCGCATTAGACCACCGTGGGCAACTCTTGATGTTTTAAGCCAATGGTTCTCAGCGCTCCTTTGTCATCGACTTCCTTAATAACCAACGACCATTCGTCGTTTATCGAGACGGTATCACCCGATACTGGAGCCGTGTCCAAGCTTTGTTTAACATACTCAGCCACAGTCTGCTGCCACATATCTACTGATGAATCTTCCTCTTTAGACTTAAGTTTGTCTGATAGCGTTTCGGACGCCATAACACCGGTAAAAAACGGTAAATCTCCAAGCTTTACACTGGGTGATAATAACCAATCTCCGTAGAAATCATCGATGGCTTTACGATCTAACGTCGTGTCATTAAAAATCTTAGCAATTTTACTGGCATGGTTGCCCCTCATGGCGTACCAGACGCTATCACCAAATTTTAACTTGGTGTTTTCATCGACAATGACGATTTGTTGTCCGCGCACCAGTGCAAAAATACTAATTTCATCAGGACTTACCCGATTGGAGATACTTTTAGGATGACGACCGATAGCAAACGCTCCTGATTGAACTTCAAACTCGTACAAGGTGATACTTGCTTTGTCCGATACCCAGACTTCATGCTCCTCTTTTGGATCTTTATTGGTCGGAATACGCACCTTAAATAAATTTGCCATCATAGGAATGGTCGTTCCTTGCAAAATCAACGACAAGACCACCACCCCAAACGCTATATCGAACAACATAAAGGCGCCATCTATCCCCGCCATGACTGGCAAAATGGCAAGAGTAATAGGGACAGCACCGCGCAAACCAACCCAAGAGATAAAACCAATTTCCCTGTCTTTGAACTTAAAAGGCTTCACACTGGTATAGACGGCGATAGGACGGGCAACCAAAATCATAAAGGCGGCGATTGCCACTGAATAATGCCAAACGTTGATAACGTTAGACGGTGTGACTAACAGACCTAAAACGACGAAAAGCACTGCTTGTGATAACCATGCAAAGCTATCCATCACTCGCATGACATGTTCAGTTGAGCGCACCTTATGGTTGCCAATTAGCACACCAGTAAGATAGACGGCCAAAAAACCACTACCACCCATCAAATTGGTAGCTGCAAAGACCGATAAGCCAGCAGACAGTATCAAAATTGCATACATACCTTCCGCTAAATGAACCTTAGGTAACAGCCTCGATAGTAAATAACCGAAGAGCAAGCCCATCCCCAAGCCAAAGCTTAAATGCTGTACTAACAAGCCTAAAAATCCAAATACCGTCTGCCCAGCAGGATCTACATTTAGAGCGATTAGACCTGTAACCAATAAAATAGCCAAAGGGTCGTTGGCACCGGACTCTAATTCGAGCGTGGCTTGAACGCGGTCGTTTAGCTTGACCCCGCCATTACGTAATAGAGAAAACACTGCTGCCGCATCGGTCGAGCCAACGATCGCTGCCATTAGCAAACCAAAGCGCCAATCCACTTCGAGCAACCAAGTGACGAAGACCCCAAGCACCATGACGGTAGCCAGTACGCCCCAGGTCGCTAAAGTAACCGCAGGCTTTAGACCGACTCGAAATGATTTAAAAGAGGTACGTAACCCACCGTCTAGCAGGATACAAGCTAAAGCAGCCTGCCCGACGAAGTTGGCAATATTATATTGTGAAAACTCAATTCCTAAGATGCCTTGCTCGCCCGCCAACATGCCTACTGCTAAAAACAGCAATAACAATGGAACGCCCAAGCGCGCCGATAGCGTACTTGCCATGATACTGGCAAAAATCAACAACGCCCCTACTAAGTATAGGATATTTAAGGTATCCATCTTTGTAAGCCTTATTTTTTAATAATTATTATGGTGGTATTGGTTATGGTGATTGAGCAAATTGTAGTTACTAATAGTACTATAATTAACTATAACAGATATGGCTTGATGAAGTTAAAAAGTAACAATGACGACCTATGAACGACAGAGATGAGTGTTATTAATAGCTATATAATACGTCAACTTTCAGGCAATAAATTTATGTAATAAAAAAGCCACCCCACTACACAAATGGAATGGCTTTTTAAACATTAAAATAAGTTAAGTATTAACTCTATAGGCTTAGTACCATGTTTAAATACTGTTTACGGTAAGAAGATCGAGATATGTGCTTGCTCTTTGTTTTCTTGAATCACATTGTCATACGCTGAGAGCTGATTGTCAGAGAAGCTATTAGTAAATTGCCACATGGTTGCAAATATGACCGTCAGTAGTACAGCCATTACCGCGAGAATAACCCATAGCGGTGTTTCGCTAGTGAGAGTATGCTTAATCTGATCAGGAATCGCCCAAAACGGTGAAAATTCGTTTTTATTCCCGCGAAGATGCTCAATTTCATCACCTAAGCGCGAGATAAGATAGCGAATCTTCTCTGGTGCTTCAAGTCGGTACTTGCCCTGAAAACCAAGCAGCATCGCATAATGATAGACTTCTAGTGCAGCTAAACGCTTCTCGCCTTGTTCACGTAGACCATCTAAGCGTTCAAAAAATTCATTACCCGCAATTTGTGAACCAAACAAATCTAGTTGCAAAGGGTTCATCTCCCATGCGTCTTTTAGCGTTTGAAACTCTGGCTCCTGCGAGGTCATGACTGTCTCATCAACCAGAGCGCAGTATGCGTACTTGGCTTCATGAATATCTTCTGACAAAAATCCTTTTTTGCGCGCGTTAACTTCGAACTTATCTAAGAAGTCATAAATCTTTTGACGAAACTTATGTGGTTCGGTACTAAAGTAGTGGTTGCGTAGTAAGAACACTAAATAAAAGCCGTCATACATGACATCAACCAGCGATTGGCTGCTGAGACGTTTATCAAGACCGATTGCTGAGACCTTTGAGGCCACCTCACCTGAGTCTAATAATGAAGGCGCAGAGCCAATTGAATTATTCCCTGACATGATCGTTCCTAAGGCTTGATTTTTGAAAATACTGATTTTGAAAATACTGGTTTTGTAATCAGCTACTGTACGATAGCCATCAACTCTATTTTTAAGTCATCAAAACCGTTTGGTACATAGATACAAATAGATTCTGACTTGATCATCTCATCATACAGCTCGCCTACTGGCTCAATGGTGAAGTAACTAAATCCTGGTCGCACTGGTATCGCACTAGGTACTTGAGTCACATGCGAGACAGGTGAACCAGGTAGCGCTGATAACACACGCTTCTCTACTGAATCAGGAGTCGCAACCTTAAAGCGGCGTGGGACGATATCGATCAGCTCATGCATCGGTAGTGATGAGCTAATGGACAGATATAGCTGTGAGCTTCGCGTAATCTTGTCATTACTTAGCTCGCCCGTATAGTAAGATGATTTATTCTGACATAAGGGAATCGAGATAAAATTGCTTGCAATGACAGTGTTGAGTAGCTCACGAATGATCGAGATGATACTAATAAACGACTCATGAGCATTGTCATGATGATAAGAAGGCAGATCGCCCACTTTATATAATGAACTAAAAGTTGCCAACTGGCTGGCCACATTTAATAGCGCCTCATACAGACGTTCTGGATGCAATTTAGCGTTATTATATAAGTGATTTAGCTGAGAGTACGCGGTATTGAGAGTATGCAATAGCCAAAAAGATGCGATATCTGATGAGCGAAATTCTAGTAAATCATTATTAGACTGACGATGATGATCATATAATGAAGTCGATTTGGTATTAATCATAGTCATCAAACGATAGACTTGACCCACGAGCGCAGGGTTAGCGGTAATATGCACACTAGGGACGATGTAATCTTCGTCTACTTGATAAGCGCCTTGGGTTGTGCGTATTAGTTTGGCTACCAACAAAGACACTGTATCTTGACTAGGTGCTTGCGCGGAATGACTCAGCTGCAAGCTTGGTGATAGCTTGATAACATCAATGACTGCTTCAGCTGCCTCACTATATAAATCTTTTACTTCGACAGCACCCCTCACATAGCGCGCTGGATTATCACTATGCTCTGTCTGTATATTATTGCTGTCATTATGGACAATCTCTAAGCTTAAAAATACAAAAACCTCATCGCCATTATCTTGAGTATCTAGCGCAATGGACTTAGGCAATACGTCTGTACGAGGTGCCTGATATATTGTGCCATCTGGCAATACACCATATATACTTTGAAAGCTTAATAAATTACTTTCTAAAAGTTGCTTGTCTATCTGCACATCAGACACCCCATAAGCATACGGTTGCATCAGCATCATACTCAATGCTCGCTGCGAGTTATGATAAGTGTCTTGAATCTGAAAATGCTGAGGTCTTAAAAACAGCCCCTCTCCCCATAGTACTCTGTTTTTACTCAAAACAATCTCCTACGAACAGCTGACTAACGGCTGCTGATAATATTTAAGTTTGGTCGTAAATGTAGACGCAAGATTTGAACTGATGCCCTCTGCGATATTCACATCACATGCGCCTATATTAAGCGAAAGTGGCTTATCAAAATTGAGACTATCAAGCGGAATGAGAAGCTGTGAGCGTTTTTTGGTATACCTTAACCCCACCTTGACCGCCATAAAGCGCGCATCCTGCGGAATGTTTAGAGTCAGACTGGTCTTGCGATTAGGGATAACACTGACTTCTTTAGCAGCCAGCTCCTCAACTTCAGTAAACTGGCTTTCTTCTTCCAAAAACGCGATATAAGCGATACTCGCAGTACCTTGGTTTGTACGTCCAGCATTGGCATTGACCATAGGTTTAATGTTTAGTGTAACCTGCTGCCGCTTTAGCTGCTCTTGTAATGCCTGCTGCTCGGTATTCATATGCTCAATCTGCTGTTGCTGCTGCTCCAACTGAGCTTTTAGACTTTGCAGATCGTCCTTATTACTGCTTTTGCCATTACTGATGAAGCTCTTTATATTACCAGTAATAGTAGACTCGCCTGCCAGCGCAGAGACATTGTGGTTTGGTTTGCTTAATTTATCAGTGCTACACCCTGTTAGTGCCCCGCTTAGTAAACAACCAGCCACAGTTAATGTTATCGGTAATATATTACTTTTGTTCATATTTTTAATCTACCTTGGAGTATTATTGACATTATTGACGGGTCAAAATTTCTGCCATTTCTGGACGACCAAGCACGCCTTTTTTACGCAGCTCAACATGCCCAAGATCCATCATTCGCCAGTCACCTCCCCACACAAATCCAGCAGATTTTGCCACTTTACCATATAGTTTATAGCCTCGCATTGCCCAAGGATCCTTTTCAGTGATGACAATCTTACCATTTTTAATAAAGGCACTGTCTCCTGCAAGACCAAACTGATGGTAACTTTTATAGGAACCTGCCTTGGTCACATGCGAACCCTTTTTAAGAAGTCTTGCCTGTCTTGCAGGGCTACGATAGCCCTCTAAAAGCACCATATCATAGCCATACTGATCGCTCATTACCTTATACACAGTCAACAGCCGTTGAACAAAATCTGAATTCATTTTTTTCCAGTTGCGATCAGCATTCTTGATATTGATATGACCATTGTGCAGATGCGAAGCCAACATGTCGCCTGAATAGCCAGTGCTATGATCTTGAGCATTTAGATCGGACAAATCTGGTTCAGGTAGCATAAGTGGTCCTTCAGCTTGCGGAAAATTATTCTCTGTATCAAGCCAATACCCCTTCTCAATCTGCATAGCCTGATAGCTTGCAATCTCAGCATCAAGTTCAGCGAATAACTCCTCCGGCGGCGACGGTGGTGGCCGTAGGCGCTCTCCTACGAGTAGCTGATTAATTTGTGAGTTAGCAGTGCTGGGTATAGTGTTTTTAGCATGATAAACCTCAAGAGAGTGACTGTTAATGAGGGCATAACATATCCCGATAGTCGCTGTAATAATTAACACCGTCAATGTAGATATGATTGGAATACGCGAGAGATTGTTAAGCGCTACAAAATCACGAATGCGCTTTATAAAAGAGCGAGAGGACGTTACTTGTAGCTGCCTTAATAACCAGCTTATTTTTAGACCAGATAACCGCCGAACACGATTTTTTGTCTTATTAATTATTCTTATACCCAGTTGTCGATCGAAAAGCGCAATCACCACAACGACTGATATCAGCGTAAAGATAGAAACAGTAAAATACACCATAAAAATATAAACAGTCGTTGGTAATATTAATTTTATAAGTAGTATATAGACAAACGGGTTGTTTTAAAATAAAGCTGACTTAATTTCATTCTTATTTTTTCATACCTATATTTTTTCCTCTCTTTTACTATAAATTTCCGACGCCATGTCTTAAATTCAAAGGCTTTAAACTATCTCACTATAAAAATAATTACAAAAAAAGATATTTAAACTTAATGACTTACTAATAATTAGTCAAATAATGTAGTCAATTATAGTGACATCAATAGAGTAAACACCATAAAATACGCTTATAAGTATCTTGGCATATAGTGAAAATTAGGAAAAATAATCGATAGTTAGGAGTTAGAAAAGTGGTTGTAAAAAAACTAATGCCATACGGCCACTATGTTTTAGTGATGCTCTTAATTGTCTATCTCATATTGGCTTGGATGTATTTCAAAGACAATGCAGGACAACTTACTGCATTTGGTTTATTGCTTTGGTTTGTCATCGTTCCTCTATTGTTATTTGCATTTATCCTAGCGCTTCGATGGAGACAAAAAAAAACAGAAAGTAGTACTGCTGAGGCTGCATATAACGACAGTGAAAAAGAGCGCGCTAAACTACCGGATACTTATAGATTGTTTATGTACAGCAGTATTTGTCTGCCTGAAGGAGATAACTGGTCCGATGTAATTGATAATGATGCAGACCTCACCTTATTGAGTGAAGATCTGACAGACTTTGATGGTTTACCGATACTGACCAAACCGATTGCATGGCTAACCGATGTCGCACCCTTACCATACCAACATATGCATGAGGCGGGTTTAGAGGACTCAGATCTAAACGGCCTAACTCTGCGTCTGTGCTCATTGATTTACGAACAACTCTCTTTAAGTGATGAGGTGTTGTCGAGCATTGCTAAACACCTTAACGTTCATGATAAACAAGATACTCATGAACCCAACTCAGCTATCGATATTCACCCTGATTGGCAACAGCATTACCTTGTTAGTGCAGACAAAACAGATAACGACGAATCCACCTTCGCTCCTAGTGATAGCTCACTCTCTAAATTTTCCATTTATCTGTGCGTGCCTGAAGGCGCAGACACAGAGCTACTCATCGCAGCCACAAAAGAGCAGCTATCGACCTATGGACTTTTAGAATCCTTAATTACTATTAACCCGATTGTCACTAATGATATTGATCTAGAACGTAATATCACTTACGACTCTATGCAATTTATCAATGAACATGTGATGCCATTGGCCCAATCAGCGTCTCCTGAGCTTTGCTTATTGATCATTGCAGACACACAGATCAATGATGAGTGGCTAGAATTACAGCTGTACTCAAATAATAGCTCTACCATCATTCCTACCGAAGCTGGAGTACTGCTTATCTTTGGCAATCAAGCAGCCCAAGACGTACTTGATATCGACACTTATGCCAACGTTTTATTAACTAAAATATGTGCTCCTGATGTTAAAGACATGAGTACACAAAATGCGGATATAAACGACCATAGCCAATCAGAAGTATGCCTTGATAGCAGACGTAGCTATAGTCATCGGTTAATGAGGATCAAAGACTTACTGCTAGACAACTCTTTTTCACTGTCATCAACCACTGTCAAAACGCACATTCAAACAGAATTAGACGATACAACAAATAAAACTAATGTTCTTCCTCAAAATATTAGTGTCACATCTATAACTGACATTAATCCGGAGAAACAACCGTATGATATGTCAGTATATATGAGCTTTATTGATGCACTGACAGCACAAGACATACTAGTAAATGAGCGTTATTTAGGGCATTATATGCCATCTAACCTTTGGTTGAAACCATTTATCGGTTTATCATTATTCGTCAATTTAATTAATACCAACCAACAAGAGTCAGATTACATATTTCTAGAAACCCAACATAAGCGATGTTCTATGCTTTGGTTAGCAGATTTTTCCTAGGCGTTTTAAGCGTAGCTCTTATGAAAAAATTGACGCTTCATTGTTGTAAATACTTATTTTATTGTCTTAAGATCACACTAGGTAGCACGCATGTTTTCAAGGTTTTTTCATCTTATCTATAACCCAAGAGTGTTGTTGGTCTTGGGTATCATAGTCGCTCTAGTTTTGCTGTATGATTATGTGACCATCAAAACCTTTACCATCATTATTGGTATATTGTTGACATGCACAGTGCTAGGGGTACTTAGCTACTACTTATGGAAAAGGCGTAAAAAAGCTTCAGACGAACTTGCGAACTTGGTAGAAGATAGTGGTAATGAGAGTCACGACGAAAATAGCGCTCACAAGGCCAAAGATGAAAATGCACAAGAAGTGCAAGCGCTACGTCAACAAATGCAAGACGCTATCAAGACTATCCGGAAGTCAAAGATTGGTGATCAAACCGGTAAGGCGGCATTATATGAGCTGCCGTGGTATATGGTTATTGGTAATCCAGCAGCAGGTAAAAGCTCAGCTGTACTGCATTCTGGATTGAAGTTTCCATTTATGGAAAAAACCAATAAGCTATCGGTAAAAGGCGTTGGCGGTACGCGTAACTGTGACTGGTTCTTTTCAACCGAAGGTATTTTGCTTGATACTGCAGGCCGTTACTCTGTCTACGAAGAAGATCGCTTGGAGTGGCTATCCTTTTTAAATCTGCTCAAAAAGAACCGACCTAAAGCGCCAATTAACGGCATTATTATCGCTGTCAGTATCGCCGAACTTACCAAAAATGATCCAAGCTATGCCTTAGACTTAGCCAAAAACTTACGCAGCCGTGTCCAAGACTTGACCGAACAGTTGGAAGTCTACGCCCCTGTCTACGTGGTCTTTACCAAGATGGACTTGGTTTCAGGCTTTCGTGACTTTTTTAATGATTATGAACAAGAAGAGCGTAGTCAAGTATGGGGCGCGACCATCCCTTACCCTGAAGATCCCGAAAACATCAACATCACTGACGTATTCGAAGAGCATTTTGGTGTATTGGTCAACGGTTTAAAAGACTTGAGTACGACAAAATTGTCTTTGCGTCATCAGCGTACTGTCTCGCCAAGTCTGATGACTTTTCCTATGGAATTTCAGTCGCTACGTCCGATGATAAGGACGCTCATGCATGCTTTGTTTGAGGACAACCCTTTTCAATTTAAGCCCATATTGCGCGGATTTTACTTTACTAGCGCCTTACAAGATGGGCAGGTTAGCAGTCAGATGACTTTGCAAATGGTGCAAAATTACGACTTGCATCCACCAGCTGTACCACTCAATACCCAACAAGAAGCTGCTGATAAACCTTATTTCTTACAAGATTTATTTTCTAAAGTCATCCTAAAAGACAAGCATTTGGTCAAACAACACAAAAACCGTAATAAACGCAGTCATCGTGCTATTGCTACATTAGGCGCTGTAGTTGCATTGTGCGCGGCTGTCAGCCTATGGACATGGTCATATGCTAATAATAAGCAATTAACTGAACGCGTAGTAGCCGACTTACAACAAGTTGCCGAGCTACAAAAAAACGCTAATGGTGATCTGCAGTCTCAGCTTGAGTCACTTAGTATTTTACAAAGCCGAATAGAGCAGCTTGAGAACTATGAAGAAGATAAACCACTGTCTTTGAGTCTTGGTCTCTATCAAGGCGGCAAGCTCAAACAAAAACTACTAGCAGAATACTATAACGGCATCCGCATCATCGTCTTAGCCCCTACCAAACAAAATATAGAAAAGTTCCTGACAGAGGTAAATACTAACGCGGCGCAACTGACAGTACGCACAGAGGAATCTGCGACTGAAAATACAACTGAGACTACGACTAATGACGCTTATATTCAGTCCGATCCGACCGATGTTGAAGATGCTTATAATGCGTTAAAAGCTTATCTTATGCTAGGAAATCACAACAATTTAGAAACCAGTCATTTAAGTGACCAAATGACAAGGTTTTGGCGTAACTGGCTCGATGCCAATCGAGCTGACATGCCACGCGACAAAATGATTCGCCAAGCTGAGCGCATCTTAAGCTTTACGCTGGCACATGTCGATGACCCCTCTTTCCCGCTCGTCCAAAACGACTTGGGACTGATAGATAAAACTCGCAGCAATCTATCTAAAGTCAGTAAAGGCCAGCCTGCACGTGAGCGCGTCTACTCTGAAATCAAAATGCGCGCATCTGCTCGCTTCCCTTCTGTTACGGTTGCACAGATCACTCAAAACAATGCCAACGAAGCACTACTTGGTAGCTATGTAATCTCAGGCACTTTTACCAAGCAAGCATGGAAGTCTTTCGTTAGTGATGAGATTGATAAAGCTGCCACCACTAGAATGGTCGCAGATGATTGGGTACTGGCAACCAGTAGCCAAGATGATCTCACGTTGACTGGTAGCCCTGAACAAATACGGCAATATCTAGTCAATCGTTATAAGCAAGAATATATCGCTGAATGGAAACGCTTTATATCGCAAGTTTATGTTCGTGATAGCGAGGGATTTGATGACCATGCTGTCTTACTAAATCAGCTGTCTAACGCAAAAGAATCACCGTTAAAAACTTTATTTGAGACGGTCGATCGTCAAACTCAATGGGACAACCAAGCTGCTAACCTCGGCTCTGATAATAATGGCAAGTCTCGACGCTCCTTTGTAGATTGGTTTAAGCAAACCATACTGCGCCAAAGTCCAGCTGAGCTGCGTATGGCTGAAGCGGCAATGAACAACGGTAGCAGCTCTAGTGATACAAATTCTGCTCCGCAAGCTAATTCAGGTGTGATCGCGCAAGAATTCTCCTCTATTCATGCTCTAGTCACGCCAAGAGAGGACAATCAAGATCTGTCACTGTTAGATAATTACCTAGTAAGCTTAGGAAATATTAGAACACGCTTTAATAATATAGCGCGTAGTGACGATATCGGTCCTGATGCCCTACTGTTTGCTTCACAGACCCTAAGTCCTGACGGATCAGAGCTGACCAAGTCTCTACAAATCTTGGATGAGCAGATACTGAGTCAAGCCAATTCAGAAATAAAACAGCTTGTACGACCCTTGTTAAGTGAGCCGCTGACTCGCTCATTCAATATGTTGCTTACCCCTACTAAGGCTGAGATTAATAAAGTCTGGCAAGCGCAAGTACGGAAGCCATTCCTCGACAATCTAGAGAAAAAATATCCATTTACTGCCAATGCTAATTTAGAAGCGACACCAGCAGAGATTGGTCAATTCTTTGGGGAAGATGGTTATGTGGCAAGATTCGTTAACGAGACTTTATCGCCCTTTATCATACGTCGCGGTGATCAAATTTCGAGTAAGATTTGGAATGGTGCAGGTTTAGGTCTGAACCCACAGTTCGTCGCTGACTTCGGTCGTTACTTTGTCAACTATACTGGTAGCAATAGCTCAGGCTCATCGGGTACAGCTGGTGCTGCCCCCAATCAAACAACGTTTCAGATTATGCCATTACCAGTGAGCGGCTTGACAGAGTATACAATCGTCGTCGACGGTCAGCAGCTGCGTTATCGTATGGGTACACAAGCATGGACGACTTTTGTATGGCCAAACCCTAGTAGCCAGCCTGGCGCTAGCATTAGAGCCAAGGACTATGATGGCAGAGACTTTACAGTCTTTGAAGAAGCCGGAAGCTTTGGGGTAGAACGCCTCATCAATAGCGCACGCCGGACCGAGCTTGGCGATGACATCTTTGAGATGGCATGGTCGGGTGATGGCACAACGATTTCTGTCCGCTTTAGAGTTATCAGTGGCAATAGTAACAATGCCACTCAAGGTCGCTCAAACAACCCATTTACTGGCATGAAATTGCCTGCTGATGTAATCGCCCTTGGTGTTACGCGTAGTGCAAAGCCAATTGCTAATCCTAACGCTGACAATAACAGCCCTTCTATAAATAATTTAGCAGATCAAAGCAATGAACAAGGTAGTGCAACTACAAATAACACTTCTGCACCCTCTGAGCAGCAGGAGCAAACGCGATGATGTCCGAATCATTACCTTTAGTTTATTTCGGCAAGCTGCCTGCTCGCGGAGACTTCGTGCGTGCGCGCGCTCATATCAATGAAACCAACATTATTGATCAGTGGGTCAGTCAAGCTCTGACTACTTCGGGCTCTATATTGAACGAGTCATCAAAAAGTGATGAACCCTCTAAAGAGCCTCCCTTTTTAAATTTCAGTCACGTCGATACTGCTGCAAATCAAATCATTACTGGAGTGCTTATACCCAGTCATGATAGTAGTCATAGAAAGTATCCTCTTATCGGCTTTGGTGTCATCCATTTGGATAAACCCAAAAGCTGGACGAACTACCTTCCTATCAAATCGCTTACTATTTGGGATGATATTTATGCAACGTTGAGTGCGGCAAAGGCTCAAAACGATAGCACGCAAGTGACTGACGCTTTAAACAACTGCCTACTGACTATCGATAACAACGCCAGCACACACTACTATGACTTTATTAATACCATGACTCTACAAGACATTTCGGTATTAATGGATGTCAGTAAGCAGCAACTGGTACAGCAGATTATCGCAACAGGCTTGTTGTTTTTGCCTACATTCGCTAAAGGCTTCAACGGTCTCAACAAATCGATATGTTGGACACTAACGTCCGATAAAGCCAGTGCTATATATATGGCGACTTTTTGGCATGATTTAATCAGTGGCTTCTACCAGCCCCACCAAATCCGTCTCAACACTTATCTATACCGCACCTCTAATCATTATCGTCTATTAATGAACTTCACTAAACCTGATGGACGCGTACTTAGCCAACTAACAAGTAGTGCAGATACAAATCCTGATGACTGGGTCTGGATTGCTAATAGTGACTGGACCCAAGGGTATATCGACGAAGACATCGGTTTGACCCGCTTTAATAAAGTGTTGTTGCAAGACAATCTGTATTTATATGATACAAGACAACTGTTTAAGAGTATCTTCTTAGCGCAATAGCTATTTGAGACTATGTTTAGGATTAGTTTATTCAAAAACCGTTTAATAACATCTAGGTTAAAAAGGTGCTTTAATGAAAGACCTCTCCATAACGACAATATCTAAGCTGACACATCACAAAAAAAGCCTGCTATTGGCTGCTGTTTTTACGCTTCCTATGAGTGCTTTTGTCTTTGCAGAACATAATGGTGCTCACGTTGTAAACGGTTCGCAAGATGTGCCTGTCGTCATTAAAGGTGTCGTCGCTACCAGCTCAGATAAGCAGCAACTACTTGAAAAGCTCAAAGCTCAATACCCTAATAAACCAGTCAGAGATGAGATTGAAGTACGCTCAAACATCAGTATACCAACCAACTGGCAACAGATAGCCGCAGCTATTATCGATAGCGATATCTCCAATATTCGTCAAGGCCGTATCGATATTCATGGCACTACTATTAGCCTGCATGGCAAAGTCAGTAGCCCTGAACAAAAGCAAGCGATCCAAAATCGTATTCATACCCGTTTGACCGATCTCTATCAATTGGAGAACCAGCTAGTCGTCATAGAAGGCGAACAACGTCTCATCGATGATGCCCTAGGCGATCGTATCGTTGAGTTTGAGTCAGGCAGTGCCAATCTCACTCCTCTAGGTCTTGGCATCTTAGACGACATGGCAGGCGTCATTCAAAGTCTAGGCAACAAGCCCATTACGATTACTGGTCATACTGACAATGTAGGCAACTCTGCCACTAATCTGGTCTTGTCCAATGAGCGCGCTGAAGCAGTTAAGCAGTACCTGATAGGCCGTAATATAGATGCTACTCGTCTAAGCACTACAGGCAAAGGTGACGCTGACCCTATCGCTAGTAATGACACCGAAGAGGGACGCCGACGTAATCGTCGTATTGAATTTACTCTTGGCGAATAACACCGCTGTCTATGATAACAAAGATAAATAAGCACTCAAGTTGATACTGCCGTCGCTTAACAATAGGGATATTCATTATGCTACGCTTGACCAATACCTTACTGCCTATGACTGCTGACATGCTTTATGCCAGCGAAGGTAGCAGCCAAGCCCCTTATCCAAGTGCTCGGCAAAATACTGTTACTCATCAAACATGGCAGCAAAACCTACTTAGTGCTCCTGATGAATCCACCATCATCGCTCAGCTCAACCCGTATAATATGCAGCAATATCAACAACACGGTATCGACACCTACGTGCTGCACGTCTATATCCATGAGCTCAATCACCCCCCTTTTATGCCACTGACTCCCTTAATTGGTAGCTCCTTAACCCTAAGTTTTGATACCCCAAGTGGGCATGCCTATCGTCATCTATATATCACCGCCCTTTGCCAGCTCGATCATGATGGCAGCTATGGCTACTATCGACTCATCGCACAGCCCATCACTTATCGCTTGCATCAGCATCTACGCAGCCAGATAGATACTGACCTATCGGTACAAGCCATGGTATCAGAACGCGTCGCCATGCAAGAGATAGATGTGGTCGATGACAGTGGTACTGATAGCAGTAGTGAGGAAAATGCCAGTTGGACCCCAGCACGCATGACCCAGTGGCAGAGCAGTGACTGGAGTCATATCTGCGAGCGCCTCTCACGCCAAGGACTCACCGCTTACCTCAGGCACGCGCAAACTGAAGAGCATGCCCCGCCCACCCTTATCATTACTTCAGCTCGTCCTAGTAATGAAGACGGTATCAGTCAAAATATCGGCTCAGTACGTTATCAGCAAGTGCTACATGATCGCGCTCACGCGCCAATCTTAGCCCTTAGTGAGCAAGTCATAACCCAGCCGAGTACCTTCACAGTGCAACGCTTTAACAGCGCTAGCGTGGCCCACCCAACCCAGTCAGCAAATATGGCTATCAGTGATAGTGAGGCAGATAGCCAAACCAATACGTCTACCCTTATGATCGACACCCCAGCCGCCTTTGCTCCAGTGACTGATACCGAGACGATTGATGACGCTACTATCATGGCAAATAGTCACCACAGTCGCTACAGCGTCTACCATGCGCTTGCTCACTGTACTGATTTAAACGTTGCGGACACTTTTACTCTAGTAGGTCATAACCATCTTAATCAGCATTACCGCGCCACTCATATCGTGCATTTAGCACGCAATAGCCTCGCTCATGTCACAGGACTCACGATAAGCCGTCGTCATCACGAGCGTCATGCCTCAGATCTAAAAGCAGGTACTCACTTAACCCAGCTCAGACTGATCACCGCTGACACCCCTTGGGTAGGTGCGCTATACAGCAGACAAGTACTCCCGCCGATGACAGGGATCGCAGATAGCCAGTCTGATACGGACAGTCGCAATCATATGACGCCGACACGCCACTATTTATTAGACAGCCCTGCTCAATCTATCAATCGATTAGAAGCCCAAGCAGGAAGCAATTATGGTAGCCACTTTACCCATAGAGCAGATGACCAAACTCTGATACAAGCTATCGGTGATAGTGAGCATCTGATGAATACCGGTAGCTTATTATCATCAAGTCGCCCTAGCCTGTTTGCCACTGACAATGAGCAAGCGGTCGAGAGCGGCTATCGCAACACGGATTACGGTTTATCCGAATGGATCAGCGATCATAGAAGTGAGCAAGCCTATTCACAACTTAACGTCGATGCAGGAGACGTTGTTGCCAGTCTTAAAATGGGCGTGATCAACCCATCAGACACAGCCAAACGTCAAGGGATCAATGCGGCCACCAACGCGCAGATCAGTATCAAATCAGGGGAAGCACTAGTCCTATCCACTCAGCCACAAACTCACGCACAATCTGGACAGCACAATTACCAACAGCACACCCCTACGCTCATGCAAACGGCACTAGGTGGTCAGCGCTTAGCAGAACGTTTAACCCAGCTAGCGACCGGACTCGGTCGCAATGTTAACGACCATAAAGCGATTAAGACACAGTTAGAAAATATCGCCAAAGAACAACAAACTAAGACTCACCAACAGACGCCATTCACCCTGATTGATAGTGCAGCAGATAGCAGCTATGTGAGTAGCGATACCCTTATCCAACGCTCTATGGGCGAGATGATCAGCACTACTCAAGAAGATATGATTATCAGTAGTTGTGAGACTCATAACCTAATCAGTAGTGAGTCACTCAATATAGTCGCCGATGGTCAAGTGAGCTTCACCAACGCAAAAGACAATATCACCCTCTCCGCACATACTGGCAAACTTGAAGCAACGGCCAAGCAAGATGTGAACATCGCTTCTTCAACCAAAGAGGTTGAAGTGGTGGCAACCAATAAGATTACGCTAATAGCAGGGGGTGCGAGTATCACCCTTGATGGTGCTGATATTACGATTGCGGCAAAAGAGGTGGTCGAGAAAGGCGGTAAGCATGGTAAGGCTGGGGGTGGAATGGATACTCTATCCCTCAAGAAACTACCGAGTAAGATGTTAAAGCTTACCGAAAGTATGCTAAGTCTTATTTATGGTGAAGGTTTCCAGTTGCTTGAACAAGATACTAAACAACCTATCGCCAATCAAACCGTTTGGATCAAACGTGCAAACGGTGATATTGAGATGATACAGACAGACGAAGAAGGTAAAACTGCGCAAATAACCGAAGATAAAGAAGAAGACATTGAGTTATTAAATCCTCCCCAGCTTGGAATATTTATTGGATAATACTATGGCAGAAGATTATAAAGTATTAGTAACTAACCTTAGTTATCATTCAGATGGAACAATTACAGTAACAGGGACTAAACAGGGCATTAAAGAGTCATTTAGTCTTAAATGTACCGCAGAACAGCTATGCAAGTCGACTCTAACACCTAAAAACTCTAGTAACAAAACAGTAACAACTAAATCTTTATTTAAGCTCTCAGACATACCTTCTGTAATGCGAGCGAAGGGTTGGCATATGGCTGCCTACCTCAATGAAAAATGGCTAAATGATGAAAGTTTAGAGATGACTGCGGCAGAAAAAGGGGACTGGTCGAAAATTAGACCTAACCTGATATTATACAAACCTAATATATTTAATCACCACTGGTTAAAAAACTTTGAAAGATATAATGATGCTCTTGATGATATTAAAACGAATATTACATCCAAAGCATCTAGGAGGCTAGTTTTAAAATACCTTAAGAGAGATGGTGCTTTCAATTCATCTAACTTGAAAGGTCTATCTTTCTCTTCAGAAAGCAACTATAGAGAACTAAAGACTATTAATTCAGGAAACGTTAATGAGTTAAAAAAACTACAAACATTTCATGAAAATTGGCAATGTCAAAACCTGCCAATTGATAATGGACTAAATGACAAGCTTGATACTTATATAAGAAGCGGGTTCAAAGTCGATGACTTGTGGTCTACTTTTGGTTCTTTTGCAATATATGCATGTATAGGTGATTATAAAGTCATTCCTCAACGTAACAATTACTTCATGATTTACATTGAATCTATCGTATGTTATGCAATTGATAGCTACGAGTTTATTACTCCCCCAGATGACTATTTGGGACATTGGAGTAGAGATGAGTTCGACTTTAATCTTATCTTTAAAAAAAATATCAATAATTTAAACTCTCACCGTCATTCAAGAACAGGTGAGTTTAGAGGATCTTTTAATCCAAATAACCTACTTTATCCAGTATATAATAGTCACTATCAGGAGTATCGTAAGAAATATAAAAAAGGGCGCGACATGGTAGTTTGGACCAAGCCTGAAATAATAAGTATGGAAGACATGTCAAATGAATTTAAAACTTTTATAGTAACAAAGTCGGATATAAATTCATCACTATAATCTAAGGGTAATGATAATGATAAAGTATTTAATTATTATACCGATGCTATTAGTTTTAATGATTTACATAATTATTAACATTAAAATTAACAATCAAGTAAATATAATTTTAAATGACTTTGATTCTGCGAGTGAGTGTAACCATGTTTCTACATCTCTTTTTGCAGACGGAGAAATAACAGATAGAGAATATATTTTTTATAGATGCTTATTATCGTTAGATATTAAAACACTATATTTCTACGTTGATAAAGAAACTAATAAGATTGTCAAAAAAAGAATAATCCCTACTAACTATGAAAGTATCGTGGGTTCAGCTCCTAGATTCTGTACTACAGGAGTTAGTAAAACTGACCAAAAAAACATATATGATGTTTGTAGTATATTTATTGTTTATGAAAATTTCCCAACAGGGCGACACGAATTATTTTTCAGTACGCCATTGACTATTAATACTAACAAGGCGCTGAGAGAGGAAATCATGCAACAAGGTTATACACAGAATGTAGATGATTTTTTATAGTCGTTTAGTTTATTGAATCTATATCATAAGCCCAAGAGCACAACCATCAGCATCATACTCCTACTCTCACCCAAACCAGCCTTGGCGGTCAGCATCTAGCCGAGCGCTTAACGCAACTGGCAACGGGACTGGGACGTAATGTAAATGATCATAAAGTGATTAAGACGCAGTTAGAAAATATTGCTAAAGAACAACAGACTAAGACTCATCAAACCACGCCGTTCACCCTGATCGATAGCGCCGCAGATAGCAGCTATGTGAGTAGCGATACCCTTATCCAACGCTCTATGGGCGAGATGATCAGCACCACGCAACAAGACCTAAACATCAGTAGTGGTGAGACTCATAACCAAATCAGTAGTGAGTCATTAAGTATCATAGCGGATGGTCAATTTAGCATGACCAACGCAAAAGACAATATTACCCTCTCCGCCCATACAGGGAAACTGGAAGCCACCGCCAAGCAAGATGTCAACATCGCCTCCTCCACCAAAGAGGTTGAAGTGGTGGCGACCAATAAGATTACGATCACAGCAGGGGGTGCGAGTATCACCCTTGATGGGTCTAATATCACTATCGCCGCCAAAGAGGTGACGGAAAAAGGAGGTAAACATAGTAAGGCGGGAGGTGGAATGGATACGCGCTTTGTTTCAGGCTTACCTTCTAATGTCTTAGCGGAACCGCCAACCTTTATAGAGCTGAACTATTTATATGATGATGAGACACCTGTAAGCGTTGCGCCTTACCGCGTTGAGTTCGCTGATGGCTCAGTAAGAGAAGGAACTTTAGATGACAATGGCTTTGCTCGTTTAGAAGGTGTGCCCAAGGGTCAAGCTCATGTTTACTACGGTGAAGACCCTGCTGACTTTGTGCCTGATAGAGACATGGAGGACGATACATGAGTGGCTTTGGCGGCGGCGCACTAGGAATTAGTAACATAGGGAAGGATTACACTCCTCAAAAATATAAAAAAAATCAAAAAGAAAAGCCAACAGGCTGGTTTGAAGCATTAAAAGAAGAGACAGGTTCGTTTCTAACAGGTGAGAACACCTCTTCATGGGCATTATTTGCTGAGATTGTGATTGGGGCAGTGCCTATCGCTGGTCAATTGGTTGATGCTCGAGATATTATCAAAGCCGTTATGAACCTTAAAGATAAGCCTTCTGATACTACTTTATGGTTTTTACTCATCGCAGCATTGATAGGGCTGATACCTGTCGTTGGTGATGCGGTCAAAAGTGCCATTAAAGCGGTTAAGATTGGCGGTAAAAATCCTGCTGATTTATTTGCCTTTATCAGAAAATTCGGTAAAGGTAACGCAGAACAAGCACTAAAAAAAGCGTTAGACGTTAGCAAACTAAAAGGGTTACTTAACAGTATCTTGACCCCTAAGTTTCTAAATAGTTTAAGTAAAACCAATAAGCAAAAGCTGATACAAATTCAAAAGGACTTTGATCGTTTTGCTCAGCAAATTGTCAATGAGATTGATGGCTGGTCGAAGATGACACCGGCTACCGCAAGTGTTAATAGTGCAGGTGTGGGTCGAACGGCTGGTAATAAACCGAGTACAGCCTTAGCATCAACCAATAGAAACGCTTCTGGCGAAACAGTCAGTCATAACAGTAGTATAACGTCGAGACCTGCTAGAAAAGGGGTTATGAAAAAACATACTCCTAAATGCTTTAAGCCAGGCGATAGCTTAAAGAAGAAAATCAATAAAAGTCCTAAAGATAAAGCAAAAATTGAAAAAGAGTACTATCGTCAACTAAAAGATCAAGAAGCTGGACTAAACAACCTTACTGTCGATGAATATTTGACAGGTCGTGATGCTTTTAAAACGCATGGCAGACCGAAAAGTAATGGGGCGCAGGCAGATGCTAGAAGAGAATATGAGGATAATATTCAAGATTCTTTGGAGAAAAGCTATAGAAAGCAAGGTAAGTCGGCTGTTGAAGCACAAAGGTTGGCTAAATCCCGTACCAAAGTGATAGTATCCGATTTACATGCCCTACATGATCCTGACATGGTAGCAGGTGGACAAGATAAGATTAATCGGCTGGGTCGTGGCGATGTAAACTCCTCTATTGGTTCGCAGTGGAAACATAGAGTGGCAGAGATGGACAAAGCGGCTAAAGAAGCACAAAAAAATCAAGGCGGACAGACTAAAATGAAGGTAGAATTAAACCGTTGTAAATAATTAAAATAGGATATAGTTATGAGTGAGTTTATTATAGACGAAGATTTTGATTTTTTTTTAGCTAACTTTGGACTACCTGATTGGCAACAACCCGTCGAACAAGATACTATAAATTTTTTCAACAATAAGTTACCAGATAGATTGCTTTTTTACTGGCAAAAGTTTGGCTTTTGTCGTTTTAAGCAAGGTTTGTTTTGGATAGTCAATCCTGCTGACTATGAAGATGGGTTAGCTATCTGGCTAGGTGAGGACGTTCTAAAACAAGATAACTATTATATTATTGCTCGCAGTGGTTTTGGCAAGTTATACGTTTGGGGTGAAAAAACAGGTCATGCCTATACGATTACTCCAACTCGTGGTTGGGTCTATCATGAAGAAGGAGACACTAAAGATATTGCTAACGGACATGCTAATAGAAACTTACAGTTTTTCTTTTCGTTGCGTAAAATTAAAACTAATGATCAATATGATAATAATAGCAAATCACTTTTTGATCGCTGTGTAAAAAAGTTTGGCGCACTTGACTATGACGAGATGTTTGGCTTCGTTCCTGCCCTTGCCATTAGTGACAATGCGTCTATTAAGAATGTCGATAAAATGAATATCTTTGTCCATCTTAGTCTTTTACCTGACCTGATTGAGATTCAACATATTGACTTTAAGAAATTAGGACAAATGGCATTTGGTGTTGATGAAGATACAAACCTGCCTGATTTAAATAATTTAACATAAATAGTTTTTAGCCACCTTCGGGTGGTTTTTTATTACACCTCTACAGTAAGGCTATTGACAAACTAACAGATGAAGTTATAGAACCGCCTTTACATTATGGTCATATGAATGGTTGGGAAAATAGACGATTAATAGAAGCTTCTGAAGAGTTAGGTATGTCACAAAAACAGCTAAACGATTATGTAAACTCAAAACCTGATTTATTTAAAATTGAAAATGGACCTGAAAATATAAGTCACCGTGGTGAAAAGCCTGGTCGTGGTGAGTTAGATAGAATAATTAATGATATGAATCAATTTCTTAAAAAGAGGTAAATGATGAAAGATACTAAAAAAAGTAGAGTAGAGGAACGTTTCGACGAACTTTATAAGAGTAGTCCTAAACTTCGTGTATCTGTTGCAGAAAGCGAAGGGGATATCAAGTTATTGAAAGAGATATTTTTAATCAATAAAACTTTAGATATACTAGACACTTCAGAAGAAGAATCATGGAACTATCTTCACCGAGCCAATTTACTTAATCCTTCACCGAAAGAAACCATCCAATTCTATATAGAACAAGGCGTTCCTGTTAATGTCCAAGACTACTATGGTATGACACCCTTGCACTATGCTATGAGTGTACAGAACGTTGAGGCAGCCAAAGTACTACTTGAGGCAGGCGCTGATCCTAATATCCCTAATGAGAAAAAATTAACGCCTCTTGCTTATATCAATGGTGTACCAGAGCGACTCGACCTGTTAAAGCTTATGCTAGACAAAGGGGGTGACGTGAATATTGATACAGGTAGTGGCACAATCTTAGAAAAAATTAAAAAATATAGAGCAGACGAAGAAGAGTTTGTACCAGTGATTGAGATGATGGAACAGTATGCAAAATGAGTGATTTTATTATCGATGAAAAATTTGACTTTTTTATGGAAGATTTTGGACAACCTGACTGGCAATATCCTGTTGAACAAGCTACCTTAGAATATTACCGTGGTAAACTGCCTGATAAACTTCTGTTCTATTGGGAAAAAATGGGTTTTTGCCGCTTTAAACAAGGTCTATTTTGGATCGTCAATCCTGCTGACTATGAAGATGAGCTCGTGCTTTGGCTAGATGAAGATATTCTAAAACAAGACAACTATTATGTGATCGCTCGTAGTGGCTTTGGTAAACTCTATGTTTGGGGAGAAAAGTCAGGGTTTGCTTTTGAGATTACTCCAACTTACGGTTGGGTATATCAGGAACAAGGTGACGCAAAAGATATTGCCGCTGGACTTGAAGACAGAGCTATACAGCTATTTTTTACGATTCAGCAGGTACAATATGTTGATATGGAAGACAACAACGACAAACCCCTATTCAAACG
Source organism: uncultured Psychrobacter sp. (assembly GCF_947495825.1). Lineage (GTDB taxonomy): Bacteria > Pseudomonadota > Gammaproteobacteria > Pseudomonadales > Moraxellaceae > Psychrobacter. The sequence goes on from NZ_CANMAH010000001.1 coordinate 652,971, forward strand.
TTGTGTCAAAAAGTTTGGCGCGCTTGAGTATGATGAGATGTTTGGCTTCGTTCCTGCCCTTGCCATAAGTGACAATGCGTCTATCAAAAATGTCGATAAAATGAATATCTTTGTCCATCTCAACATTCTCGCTGATTTGATTGAGATTCAACACATCAACTTTAAGAAATTAGGACAAATGGCATTTGGCGTTGATGATACCTCAAACTTACCTGATTTAGATGACTTAGTATAAGTAATTATTTAAGCCACCTTCGGGTGGTTTTTTCATCCAACCAATAAAACAGTAACTCAAATTCAAAACGTTCAGCTCAACATGGAGTTCTAAGCCTTGCTTAATACAAATATTCGAACCACGACCACTATCTGCAAACAATTGATCTCACCGCTAGCCCTGATTGCAGCGGATATCCTTGGCCGCACGCAGGAATGCAGGCACTTAGACAGAGACGTTATCGCTGAGCAGGAACGGCACGGTCTTTAGTGCCTGCTCTTGCGTGCAGTCAAGATAGTAGCGAAAAGCAGGAATGGCTACAACCCCTTGGGTTGGCTCTGTGTACAGCAGACAAGTACTCCCGCCGATGACGGGGGTCACTGAGTGTCAAGCTGATAGCGACAGTCGCAATCATATGACGCCGACACGCCACTATTTATTAGACAGCCCTGCTCAATCTATCAATCGATTAGAAGCCCAAGCAGGAAGCAATTATGGCAGCCACTTTACCCATAGAGCAGATGATCAAACTCTGATACAAGCTATCGGTGATGGTGAGCATCTGATTAATACCGGTAGCTTATTATCATCAAGTCGCCCTAGCCTGTTTGCCACAAATAATGAGCAATGAGAGCGGCTATCGCAACATAGGTAACAGTCTACCTGAATGGGTCACTGATCACCGCAGTGAGCAAGCCTACTCACAACTTAACGTCGATGCAGGAGACGTTGTTGCCAGTCTTAAAATGGGGGTGATCAATCCAGCAGACACAGCTAAACGCCAAGGGATCAATGCCAATACCAACGCTCAAATCAACATCAAATCAGGCGAAGCGCTGGTACTGTCAACCCAAGCACAAACCCATGTGCAATCTGGACAGCATAACTACCAACACTACACCCCGACCCTGACCCAAACGGCGTTAGGTGGTCAGCATCTAGCAGAACGTCTAACGCAATTGGCAACCGGTCTTGGAAGACAAGTTAACGATCATAAAGCCATCAAGACCCAGCTTGAGACCATCGCCAAAGAACAACAAACTAAGACTCACCAACAGACGCCATTCACCCTGATTGATAGTGCAGCAGATAGCAGCTATGTGAGTAGCGATACCCTTATCCAACGCTCTATGGGCGAGATGATCAGCACTACGCAAGAAGATATGATGATCAGTAGTGGCGAGTCTCACCAGCAGATCAGTAGTGAGTCATTAAATATCATAGCGGATGGTCAAGTCAGTCTAACTAACGCCAAAGACAATATCACCCTCTCCGCGCATACAGGAAAATTAGAAGCCACTGCTAAACAAGATGTGAACATCGCCTCCTCCACCAAAGAAGTAGAGGTAGTGGCGACGAACAAGGTGACGATAACGGCAGGGGGAGCGAGTATCTCCCTTGATGGTGCTGATATTACGATTGCGGCAAAAGAGTTGGTCGAGAAAGGCGGTAAGCATGGTAAGGCTGGGGGTAGAATGGATAGTTTGGGTCTTGGGGTATTGCCAGATAAGATTATAGAGACAGATAACCACTTAAGAGTTGTATATGATGAAGGTTTTGTAATCGTAGATGAAGATACTCAAGAACCTATACCAAACTGCCAATACAAAATCACTAAACCTGATGGAAGTATTGAAACAGGGATTACAGATAATGAAGGCAGAACAAAAGTAATAGAGAGCTATGCAATTGAAGAATTAAAGATTGAGGTGAGATTCTAATGACTGATAATTGGGAATTAATTGGACAGTCATCAACTAGTCCAAGAAGCAATACTAATAGAGTAGTAGTAAGTACAAGAGTACCCAAAACTGAAAATATTATATTCATTGGATCCGAGTTTGAATACAATAATTTTTGGTTGAAAAATATGTTTATTGCAGCTGCCTATCCTTTCATCAAAAACAGAAATAAATTTAGAGAGTGTGACAAAGTCACTATTGCTTATGTTGATTACGGTTATACTCGCTTAGAAAAGCTAGCTATAGAAGGTTTAAAAAATGAAATAAAATTCACTGATAACGTAACGTTTATTGCTTTGAAAACTAAATCAAAAATTATAGAACTATTAAATGCAGATAGAGAAAACTATAAGATAAAAGACTTAGCATTTTTCTGCCATGGCTTGAACGGAAAAATTACCTTGAATTACAGTGGTAGACCTAATATTGATCTAACTAACTCAGATATAAACGCCATTAGTAATACTAGCTTTCTTAGTTCAGCTAGGGCTAGTTCATATGCATGTAGAACGGGGATGTCAGATAATTTAACACTTAGGGCACAAGGATCATTTGATAGCATTAGTGAAGCAGATCCTGATAATAGTTTTGCTCAACTATTCGCAAATAGACACAATATCGATTTTTACGCATTCCATAAACGTACACTATATAGTAATATATTAAACCCTAAGGGCGATGCTGAAAAAATATCTGAAGACCTTAGAAAAAAGAGAACAATAAGTAGTAGTGATGTCATTCCGATACTAGAAATTTATGAAGCATTAGTACACGTAGAATTAGGTGAAAATTATAAAAACATGTGGGGATGGGTTCCAAGAGGTGCCGTATCTGAAGGAACTAATGGCTATTCATTATGGAGAAAAGGAGGCGGATTGAAAACCCCAGTTGCTGCTAATACTCCAATAGGTTTACCCGCTACAATGACTAAATTCAGCCCTAAATAATATGATTAATAAACAATTAAAACTTAAATTTCTTATATTAACTCTAATAATCTTATTAGTTATTTTTTATATTTATATGGTGAAGTCAATGAATGCATTTAACTATCAAAATTTTGATGAGAAAGACTTTCTACTCATTCAGGCAGATTTAAAAAAAGAATATAGTTCTTATTTAAATAGTTTAGAAAAATATAACAGTGTACAAGTTACTTTTAATTTTTACAATATTATACCGCCAAGTGGGGCAACTATAGAATTATACTCTCATAAAATATCCAATTATATATATATTGGACCTTATCAATCTACACTTTCATTTCTCGTAAAAGATAATTTGTTTGAGAATAAGCTTGATTCGTTAACTATAGTTAAATCTTTATAAAATCGATACAGCCCATATCATGAAACAGTTTAGGTAGATTATTCTCCATCCATCCTTG
>NZ_CANMAH010000002.1 GCF_947495825.1 uncultured Psychrobacter sp.
CTCAGCAAAAATCCACACAAGTTGTTCTTTAGTTCTGCTTTTAAATAATGCCCTATACTGTCGTCCAGTAGTAGGTTGTTTACTCTATTGAGTAAGACTAAATAGCGCTAAACCTATGTGGTTTATCCTATTTAGCGAGCCGACTATCATATCACAATGGATTGGTTTGTCAAGCTTTTTATTTAATTTGTTTCAGTAAGTTAAGAAGTTGATTTGACTAATATTATTAGTCTTAATCTCGTCCTGTCCCTTAATGAGGTGCGTATTATAGACGCTTTAATTTGGAAGTCAAGAATTAATTTAAAATATTTTAAAGTAATTGGTTAGGCTTCGGTTTTTAGAATAATAAGTCATTCTTTAACCTGCCTTCCCTTTCGACTGGGTGGCATTATACGCGCTTTTAGATGGGGGTCAAGGGGGATATAAAAAATATTTAACATTTTTTTGATATTGAGCTTATTACACTCATTATATCTTTCTAACTGATTGTTATGGCTCACAATTTATATTTACCGTTATACTGCTATAAATCAAAAAGAGTCTACCTTTTGGTAAACCCCTTTTATTGTAAGAACATTAACTGTTTTAACTGCTAGCTTTTGCCCTAATCGTAGTAACGATACCTGACAGCGCATATATAATACCAATCGCTAAAATACCAACTGGAATATCATATAGTATGATGCTCATAACCAATACACCAACGATGAGAACCACAAATGGGACTTTCTTTTTATCAAATTCTTTAAAACTATAGTATTTAATATTACTGACCATCAGCAAACCGCAGATAACAACCCAAGCGGCAAACAAGAACATAACAGCAGTATCATATTGTCCGACCCATTCATTATGATCGACAGCAACCATAACAGCGGACGTGACCAATATAGCGGCCAATGGACTAGCTAAACCGACAAAGTATTTTTTATCGACTTCGCCTATCTGTACGTTAAACCGTGCCAAACGAAAGGCACCACAAGCCGTGAAAACGAAAGCACAACCTAGTCCAAAGCGTCCTAAAGGCTCTAGGGCAAAGCTATAAATTAAGATAGCTGGCGCAATACCGAAGGCGAGCATATCGGCAAGAGAGTCGTACTGCTCACCAAAGGGGCTTTGTGCATTAAGCATACGTGCGACTCGGCCATCAGCCCCATCAAGAATGGCGGATAAAAAAATTGCTAAGGATGCTTTGTAAAATTCACCTTGGGTACTAGCCAAAATCGAATAAAAGCCAGATAACAGTGACAATGTGGTTATCAAGTTTGGCGCTAAATAGACACCGCGGCTGACCACAGGCTTACCTTCTGCAACTTCTGTCTCAATCACCTCAAAAGTTAAGCCATCGTAATTATCATTATCCGCTAAGCGAATATTAAATTCATGCTCATCAATAAAAGGCGGCTGAGTCGCTGCGCTGTCGTTTAGGTTATTGTGAGGTGGCTGCTCGGTCGTCATAATGGTATCCTTATTCGCCAACTAGCCAGCGTACATTGGTTGCACTATCAGGCGTTAAGTTTGGCGCATCAGCTACTTTTAAAGCAGGCTGTAAAAACCGTAATATTTCACGTGCATGATTGTCAAACTGCCACGGCGGATTGATTACCAAAAGCCCCGTTCCATTGAGACCAACGGCAACATCGTTTGGATAAATATTTAGCTCACAGATCAGTTGGCGTCTCATCTCTGTACGCTTGAGTTTTTTGTAAAACAGCTCTACAGCTTCGATGTTTTTGATCGGGAACCATAAGGCATAAGTACCTTGTGGCCACTTGTTATAAGCAGCAACGAGTAAATTGATAAGACGCGTAAAGTCTTTATGCTCTTGTTCATAAGGAGGGTCTAGAAAAATAAGGCCGCGGCGCTCGGCTGGTGGAATCACGGCGGTGACTCCTTCAAACGCATCACGATGATGAATGCCTATTGGTAGTTTATACAATTGGTAGTTGAGCGCGTCATACTCGCTGGCTTTTGCCTCAAACGCTTCACCGCGTACGCCAGTGTCTGGGTTTTTTTCAATATGATGAGCAATCCACCATGGCGAACCAGGGTAGACTTTATTATCATAAGTAGATTTGGCCTGCTTGATGCCTTCCATATAATCTTTGACAGCCGCTGGTGCTTGCGCCATTTCAGCATCATCAAGCTTTAGCAACGCTTTAATGCCACCTTCGGCTTCTCCAGTTTTGCGCGCTTCTTCACTGCTTAGTGAATAAAGACCGCGACCACCGTAAGCATCGAGCGTATAAAAAGGTTTGTTTTTTTGGCTCAGCTGATTAAGCAGTTGTACCAATAAAATGTGTTTCACCACATCAGCAAAGTTACCAGCGTGGTAGGCGTGTTTATAGTTCATAATCTCAAAAGTTTAAATAAGAAAAATTGCATCTATGGTAGCATAGGCAGCGGAAAAGATAATGTGGTTTTGGTAAGCGCTTTTAATAAAAGGGCTTTGAATGCCAGCTAATTGACAATAGCGAGGTGAGATGACTAAGATTATTAGCAACCTAAATGTGACAGAGCTGGTGGTCAATCATCCGATAGGTCCTGACAATCCGCCGCAGCTTGCGCCTTGCACCGATAAAACCAGCGAAAAACCGCTCACTCAAGATGTTTTGCAGATGTCCGACTTTACTGTCAGTTGGGCAGATAAATTATCCGATAAACAGCTAGATAGGTTTGTGACTGATGGCTGGATAGTGGTGGATGAAGTGTTTGATTATGCGGCATTACAGGCTTTGCAAGCAGAGAGTGGTTTTGTTGAATATCGTGATGCCGAACTGACAGCTGGTGTGCGCATCAGTGACATACGCGGTGACCGCATTCGCTGGATCACAAAAAACTTCTTTGCAGGTTATTTTTATCTACAGAGTATCAATGCGCTTGCCACTTTGTTCAATCAAAGCTTGTTCGCAGGTATTCGTCATAGTGAAGCGCACTATGCCTGCTATCCGGCAGGCTTTGGCTATAAATGGCACAGCGACAATCCTGCGGGCCGCGATGAGCGCGTTATCTCAGCGGTTTTTTATCTTAATGATGAATGGACAGCCAGCGATGGCGGCGCGTTAGAAATCATTGATAAACATGGCAGCCATCACAGTGTCATGCCTGTTGCTAATCGACTGGTCATATTTGATAGCGATTTGCAACATCAAGTACAGATCGCTCATCGGCAACGCTACTCTATCGCAACATGGATGCGCCGAGATGGTTTGGTGCCGTTTGTTGAAGAGGGTTAAGTAAGCTATTTATTGTAGGCTGGGTTTTTAACCCAGCTTTTAAACTTCGCAAATGCAGAATGCTGGGTCAAAAACCCAGCCTACGCTCAATTCTGAAAGGTCTATCATGTCTAATAATAAAAATACTTTAACGCAAACTCATCAGCAAGACACACTAGAGTTAAGCATCGCTTTACTTGAGCGCCCTTCCGTCACTCCAGATGATGATGGCTGCCAAGATATTTTGTCGTCTCGCCTAGCGCAAGCAGGCTTTGACTGCGAGTTTATGTACTTTGGTAATAAAGAGCAGAGCGGCGAGCACGCGGAAGTCAAAAACCTCTGGGCACGCTGTGGTACAGCCGACCCTGTGATATGTTTTGCTGGCCATACCGATGTCGTACCGACGGGCGACGAGAAAAACTGGACCTATCCGCCCTTTACGCCAACTATAAAAGACGGCTATCTTTGGGCGCGCGGTGCAGCGGATATGAAAACGGGCATTGCAGCCTTTACCATCGCCGCCGAGCGTTTCGTTGCGAGTCACCCTGAGCACAATGGCTCGATTGCCTTTTTAATCACTTCAGATGAAGAAGGCCCTTCTATCAATGGCACGGTGAAAGTCATTGAAACCTTAGAGGCCCGTCAAGAAAAAATCACTTATTGCTTAGTTGGAGAGCCATCAAGTACTGATACGCTAGGCGATATCATCAAAAACGGTCGCCGCGGCTCGTTGGGTGCCGTGCTGACGGTCATTGGTAAGCAGGGTCATGTGGCCTATCCGCATTTGGCTTGTAACCCTATTCATGCGGCTACCTCCGCGTTAGCAGAACTCACGACGGCAACTTGGGACAGTGGCAATGACTACTTCCCCGCCACCTCTCTACAAATCTCTAATATCAATAGTGGTACTGGCGCAACCAATGTCATTCCCGAAACCTTAGAGGTCGTCTTTAACTTTCGCTTTTCTACCGAAACCAGTGAAGAAGAACTCAAAGCAAAAACCCATGCTATTTTTGATAAGCATTTTGAGAACAGTAGCGCCAGTTATCATATTGATTGGAAATTATCCGGTCAGCCGTTTTTAACCCCTGAAGGAAAACTGGTTTCAGCCTGTCAAAATGCGATCAAGTCAGTCACAGGTACAGACACGACGCTATCGACATCAGGCGGTACATCCGATGGGCGCTTTATCGCACCGACTGGTGCGCAAGTGGTTGAGCTTGGTGTCCGTAACGCCACCATTCATCAGGTTGATGAAAAAGTAGAAGTGGATGACTTGGGCAAATTGGCGCAGATATATGAAGGGATTTTGGAAAATTTATTATTGGATTAGTCGTAAATGATAAAAGCAAAAAAGCGCCATCTCATTTAGATTTGGCGCTTTTCTCTATTTTCGAGTTTGTTATTGCTTTACTATTTTTGCTTATGCATTCTCTTACTTAATAGAACTAAATCTTAGATGATAATCACTACTTTAGGAATATACAATAAAACAATTCTTATTTAATTAGCATTAGCTCTCATCTATATATTCAGGTACAGATATGGTTCCGCTGTCCGTAAGAAAATAAGTTTGACGCATCGGTTTAAATGGTGACTCTTTTGCTACATCCAACGAAAGATTAGACAGTAACCCAAATACAATATGTGCATATTCTAAGCAATCATATTTCCCACGACTATTTAAAGAGTTTTGTCGAAGCTCTGAAAACTGTTCAATGTATTTGTCGAAATGGTTTCTCTTACTACGGTCACTATATAATTCTGAGGGATTATCAGGTAAAGGGAAACGGACTGAAACCATCTCTTTAGAATCTGGTAAAACTAAATATTCTTGAATAGCATATAAGGGAAAGTTAGCCAAATTGATAGGAGCAGAGTGCATTACTAAATCACGATACTGGCCTAACTCATATAACCAACCTCCTTCACTCATCTCAATTTCAAAATAAGATTCTAATTCAGATTGTTTTTCAATTTCTTTTAAAGATTTGAATAATCCACTTGCTGAAGTTATTTCATACTTATAATTTTTACGAATCTCTCTGATTCTTTCTTTTAGAGAGCCTTTGCCAGAATAGTTATACACATACTCACATAAGTAGTCGCGCAGTATTCCAGCATCAAACAAAAAAGAGTGAAATTCCTGATAAACTAAATCAGTGAAACCATCCTGAAAACGTTGTCCATTTTTAAAACTATTTTTCAAAGCTAGCGCATTTAACTGATTATGATAAGCCAAGCAAAGGTTTCTCAAACGGTTATTTATTGAATTTAACTGAAAGTTAATTCTATTAGAAATATCATATGCGAGACCATTTTTATTGTGAAATGCTGATAAAGATAAACTAGCCCACTTATCCATAGCATCCCAATTAGGCCATATAGTGTCCTGTTCGACATAGCCTCTGAACTGCATTGGTGCTTTACCAGTAGCCTCAAGAGGGTTAGTTATAAAATCAACTCCTACAATCAATAAACTACATTTTTTAAGAGCATAATATAATTTACCAAATGTCTCTATTGTGATTTCACATACTTTCCCATCTATAGTTTTAGGCCATAATGTGATCACGTCACTTAGCGGTTCATTAGTAGCAAGAACTCCACCCGACAAATATACGATTCTTCCGCAATATGGCCAATCTTTATTCATAGTTATCCTATAATCTAACGATGGATTTACTTAATACCTATATAAAGGTCGACTTGGTCGTACTCTAAATTCCCATCGATATAGTGCTCAAAGTCTACATCAAAGTTGCGAGTGTGCTCACAGTTTGGATCATTAAAGTACTCCCATGCCTTTTCCCAAGCGTTCATCACCGTATTTGGCATATTGCCTGTTTCAGAGAAAACCAAATACTTGCCTGCAGGAATATTTACCGCGACCAAGCCGCCTGCAGGATTAAGAGCGTTTGATGCCTCAGCTTCACCCGTCACCTCCCAACTGGCCACCACATCAAAAGCGCCGACCAAATCATCGCTCTCATAATTGTGGTAAACGCCATAAATATCTTCACCTTCAGGCAAGTCGCCTATGTGGTTTTGATAAAATTTTTGCCATAAGCGGCCCAGTTTCGCCGTTTCATGGCTAATTTCAGCGTGATTGGTGGTACGAATGCTAATACCCTTACAAGCTATCGCTTCGGCTAACTCTTTAATTTGAGACGTCATGATGCTGCCTGCCCTGTTGTTCTCTGTTATTGTTATTCGATGTACTGTTAAAGAAGAAAATGGCCTTAATCAGCTTCATCTATCCAATTCATCTGAATGGCTTCTAAAATACCTTCGTTTGAGCGCTGCGGATCATCATCAAAGCCTTCAAGCTCAGTCACCCAGCGGTGCAAATCAGTAAAACGAATGTACTGCGGGTCGACCTCTGGAAACTTCTCATAAAGCTCAATGGCGATATCAAGGCTGTCTGTCCATTTTAGTTTTTGCGGGGTCATGGTGGCTCCTTAGCTTGTGTTAGTTAAAAATATTACGTTGAGTGGTGCGATCGCTTGTCGGTTCTTTTATCGATTTAGCAGCCTACATCGTACCAAACTTCGGCAGCCGATTATAGCCATGTTGTTTCGCCAAACTGCCTTAAGGTCAGCTAGTGAGCAATTGGCGCAGACTTTATCGCTACTTGATGCGCATTCCATGAGTCGATGACATCATTGGTCTGCTCGCCGAGCATATCCAATACCGCCGGCGCGCACTTACCTTTTTTATCGGTCAAGACAAACTTCGTCATCCCAATACCCATCAGTTGATGTTTGACAAAAAACCGCGTTTCAAAATACACGTATTTTTTATCCCAACCGACAAGCGCGCTATTTACCGCCATTTTATTAAGAAATTTGATTTCTTTAAGATAAACCATCTCTTGCATGGCGATAATCCAGCCAAGATTTTTCATCCCTTTTTGATGACAGCAAGTCATCAGCCAGTTGGTGATGTTTAATTCTATAAAGGACAAATAACGATAATTGGGCAGATGATCGCGAAACCCCATATCGTGCGGCAAGACACGGTACTGACGTACTATCGGTGCGGCCAACATCTCGGCGCTCAGACGCTGTTTTACTGACTGTTTATTACGCTGCTGTTTTAGCAAACTGATCATAATAAAAAAACGTATCAACATGTTCATAAATGACTCTCTTAATTCTGATTTTGTATAAGATCTAACTGAATAGAAAGATGGCCTACCTTAACGCAAAAAAGCCACCTAAGTGACTTTTTTATTTAAGAAAACATACTTAAAACTTGTGCTAAAAAGCTGATTTTAGCGATTAATGACCGCCGTCATTAATACTACGAACCATCTCTTCCACCATCTTTTTGGCATCGCCAAAGATCATCATGGTTTTGTCCATATAGAAGAGGCTGTTATCAAGACCTGCATAGCCGGTGCTCATCGAACGCTTGATAACCATGACCGTCTGCGCTTTAGTGACTTCCAAAATCGGCATACCAAAGATAGGTGAAGATGGGTCTTCTTTTGCTGATGGGTTGACGACGTCGTTGGCACCGATGACCAAGACCACATCGGTACTGGCAAAGTCGGAATTGATCTCATCCATCTCTAGGATATCGTCATAAGGCACGTCGGCTTCTGCCAATAGTACGTTCATGTGCCCTGGCATACGACCAGCAACAGGGTGAATGGCAAAGCGAACGTTGACGCCTTCGTCTTTTAGTAGCTCATATAGCTCTTTTACCGCGTTTTGCGCGCGGCCTTGTGCCATACCGTAACCTGGTACGATGACCACGTTACTGGCATTGGACATGAGGAACCCTGCATCTTCTGCTGAGCCTGCTTTGTATGTTTTTGGTGCGCCATCATCACCGCCAGCAGCGGCCGCTGACGTGCCCATACCGCCAAATAGGACATTGAGCAGTGAGCGATTCATGGCTTTACACATGATATAAGACAAAATCGCACCTGATGAACCGACGAGCGAACCTGCGATAATAAGCATTGAGTTGCCCAGCGTAAAGCCAATACCTGCTGCCGCCCAACCTGAAAATGAGTTCAGTAACGACACAACCACTGGCATGTCACCGCCGCCGATGGGCGCAATCCACATCCAGCCAAAGATCACTGCAATCACTGCCATCGCATAAAACGCGGGCAAGGAATCAGTGACAAAATACACCCCGCCAAACCCAATCATCGCTATAAATAGCAACGCTTGGACAGGCTTTACCCAGCCGCCCGTGACTGTTTTTGCCCAGCTTTTTGCTGCAAGCTTACCAAAAGCAAAGACAGAGGCAGAAAAAGTAATCGCACCGATAAAGCAACCGATAAATAGCTCAACACGGGCAACCGCGCCATGCTGCTGCTCGGTATGCAGTACCGTGGCCAGCGCAATCGCCACCGCCGCCAAACCGACAAATGAGTGCATCAACGCCACCGTTTCTGGCATTTGCGTCATCGCGACGGTTTTCGCTTTCCACATGCCGACGATGGCACCTAAGATCATCGCACCGATGATCAACCACAGTACAGGGCCTTCTGCTAAGAAAAAGGTAGTGATAACGGCAATTGCCATCGCTGCCATACCAAAGCGGTTACCACGGATAGCTGTCTTTGGACTCGACAATCCGCGTAACGTTAAAACAAAGAGGATAGCGCCGACCAAATAAAACCAATCTGCATTGGTGGCAATAAATTGGGTTAAATCGTTCATGCATCACCTCCGCTTTTCGTCGAACTGGCTTCAAGAGCAGGTGCTTTTTTTGCTTTGGGTTTAAACATCGCGAGCATCCGCTCAGTCACTGCAAAACCACCGAAGATATTGATACTGGCCAAAAATACGGCAAAGGCACCAAGCAAACTGGTCGAGGTAAACATCGAGCCGTCGATATGGACAGTCTGTAGCATCGCACCGACGATCACGATACTTGATAAGGCGTTGGTCACCGCCATCAATGGCGTATGCAGCGCTGGGGTCACGCCCCAGACGACGTAATATCCAACAAAGATAGCGAGTACAAATACGGTAAAAATCGCGACAAATGGTGTGCTACTCATGGCTGCACCGGCAGGCGCTGCCGCTAAAACGGTGGCAATCATCTTATCCTCCTAAAAATTTATTCGTGTCTGGCAAATGCATGGCGACCAGCAAGGGCTAGCGTTTGGCCAAGCGCACTTGATTGTCATGGGTCACTGCCAGTGCACCCTGAATCTCATCTTCCATATCTAAGTTCAGTGCCAGTTTGTTTGCTGACGCGTCATCTGTAGCGGCTGGTGCAATTAAAGTGGTGATAAAGTTGACAAGGTTATTGGCATACAAGTCTGATGACTGCGCTGCTAGCATCGACGGGATATTGGCCGCGCCAACGATACGCACGCCATTGTCTGTAGTGATGGTCTCATTTGGCACACTGCCCTCGACGTTGCCGCCTGTGCCAGCTGCCATATCGATCAGCACCGAGCCGGCTTTCATTTTGGCAAGGGTTGCCTGATGGACTAAGCGCGGAGCTTGACGACCAGGGATTTGTGCTGTGGTAATGACGATATCGGCATTGCTTAATGCTTTGTCGACGACTGCAGCTTGGTCTTTGATATATTGCTCTGATGGCGTCCACGCATATCCGCCCGTCGCCTTAGCTTTTTGTGCTTCATCGTCACTCATCGGCACATCCAGCCACTTACCGCCAAGCGACTCCACCTGCTCTTTTGCAGCAGGGCGCAGATCACTGGCTTCTACCACCGCGCCCAAACGCTTGGCTGTTGCGATGGCTTGTAACCCTGCAACACCGACACCCAAGATCACCACTTTGGCGGGTTTTACTGTCCCTGCCGAGGTCATAAACATCGGAAATGGACGCGAGTATTCATTGGCCGCAAGTAATACGGCTTTATAACCGGCAAGGTTGGCTTGTGACGACAGCACATCCATGTTTTGGGCGCGTGACAGTGTGCGAGGCAATAGCTCCATCGCAAAGGCTGTAACGCCTTTAGCAGCATAAGTGTCTAGCTTCGTATTGCGGTGAGGGTCTAGCATCCCAACGACGATTTGGCCTGCACTCAAACGCTCTGTCACTTCGGCGGGCAAGTCGTGAATGGTGGTAATGATTTGAGACTGGGCAATCACCTCGGCGCTGCTGCTGGCAATGTCGGCTCCTGCCGCCTGATACAGCGCATCAACATAGTAGGCTGCCTGCCCTGCACCTGACTGGATGACGACCTCAAACCCAAGCTTACGCAGTTTTTTGACCGCGTCTGGGGTTAGCGCGACACGGCTCTCGCTTGCGATATCTGCACTGATTACACCGATTTTCATACCGTCTCCTTACTTACTTCTAATGACTTTATTTACGTCTCAATGACTACCTGTAATACCCTCAACGCACATTTAAAAAGCACAGGGGACAAAAAAGCCCTTGGTCGTTGTTGGTTCAAGGTTTATGACCAAAGACTATCATTTTAATAAATGATAACTACGTCATCATCATGTCTTTTTATTATAGAGACATCATCCGCTAACTTTCATCGCCTAATGGTGACCAACAAGTAAAATTAAAAGTTAGGCACTTACACCATCTAGATAACTTTTATTGTTATATTAAAAACTTTTATTTTTCTACGAAAGCTAACCCCTTGCCAAACATAGCCTGCTGGTCATCTTAGCTACCTTTCGAATGTTTACTTTTCGTCGATAAAGCAGCAAAATCCCTCCAACCATGACGTCAAATCACGTTAAAATTGTATATAAGGTATAATCAGAGCACTTGACACCGCGACAGACAGGTCATTGACTTCACAGAATAAGGATTAACCATGTATTTTTTGCTCTCTCCTGCCAAGTCTTTAAATGAGACGGACGATATCCCTATAAATCTAGGCAACTACTATAGCCAGCCTGAGCTGATTGACCACGCGCAGGCACTAATGAAAATACTAAAGACAAAAGAGCCGGTTGATTTGCAAGCGCTGATGAGTATCTCGGATGATCTGGCGCAGCTCAATGCGGCGCGCAACCAGCAGTGGCAATGGGATAATGACAAACCTTTTACCACCGAAAACGCCAGACCCGCCGCTTATCTATTTGATGGCGATGTTTATACGGGTCTGGATATGTATGGTATGGACAAGGACACTGCCATCTACGTCAATGAGCATTTGGGTATTTTGTCGGGGCTATATGGCGTATTAAAACCACTCGACTTAATTCAGCCGTACCGCTTAGAGATGGGCACTAAGCTAAAAAATGAGCGCGGAGATAACTTATACGAGTTTTGGGGCGATGAAGTCACCAAGGTAATCAATGCACGGCTGGCAGATAGCGAAGACAAGGTATTGATTAACTTAGCGTCTAATGAGTATTTTAAGTCGGTAAAAAAGAAAGCGTTAAATGCTAAGGTTATCATGCCCAGATTTGAGGACGAAAAAAATGGCAACTATAAAGTGATTAGCTTTTATGCCAAAAAAGCGCGCGGCCTGATGGTCAAATACGCCGCTGACAATAAGCTGACCAAAGCGGAGCAATTAAAGCAGTTTGATTTGGCGGGATATTACTATGTCGATGAGCTGTCTGACGATAAGACGTGGACATTTCGTCGTAATGAGGCAGATGCGTAATCTTTTATAGTCGATGCACTCTAAAAAGAGCATAGCGCTACTGGGATGCTGTTTTTAAATGTAGGTTGCGCAGCCTCTGGGAACGCAGCACGCAAGTAAAATTTATACCAGTAGCGCGTTTAAATTTATCTAACAGTTTTATTTTCAACTGACCCTAGCTAAAACATACTTATTTTATATAGAAAAACCCCGATAAGCTTAGCCTATCGGGGTTTTATTTAGGAAAACTGGACTTAAAACCTTCATCAAAAAAGCCCTGCTATCTTAACGATAACAGAGCTCTTAATAGTCAAACAGACTTTATGACGTCAATCATACTTCTAGCGAAAAGCGATTTGTCGAGGAAGACGAGCGAAAATAGTACCTATTGTACATTGAGCGCGTCTGACAAAGAGAAATCGCTTTGTAGCAGAAGTAAAATTACATCATGCCGCCCATTCCACCCATACCGCCCATTCCACCAGCAGCGCCGCCCATAGCAGCCATTGGATCATCGCCTTCTGGTAGATCAGTAATCATCGCTTCAGTCGTTAGCATGAGGCCTGCAACAGAGGCTGCGTTTTCTAGCGCTGAGCGTGATACTTTGGCAGGGTCAAGGATACCCATCTCTAGCATATCGCCATACTCGCCACTCGCAGCGTTATAGCCATAGTTACCGCTACCGCCTTTCACTTCGTTGACGACCACTGAGGCTTCTTCACCTGAGTTGGTGACGATTTGACGAAGTGGAGCTTCCATTGCGCGGCGTAGAATGTTGATACCTGCGTTTTGGTCGTCGTTGTCGCCAGTTAAGTCAGACAAGGCACTCATCGCACGGACTAATGCAACACCGCCACCAGGGACGACACCTTCTTCAACCGCAGCGCGAGTGGCATGTAGCGCATCGTCAACGCGGTCTTTTTTCTCTTTCATTTCTGTTTCAGTAGCCGCGCCGACTTTGATAACTGCTACGCCGCCCGACAGTTTGGCCACACGCTCTTGTAGCTTTTCTTTATCGTAGTCAGAGGTAGACTTTGCGATTTGACGGTTGATAGACTCAACGCGATTATCGATGTCTGCTTTATTGCCAGCACCATCGACGATGACGGTGTTTTCTTTACCAACAGTGACTTTTTTCGCAGTACCCAATTGCTCTAGAGTCGCAGTCTCAAGGCTCAGACCAATCTCTTCAGAGATGACCGTACCGCCAGTGAGCGTTGCGATATCTTCTAGCATGGCTTTACGGCGATCACCGAAACCTGGTGCTTTAACGGCACAAGTTTTTAGGCCGCCACGCATGTTGTTGACCACTAGCGTAGCCAATGCTTCGTTTTCTACGTCTTCAGCAATGATTAGCAATGGCTTGCTTTGCTGCATGACTTGCTCAAGTAATGGCACGATTTCACGGATGTTGCTGATTTTTTTGTCAACCAATAAGATATATGGGTTTTCAAATTCAGCAGTTAGGCTGTCTTGCTTGTTGGCAAAGTATGGGCTGATATAACCACGGTCAAACTGCATACCTTCGACAACTTCTAGGGTATCTTCAAAGCTTGAGCCTTCTTCAACTGTGATAACGCCTTGCTTACCGACTTTTTCCATCGCTTGCGAGATCAGCTCACCGATTTTGGTGTCTGAGTTGGCAGAGATAGAGCCTACTTGGGCGATTGCTTTGTGATCATCAGCTGGCGTAGATAGGTTATGAATCTCTTTAACCGCTTCGCGTACTGCTTTGTCGATACCGCGTTTTAGATCCATTGGGTTCATGCCAGCAGCGACAGATTTCATGCCTTCTTGCAAGATTGACTGAGCCAATACGGTTGCCGTCGTGGTACCGTCACCGGCGACATCGTTGGTGCGGCTCGCGACTTCACGAACCAATTGTGCGCCCATGTTTTCAAATTTGTTTTCAAGCTCGATCTCTTTGGCAACCGACACACCGTCTTTGGTGATGGTTGGCGCGCCAAAAGACTTGTCGATCACCACGTTGCGACCTTTAGGGCCTAGCGTGACTTTTACGGCGTTTGCCAAAACGTTGACACCGTCCATCATTTGTTTACGAGCATCAATGCCGAATTTTACATCTTTTGCCATGTTAATTTACTCCATTATTATAAGTATAAAAATACAATCAAATAAGTCGATACAGTAATGTGCTAAGGGCTTAATATTACCTAAAAGAATTAACCTTCTAGCACACCCAATACGTCAGACTCTTTCATAATAAGTAGTTCTTCGCCGTCAACTTTTACCGTTTGACCAGCATATTGACCGAACAAAACTTTGTCGCCAGCTTTTACATCTAACGCGCGAGTTTCGCCGTTGTCACGAACCTGACCATTACCAACAGCCAGCACTTCACCTTGTGAAGGTTTTTCTTGCGCTGAACCAGGTAACAAGATACCACCAGCAGTTTTTGTTTCTTCTTCTATACGGCGGACGACGATACGGTCATGTAAAGGACGAATGTTCATCGATATGACTCCAAAAGTTGGTTATTTACGTTAAAAGGGTTTATTTGAATTAATGGTCTCAAGACCAGTATCTATAAGAAATACGTCTAAAAAGTACTGCCTTATAGATAAGCGTTGAGCTTGTATCAAAAAGTGGGGGCAACAGAAGATAGCTTCAAGTGTAAATGCAAAAAATTTATCAAAATGTGAGAGTAGATATCTTATAAGTTCGTCATGGCGAGTAACCTTACTCACAAAGCGTTACTTACGGCGTCAGCTTAAGGAGTCTTGGCAACATAGGCTACAAGAGCTGAACACCCGTGTATGTTAACACCCTTGAAAATGTAACAACATATGACCATTATAAGCTTTGAGAACATAATAATAGTTATAAAAAAGATGACACATTTATCTTCTATCTATTAAGGAAAATCCATGAGTATTTTATCGACAAATAAAAAGTTATCAGTAACTGACAATCGAAATCTTAAACATAATAAATCAAAGTTTCTCACCGCCCTAAACACAGGCGCTAGTATCGCTATTATCGGAGCTTTAAGTATGACCGCCCCTACTCTTGCCAACGCAAAAACCATTCAACCATCAAGCGCTGATTATAGCTTTACGGTTGAAGATAAATATAAAGGCACGGCAAACCGTACCTTAAAAAAGTCTGGTAATACTTGGAATTATAAGGTAAAAGCTCGTGTGGCTGGTGTCGCTAGCGCTTCGCAAGACAGTACCTTTACCATCAATGGCAATAATGTCAGTCCGACGCAGGCCAGCACTACTTATAAGTTGCTAGGTCTTGGGCGTACGCATAAACTAAGCTTTAACCCCAGCAGCAAAAAAGTCACCAGTACTTATAAAGGCAAAACCACGACCATGGATATGGCGCAGCAAGCTTTCGATGATTTGAGCCTTGAGGTGCAAATCCGTCAAGATTTATTGAACGGTGATTTCTCTGGTAATTACTATATGGCTAAAAAAAATAAAGTAGAAAAGACGCCATTCAAAAAATTTGGTAACACCAAAATTACTGTACCAGCAGGAACTTTTGATACCGTCCGTGTTGACCGTATTCATGACGACAATAGTCGCTCAACCAGCTTTTGGTTAGCACCAAGTCTTGATTACTTACCGGTCAAAGTAAGCCAAGTCAACGATGGTAAAAAGATGGATTTAGAATTAACGAAAGCCAACTAAATCCTAAGCCGTTACTAACTTAGCTGACCGCTACGTTATTCTTGCTAATCTCTTTTATAAAGACCTAACTATAATAAAAAAGCGGCGCTCTCATCCAGAGCGCCGCTTTTTGTTATCTAAGCTTTTTTATATCAATAACAGAGGTAAAAACCAATCTAGCGAGAGCGCGGCTTCTTGACGACATTATTCATCGAAGGCAGACGCTTCAATAAAATAAACAGCCAAACGTTAATCACCAATAGCAGCAAAAAGTCGAACAGATACACCACTATCTCAGACCAACTGCTGCCATAGATGCGAGTAAACAACACGACCCCACTTGCGCCCAAATACACAAGAGTAAACATACTGCCGACCAATAAGGCATAAGGTGAGCGCCCACGCACAACCCATGGCGTCAGTATAAAAGCTGGCAAAAGCCATAGTGCCTGCCACGCAATACCACCCACAATATCAGGGCTACTGACATTAAATACACTAATGAGAATGGGCAGCCCAAGCAGTCTATAAACCAACCAAACAAGCCATGTCAGCATTAAACGCTGACGAATGGGCGCAATAGGTTTGCCGGATTTGACGGGCTTACTAGCTTTTTTTGCTGCTGGTTTTGCCTGAAGGTTATTATCGGGGCGATTAGTAGCCATTAGATACGTTTGCTTCCTAGTTTAGTAGCATTGTGCTGCACGATATAAAAGCAGCTTAGCGGGTCCAGTTAGCTTGTGCTAACGCTTTGGCACTAATAGCCAGACGTCGACCTTGAGCGATACCTAGCTCGCGCTCATCATCATTTACAGGTTGGTCATGTAATGCACCGCTCACGTGACTGGCGCCATAAGGCGTACCGCCGCGATGAGTACGATTCAGCGCAGGCTCTGCATAAGGTACTCCGACAATTATCATACCGTGATGCATCAGTGGTAACATCATTGTCAGTAAGGTTGTTTCTTGGCCGCCATGCATCGAACCTGTCGCCGTGAACACTGAAGCAGGTTTGTTTTGTAGATTGCCTGCCAGCCACAAGGTGACCGTATTGTCCCAAAAGTACTTCATGGGCGCGGCCATATTACCAAAGTGCGTTGGGCTACCAAGTGCAAGGCCGCTACAGTCTTTAAGATCATCCATAGTGCAATACAGATCACCCTCATCAGGAATCGCAGGCTTGCTCGCTGTGGTCTCAGGTGCCACAGTCGGTACCGTACGGATACGCGCTGTCATGCCAGCGTCCTCGATACCTTGAGCGATCGCATACGCCAATGTCTTAGTTGTACCGTGGCTAGAATAATATAGTACCAAAACATAAGGGTTGTCTTGACTCATGAGCAACACTTCCTTTTAAAATCATTAACGTTATGAGATGCAACAGCTTGTGTATCATATAAGCTTTGCACCAAGAGATTGATATCACTGACAGATGCGCACATTATGCCCGACTCATTCACTGACATGCAAACAAAGACTTCCTTACCTTGTTGTAGTTATAACCTTGTAACGCATGCTGTTATGTATTTTGACACAATTAATTGGCAGATGCTTATAGCACATTTTTGTTACACTACTGTCACTCTTATCCTTGCTAAATGGTCGATATGGAAAACTTACTGAAAAAAATCCCGTTTGCACATCAACGCTGGTTTCAATTTTTGCGATTTTTGACGCGGCACTTTTTTGAAGATAACTGCCAACAAAAAGCAGCATCATTGACTTATACCACCATGTTATCAATCGTTCCTATGTTGACCGTATTACTGATGATTTTATCTTCAGTTCCAGCGCTCGCTTCAGTTAGAGCGCAGATTTATGAGGTGATATACAGTAATTTGTTACCGCAATCGAGCATGCAGGTCAGTGAGTATATAAATAGTTTTGCTGAAAAATCGTCTAACTTGACGGCCATCGGGGCGATGATCTTATTTGTCACAACCATTATCACTTTGACGACTATTGAACGAGCTTTTAATCAGATTTGGCGAGTAGATGATCGTTCTGGCGGTATCAAAAGTATGCTGCGCTATTGGACCATTATTACTATGGGACCGTTAGTATTGGGTACCGCATTTATTGCATCTAGTACGGTACAGAGTTTGAGCTTTTTGAACCGTCAAATAGGTGGCTATGGTATTGATTGGTCGTTTTGGGTACAGATAGTTTCCATCAGTGTAATGGTTGCAGGCTTTATCGGGATGTATTGGTTCATTCCCAAAGCCCGCGTACCTGTAAAAAACGCGGCTATAGCTGGTATATTTGTTGCAATAGCATTTGAATTACTAAAGCATATCTTTGGTATGGTCATGAGCAACTTTACTAGTTATGAAGCCATATACGGTGCGTTTGCCGCCTTACCTATCTTCTTATTATGGATTTATTTATCATGGAACTTAATCTTATTAGGCGTTGAGGTTAGCTATACTTTAACTATTTTTGAGACTGAGGAAGTCTATCCACGTCATCCGCTGTTAAGCTTGCTTGATATGTTAAACCTAGTCTATATCAACCATTTAAAAGGCGATACCGTGAGCGAGCAGGAGCTACGTAACGTATTAGGTCGTAAGGAGCTGCCTAAATGGTATACCTACATTAATTACTTAAAAGACAGCAAACTCATCACCGTGACTGAAGATGACGAATACGTACTCAAAAAAGATCTTAGCAGACTGACATTATGGGACTTCTACCGTACTCTGCCTTACCCGTTACCTATAAAGGATGAGCTTGATGAGATGAAGAGTGACAGCCAACAACCATGGCTTAGTCTACTGATACGCCGCTTTATCAATACTGAAGCCTTTGCTCAAGAGCAACTTAACTTACCGTTGTCTGCTATTTTTTCTCATAGCCAGCCGCGCAAAATAACCTCTACAAGCAATGAAAAAGAGTCTTTTGGCAAATACGGTAAGCGCAATACACAGCACCATAAACATAAGCGCGAGCAAGACACACCGCATTTTGAAGCAGCAGCCTATGATAAAGACAGTGACGTCATATGCGATAACAATCGCAATGAGATTTTGATTCCAAATGACCCGATTGAAGACGATAAAGACGCAAACAACGACAGTAACAATCACAAAGGCAATATCATTACTGAAGCGGACAACCCAAAAGTAAACAGGTAAATGCTATAACCTTAATCTTGTCAGACGATACTATAAGATAGCCTTCGCCAGAAGATATGAGCCAAATTATATTCCCAACCCTTTGGAGCCTATGGCAGTGACTGAAAACAATAAAAATAACCTGCCCACACGCCTACTGACGACCAGTCTTCACGCACTAAAAAAATTTGCACAGTTATGGTCACTACAGACCTTAACTGACTTACCTGATCGATTAAGGAATCTATGGCAAAAGCTTATTGGTTCTTATTGGTTTATCCCAACCGCTTGCGTATTGACGGGCATACTTTTAGCCCCTTTGTTCATCGCTATCGACCAGCAGTTTGATCGTGCAACCGTGAGAGATATTCGGTTTGCTTTTACGGGTGATGACTCTTCTGCAAGAGCTATTATGACGACGATTGCAGGAGCGGTATTAGGTGTGGCTGGTACTACTTTTTCGATTACCATTGCCGTTCTTTCTATGGCCTCATCACAATTTGGCCCTAGGCTTTTACGTAACTTTTTGACTGATACCTCAAATCAGTTTGTACTTGGCGCTTTTATCGGTACATTCAGCTATAGCTTGCTGGTCTTAAAGGCTATTCACAAGCATGATGTCGATTTTGGTGTGCCTCAACTGTCCGTCACTTTTGCTATCGTGATGGCGGTTGTCTGTGCCTTACTGTTGGTCTATTTTGTACAACATATGGTCCATGCTATTCAAGCCTCACGCGTCATTCAAGGGGCAAGTGACGATGCTATTAAAAATATTGATTACTGGTACAGCGACAACTGCAATATTGAGCATCAGCATAACGTCATGAATAGTGACGATATTGCACAATATCATTCTTGGTGTGCCACTCCTATTTACGCGCCAACCTCAGGCTATTTACAACAGATTTACTTTGAGTCGCTTATCACGTTGGCGCAAGATTATGGCGGTGTGGTGCAATTACATACCAATCTTGGCGACTTTGTCACTGATAGAAACATCATAGGGCATTTTTATCAGCGCCCAACAGCGCATATTAGTAACCTAAAAAAGACCAAAACTTCTCAGCTTGTAGTATCCTCGCGTGCCCCTGATGGAGTTTTTTGGCAACGCTTTGCTGCTTGTCTTCATTTTGGACGCCAATCCGCGTACACCAATGATATAGCATCAAGCCTAGGACAAGTCACTGAGATCGCTGTACGGGCACTATCGCCTGGGATTAATGACCCCAAGACAGCTGTCAATTGTGTACAGTCTTTAACTATTTGTCTAAGCCTAATGTTACGTCGGCAGCCACCTAGCCCCTATCATTTTTATACGCCACCAAAAGACAAAGATGAGTCTAATATTACGGTCAATCGGCCGCACATAGCAATACTGGCGCTTGTTACCAGAACACCAAAGATATCTGATTTTATTGAAACGTCACTAGGTGAAATACGTCGATATGCTATTGCAGACTTAATGGTATTAAAGGCGCTTTGTCAGGCGGTGACTGACTTAAATTATGCTCGAGTCAATACCGCACAGCGTCAGACTTTATTACGCGAGCTGACTTTAATCGAACACGCAGGTCAAGCGAATCTAAGTTATACAGAGCTTGTAGAGGACCTGCTAGCCATGTGTCAACAAGCACGGCAATTTATTCATGATGATAATGCGCAACATCGACACTTTGAGTATATCAGTGAATTTGATGCCCATATTTATAAAGCCTTACAGACGCAATCAAGGTAGATAAATAAGCTGTAGCTGAGTTACACGCATAGATTTTAGGCAATACTAATACTGCCTATCAGCTCAATACCTGTTATCCTTTTAACAACTTTTATATTCATTGAGACTGCTTTTATGGCATCTGCAACCAGCCTGACTATACTTGAGATTAGCGCTATCTTTTTATCAATGACTGCGATATTGGCTTACATCAATCATCGCTTTATTGGTCTACCAACTACGATTGGAGTTATGGTTATCTCCATTGTGTTATCCATGGTAGCGATCTTTTTAGGGTTTTTAGGGTTTGATCAGCTCATTGACTATGAAGTTAGTTTGTTAGATCAGTTGGACTTCACTGAAGTCTTGCTAGATGGCATGCTATCTATGCTCTTGTTCGCTGGTGCTTTGCACGTCAATATTGGTGATTTAAAGCGTTATAAGCTCCCCATTGGCGTTCTTGCATGTATTGGCACGCTAGTATCAGCTGTACTGATCGCTACTGCCCTCTACTTTATGCTCCCACTCCTTGGTTTTGGACTCCCTTTTATTTGGTGTCTACTATTTGGTGCTTTGATATCGCCTACAGATCCTATTGCAGTTATGGGAATACTAGCATCAGCGGGAGCGCCAAAGAGCATCGAAACTGTCATCGCTGGCGAGTCATTGTTCAATGATGGCATCGGTGTTGTCATATTTGTTCTATTGCTCGGCATCTTATCTAGTGGTGATATACCAACGGTTAATTATGTGGCCCATACTCTAGCTGTTGAAGCTGGTGGTGGCATTATTTTTGGCTTGGTACTTGGTGCTATTTTGTACTACTTACTCAAAAGTATTGACAGTTATCAAGAAGAAGTACTGTTGACACTTGCAGGCGTGATAGGTGGTTATGCATTAGCCAGTCATTGGCATTTGTCCGGGCCACTTGCTATGGTGATGATGGGCCTAATGGTCGGCAACCGTGGTCGCGAGCTTGCGATGAGTGACAAGACCCGTCACTATATTGATCTGTTTTGGGAGCTGATAGATGAGATTTTAAACGCGATTTTATTTGTGCTAATCGGTCTTGAGGTTGTCATCATTGCATACTCAGGCAACCTATTTATTGCAGGAGGCTTGAGCATTATAATTGCCTTACTTGCCCGTCTTATCGTCGTAGGTATGACTACCAAGACCTTAAGCAGACAGCTACAATTACCTGAGGGTGCGTGGAAAGTATTGACCTGGGGCGGATTACGGGGCGGTATTTCAGTGGCCTTGGTACTACAGCTGCCGACAGGGATGGAGCGCGATATTTTACTGGCACTCACCTATGCTGTCGTCGTCTTCTCTATCTTGGTACAAGGGTTAAGCATCGGCAAAGTCGCCAAAATGATTCAGCCTGTTGCGCATAAATAGCGATGCATTCAAATGACTAACCTATCAAAACTAGACAATTAACGTTATAAAACTATCAAAGTAGTCAGCGAGTCATAGTAATTTTGCAACTTTATATCTCACTGCTCACCTCTTACGCCAATCTCTCAACAGCACAGCTGCTCTAAAAAGGTTTGATATCAGACGTTATATCAAACCTTTACGTTTCATATTACGATAGACGACGATAACAATGATAATATTTAGTAGTAAAATTCCCAGTTTAAACCAATCAAATGGACTCACTATTAGATAGTAAATCTCAATAGGAATAAATATCCCATAACCGATAACGCTAAACCAATATGCCCATGTTTTATCTTGCCACAACCCATAAGCTTCAACAAAACGCAAACTAACGTAAGCAAAAATAAATAACAGAAAAAGTGACCAGTTTTTACTTGCTTGCTGGGCAATTTGGACAATACTCTCTATTTGCGTGGACAGCAGGTTGCCAAAGTGTTGTTGCCATGAATCCGATGCTTGGGCCAGCCAGCGCTCGAGATTGGCATGCCAAAACCATAATGCAAAAGCCCCTGTCAGCGCGCCCGCTCCTTTGACGATCTCGTACACTGCGACTGCTTTGATCGATTCGCTAGACTCGCTGTTTTTGGTCACTTTATTCGACAGACTATCGTCATCATCCAATAACTGATGACTTTCACTCGCTATAGAAGGTCGTGAATTGTCATTATGCTGAGATGGATTAACCAAAGAAGGTCTCCACGACTCGGCCTTGTAGATGTTGGTTAAAGAACGGGGTGTTCTTGCCATTCGATAACATGGTATCTACTGTCACCTGCCACTCAAGGTTAGGATCGACCAAGATTGCGCCGCCTAGACTTTCATACTTGGTACTGATTCCCGCAATTTGAGCCGGGTTGATACAAATTTTATCTACCAGTTGCTCTACTGTTAGCACCTCATCTCGTACCAGTTGACAAGCTAGCGCCATAAAGGTGTCGAAATTGGAGATACCAGGGGTACTTTCAGCGAAAGGGGCTTTTTTGGCCGTAGAATTTAAGGGTTCATGATGACTACAAATGGCATCAATAGTCCCATCTTTGAGGCCACGCAATAGTGCTTGCTGATCAGTATTACTACGTAATGGCGGTAACACATAAGCTTGTGCATTAAAACCTTCTAGATTGTCATCTGTCAAATACAACTGATGCATCGCTACATCACAGGTTACGGGCAGTCCTTTGTCTTTTGCCCAGCGCATCAGCTCCACTGAAGACTTACATGATAATTGACTAAAATGGGCGGAAATACCGGTCTCCTCTACCATCAGCAATTGGGTAGACAAGGCTACTGTCTCAGCGATCCAAGGAATACCTTGCAGGCCATGATAAGAGGCAATGTAGCCTTCATGCGCAACCCCATTACCAGACAAATTTGGCTCGTTGGGATAAAAAAATACTTTCATACCAAAGGTTGCTGCATACTCTAACGTCCGTAACAACACCAGATCATTATCAAAAGGCCGACGCGCATTAGAAACAGCAATACAACCTCCTTTTTTAAGACCTGCAATATTGGAGGGACGCGTCCCTTCTAGACCTGCTGTTAATGCGCCAAGAATATGCAGATAAATACCGCCATCTTCGAGTGCACGCTCACGCAGACCTTTAAGTAATGAGCCATTCTCCAAGATAGGGCTGGTATCAGGCGGAGTCACCACATGCAAAAAGCCGTTGCCACGGGCAGCCCGACCTTCAGAGGACAATGTCCCATGTTGCTGTTGTCCAGGTTCGCGTAGGCGTGCACACAAGTCTACTAATGGTGGTAGCAACCAAGTTTCACGACCAGTCTCAAGGTTTGCAAGTTTATCAATCGCTTCACTCGATAAAGACTTTTCAAATACGTTAGGAAGTAAATTTGTTATCTGCGCATCAGTAGTAATAGGGTCAGTCATGAGCTTGTTACCATATCAGTAATTAAATAAATAGAATCGAATAATCAAACGTCTAAAGCGTACACCACAAAGTATCAGTTGCTAACTTCATTGGTTATGCGTCTTTTGTGAGTTTCTTGCCGCTTGATGAGCGCGTTGGCCTTCCATGGCGAGTGATAATACTGCCATACGAATCGCTACACCATTACTCACCTGCTCTAAAATAACGGACTGCGGGCCATCAGCCACACTTGAGGCAATCTCAATACCTCGGTTCATGGGACCTGGGTGCATGATTAGAGCATCAGGTTTCGCAAGCGCCACCCGCTCAGGCGTAATACCATAATGTTTATAATACTCACTTGATGAAGCCAGTAGCGGCGAGCCAATGCGCTCATTTTGTATTCTTAATCCCATGATGACATCACAGTCTGTGACGCACTCATTCATGTTTTCATAAACATTCACACCGTAGCGCTCAATCCCCTTAGGCAATAGCGTACGTGGCGCGCAGACGCGAATATCTTTGACACCTAAAGTTTGCAGCGCACTGATGTCAGAGCGTGCGACTCTTGAATGCTTGATATCACCGATGATAGCAACTGATAACGCTTCAAATGGACGCGGTGCGGCGCGATGAATGGTCAGCATATCTAGCATCCCTTGGGTTGGATGCGCATGCCAGCCATCACCGCCATTGATAATGGCGATATCTGGCGTCACCTCAGTCGCCATAAAATGCGCGGCCCCTGATGCAGAATGTCTTACTACAAAGATATCAGCTGTCATGGCTTGTAAGTTCCACAGTGTATCGCGTAAACTTTCGCCTTTTTTTGTACTAGAGCGGGCAATGTCAATGTTCAGTACATTGGCCCCAAGACGCTTTTCTGCCACCTCAAAGGTAGTACGAGTACGAGTTGAGGGCTCAAAAAACAGATTCATAACTGTACAGCCTTCAAGCTCAGGCCGATTGATCAGCTGACCATTTTCATCAAAGAAAGTTTCAGCTTTAGCAATAATTGCTTGTAGTTGTGATTTATTTAGCCCTTCTACGCCCAAAAAATGACGCAAACTTCCATCTTGGTTTAACTGTGGACGACTAAGGGAAGTGTTGAGTCTCTGATGGACAGTATCGTGGTCAAATGTGGCGTATTTGGATGGTGATACAGTATTTGTAGATATATTTTTTTTGGAAGTTGGCATAATGGCAAGTCTTTATTATGGGTTTATATCAAGTCAATCATAACGATTTTTTCGTTCATGACTATGACCAGGTGTACAGACACGGGGACATTTTGACACTTATTTGCTACACTTTACCGCAGTAGCATATGGCATCTTACTCGCTTTTATAAATAACCCAATATTTACTATAATAAGCAGTAAGTCTGACCAAATTATCAATAATAATAGACATAGTGTAGCTGATTTTGCATGCAGGACAAAGATAACGAGCCTGCTATTTGCATATTTACTCATTCAACCAACAATTTAGCGAAACGCATTCTAAGTCATCATCTCAATCTAACGTATTTATAAAGCTTATAATTTTTTATCTTATATGAATCCTCTCATTTATTAGGAACTACTATGACGACCTTAGCACATTATTTAAAAGCACAAAAAACTGACCCTGCCGTAAGCGATGTCATCACCACTGTCACAGAAGTGGGTAAAACCATTTCGCAATTGCTTAGAAAAGGAGCGTTAGCAGATATTTTGGGAGAAGCAGGCAATCAGAATGTCCAAGGTGAAGAACAAAAAAAGCTAGATGTATTGGCCAATGATTTATTATTAGATGCTTTGGCACAAAACAAACACTGTGCAGGCGTAGCGTCAGAAGAGCTAGATGATGCAACGCCTGCCAATGCGGATGGCAACTTACTCGTATTGTTTGATCCGCTTGATGGCTCATCAAACATCGATATCAATATGGCGGTAGGCACGATCTTCTCTATTTTACCCTACCAGCGTCAAGGCCAAACAAGTGAAAATAGCGACTTTTTACAAGCGGGCAACGCACAGCTGGCGGCAGGTTACTTACTGTATGGTACATCAACTATGCTGGCACTGACGGTAGCTGACAACGTAGTGATGTTTAGCTTAGATCCAGATAGTAACGACTACATACTAGTAGAAGATAACGTACAAATCGATGCCGATACCAGTGAGTATGCCATTAACAGCTCAAATTATCGCTATTGGCGTGCTCCTATGCAGCAGTATATTGATGAGCTGGTCGCTGGCGATACAGGGGTCCGTGGTCGTAATTTTAATATGCGCTGGGTGGCAGCTATGGTGGGTGACGTGCATCGTATCTTACGCCGCGGTGGGTTATTCACTTATCCTTTTGACACCAAGTATCCAAACAAAGCTGGTAAGCTGCGTTTAATGTACGAAGCCAATCCTATGAGCTTACTCATTGAACGCGCAGGCGGCAGTGCGACTGATGCCACCAATCGTATCTTAGATATAACTCCAACCGACATTCATCAGCGTGTCCCTGTCGTCCTTGGTAGTAAAAACGAAGTCGATTATGTCAGAGACTTACACCTCAAACATGACAATAAATAGTACGCTTTATCATTACTTATTTATAATGTAATCCTACATACTAAGCATGACCAGTCCAATATTAAAAAGTATTTTGGACTGAATTGTTTTCGATGTCATTTATTTTACCTTTTTTTAAGCAGTCAATTATGTCAATAGACTCTACCGAGCTGATCACTTCAGATAAAAACCCTTCAGTGAAGCTTGTAAAAGCACTGTTATCACAAGCTCGTCAACGTAAAAAACAAGGACAGACCGTACTTGAAGGCGTGCATCTTATAGATGCTGCTCTACGTAGTGATTATCCATTTGTTCAAATACTCCTGGCACAATCAGCTCACCAGCATCATGAGGTTCAGCAGGTTTTAATGCGCCTACCCACTTACACTAGTGTTTTGACGCTATCAGATACACTTTATGAGAGCATTCGAAGTCTCGGTACAGGTATCGATATTATGGCGGTCATAAACGCACCTGCGCTAAACTTGACGGTGATAGACTACGACTGCTTGATTTTAAATGATGTACAAGATAGTGGTAATGTTGGCACGCTACTACGTACCGCCGCCGCAGTTGGTATCGAAGCAGTACTCTGTACTAGTGGCACGGCCCAAGCTTGGTCACCCAAGACACTACGAGCAGGAATGGGCGCTCAGTTTGCGCTCACTATTTATGAAGGTTTGAGTGCTCAAGATATTCTAGACTGTGTAAAAGTCCCTTTACTAGCAACCAGCTCACATACTGACACTTTGATTTATGAGCATGATCTTACCGCTCCTACTGCGTGGATTATGGGCCATGAAGGTCAAGGCGTGTGTGATGAGCTGATGCAATGTGCAACTCCTATCGCCCTACCGCAGCCTAATGGTCAAGAGAGCCTCAACGTTGCGATTGCAGGTTCGCTTTGTCTTTATGAGACGCTACGTCAACGCCATTACAGTTAAATTTGTATATAGTCAAAATAGAATAGCTATATTAGCTTGGCGTTTAAACATAAAAAATCCCGCTATCAATGATAGCGGGATTTTTTATAGATTGTCTGTCAAACTTAGACCTTGCTAGTTAGCTCAGGAATTGCTTCAAATAGATCAGCTTCTAAGAAGTAATCAGCAACGCTTGCGATTGGAGATTCTGGGTCATTGTTAATGGCGACAATGACTTTTGAGTCTTTCATACCTGCCAAATGCTGAATAGCACCTGAGATGCCAGCCGCGATATATAAGTCTGGCGCAACGATTTTACCCGTTTGACCGACCTGCATATCGTTAGGAACATAACCTGCATCGACCGCAGCACGCGATGCACCAACTGCAGCGCCTAGCTTATCTGCCAATGGTTCGATGTATTTAGTAAAGTTCTCACCATTTGCTAAAGCGCGACCACCAGATACGACGATTGAGGCTGATGTTAATTCAGGACGATCAGATGCTGCCATCTCTTCATTAACAAAGCTCGATTTACCAGCGTCTTGTACATTGTCGATTGTCTCAATAGTAGCAGAACCACCTTCGGCAGCCACTGGATCAAAAGCCGTCGTACGCACGGTCAATACCACTTTATCTTCTGTCGTCTTAACAGTAGCAGTCGCATTACCAGCATAGATAGGACGCTCAAAAGTCTGGGCATCTATGACAGCAGAAACCTCTGACAACATACTAACATCTAGTAAAGCTGCTGTACGCGGCATGAAGTTTTTACCAGTGGTCGTTGCTGGCGCAACAATATGACTATAGTCTGCAGCAATATCTGCAACCAATAACGATATATTTTCTGCCATTTGATGTTCGTAAGCTGCGTTATCTGCTAATAGTACTTTACTTACGCCTTCAGCTTTTGCTGCTTCATCCGCCGCTGCCTGATTACCACTACCAGCAACCAATACATGAATGTCATCACCAATCTGCTTAGCAGCTGCAATAGTACTTAAAGTTGCCTTTTTTAGACTGGCATTGTCGTGTTCTGCATATACCAAAATTGCCATTTTTTTGTCCTTTATTTATTTGTTCATGTCGTCAGATAGCATTTCAAATACGGCATTTACAGCACTAACACTCTATAAATGCGTCAGCGAAGTCTTAGATTACTTTCGCTTCATTTTTTAGCTTATCGACCAATTCATCAACTGAGGCTACCGTAATACCAGCCTTACGTTCAGCAGGTGGCGTAACTTTAACGATTTCTTGCTTAGACGTCATCTCAACACCGAAGTCTGCTGGCGTTTTTTCATCAAGAGGCTTTTTCTTAGCTTTCATGATGTTCGGCAGTTTTGCATAACGTGGTTCGTTTAAACGTAAATCAGTTGTAATCACTGCAGGTAGTGATAGCGCAACTGTTTGTAGGCCACCGTCAACTTCACGGGTCACGTTTACTTTATCACCTTCGACTTTTACTTCTGAAGCAAACGTACCTTGACCAATACCCATCAAAGCGGCAAGCATCTGTCCTGTCTGATTATTATCATCGTCAATCGCTTGCTTACCCAATAGAATAATATCTGTGCTTTCTTGTTCAGCAACGTTTTTTAGAATTTTAGCGACTTGTAGCGGATACGGTTTGGCATCAGTTTGGACCAAAACGCCACGATCAGCACCCAATGCTAACGCTGCACGAATCTGCTCTTGTGATTCTTTTGGTCCGATAGAAGCGACAATAATTTCGTCAATAACGCCAGCTTCTTTTAGACGCACTGCTTCTTCGACGGCAATTTCATCAAACGGGTTGATAGACATTTTAGTGTTCGATAAATCCACACCAGAATTATCAGCTTTTACACGAACTTTTACGTTGTAATCAATGACACGCTTGACCGCGACTAATGCTTTCATACGTTCCTCGTTTATTAATGTTATGAATTAAAAAATATAAATCAAAAACTATTGATTTATTTGATGCAAAATATTACTTAAATAGTATAACTCGGTTTGTCAACGATTTTTCATCAGGCTTGACTTATTAGACCTAACTATCTTGCGTGAGCATCTCGGTAAGGTCAAGACAACGCCGTGAATAATGCGTCATAAATTTGTCACTATTTATATAAAACATGACATATTACGTGTGATATATATGATTTCGTCATTTAAAACTGAATCATTCTTACTTTTATTGAACTATTAAGCTTTTTGCTCAAAATTTATTATTACATACTTAGCTAAGCATTGTTCAAAGTTTCTTTTTTTACTGACGTTTTAGTAGCATCAACCAGCAGATCGCTGTCACGTATATCATCGAACAATGACCAATCTGGTGTTACATCGTTATTTTTAATAACACTCATATCAGCGGTGGTTTCCATAATGACGGCAAACACCTCAGATTTAGATTTGATACCATTTTTACGCAAGATTTGCTTGATATCATTGATGCTGATATTAGCCTCTTTTAAATTATCATGAAAATACTGCCCACGTGCCATCAAAATAATAGGCTGATTATCCAATAACGTTTTTACCGACTTTATTTTCCGTCTTAAAAAAGACACAAGTGCTTGCAAGACAAACAACATACCGACTGCAACCAGTCCTTGTAGTAGCGAGCTTGACTTAGACAGAACGGTAGAAGCTAAAATACTACCAATAGCGATGGTCATAGCAAAATCATAACTCGATAGTTTTGAGAAGCTACGCAAGCCATTGAGCCTAGTAAACAGTATCAGACAAAAATAGAAGCCAATGACCGATAAGCTAATACCAATCACTTGCTGCCAGTCAATAGCAAACCACGCTTGCCAATCCATACTTACTCCTACATATCGCTATCAGATAAATAATTATTATTGATGAATGATAAATTATAACGGATAGTGGAACTTAGCATTGTTGCGTTTTTTTGACAAAAAAAAGCAACCTGATAAGAGGTTGCTTTTTTATAGATTCTAAACAATATTTTTGTTGTTATACAACAAACCAATCTTAGCTTTTATATAATCTTTTAAAATGAGAAGTGTTGATCAACCGACCAAACTCAACATAGATAAGATTAAAGCGCTTCGATTTGCTCAGCTTGTGGTCCTTTCTTACCTTCACCTAAGATGAAAGACACTTTTTGACCTTCGGCTAGAGTTTTGAAACCGTTACCTTGGATAGCGCTGTAGTGAGCGAATACGTCTTGTCCACCGTTGTCTTGAGCGATAAAACCAAAACCTTTAGCTTCATTAAACCACTTTACAGTGCCTTCAACTTTATCTGACATAAATTTTCCTAACTCTTTAACTGTTGATGAGACTTGTGTCTTCACCGATTAATTGACAAATACTCAGTCGAATTTTAAGCAAATGCTAAGACTAAAACCAGTGTTATATCTTAACGATATGAGACTATTTTCGTCTACAACTCCCTAAGTACGAGTTTAGTATAACAGCTTTTATTGTGGTCAGGATGTTAAATTGCGAGTTTTTGTAAAGGTATAGTTATTCGTTTAGTAAACTTGTGTAACCGAATATAGTAGTTTTAATAATACATTTACGAATCAAATATAGGTAGCCAAGGAAGCGCTAATACAAATAAGCATAAACCAAAGAATATTAAAGCAAATGATTGACTATAAGCGATATATTTAGAAGGTATTACTAAATCTTCAGGAGAGTCTGGAATACCACGCAGTTTAAGCAAGCGTGTGCCATAAATCCAACCAAAAACCGTATAGAGACCATAGGCTACTGGTACAGTGGTTGCTAATGGCGTTAAATCAATCATATATATCA
The DNA here is from genome assembly GCF_947495825.1 of uncultured Psychrobacter sp. GTDB lineage: Bacteria > Pseudomonadota > Gammaproteobacteria > Pseudomonadales > Moraxellaceae > Psychrobacter. Next base: position 30,812 of record NZ_CANMAH010000002.1, read on the forward strand.
TGACTACAGAAACGAAAAACCACGAAGTATCTAATAGTGAGCTGAATTGAAAAAATAAAGATTTAGGCAATTTACCGTTGCTACGCTTAAGCATCTCGCCTTCCATCCAAATCAGAACGGCAACGACAGCGCTGAAAGTAATATATGCGAATTGCGGCGTTAGCCAGTCTGGAAAAGATATTTGCACAGCATATAACCTATAGTATAAATAAGAATAAAGAAAAACGATCGAACACCCTTATGTCTAAGCTTTTTATTTTTAAAGATCAACTTTTACATAAGTGGTATATCGGTTGTTTACATTGGGTGATGATTGTAAGTTTTCAAGCGTTATTTTTATTACTTTAAAATTTAATGGCGTATCTTATTATTTTAATTCCAATATTTTTCGTTTATCCTCATAAAAAGTAGTTATTTTAACGCCTCTATAACGATTATGTGCCAATAAAAAACCCATGTTATCTAACGACAACATGGGTTTTAATAATGACTTAGTAGATGACTATTTAGTTTTTGTCTTTATCGATGATTTTATTGCCACCAATCCAAGGCATCATACCGCGTAGCTTCGCACCTGTCTTTTCAATCTCGTGTTCAGCGTTGTTACGACGACGCGCTGTCATAGATGGATAGTTTGTAGCCCCTTCAGAAATAAACATTTTAGCGTATTCACCAGACTGGATACGTTTTAATGCATTACGCATGGCTTCGCGTGATTGCTCGTTGATAACCTCTGTACCAGTCACATACTCACCATATTCTGCGTTGTTACTGATTGAATAGTTCATATCAGCGATACCGCCTTCATACATGAGGTCGACGATAAGCTTAAGCTCATGCAAGCACTCAAAGTAAGCCATTTCTGGCGCGTAACCGGCTTCTGTCAAGGTTTCAAAGCCCATTTTGACCAGTTCAACAGCACCGCCACATAGTACGGCTTGCTCACCGAACAAGTCAGTTTCAGTCTCGTCCTTAAAGGTTGTTTCGATAATACCTGAACGTCCGCCACCAACACCAGCAGCATAAGACAATGCCAACTGCTTGGCTTGACCTGACGCATCTTGGTAGATAGCGATAAGATCTGGGATGCCGCCACCTTTAACAAACTCAGAACGTACCGTATGGCCTGGTGCTTTTGGTGCTACCATGATGACATCTAAATCGCTGCGCGGCACTACTTGGTTGTAATGAATGGAAAAGCCATGGGCAAAAGCGAGCGTCGCGCCTTCTTTGATATTTGGCTCAATCACATCGTTATAAAGCTGCTTTTGAAATTCATCTGGTGTCAAAATCATAACGACGTCAGCGGCTTTTACTGCCTCTTCTACTTCAGAAACTTTTAGGCCCGCGTTTTCAGCTTTTCTCCACGAACCAGAATTAGCACGCAGACCAACTGTTACATCCACACCAGATTCTTGTAAGTTCAAGGCATGAGCATGTCCTTGTGAGCCATAACCAATAATAGCCACTTTTTTACCTTGGATGATGGATAGATCACAATCTTTATCATAAAAAACGTTCATAGGTAGAGTCCTTTTCCTCAATTATAGGAAGCCATGGGTAGTAAATACTTATATCGTGATTATTTCTTAAAATAGTAAACAATATAAGCCTAGTGATAAATTGATTTAAAATAGAATAATATTAAACGCTCAAGGTCTTCTCGCCGCGAGCAATACCAATTACGCCTGAACGTACCACTTCTAGCACACGCTCACGACCGATAGTATCAATAAAACCATCAAGCTTAGCGGTATCGCCAACGATTTGAATAGTATATAGATTTGCATTCACATCGACGATTTGAGCACGGAATATATCAGCACTACGCTTAATTTCTTCGCGCACACTGCCAGTGGCACGAACTTTAATCAGCATAAGCTCACGTTCGACGTGTACATTTTCAGATAGATTCAATACTTTAATTACTTCAATCAGTTTATGCAACTGCTTGGTAATTTGCTCGATTTTTTCTGGTGAAGTAATCGTCGTTACTGTCAGGCGTGAAATAGACGGATCTTCTGTTGGCGCGACGTTTAAGGTCTCAATATTGTAACCACGTTGAGAAAACAAGCCGACCAACCGCGACAACGATCCCGCTTCGTTTTCTATTAATACCGAAATCAGATGTTGTTGCATTAGGTACGCTCCCCTTTTGATAACCACATATCACGCATCGTTTGACCTGCGACTTGCATCGGATATACATGCTCATTACGATCGACGTAGACATCGATGAATACAAGCTTGTCTTTCATTGCCATTGCTTCAGCTAACTGTTCTTCCATTTTTTCAGGGTCAGTAATTTTGATACCAACATGACCATAACTTTCAGCCAACTTAACGAAGTCAGGTAACGAATTCATATAAGAATGAGCATGGCGACCCTCATATAGCATATCCTGCCACTGCTTAACCATACCCAACTGAGCGTTATTAAGGTTCAAAATCTTAACTGGTAAATTATACTGTAGACACGTTGATAGCTCTTGAATATTCATCTGAATTGAGCCTTCACCTGTAATACAGACGACATCACGCTCTGGTCTTACAAGCTTCGCTGCCATAGCGTACGGCAAGCCAACACCCATGGTGCCAAGGCCACCTGAGTTGAGCCATTGACGCGGCTCATTATAAGTATAATAAAGCGCAGCAAACATTTGATGCTGACCGACATCACTGGTGATAATCGCATTACCTTCAGTGATTTTGCACAAGGCCTGTACCACGTTTTGCGGCTTGATACCATTTTCAGTATCAGTGTCATAACGTAGCCCATGACGCTTGCGCCATTCGTTAATCTGAGACCACCAATCTAACAATGCATGTTGTTCTAGCTCTTTATCTTCCCCAATAATAGATAGCATATCGCTAAGTACAGACTTTACATCACCAACGATAGGAATATGTGCAAAGATAGTTTTTGAGATAGAAGCTGGATCAATATCTATATGAATGATTGTCGCATTTGGACAAAACTTTTTGACATTGTTGGTTACGCGATCATCAAAACGTGCCCCAACTGCTAAAATGACATCTGCATGATGCATAGTCATATTGGCTTCATAGGTGCCATGCATACCAAGCATTCCTAAGAACTGACGATCAGAACCAGGGAAGGTACCAAGACCCATCAAAGTGTTGGTAACTGGCAAGTTTAAGCGATGAGCAATATCTTTTAACTCTTCGTGGGCCTTACTCCAAATAACGCCGCCACCTGCATAAACGACGGGACGCTTCGCTGCGAGTAAAGTCTCAACAGCTCTTTTGATCTGACCACTATGACCCTTAACAGATGGCTGATAAGATCTTACAAACACATCTTTTGGAAATTTATAGGCATACTTTTCGCTGGGTGCAGTCATGTCTTTAGGCACATCAATGACGACCGGCCCTGGGCGACCAGACTGAGCGATATAGAAAGCTTTTTTGATGATTGACGGTATTTCGCTGGCATGACGAACTTGAAAGCTATGCTTAACAATAGGACGCGACACCCCGACCATATCAGTTTCTTGAAAGGCATCTTCACCGATCAAACTGCTTGGCACCTGACCTGAAATGACAACCATCGGCACTGAGTCCATAAACGCTGTCGCAATAGCAGTCACTGTATTCGTAGCGCCAGGCCCTGATGTCGCCAATACGACGCCAGTATTACCAGTTGTTCGCGAATAAGCATCGGCCATGTGACCTGCTGCTTGCTCATGACGGACTAAAATATGTTCAATCTTATCCTGTTGGAACAGCGCATCATATATATGCAAAACCGCGCCACCTGGATAGCCAAAAATATATTCGACGCCTTCATCAGTTAGCGATTGCACCAACATTTCTGCACCAGATAGCATCACAGGCTGGGTGTTATCTTCAGCAATACGTTGTTGTTTCTCATCGAAATGCTTGGCGGCATTACCCGTTTGAGTATGGCCGGTCATGTTCGGACTTTGCGTAGTTTGCGTCACTGTCATCACCTTATCAATAATATGTGATCACTATGTCAGAGCATAACTGTATGAGAAAACAGCCAATCACTCAAACATAGCAATTTATATGGTCAGTTTTGATAGGATTTTTCGATGTACATGACAAGGTGCAGGTTAAAGCACTTTTAATAGAAGCTTATTATTCATAAGACATGTATAAATATTAAAACAATCAGATATCCACACTAACGACAATATAGATTGCTTAAATACAAGCAACATACCGTTAAGACGGTTGCACTCTGTATTGCATATAACAAGGTGAATATGCAGTATTTTATTTTTAATATTCAAAAATAATAAGTTTATCTTAGTCATTGTAGACCGATAAGTCCGGAGACAGTAAGTACAGTTAAGAATAAAGACTGTGGCAGACATTATTCATACTACACTGTGCTACTGTCACAAAGAGCATAAAACTGTAGAGACTGCTGATAAGCAGTAACCAGTAATTATCCTCAAGTGCTACGGCAATATCATAAAAGCCGCTCACTGACCAATCAACTGTTCTTATATTCGGTGGTTTAAGTCCTATTGTCAAGAAAAACTTGTGAAACCCACACTTAACTATTAGTTATTAAAAAATATACATTTGTCATTATTTTTTGTTAGAATCAACATATATTGTATAAACCTTGTAATTTATACAATGATATATTTACGCTCACATATGAATATTTTTATTCATTAAAAGGATTGCTAGCATGGCATATTCATCCATGATTCATACTGTCAATAAACTACTGATTGGCGTTATCACCACTTGTATGTTCGTTCTACCTATGAGTGCAAGTCATGCTATCCAAGTTTACAAGTCCATCGGTACGCATGGTGAAGTCAAATATAGCCAGTATGCACCGCAAAATGCTCGTAATGTTGAGGTGATTGAGTTTCGTAATGATGGCAGACAAGCGAATGCAGGGCAAATGGCAGGTAAAACCGATGCCAATCAGCACAACGATACTCCAAGTGCTGAAGAACAACGTGTCGCACAGCTTGAGGCGCGTATCCAAGAGCAAGAGGCGCAGGCAAATGCTCAGCGCTGTCAATCACTACGTAACAACTTAACCAATTTAAACGTTGGCGGCCGTATTTACGAGATGGATGCAAACGGTAAACGCCAGTACTTAGATAGTCGCGAGATTGAACTTAAGCGAGAGCGTGTACAACAAGCGATTGAACAGTATTGTCAAAGTACAGAGACTTAAGCACAGCTAGCTTTAGTAATAAACCTATCTCATTACCAAAGATGTCTTCAACGAAGTTTATATTACTTAGTAGGTTAGTTTTTGCATAATATGACGTATGGCTGCTGGCATATCTTGTGCTTGTAAGCCGCGTTGTCCAACCAATAGCTGTTCTTTACTTACATGCTTGTATGTGGCAGCATCATGTGAATTTTGGTGAACCAACATATCACCTGCTAATGCATGGATCATCACTGCTTGACGCAAGTTACTCTGCTCATTCTCTAAGTCTTCTTGCGCCAATAAACCTGCAACCACTCCAGATAGTATATCCCCCATTCCAGCTGTTGCCATCCCAGCGTTACCAGCACCGCAAACATAGATACTCTCTCGCTCTAAAATGAGCGAGCCTGCGCCTTTTAGTACCCAGCTCCCACCATACCTATCCGCGCATCGTTGTATAGCTGACAATCTGTCGTTTTCTATCTCACCAATCTCTTTATTTAATAATTTGGCTGCTTCACCACTATGCGGTGTTAAGCAAACCTTATGCGTCTTACTATACTCCCGTAGTTGAGTAACAACTTTGTGTTTTTCTATGTGTAGCGCTGCTAAATGATAGAGACCGTCGGCATCGATTACTAGCGTGCTGTTATGCGCCATTACTGCTTGCACGTAACGGATAAATAGTATTTTTGCTTTTTCATCGCGGCCAAGCCCTATACCAATAGTAACGACGCTTGCACTTTCAATTAAACGCTCAACGCCCTCCTGATCGTGTAGGTCAATCGTCATCGCATCAGGTAACGAGGTCAATAACGCGCCGTGAAATGCTTGATGACAGGCAACGGTTATTTTACCAGTCCCAGTTGCCATCGCACTAGAAGCCGTTAGAATCGCGGCACCGCCCATACCTTGAGAGCCTTCAATACGATTGCCTCCAATCACTAAGACATGGCCATAGCTACCTTTATAACTGTTGTGACGACGCGGCGTTAGATGTTGGGCATCTTTAAGCAGTATTGCAACAGGTTCAATAGATGCATAAGGTATCAACGGTATATCAATTATTTCTCCACTGTAATCCATACCATCTTTGGTATGCAGACCAAACTTACGCGCAATTAGACATAAGGTAATATCCGCCTGTATGGCTAATTTTTCAAATACTTGACCGGTAGAAGCAACGAGACCACTTGGAATATCAACGGCAATTGTTAAAGCGTCAATCTGCTGAGCTGCGCTATTAAATGTTATAATTGCTTGTTCATACAAACCTTTTGGCGCACGATCTAAACCAATACCAAATAGTGCATCAATATAGATATCAGCCTGCAAAGCCATATCCAATTGCTCATTTTTATTTTGATAACATTGCATATCCTCAAAGCGTTGATAAGGACAGCTCATGCTTAAAGCCTTACGCTGAGCCTTTATTGCATCATTGACTGAGGTTTGGCTCTTTTGACTGTTATCTGCCCGATTATCCATTTCTACGCCGACTGTTATCACTTGTACTTGCCAGCCCGCTTGCTGTAGATAATGAGCAATTAACCAACCATCTCCGCCATTATTACCTTGCCCTACCCAAACACACGCACTAGGCTGACGAGCCATATAATGATGATGTCTGGCGTAGCGCTTCGTTTGCGCCTTGACTCGTTCATAAAGCGGTATAATACGTTGTGCCATTTGCCAAGCAGCTTGTTGCATCAAACCAAAGCTATCATATCCTTGTGCAAACCATGCTTGTTCTATAGCATAAACTTGTTCGCTAGCGTATAAAGCGATAGGCAATGACGAGTACGGGCACTGTGCTGCTGATTGTATTGATGATTGCATAATATTCCTTTTTCTTATTTTATGAGTTTATAAACTGCTAGGTTATAAATATAACAAAAACATATCTAGCTTTATGTATCAATACTAACCACCCAATATTTAATTTTTATGGTTGCATTGGCAATAAACTGGCCTATCATAGCCGCTACAAAATCACTATCGATATATAAATTCACAAACTAGTACCCTCTAATATGAACAATAAATCGTCCATCAAACAGCATTCAGTGCATTCCTCTAATCAGCAAACGAGCGTTGGTATTGAAGTTACCAATACTCCTGTATTTGCTACTGCAGTAGAGGTAAAACAATGGATTAAGTCTGAGGCACAAGCTTTAGGGTTCGCTGACTGTGGATTCTTATCCGTCCATCACCCTTTATTTGCACAACAGATTGAGCAGCTACAACAGTGGTTAGACAAAGGATATGAAGGGCAATTGCAGTTTATGCATAACAACCATGACTTAAGGGCACATCCTGCTAAGCTCGTTGCAGGCGCGCAAACCATCATCAGCGTACGTATGGACTATCTAACCCAGACACCAGTGCCACGCACTGTCACCGATAACGACTACCCTAATCAAGGTATCATTGCACGTTATGCACGAGGCCGAGATTATCATAAGACGATGCGTAGCCGTTTAAAGCAATTGGCTCTTAAGATCGAAAACAAGCTTCCTGAATGGCAGCATTTAAACATTGGAGCCGAGTCAGATTTCGTTTTTCGTCCGTTTAGTGATTCTGCTCCTATTTTTGAGCGACCAATAGCAGATGCAGTCGGTCTTGGCTGGACAGGCAAGCATACTTTACTTCTGAATAAATCGGCGGGCTCTTTTTTTGTGTTAGGCGAGTTATTTATCAGTCTTAACCTGCCTGATGACAAACCAGTCAATGCGCATTGCGGCAGTTGTAGCGCTTGTATTGATATTTGTCCCACGCAGGCGATCGTCGCTCCTTATAAGCTTAATGCCGCTGCATGCATCTCATATTTGACCATCGAACACGAAGGGGCAATCGATATAAAGTACCGGCGTGCCATAGGCAATCGGGTATTTGGCTGTGATGACTGTCAGCTTATTTGTCCTTGGAACCGTTACGCCAATCTGACATCGGTAAATGACTTCGCCCCTAGACACAATCTTGATAATATTGGCTTAATTGAGCTTTGGCAGTGGCAAGAGTCTGACTTTTTAGAATATACAAAAGGTAGTCCAATTAGACGGACAGGATATGTTAATTTTTTACGAAACATTGCTATCGGACTGGGTAACGCTAATCCTAGTCTAGACATTATTAGTCAATTAGAATCTAGATTAGGGTATAGCAAGATGCTTGATGAGCATATTAATTGGGCAATTGCAGAGCAGATGGAAAAACTTGGTAATAGTAATGAATAGCATTTTTTACGCTATCGAAAAAGCACAATAAAACTAAGAAATACATAAGAGTCAGACAATAAAAAACGCCTCTTATACTAAAAGGCGTTTTATTTGCACCAACTATACTATTCCTGGTTAATACAATCTAAGTCATTGTATTTATAAAAATCATTCTACTTTATTTCAACTATGGCTTAGGAATACGTAATACTTGCCCTGGATATATCTTATTTGGATCAGATAACATAGGCTTATTGGCCTCAAATATCTTCATATAGTCACCAGATGAACCATACACCTCTTCAGCAATCTTAGATAAGCTATCGCCAGATTTCACAGTGTACATCGTGGATTCAGGCGCATCTTCTTCGATGTCGATATTATCAATAACCTTTGCTACATTCTGCACATTACCAATCGCGATAATGGCTTTTTCACGGTCTGCTTGAGTTTTAGCATTACCGCTAATCTCAGCTGTATCAGTTGAACCATTATATTTAACTTTTAAGTTATCAATATTGAGATTCTGTTGTTGAATACGGCGCAATAGTATATTGGCAACCGATTGAGCAGAAGGCTCCGTGGTTTTTACTGGCGTATTGGCATCTGCTTTGGTTTCTGATTTTGCATCATGTTTGTCATCATCACGATTAAAAATCTTATCTCCAATATCTTTTGCAAAACTAAACATACCCATATACATACTCCTTCAAGTTTTATTGTTAGTCATTTTTATATTTTAAAATTATGATCGGTGACAGACTAATTCTAGCTGCTGCCATCACAATAAGTATAACAAAGTGAAAAAAGTAAAAAAGCGTTAGATAGTAAAAGTATGTTGGATAATGTTACTCCCATATAGATTGTGTTAATGATATGCGGTTACAGATTGGATGACATAAGTTCTAGCAATATAAGACAAGCTATTCACATCATAGATAAACCATAGTCTTTAGACCTTTTTTAAAATATAAAAAAACCGTTTATCAATAAAGATAAACGGTTTAGCAAATCTTGCTGTAGTCATATTATAAATAGACTATAAAGCAGCAGTGGCTTACAGTTGAGCTTGAACGTAATCGATTGCTTTTTGTACAGTAGTCAATTCTGCTGAATCTTCATCAGGAATAGTAATGCCAAAATCACTTTCGAAAGACATAACAAGCTCAACCAAGTCTAGTGAATCTGCACCTAGATCTTCCATGAAAGAAGCGTCGTTGCTGATGTCTTCAACATTCATGCCCAACTGCTCTGCTACTGCAGATTTTACTCTTAACTCAGTATCATTACTCATATAAACTACTCCTTTATCTATTAATTTTAAAAACTATCATCTAGCTATTTTTTGAGCTGATAATGTCTGGTCGAATACGGTATTTTATCTCAGAGATAAGACTCTAACACAGTTTGACCCGTCTCGATTTATTTAATGCTTTATGAAACCCTTTATAGCACAGGTCTGAAACATAAAAATATGCGTCATTATAACACCATTAAATACAGTTTACACTCGTTCACGCAGGTTTTTATTATACGAGTGTAAACGATGTTTTTATACTACTTATGGTATTACATGTACATACCACCGTTGACGGGTATAACGGCTCCAGTAATATAACTCGCTTCATCACTAGCCAAGAATAATGTTGCGGCTGCAATATCTTCTGGCTGTCCCAAACGTCCGATAGGTACAGCATCCAACATAGAGTTTAGTAAGCGTTCGTCCAGCTCATCTGTCATATCAGTCTCAATCAGTCCTGGTGCCACACAGTTGATAGTTACTTGACGAGAGCCAATCTCACGCGCCAAAGTACGACTAAATCCTTCTACGCCTGCTTTTGTAGCAGCATAGTTAGACTGTCCAGCATTGCCCATTTTTGCAACCACTGAACTGATATTAATAATACGGCCACGACGCGCTTTCATCATGCCACGTACTGCTCGTTTACTCATGCGATAAACTGAGGTTAGATTGGTGTCAACCACACTGTCCCAGTCTTCATCTTTCATACGCATTAACAACCCATCTTGGGTAATACCTGCATTATTTACTAATACTTGTACGGCACCATATACACTTTCAATCTCTTCAAACAGTTTATCAATTTGTGCCGCATCACGAACATCTAAAACTCGGCCTATACCACCTGAATCATGCAGATAATCATCGATAAGAGCAGCCCCTTTCTCTGTGGTCGCTGTTCCAATGACGAAATGTCCTTCTTTCGCAAAACGTTTGGCAACAGCTTTACCGATACCGCGACTTGCCCCACTAACTAATACAATCGTACGACTCATGATAACACCTCCATCAATTTTTCCATGCGAGCAGGCTTGTCTACTGGATAACTTGTAATCGGCTGCGTTTGTCGCTTAGCGAGATTACTCAGCACATTACCACTACCGCACTCAATTAATATATTTATTTGTTTGTCTGCTAGCTCTTGCATGGTCTTTGACCACAATACAGGCTCACTAAGCTGTTCTGTTAAGGCTTGTTTAATACTTTGAACACTGGTCTCAATACGAGCATGTCGGTTCTGGATAACAGGAATGTTGGCTTGATCAAATTTAATAGCAGCCAATTCTTCTGCCAGTGCTTGGCTTGCTGGTTCCATTAATGCGCAGTGTGATGGAACGCTAACTTTTAGAGGAATCGCCTTTTTGCCAGTATTTTGCACCTTATCAATAACAGCCGTTACCCCAGCAGCATTACCAGATATAACAACTTGGCCTGGACTGTTAAAGTTAGCGGCACCCACAACAGCGCCATCAACATGTTCAGTCGCTTGCTCACATAACGTTTCAACGCGACTGTCTTCGAGTCCTAATACTGCTGCCATTGCAGTATCAATATCGGCTACTGCCTCTTGCATCAGTTTGCCGCGCTTATGCACCAGTTGCACAGCATCGGTTAATGATATAACACCAGCAGCACAAAGTGCACTATATTCACCTAACGAATGGCCTGCTAAATAAAGAGGCTCTTTGTCTAGTTTATCTTGCAAGATACGCCATATAGCAATGCTAGCAGCTAATAACGCAGGCTGAGTATATTGAGTCTGGTTCAGCTGTTCTTCATTTTGACATATTGCCCATAAGTCTTCACCCAAAGCCTTGCTGGCTTCAGCAAAAGTGTCGTGTATTTGTGGGTATATTTCTGCAAGCTCAGCAGTCATATTGACCGCCTGAGCCCCTTGTCCAGGAAAGATTACTGCAATACGATAGGGTGAGGTTACTACTGTATCAGGTGCAGATGCCATAGCCAATATTCCTTAAGTAATTGAAGATATTCTTAAAATAGACTGAGGATAATTATAAAACAAAATTCTAATGTGTCACTTATTACAGCGAGTTATTATAAACTATACACTGCTATGCATAATTATTATAGCGAGTCATAAAATCACAGTAATACAAACTGAATAAATCACCGAAAATACTATCAACAAAACTTTATGACTATTAAACCATTGTTATAAGCGCTTCTTAACAGAGATAGACTCATAAATGACACATAATAAAAAACCAAGCTATCCAGCTATCTTACATACGATAGCGAAATAACTTGGTTTTCGTAAGCTCAATATGAACTGTTTAACAATAAATATATTGGATAGCAGTAAATAAATAAAAGTACTACCACCACCGTATACCAACTATCAAACAGACAATAATTTAAGCTTCTTGACTAACCTTAAACAGTTGACGACCACGATAAAAACCATCTTTAGTCATATGATGACGACGATGTTTTTCACCAGTAGTCGCATCTACGCTTAGCTCAGCCACGCTCATATGGTGGTGTGAACGGCGCATGTCACGACGAGAACGGCTTTTACGACTTTTTTGAACAGCCATGATATAGCTCCTATACTTAAAGGGACAAGCTTGAAATTCAGCTTTAATCGATACTGACAGAGGCTATATAATCACAACAACCTAAGTCTTACGCATCATCAAATATTTTACGATATGCATCAAACACTAACTAATTATAGAATCTATAGATAATTTGGTTAATTTTTAACTGCATATAGTATGTTGCCAGAATGCAATAAACCGGACATTATACGCATGTTTAGACGAATAATAAAGCATTGACTTCTATTCTTATGTACAAAGAAGATAAAAAACCATTGTTAATAAGAAAACCACTCATACAACTTCATGGTTATGATTAATGCTTCAAACTACTCGCTATCTTTATATAGCTACTGCTATAATTTACCTTTTAAAGCTGCTAATGCTGCAAAAGGATTTTCACTCTCTTCTTCCTCAGGTATTTCACCAAATTGTTCAACCACCATTTCACAATCATCATGTTTTGGTGCCAATGGTGTCTTTAATAATATTTCATCTTCTATCAGTTTTTTGAGAGGTAACAAACGCTCAGGTATTTGCTCAGTAATAATCTCATTTAACAATAAATAGTCTTGCTCATTATCAATCAACCTTACTTGGTTCTCATCATCAAGCAAAGCAATATCATAGTTATCCGTAAGATCAATTTCAACAGGTTGCAAACAGCGCTGACAGGTCAACCAAATATTACCTGTTAATTTAAAAGCAAAATGTAAAACATTATTATGACGGTATAAATTAGCATCCAAGTTTAATTTTGGTTGCTCATGTTCACTTGTTAAAAGTTTGGCTAGTCGCTCAAAACTTGCAGGCGCAACCTCACCTTGCCAATCAAATCCGCTATCTGCCCATTTATCTAAGGAGATCTGTTCTGGCATATTTACAGATGTAACCGTGCTAGTTTCATTATTCTGAGTAGTTTCAAGGTTCTTTGAAGTACTTGACATATGGCGCCTCGTGGTTCAAAACGGTGTATAATATTGCTTGCCATACTAACGGAAAGCCCAATACGACGCTAGCGCTAGTATGTTACGATTTTTGTTACCAATCAAAATACTTTCTAAAAAAATATCTTTCTTGCCTATTTAATTGATTTGCTTATCTATGAACAACCAGTCTCAACACATCGATTTTTCTACAATATTGACCCCTACTAATTCTGCCACACTTTTGAATCAACTAACCACCCTAGAAAGTCTACCTATCGAGGACTTTGATAGTGAAAGTTTGTCTTTATCTGATAGAAAAGTTATTACCTCTCAAAACAAGCTGATCAGTTATTTAATAATCTCACAGCAGCAGTGGCAATGGTTAAATAGTATTTGCACTGACTATCAGAGTAATGTTGACAGTCAATCTGTAAACACTTTACAAACTTACAAGGATTTTGAGCACACTCTTACTGATTGGCTGATATCACTGTTTAATACTTTGTTTTTAGAGCAAAAGGTAGAGTTAGTACGCGGTGAGCAAGAACCAGAATATTTTCCAATACAAGGGGGTCAGCCTGCACGTATTGAATTTGCTCATGGTTTTTTTGCAAGCGCCTTGCACGAAATCAGCCATTGGTGCGTCGCTGGTCGTAAGCGTAGGCTATTAAACGACTTTGGCTACTGGTATGCCCCAGATGGACGAACAGTAGCACAGCAGCAAGCTTTTGAGCGTGTAGAGATTAAACCGCAAGCACTAGAATGTTTATTCACCCTTGCCTGTGGACACTCTTTTCAAGTCTCACAAGACAACTTATCTGCTGACTTTGATACCAGTACGAGTACATTTGCTTACGATGTATATATGAAAGCTAAAGAGTACGTTGCCAAACCCCATACTCTACCGCGCGACGCAAAGACATTACTGGCTGCATTACTTTTAATTTGTACGTCTAACCAAATCAATATGTAGTTATAATTTGCATTGGTGTTCAAATGATGAAGCGATATTACGTTAACGATTTTCTACCGCTCTTAACGCCTTACTACTAAATATAAAGTAACCTTACGCTATACTATATAAACAATCACCCTTTTATCTGGTAATAAAAGCTCTAAAAGTTTTATTATTAGAGATGATAAACGTTATTGTTAGCTGTTCACTAAAACGTATAATTATAAAGTAAGGAGTAATCATGCAAGTATTCTATATTCACCCAGATAATCCACAGCCGCGTCTCATCAATCAGGCAGCTGAGCTGCTACGTAAAGATCAACTAATTATCTATCCGACCGATACCAGCTATGCTTTTGGCTGTCGTTTGGGCGCAAAAGACGCTCTAGAAAAGTTAAAAATGATACGCGAACTTGATGATAAGCATCAATTTACCTTACTTTGCCGTGACTTAAGCGAAATCGCTAACTATGCTACGGTGGATAATGTTCAATTCAAACAGCTTAAAGCACATACTCCAGCGCCCATTACTTTTATTTTAAATGCTACCAAAGATGTACCCAAAAAACTGGCTCACGCTAAGAAAAAAACCATCGGTATTCGAGTGCCCAGTAATTCAATCGCCCAAGCGCTTTTAGAAGCAATGGATGAGCCTATTTTAACCAGTTCATTAATACTGCCTAACCGCGAAGATATACTTGATGATCCTTTTGAGATTGAAGAATTACTGGGTAATCAAATCGATGGTCTAATTAATGCAGGTGTAAAGACTACTAAGCTGACTACTATTGTAGATATGACTAGCAGTCAGCCTGAGATTATTAGACAGGGTGCTGCCAATGTCGATTCGCTGCTATTGTAATTAACCAAAAACTTAACATAAAAAAAGGCTCCAATTAAATTGGAGCCTTTTTTTGTATATTAAATCGTCAATATAGAATTAGTCACGATCAACTAGTTCTACATAAGCCATTGGCGCGTTGTCACCATCACGGTAACCGCATTTTACAATACGCAAATAACCACCTGGACGAGTTTGGTAACGAGGACCTAACGTGCCAAATAGTTTGCCTACCATAGCTTTGCTACGCATACGACTAAATGCTAAACGACGATTTGCAACGCTGTCTTCTTTAGCCATAGTGATTAATGGCTCAGCAACGCGGCGTAGTTCTTTAGCTTTTGGTAATGTTGTTTTGATCAGTTCATGCTCAAATAATGAGTTGGTCATGTTCTGAAACATTGCCTTACGATGACTGCCGGTACGACCCAGCTTGACTCCACTCTTACGATGGCGCATAGTCAGATATCCTTAAAGTTTAACGGCTACGATAAGAAAAGCGATCATCAACACGTAAATCAGCTGGTGGCCAGTTGTCTAGACGCATCCCAAGCTCTAAATCTTTAGACGCTAGTACGTCTTTGATTTCGGTCAATGATTTCTTACCAAGATTTGGGGTTTTTAGTAGTTCAGTCTCTGAACGTTGTACCAAATCACCGATATAGTAAATGTTTTCAGCTTTCAAGCAGTTGGCTGAGCGAACCGTTAGTTCAAGATCATCCACAGGGCGTAAAAGCACTGGATCAACCTCTTCTTTTTCTTTCACAGGCTCAGGCGCTTCTTCAGCTTCTAGGTCAACAAAGATAGAAATCTGTTGTTGCAAAATAGTGGCTGCTTTACGAATTGCTTCTTCTGGATCTATAGTGCCATTAGTTTCAAGCTCAACGATAAGACGATCAAGATCAGTACGCTGCTCAACGCGAGCGTTTTCAACCTGATAAGCAACACGTAGCACAGGACTAAAGCTTGCATCAAGCTTTAAGCGTCCAATTGCTTTAGTATCACCATCTTCACGGCGCTGGTTTGCTGGCTCATATCCACGACCCATTACTACGCGCAAACGCATCTTAAGATGACCACGATCACTTAACGTACCCAACACCAAATCTGGATTGATGATGTCCACGTTGTGCGGTAACGCGATGTCTGCAGCAGTAATAGTGCCTGGACCTTGTTTATCCAAGGTCAAGAATACTTCATTTTGGTCATGAAGCGTAATTGCTAAGCCTTTTAAGTTCAAAAGCAAATCAAGCACGTCTTCTTGTAGTCCTTCAAGCGTTGAGTATTCATGGTCAACACCATCAATCTCGGCTTCAATGACTGCAGCACCAGGTAATGAAGATAATAAGATGCGACGTAGAGCATTACCTAAAGTATGCCCAAAGCCGCGTTCTAACGGTTCGAGCGTGACTTTCGCAATCGTTTCATTAACCGTATCCACGTTAATGGCGTTCGGCGTTAGAAACTCAGTTGCATTTAGCATCATGATGTCACCTCGATTTATTAAACTGGTTTAATTAACGTTAATTGCTCAACGCCATGATCATGACATTGAGCGGTACGTCATTTACTTAGAGTATAGCTCAACGATCAAGCTTTCATTGATTTCAGCAGGTAGATCAATACGATCAGGTGCTTGTTTAAACGTACCTTGTAGTTTGCTGTGATCAACATCTAGCCATTCTGGAATACCACGTTGTGACGCTAATTCAATAGCGTTTTTGATACGTAGCTGTTCGCGAGATTTCTCTTGGATAGCGATGACATCACCATCTTGAAGCTGAATTGATGGAATGTTCACACGAACAAACTCATCACGGCCAGCTTTTTTTACCATAACAGCGCGGTGGCTGACTAGCTGACGTGCTTCGGCGCGAGTTGAGCCAAAGCCCATGCGGTAAACTACGTTGTCTAGACGACTCTCTAGCATAGCTAGTAGGTTTTCACCAGTAGCACCACGCTTACGAGCAGCTTCTTTATAGTAATTAGCGAACTGACGTTCTAGTACACCGTAGATACGCTTAACTTTTTGTTTTTCACGTAGCTGCAAAGAGTACTCTGAGCTTTTGTTACGGCTCACACCGTGTTGACCAGGTGGACGTCCAGCTTTCTTTGTTTTTACGTCATATGGTTTAACACCAGACTTAAGGCCTAAGTCTGTACCTTCACGACGTGATAATTTGAGTTTTGGTCCAATATAGCGGGCCATTGTTATGTCTCCTATAAGCTCTTATAATAAAAAGCTTCGTCTTTAATATTAGACGCGGCGCTTTTTCGGCGCACGGCAACCATTGTGTGGGATTGGGGTTACATCAGAGATGCTGTTCACTTTATAACCCAATGCACCTAGTGCTCTTACCGCAGACTCACGACCCGGTCCTGGTCCTTTGACCAAAACATCGATATTCTTAACACCATATTCTTGAGCTGCTTTGCCAGCAACTTCAGCTGCAACCTGTGCTGCAAATGGTGTAGATTTACGTGAACCACGGAAGCCTTGTCCACCTGAAGTGGCCCAAGCCAGTGCATTACCTTGACGATCGGTAATCGTAACAATGGTGTTATTAAAAGACGCATGGATATGGGCTACGCCCTCCGATACTGAACGACGAGTCACTTTTTTGCGACTACGAGTGTCTTTAGCCATCTTTTAGCTTCCTAAGTTAATTATCTTTTGAGAGGGCGTGTCGGACCCTTACGAGTACGAGCGTTGTTTTTGGTATTCTGACCTCTAACTGGTAAGTTACGACGATGACGAATGCCACGGTAACAACCAAGATCTACCAAACGCTTGATATTCATCGACACTTCACGACGAAGGTCACCCTCAGTCGTGTAATTTGCAATTTGTGCACGGATAGCATCTAACTGTGTATCATCTAACTGACTAACTTTAGTAGTAGGGGCAATGCCAACTGCTTCTAGAATTTTCTGAGCAGTGGTACGACCTATACCAAAGATGTAAGTTAGTGAAATAACAGCATGCTTATTATCCGGAATGTTTACGCCGGCAATACGAGCCATTGATTTCTCTCCATTAAAGAAAAATAAGCGTTACTTGTTAATAAGGCATTATTTTTCAGATTTGTTGCTGTCAATACGAAAACTTTTATGATAATTATCACTGCTTTGACTCTATAACAAGTCTATTCATTAACGACATTATAAAAGTTTTGCATAAACTACGGCAAGTGGCGGATGATATCGCATCCGCCGTTATAATTCAAGTATTAATTTCATTTATAGTAAAGCTATGTTCACCTAAACTACTATTTATTAACCTTGACGCTGCTTGTGGCGTGGTTCTGCTGTGCAAATAACATGTACACGACCTTTACGGCGCACAACTTTACAGCTACCACAAATCTTTTTAACTGATGCTTGAACTTTCATAGCATACTCCTTGAAATATCACACTACTCTTTAAGATTGAGTAGGCGACTGAATTAACGTCTGATCATGATATTGATGGGTCATCAAATGCGCTTGAATTTGCGATATGAAATCCATTACCACAACCACCATAATCAGTAACGATGTACCGCCAAGATTGAATGGCACTCCAAATGATGATTGAATAACCATTGGCATTAAACAAATAACCGTCATGTATATCGCACCAATAAAAGTCAATCGGTTTAATACATGATCGAGGTAACGCTGAGTTTGCTGTCCTGGGCGAATACCTGGAATATACGCACCACTACGCTTAAGGTTTTCTGCAACTTCACGCGGACTAAATACCAATGCCGTATAAAAATAACAGAAGAAAATAATCATCGCACCAAACAATACAAGATACAGTGGCTGTCCAGGAGACAATACCAAGGCCATATTTTGTAGTATCTTTTGAGTAAAAGTAGGATCAGTTGAGTGACCCACCCACTGTCCTAAACTCGCTGGAAACAACAACAAAGAGCTAGCAAAAATAGCAGGGATAACGCCTGCCATGTTTAGCTTAAGCGGCAAATGTGACTGCTGCTGAGCATAGATTTTACGACCTTGTTGCTGTTTTTGAGCATAGTTCACTGGTACACGGCGCTGAGCTCGCTCAATATAAACAATACCAGCTGTTACCGCGACTCCTAAGACCACAAAAATAAATAGCACAATCAAGTTCATTTGTCCTTGATTGACCTGTTCAATAGATTGCGAAATCATACCTGGCGTACCAGCCACAATACTTGCAAAAATGAGCATTGAAATACCGTTACCAACCCCGCGCTCTGTAATCTGCTCACCTAGCCACATCAAGAACATAGCGCCTGCTACTAATGAAGTAACAGCAGGAATATAAAAGGTAAGGCCAGTAGATAATGTCAAGTTCTGACTGATTAAGCCAGCACACATTCCTAACGACTGTACTAAAGCCAAAGCAAGTGTTCCTTGGCGGGTATACTTGTTTAGCTTACGTCGTCCTGCTTCACCTTCTTTTTTGAGGGCTTCTAGCGATGGTACTACTGCCGACATCATCTGTACGATAATTGACGCTGAGATATATGGCATAATACCAAGTGCCATAATCGACATACGCTCTAAGGCACCGCCTGAAAACATGTTAAACATGCTCAGTATGGTATTTTCGTTACGCGAAAACAGATCAGCTAAGTTGACCGGATTAATACCTGGTACTGGAATATGTGACCCTAAACGATAAACAATCAATGCGCCGATTAAGAATAATAAACGTGTCCAAAGCTCATCATATTTACGGATGAAGGCAAATGGATTAAGTGGTATACCAGACGATGACATTGATTGTTTTGACACGTTACTACTCCTCGATGCTACCACCAGCAGCTTCGATTGCAAGCTTGGCGCCTTTAGTTACTTTAATACCTTTGAAAGTATAAGCTTTAGTAACTTCGCCTGATAACATAACACGGGCACGCTTCATATCATGACGGATAAGGTTAGCCGCTTTAAGCGTTTCTAGACTAACTACATCACCTTCAATTTTATTCAGTTCAGACAGACGAACTTCAGCAGTCGTCATTGCCATTTTACTGGTAAAACCGAATTTTGGTAGGCGACGATATAAAGGCATTTGGCCACCTTCAAATCCTGAGCGAATGCTAGAACCTGAACGCGATTTTTGACCTTTTACACCGCGGCCACCAGTCTTACCAAGACCTGAACCGATACCACGACCACGACGTTGGGCAGTTTTCTTTGCGCCAACACCTGGTGATAATTCATTTAATCTAAGTCCCATTACGCTTCCTCCACTTTTACCATGTAGTTGACGCGATTTACCATACCACGGGTTGAAGGAGTATCTTCAACTACCACACTATGATTAATACGGCGTAAACCCAATCCTTTCAAGCTCGCTTTGTGGCTCTTTAGGCGATGGGCACCCGATTTAAATTGAGTGACTTTCATTTTTTTCATCGTAACTCACCTAGTTTAAGTTAACCCAAGATTTCGTCTACAGATTTACCACGTTTCGCTGCCATCTTCTCTGGAGTTGACATATCACGTAAACCGTTAAACGTTGCACGAACAACATTAGCAGTATTGGTAGAACCATAACATTTAGTCAAAACATCTTTGACACCCGCAACTTCTAATACTGCACGCATTGCGCCACCAGCGATTACACCGGTACCTTCAGATGCAGGCTGCATAAAGACTTTACTTGCACCATGACGTGCTTTGATTGGATGATATAAAGTTGCATCATCAAGCTCAACAGTGATCATATTGCGTTTAGCAGCTTCTAGGGCTTTTTGAATAGCGGCTGGCACTTCACGTGCTTTACCACGACCAAAACCAACGCGACCATTACCATCACCAACTACAGTTAGTGCAGTGAATGAGAAGATACGACCACCTTTAACTACTTTTGCAACGCGATCAACAGTTACTAAACGTTCTACTAGACCATCGGTCTGTTCATTTTTATCATTTCTCGCCATGATTAAAACTCCAATCCATTTTCGCGAGCTGCTTCAGCTAAAGCTTTCACTCGACCATGATATTTAAAACCACTACGGTCAAAGGCAACTTTAGTAATACCAGCTGCTTTTGCGCGTTCTGCGATCAATTGGCCTACAGACGTCGCTGCATCAGCGTTACCAGTTGCGCCCGAGCGCAAGCTGCCGTCCAAGGTAGATGCCTGAGCAATCACTTCACCACCGTTAGGAGAGATAATCTGGGCATATATGTGCTTTGGCGTGCGATTAACCGTTAGACGATGAACGCCCAAAAAACGGATATGCGCGCGGGTTTTCTTAGCTCGACGCAGACGAGCTGCTTTTTTATCAAACATTTCAACTCACCTTATTTTTTCTTAGCTTCTTTACGAACGATACGCTCGTCGCTATAACGAATACCTTTACCTTTGTAAGGCTCTGGTGGGCGGAAACCACGGATATTAGCTGCTGCTTGACCAAGCTGCTGTTTATTGTTTGATTTTAAAACAATTTCAGTTTGCGTTGGCGTTTCAGCTGATACACCTTCAGGTAATGTATACTCTACTGGATGAGAGTAACCAACGTTTAGGGTCACTTTATTACCAGTAGCTTGTGCACGATAACCAACACCAATCAACTGAAGACGTTTTTCAAAACCTTCGTTGACGCCTGTAACATAGTTATTAATTAAGGCGCGCATAGTGCCAGTATGCATCATAGCTTCTTTTGAATCGACTGTAGGTGAGAGAATGATATTATCATCTTCCTGTTTCAGCTCGACCAATTCATGCAGGCGTAAAGACATAGTGCCATTTTTGCCTTTAACTTCGACCTGCCGATCGTTCAAAGTAACGCTTACACCACTAGGTAGCGTCACTGGGGCTTTAGCCACACGAGACATAGGAATATTCCTTGAAAAATTAAAACTTATATTAGCGAAAAAACTAACAGGCTAAAAAGCCTGCTAGTTTAGCATAATTGATCCAGTTAAACACCATCCAATTTTTGTAAAATTGTCAGATACTCGACTTTCTTTAGTTTGAATTATCTTTTATAGATTAATCAAACTAAGTAGGATTCAAATAGGTCTTATCGTTACCTTGTTTTTATGCAACAAATGCAACGATCTCGCCACCGATACCAGCAGCGCGAGCAGCACGATCACTCATGATGCCTTGACTGGTTGATACGATAGCAACACCCATACCTTGTTTAACAGTAGGGATAGCGTCTTTGCCGCGATGCTGGCGCAAACCAGGACGACTATAACGCTGAATGGTTTCGATGACAGCGCGGCCTTCGAAGTATTTTAATTCAATAGTAAGTGTCGCTTTATTGTTGTCTTCTTCAGTCACAACAGCACTTGCTACATAACCTTCACTAACTAATAAATCAGCAATTGATTTACGTAGCTTTGAACTTGGCATCGCTACGGATACTTTGTTAGCCATTTGTGCGTTACGGATACGGGTTAGCATATCTCCAACGGTATCTTGCATACTCATGTAATTACCCCTTACCAGCTTGCTTTACGAACACCAGGCACATCGCCTTGCATGACTCGTTCACGCAACATATTGCGTGATAAGCCAAACTTACGGAAGTAGCCATGAGGACGACCGGTGATAGCACAACGATTGCGCAGACGTACTGGCGATGAATTACGTGGTAGAGCTTGTAGCTCTAACATTGCATCCATACGCTCTTCGTCACTTGCATTCATATCACTGATGGTTTCTTTTAACTTAATACGCTTTTCTGCATATTTAGCAACCATTTTTTCGCGCTTTAATTCGCGGTTAATCATGCTCTTTTTTGCCATAACGTCTTTACCTTATTTAAATGGGAAGCCGAATGCTTTAAGTAACGCACGACCTTCTTCATCAGTACCAGCTGACGTAGTGATAGTCACATCCATACCACGAATACGATCAATCTTATCAAAGTCTACTTCTGGGAATACGATTTGTTCTTTGATACCCAATGAGTAGTTACCACGTCCGTCAAAGGCTTTAGGTGAAAAACCACGGAAATCGCGAATACGAGGAATTGCAATGGCAATGAGACGATCTAAAAATTCGTACATTTGCTCACCGCGTAGCGTTACTTTACAGCCAATCGGCCATTCTTCACGAATTTTAAAGCCAGCAACTGACTTACGCGCTTTGGTGACAACAGGCTTTTGACCAGCAATTGCAGTCATGTCAGATACAGCACCTTCAAGCAATTTCTTGTCTTGAGACGCACCGCCTACACCCATATTAAGTGTGACTTTAGTGATTTTAGGCACTTGCATCACGTTGTCTAAACCAAGCTCTTCTTTAATTTGCTGCTTTAGTTTATCGTTATATAAAGATTTTAATCTTGCCATTACCATTACACCCTTAGTGTCTTACGCAGTCGCCACTACTTCACCATTCGAACGATAGACGCGTTGTTTTTTGCCGTCTTCGCCGAATTGATAAGCAATACGGTCTGCTTTTTGGGTTTGCGCATTTAAGATTGCGACATTTGAAATATGCAAAAAAGCTTCTTGCTTAACGATACCACCTTCAACGCCAGTTGCCTGATTTGGCTTCTGATGTTTAGTGACAATGTTAATGCCTTCTACTTTAATACGATCATTTTTTACAGCTTGTACAGTACCTTGCTTGCCTTTATCTTTCCCAGCAATCACGATAACTGTATCGCCTTTACGTAATTTTGACATGGATTACCTCACAATACTTCTGGTGCTAGTGATACAATTTTCATAAACTGATCACCACGTAGTTCACGAGTTACCGGTCCAAAAATACGAGTTGCAATCGGTGCCTTGTTTTGGTTGAGCAATACCGCAGCATTGTCATCAAAACGTAGAACTGAACCATCAGGACGACGAACGCCTTTCTTGGTACGTACAACTACTGCATTCATCACGTCGCCTTTTTTAACACGACCACGAGGAATGGCTTCTTTAACCGTTACTTTAATAATGTCGCCAACTGATGCATAACGACGATGAGATCCACCCAGTACTTTAATGCACTGAACTCGCCTTGCACCGCTATTGTCTGCAACTTCCAGCATTGACTCAACCTGAATCATAGCGTTACTCCACACGTATGAGCAAAAAAACCAGTTGCTGCCGCTAGCACAGTATGAGTAGACGGCATTTTAATGTAAATAGCCGCACCTAACCCTTAATGTGAGTGATATACGACGGGCGCAATCAGCATCCTTAAAAAGGCGGCTATTTTAACAGCTTCTGGCCTTTAATGCAATTTACTTAGATTTTTTCTACTTTTTCAACCACATCAACTAAAGTCCAAGACTTAGTTTTTGAGATTGGACGCGTTTCTTTGATGCGGACAAGGTCGCCTTGTTGGCAAACATTATTCTCATCATGGGCTTTGATTTTCGTAGAACGACGAAGCTGTTTGCCATACAAAGGATGACGAACCAGACGCTCAATCAAAACCGTGATGGACTTGTCCATCTTGTCGCTGACAACTCGTCCTGTCAATACGCTAGCATTAGTAGCTGTTTGATTGTTATCGCTCATGAGTCGCCTCGTTGTTTCTCGTTAATCAAAGTCTGAATCTGAGCAATCGTACGACGATTGCCTCTGACTTCATGGGTATTACCCAACTGACCAGTTGCTTTAGCCATACGAATACGGAAAGCATCAAGTTGCTTTTCATCAAGTAACTGGGTCAGTTCTTCTAATGATTTATCACGTAATTCACTGATCTTCATTACATTATCGTCCGCTTAACAATGGTAGTTTTAAAGGGCAGTTTTGCTGCAGCAAGCGTTAAGGCATCGCGAGCAAGCTCTTCTGAAACCCCTTCGATTTCATATAGCACTTTACCAGGCTTGATTTCACATACCCAATACTCGACAGGACCTTTACCTTTACCCATACGTACTTCTAATGGCTTGTTGGTAATTGGTTTGTCTGGGAATACACGAATCCAAATCTTACCACCACGTTTAATCTTACGAGTAATGGTACGACGTGCTGCTTCAATTTGACGAGCTGTCATACGACCACGCGTCAATGATTTTAGACCAATTTGTCCGAATGCAACGGTGCTTCCACGATGAGCGAGCCCAGTGTTACGACCTTTGTGCATTTTACGAAACTTGGTACGTTTTGGCTGTAACATAGTTTAACCTCTGTCTGAGTTTCGACGGTTTCCACGACCACGGCGTTTTGGCGCACGAGGCTTCTCTTCGTTGACGGGATTATACACACTGTTCATACCGTCAAGGATCTCTCCGCGGAAAATCCAAACTTTAACACCGATGGTGCCGTAAGTTGTCTCTGCACGAATTGACGCATAGTCAATATCAGCACGGAGTGTATGCAATGGCACACGACCTTCACGGTACCATTCAGTACGAGCAATTTCAGCACCGCCAAGACGGCCAGACAGCTCAACTTTAATACCTTTAGCACCAGAACGCATGCTGTTTTGTACAGCGCGCTTCATCGCACGACGGAACATAACACGGCGCTCAAGCTGGCTACCAATACCGTCTGCTACCAAACGTGCGTCAAGATCAGGCGATGTGATTTCTTCAATGTTGACCTGAGCAGGTACGCCCATAATTTTGGTCAATTCTTTTTGAAGTTTTTCGATATCTTCGCCTTTTTTACCAATCACAATGCCAGGACGCGCAGTAGAGATTGTAATCTTAGCAGCACCAGTAGGACGCTCGATCATAATATTACTGATCATAGCATTGTCTAGCTTTTTGCGAAGATACTCACGAACTTGGATGTCGTTGATTAGGTATTCTGAGTATTGTTTAGGGTTAGCATACCAATTTGCATTATGCTTTTTTACAACACCAAGACGAATTCCGATTGGATGTACTTTTTGACCCATAACTTATTCTCCTACCTTTATAGTGATGTGACAGGTACGCTTACTGATACGATCAGCACGACCTTTAGCACGTGGTAGGATACGCTTTAGCGTAATGCCTTCATCAACGTAGATAGTAGCGACTTTTAGGTCGTCAATATCTAAGCCATGATTATGTTCGGCATTGGCGATGGCTGAATTAAGGCATTTCTTAACAAACACAGCGCCTTTTTTATTGCTATACGTTAGGATATCCAAAGCACGCTCAATAGATTTGCCGCGAACTTCATCAGCAACGAGTCTAACTTTTTGTGCCGATATGGCGGCACCGCGTAATTTTGCAGTTACTTCCATGGTAAGCACCTTATCTCTTAGCTTTTTTGTCAATGCCATGACCACGATATGTACGAGTCGGGGCAAATTCACCTAGTTTATGACCAACCATCTGCTCACTTACGATAACCGGTACATGAGTACGGCCATTATGAACAGATAAAGTTAGGCCAACCATTTGTGGCAGAATCATCGAGCGGCGCGACCAAGTTTTAATGGGTTTGCGTGAGTTGGTGTCGATAGCATTTTCAACTTTAGCAAACAGATGCGCGTCTATGAATGGACCTTTTTTCAATGAACGAGGCATGAGATTCTTCCTTTATTTCTTCTTGGCGCGACGGCGACGGATGATCATATTGTCAGTACGCTTATTGTGACGCGTTTTAAGTCCTTTAGACTTCTGACCCCAAGGGCTAGTTGGATGGCGCCCTTTATTACGACCTTCACCACCACCATGTGGGTGATCAACTGGGTTCATCGCAACACCACGAACCGTAGGACGAACACCACGCCAACGTGAAGCACCGGCTTTACCAAGTGATTTTAGGTTGTTTTCGGTGTTAGAAACTTCACCGATAACTGCACGGCAGTTAACGTGTACACGACGAGTTTCGCCAGAACGCATACGAAGAATCGCATAAATGCCATCACGACCTAGTAACTGTACGCTTGCACCCGCAGAACGAGCCATCTGTGCACCTTTACCGATTTTAAGCTCGATATTGTGAATCACAGTACCCAATGGGATGTTTTTAAGCGGTAGGCAGTTACCTGGACGAATTGGTGAAGTTTCACCTGACATTACTGTGTCACCAACTGCTTGTTTTTTAGCAGCGATGATGTAACGACGTTCGCCATCAGCGTATTTAAGTAATGCAATATGTGCAGTACGGTTAGGATCGTATTCGATACGCTCAACCACAGCTGGAATATTGTCTTTAGTACGCTTAAAGTCAATAATACGATAATGATGCTTATGACCACCGCCAACGTGGCGAGTCGTTATGCGACCATTATTGTTACGACCACCTGACTTACTTTTTGATTCGACAAGTGCTGCATAAGGACGACCTTTGTAAAGGTGTGGATGCACCACTTTTTCAACAAAACGACGGCCTGGTGATGTTGGCTTTGCTTTTACGATAGGCATGATTGTAATCCTTATTCGTTGTTCGCTGTTTCACTAGTAGATTCAGTCGCGCTTGCAACTTCTTCACCAGCATCAGCCATTTGTACATCTTGACCAGCTTTTAAGGTAACATAGGCTTTTTTATAGTCATTACGACGGCCAATACTCTTACCAAAACGCTTTGTCTTACCTTTAACATTCAAAGTGTTCACTTTAGTAACTTCAACACCTTCAAACATCAACTCAACTGCTTTTTTGACTTCAAGCTTAGTAGCGTTAGAGTCAACTTTAAATACCTGTACACCAAGTGAGTCACCAAGCATTTGAGATTTTTCTGAGAAGACAGGCCCTCTTAAGACCTGATAAAGTCTTGCGTTATTCATGCTAGTGCTTCCTCAAATTGTTTCGCAGCTTCAACTGACATGACCACTTTATCAAATGCGATCAAACTCACTGGATCCACTTCAGATGTACCTAGTACATTGACATGTGGAATGTTGCGAGCGGCTAAGTATAAGTTTTCGTCAACTTCTTTAGTAACGATAAGTGCACGAGGTGCATTTAGTTCACTTAACTTTGCAATCAGCTCTTTGGTCTTAGGAGCAGAGATACTTAATTCTTCAACCAAGATCAGACGCTCTTGACGTACCAATTCGGCTAAGATGCACTGCATAGCACCGCGATACATTTTGCGGTTAACTTTTTGTGACCAGTCTTGTGGTTTTGCAGCAAATGCACGACCACCAGAACGCCAGATTGGACTACGAATAGAACCTGCACGAGCGCGACCAGTACCTTTTTGGCGCCATGGCTTGATGCCACCGCCAGAAACTTCGGCACGGGTCTTTTGCGCACGTGTACCTTGACGAGCACCTGCAAGATATGCAGTGACGACTTGATGCACTAATGCTTCGTTGAATTCACGACCAAAAGCCGTATCAGAAAGCTCAACCGCCGCACCTGTAACTGTTTTTAAATCCACGTTAATCCCCTTGCTTAGGCTTTGATTGACGGACGTACGATAACGTCGCCACCGGTGGCACCTGGGATAGCACCCTTGATGACAAGTAACC
This sequence comes from uncultured Psychrobacter sp., assembly GCF_947495825.1. Classification (GTDB taxonomy): domain Bacteria; phylum Pseudomonadota; class Gammaproteobacteria; order Pseudomonadales; family Moraxellaceae; genus Psychrobacter. The sequence goes on from NZ_CANMAH010000002.1 coordinate 59,104, forward strand.
CTTTTTCGGCATCAACCGAAACCACTTCTAGGCCTTGAACGGTGACACGTTTGTTACCCATCTGACCTGGCATCTTCTTGCCTTTGAATACTTTACCTGGTGACTGGTTTTGACCAGTTGAACCAAGGGCGCGATGAGATACTGAGTTACCATGAGTGGCATCTTGCATGCTAAAGTTGTGACGCTTTACGCCGCCTTGAAAGCCTTTACCTTTACTCTGTCCTGTGACATCAACCATCTGACCTTGTTCAAACAAGTCAGCTAGGATCTCACCACCAATCTCACGACCTTCAAGATCGCTATCATTGGCACGAAATTCCCAAACACCACGACCAGCTTTAACGCCAGCCTTTGCGAAGTGACCTTTCTGTGCGGCTGTTACGCGGCTGTCACGACGGGTACCTGTGGTGATTTGAATGGCTTGATAGCCATCTACATCAGTATTTTTTAATTGAGTAATGCGGTTTGCACTAACCTCAATCACTGTTACAGGGATAGAGGCACCTGTTTCAGTGAAGATACGGGTCATGCCGCATTTTTTACCGACTAAACCGATCGCCATTTTAGACCTCTTTATATCTTATATTAATGAGTTGGGCGTTTAATATGCATTAACCCAAAGCAATTTGAACGTCAACGCCCGCCGCTAAGTCTAACTTCATTAACGCGTCCACAGTTTTGTCAGTAGGCTGAACAATATCAACCATACGCTTGTGAGTACGAATTTCGTACTGATCACGAGCATCTTTGTTGACGTGTGGCGAGGTTAGAACGTTGAAGCGCTCAATGCGAGTCGGCAACGGTACAGGACCACAAACTTGCGCACCGGTGCGCTTTGCAGTATCGACGATCTCTTGTGCAGATTGATCAATCAAACGATGATCAAAAGACTTAAGACGGATACGGATTCTCTGGTTAGCCATGCCAGCAAGCTCCTAATATGTGCCTTGATCATTCTTGCTTTGCAAGTAAATGAGCAAAAGCCGTTTGGTTAAATATTCACTTAAAGCGGCCTTCTGTTCTTAACCAGAATGAGTTCTTTAATGGAACTTATAGCGTGCTAAAAGCAAAATAGTTTAAAGCCCCGCCAATCCTCCTATTCGTATAGAGGTCAGCAAAGGCATAATGAAATAGTGCTAGAAACGATGCTCTAGCTGTCATAGCGCCAGCTGTTTTATGGGCTGCGCGTATATAATTCAGTGGTGTGTATTATACAGAGTATTTATCTGATTGCAAGCTCTTATAAAAACGTCTTTTATGAGAATAACGTTTTTAAATTATGGAAAGCTAAAATAATATTTTAGACAATGCTTAATCTAAAACAATGTCATATTGCTCTTGGGTATATAGGTTTTCTACTTCAAATGTAATCACTCTCCCTAGCAAATACTCAAGATCTGCAACAGTATCTGCTTCTGAGGTCAACAGTAAATCAATAACTGCTGCATGAGCGACGACGGTGAATTTCTTTGGTGAGTTATAAGTACGAGCGCAGCGCATCATCTCGCGAAATATCTCAAAACAAACGGTTTCAGCCGTTTTGACAAACCCGCGACCTTGACAAGTAGAGCAAGGCTCGCACAGTTGCTGTCCTAAAGATTCACGCGTACGCTTACGTGTCATCTCTACCAGTCCAAGCTCACTAACTTGGGTGATATTGGTTTTGGCATAATCTTCGGTCAATTGCTGCTGCAAGCTGCTTAGGACATCATCCTTATGCTCTTGCTCCAGCATATCGATAAAGTCGAGAATGATAATACCACCTAGGTTACGCAGGCGTAATTGGCGGGCGATGGCATGTGTGGCTTCAAGATTGGTCTTATAGACGGTATCTTCTAATGAGCGTCCCCCAACAAAAGAGCCTGTATTGACATCGATGGTGGTCATCGCTTCTGTCTGATCGATGATTAAATAGCCACCCGATTTAAGATCAACACGGCGTTTGAGGGCGTCGCGTAGATCGTCTTCGACACGGTGCACATCAAATAATGCTGGCTCAGCGGTATAATGTACAATACGATCATAAATAAAAGGCACAAACTCTTTAGCAAAGTACCGTACCTGCTCATAAACTTGGGCATTATCAATAATGACTTTTTCAGTATCAGCATGTACCAGGTCACGTATGGAGCGCAGCGGTAACGATAACTCTTGATAAATAAGCTCAGAGCTTTGATGATGATTTATCTCTTGGCGGCGCGCGCAAATAGTCCGCCACAACTGGACAAGATAATAAATATCTTCTTCGAGCTTATTTAAAGGTACGCGCTCAGCGGCGGTACGAGCAATTAACCCCCCTTTTAAACTGACTGTCTGCATTAAACTTGTCAGCTCAGTTTTTAAGCGAGTACGCTCGTCTTCGCTATCGATACGCTGAGAGATACCAACGTGATCGCTTGATGGCAGATATACAAGATAACGTGATGGTAGTGAGATATTGGTCGTTAAGCGGGCGCCTTTACTGCCTAGTTGATCTTTGGTCACTTGTACGAGGATACGCTGTCCTTCGTGTAGGCGATGTTGGATCAGAGTCTTATTAGATACGGGTACGATTTCGGTAGTCTGAGCACTGACAATAGGTGGCGTCATACCCAAACTATCAGCCGGAGTTGCGCTACTATCTGCGATGACTTCTGTCTCTACAAAAGATTGATTTTTGCTCTTTGGCGTAGGTTTTGGCTCACGCTGCATATCATTGACATGTAAGAACGCGGTTCGTGATTGACCGATATCAACGAATGCTGCTTGCATACCAGGTAATACGCGTACTACCGTTCCTAAGTAGATATTACCAACCAAACCCAATTTATGATGACGCTCTATATAAATCTCACCGAGCACACCGTTATCTAAGACAGCCACGCGGCATTCCATCGGACTGACATTAATTAGCAGCTCTTCAGACATATTTTTTCTCTTATTTATTACTTATGGTACTTATTAATCATAAATGGCTTTACAATAAAAAGCAGTCTTTTAAAATCACAGTCTAACAAATGTCCCATCCCCCTGCCCACTATCCTGCCGTGTCATTATGTGACTGCTCACTTTTTCGTTTATTTCATAAACAGTATTTATATTTGTTTGTGATTGTTTTCATAGGCTTTAGTTGCCTCCTCAATCAATGCTAGCGTTTGCGCTAATGGCAAGCCTACGACATTGGTATAGCTGCCATTGATACGTGTCACCCACGCAGCCGCTAAACCTTGAATAGCATAACCACCCGCTTTATCAGTTGGCTCACCACTGTCCCAGTAATCACGCATCATATCTTGTGTTAAAGGAACAAAGGTCACATCTGTAGACTCAATGATTTGCTTTTGCCAGACCGCTTTTAATGATCTGTCATATAGCTCTTTTCCTTTGTCAGTAAACGACACCAAAGTTGCTTGGACAGCAGTCCATACTTGATGAGTGCTATCAGACATTTGCTGCCACATGTGATAAGCATGAGCGCGATCTGCCGGCTTGACAAGAACTGTGTGACCATCTGGCAACACTCCAATAGTATCAGCCGTTAGAATAATAACCGATGTCGCAGATTGAGAAGATTCAAAAACCTTATTCTGATAGTCTGTCTTTAATTGCACAATAGCCGCATCGGCCTTAGCTGCAATCATGCGTTGAATATACTCTTTTGGAGACTCATTATCATCGGGAGTTTCATCAATATCAACACTCATGATATTGAGCTCAAGCTTAGCATTGGTTAGAAGCTTACGACGACGCGGTGAACCAGAAGCCAATATAATATTCATTACTACCCTCTTATTATTGTTAAGACTTTACTATGCTTGAGCTATAGGCTAACTAAAAATTAACGCGCAAATCCACGCAATATTAACAGTATGAGAGGCCAACTTAAGATACTCATTAATAAAGACAATCCTGATTGTGCAACGAATAAGCCTTGGGTCATTAGCTGCAACACCCATAGAGTAAGCTGAAATACAATCAAGCCTACAGCCGCTAAAAACCAAGCGCTAAGCGTATTCAATTGTTTGATTTGAAGACTACCGACTCTAAGTGCTAATACCATGACGACCGCTGCAAATGCTTGCTGCCCAAGATGAGTATCCATCAATAAGTCGGCAATGATTCCAATCGTAAAAGCGGTAAAAATACCAACATAACGTGGCTGAAACAACAACCAAAATATCAGCACCATCATCATGATCATGGGACGTAATGTTGCCATGCTTGGGCTTAATGGGTAAACACTAGGTGATGAGGCAACCACAAAGCTTAATACGATTGCAATAAGTATCTTGCTAGATGAATGCTCAGAATTCGAAAACGCCATGAATGCTTGCCTTAACGATTATTTAGCGACTGGCAGGTATTGGTAATTCAGTGTTAGGATGCACTACCTTATCTTGCAAGATGAGTACATAAGCATTATCAACAAAATTGGCAGTAGGTGACACCTCGATAATTCTAAAGTTGTCAGCTTGGGTGTCTTTAATGCGAGTAATACGGCCAACGCGGTAGCCTGCTGGTATACGGCCGCCCAAACCAGAGGATACTAGCTCGTCACCGATACGTACATCTGAGGTTTTGAACACGTAATTAAGACTCAGTGAAGTTGGGATGCCCGCACCTGTGACGATGGCACGTTGACCAGTACGCTTGATGGTGACAGCAACTGATTGCTGCTCGTCTGTGATAAGCAATAAGCGACTGGTATTGGGATAGGCATTGATAATTTGTCCCAAAATACCATTTTCATCAATCACCGTTTGGCCAACTTGAACACCGTCTTTGGCGCCTTTATTGAGCACTACGATTTGTTTGAGTAAATTGGTATCTGTGCCAATCACTTGTGCTAAGTTCAGGTCAAATAAGTCGGGCTTGGTCGTTGACAAAATACCTTGTAAGCGAGCGTTTTGCGCCAAAATATAATCTTGCTGCTGAAGCTTTGCTTTTGCATGAATCAGTTGCGACTTTAACTGTACGTTTTCGCGGCGTAAAGCTTCTTTTGATTGTATGCTACCGCGCGCCCAGTGTTCAGCATAGCTTGGTAATAAAGAAAACTCATAGATAGGCTGCATGGCAGCGTGACTGATACTACGGACAGGTTTAAACAACTCTGGATTTTTGCTATCAAACCACATGATGATTAGCGCCACTATTAATACAATAGCAGTCCTACGAAGTGCGAGTGGTTGGCGAGCAAAAATACTTGGAATCATAGGGCATCTAATTTGATCGGTACCCAGCGCGGGGTATAAAGCCATTATGCGTGAACACAATGGCATATGCTAGTTGTTGATGCGACAAAGGCAGCCATATTGACCGCCTTTGTTCAGTTATTTATTTTAGCTCAGATTTATCATCTACCAGTAACCAAAATTACTATTACAAGTAACTAAAGTTACTATAAAAGCTTTATACAAAAATCATGTTTAAGCTTTTGTTATTGATAAAATCGAGCGCAATACCGCCACCGCGACTGACACAGGTAAGTGGGTCTTCTGCAACAGTAACTGGTAGACCAGTCTCTTTTGAGATAAGTTTGTCCAAATCGCGTAGCAGTGCCCCACCACCAGTTAGGACGATACCGCGCTCAGCGATATCTGATGACAACTCAGGCGGGGTTTGTTCAAGTGCCGCTTTTACAGCGCTGACAATACCACTTAGCGGATCACTTAATGCTTTTTGGATCTCTTCTGAATTAATACTAAACGTCTTGGGTACGCCTTCTGCCATACTACGGCCTCGAACTTCCACCTCTAAGTTGCTCTCTTCGTTGAGCGCCGAGCCCACTTCTTGCTTGATACGTTCAGCAGTTGTTTCACCAATCACACAACCATGGGTACGGCGTACATGAGTAATAATCGCATCATCAAACATATCGCCGCCGATACGAATTGACTCAGCGTACACACAGCCAGATAGTGCGATAACAGCAATCTCAGTAGTACCGCCACCGATATCGACGACCATTGAACCACTGGCCTCGTGAACAGGCATTCCTGCGCCAATAGCCGCCGCCATTGGTTCTTCTAATAATAATACTTTATTAGCGCCCGCCGATGACACCGCTTCACGAATAGCTTTTCGCTCAACCAAAGTCGACTTGCAAGGTACGCAAACCACGACATTAGGCTGTGCCATAAAACGCTTGGCTTTTACTTTGGTAATAAAATGCTTTAGCATCTTTTGGGTTACTTCAAAGTCAGCGATAACCCCATCTTTTAATGGGCGAATGGCGGTAATGTTGGCAGGTGTGCGACCAAGCATTTGCTTGGCATCAATACCGACAGCCGCGACGGTCGGGTTTTGCGTACGGTTGCTACGTAAAGCGACCACTGTAGGCTCATCGAGCACTACGCCTTTATTAGGAATAAAGATTAAGGTATTCGCAGTACCAAGGTCGATAGCGATATTATTTGATAAAAATCCAAACGGGTTCATTAATATATCCAGCGGCTTACAAATGAGAGGACTGAGACGATGCTTGTCAGTATCGAGTAGATTATAATTAAAGACTCAGACGAGCAAAAACGTATCTTTGCGACAGATCTTAACCATACAATACTGACTAGAAACTAAAAGTGAGATAAATTATACCGATATAGTCTCAAAAAAAACATCGTTATTTACACTGTAAAGTAAGTATTCTTTAATCAAAAAATAGAATTTGATGGTTAGATATCAGTGGCTTTATAAATAGCACTTATCGCTATATTATACTTTTGCTAAACAATGTGGGGCTACTTTACCGTATTTAGCAAGTTAATTGTTAAGCAATTGAAAATAAATCAATAACTGTAACGTCACTGTGCTACTTGTTTGTGTTTGTGCAGCAATCTCACACCCTACTCTGTAAACTTAAGCCAGATGCTTTATAATAAGCCAACTCCACATACGATCTTATCTTAGTAATCACTTACTCCAACAAAAACTGTCCTTAACTGGAGAAACTATGTCACAGCAGCCATTAACGTCCGACAGCAATGTTAGTCGTGAAGAAATCCTAGAAGTTGCCAACCTTGCACGCTTAGGTGTGGATGAAAGTACGGCAAGTAGTTATGCCGACGATATCAGTAAGGTATTAACCCTTATGGAAACCCTTGGCAATGTCGATACGGAAGGTGTCAAACCACTATCAAATATTCATGAAGCTTGCCAAGAGTTGCGCGCTGACGTCGCCAAGCATGATATCAATCGTGCACGCAATCAGTCGGTTGCGCCTGCGGTCGAAGAAGGCCTATATTTGGTACCACAAGTAATTGAATAATTGGTTTTATTATTTGCGCTTATTTTATCTTATTTTATGCTATTAACATTTTGACGGACGACACCTTATGTCTGAGATTCATCTATTAAGTACCGAGCAGTTGATTACGGGCTTACAAGACAAACAATTTAGCAGCCTTGAGCTGACCGAACATTATCTTAAACGCATTGACGCGCTAGATGGCAAGATTAATAGTTTTATCACCCACACTTCTGAGACAGCGCGCGCACAAGCGCAAGCAGCTGACGAGATGCGAGCACAGGGCGATAAAAGACGCTTGCTTGGTGTGCCAATGGCTCATAAAGACATCTTTTGCACCCAAGGCGTGCTGACGACTTGTGGCTCAAAAATGCTACACAACTTTGTCTCACCTTATAACGCCACTATCGTCTCAAATATCGACAAAGCGGGTATGATTAGCTTAGGTAAGCTCAATATGGACGAGTTTGCAATGGGCTCAGACAACAGTAGCTCATACTACGGCACAGTACAAAACCCATGGAATTTAGAACGTGTACCTGGTGGCTCATCTGGTGGTAGTGCCGCCGCTGTCGCCGCAGGTTTTGTACCAGTTGCAACGGGTAGTGATACGGGCGGTTCAATTCGTCAGCCTGCATCATTTTGTGGCTTAACAGGTATCAAACCCACTTATGGCCGCGTATCACGCTTCGGTATGATCGCCTACGCCTCAAGCCTTGACCAAGCCGGTAGCATGGGCAAGAGTGCTAAAGACTGCGCGTATCTATTACAACCTATGATCGGTCATGATCCACGCGATGCAACCTCTATCAAGCATGACATACCCGATTACGTACAAGACCTTAATGACGCAGAAGCTGCTGCTGGTGACAAGCCATTTGAGGGTCTGCGTATCGGCGTCGCTAAAGAATACTTTAGTGAAGGACTTGATAGCGAGGTCGAACAAGCGGTCCGTACTGCTCTTAAACAGTATGAAGATTTGGGTGCCACCATCGTAGAGGTGAACATCACTGATCCTGAGATTACGCTTGCCACTTACTATATGCTAGCACCTGCAGAAGCATCATCTAACCTATCGCGCTTCGATGGCGTGCGCTTTGGTTATCGCTGTGAAAACCCAGCCGATCTAGTCGATCTATATACACGCTCACGCTCTGAAGGTTTTGGTCCTGAAGTACAACGTCGTATCTTGACCGGCACCTATGCACTGTCTGCTGGTTATTTTGATGCTTATTATACAAAAGCACAAAGAATACGCCGCCTAATCGTAAAAGACTTCGATGAAGCTTTTGCTGATTGTGATGTGATTGCTAGCCCAACTTCACCAACAGCAGCTTACAAACTTAGTGAAGACCTCGATCCTGCATCGATGTACTTAGGTGATGTCTATACCATTGCGGTCAATTTGGCCGGCTTGCCTGCGCTCAGTCAACCAGTTGGTCTGACATCAGATGGCCTACCTATTGGCTTACAACTGATTGGTCAGTATTGGCAAGAAAGCAAGCTGCTATCTACAGCGCATCTTTTCCAGCAGCACACAGATCATCATCTACAGCACTCACTCATCGCAAAGGAGACGGTATAATGAACACAGCAACGACTACTGATAACAATGCCGCTCACCAAGAGATTGTTCGTAAAGAGCTGTTCGTCGATGGCTATGAAGTGGTCATCGGGATTGAGATTCATTGTCAGCTAAATACTGAAAGTAAAATATTCTCAAGCGCGCCAACTGACTTTGGTCACGAACCTAATAGCCAAGCGAGTATCGTCGATTTAGGTCTTCCTGGTGTCCTACCTGTTCTTAATACTGGCGTGGTAGATCGTGCCTTAAAGTTTGGCATTGGCGTCAATGCTGAGCTTGGTTTATTTAACACCTTTGATCGTAAAAACTACTTTTACCCCGACTTACCTAAAGGTTATCAGATTACCCAGATGGTCAACCCTATCGTTGGTAAAGGTTATATCGATGTGGTGGTGAATGAAGGCGAGAAAAACGAATATCCCAAACGCATGGGCATCACCCGCGCGCATCTAGAAGAAGACGCTGGTAAGTCCGTACATGATGCCGTCGATGGCATGACTGGTGTCGATCTGAACCGTGCGGGTACGCCACTGATCGAAATCGTCTCCGAGCCAGACATGCGCTCAGCCCATGAGGCACTTGCCTATATCAAAGCCATTCATCAGCTGGTTACATGGCTTGGTATCTCAGATGCAGTCATGGCAGAAGGCTCCTTCCGCTGTGACTGCAACGTCTCTGTACGTAAGCCAGGCGACGAGCTGGGTACGCGCACTGAACTCAAAAACCTAAACTCATTCCGCTTTATCGAACGTGCCATCAACCGCGAAATCGAGCGTCAAATTGACATTATCGAAGACGGTGGTCAAGTTGTGCAAGCGACAATGCTCTACGATCCAGAGCGCGATGAAACTCGCACCATGCGCACCAAAGAGGATGCCAACGACTATCGCTACTTCCCTGACCCTGACTTGCTGCCAGTACGTATTGAGCAGCATACGATTGATGAGATTAAAGAGGCAATGCCTGAGCTACCTGTGGCTCGACGCGCGCGCTTTGAAGAGGCACTCGGTCTATCAGAGTACGATGCTCGTATCCTAACTGGTAGCCGTCAGCTTGCCGATTACTTTGAAGATGTTGTGTCTGAGATCGGACAGCAAGATGCGAAGATAGCAGCCAACTGGGTCATGGGAGAGTTGCTGGGTGCGCTCAACAAAGATGATAAAGACATCATAGACTCTCCTATCAGCGCCAAGCAATTGGCTGGCCTGCTATCGCGTATCAAAGACGATACGTTATCTGGAAAAATGGCTAAGAAAGTCTTTAGTGCTCTATACGAGCGCGAAGGCGGCAACGATGATGATGCAGCAGATAAAATTATCGAGGAAAAAGGACTCAAGCAAGAAACCGATACAGGAGCTATCAAGGCCATGGTCGAAGATGTCATCGCAAACAACCAAGCGATGGTAGATGAGTATAAAGGCGGTAAACAAAAAGCCTTCAATGGTCTGGTCGGGCAAGTGATGAAAGCCAGTCGCGGTAGTGCCAACCCGCAACAAGTCAATCAGATCTTAAAAGAGCTACTGGATTAAGGTGAATTGTATATTGATTATACTCACTACTATACGTAAAACTGGCTCATAAGCTTTGGACTAAACAAATAGCCCTTGCAATATACCTAATTTTGCGTAAAATAGTCAGTCATTCGGGGCGTAGCGCAGTCTGGTAGCGCACTACACTGGGGGTGTAGTGGTCGCAGGTTCAAATCCTGCCGTTCCGACCAAACATTATAGTAATACAGAAAAGCCAATCATTGTTTTCAATGGTTGGCTTTTTCTGTGTTTTAATTTCTAAAATAACAACGGGATTTGAAATACAATTTATTAAATAATACGATTGTTCCAATTCATAGTAGATTTACAAAATTATAAGTTGACTTTATCTCATGTATTTAAGTTAAAGAAAAAACACCACCTTTACTAAGTATTTAAGATGAAGCATATATGGTGAGATAGCTACATATTACTGCTAATAAACTCGTTGTCATCTTCAGCTAAATAATAATTGAGATAAATTTACCTTTCTCAAAGGTCAATACATAGTCAGTGCAATATATCTCATCATTATAAAAGATTATTTATAATGATTTATTCAGTTCTCATAGAATGACTAGCCAATACAATAGCTTCAAGTTTATCTTCATGCTATTGAACCCTTATCCAAATAACACCAAATTTTTGTTCCAAACTATAGTTTATTAGTATACAATATATTCGCATATGTGATTATATAGTAACTTTCGGTAAGCATTGATTACTACTTTCTAATTACTTACTCATCTTATCAATGACAACTTATCGGTAATTAATTATGAATTACAGAGCAGATATACAGATCCTTAGAGGTATTTCCGTTGTACTTGTTGTGTTATTCCATCTTGGCTTTAGCTCAATAAAAAGCGGCTTTCTAGGTGTTGATGTATTCTTTGTTATTAGCGGCTTTCTAATGGCTATCTTATATAAAAAGGATGATATAACAGGTTTTTATTTAAGAAGAGCTAAACGATTGCTACCAGCTTATTACGCTACAGTCTTTTTCACTTTAATATTTTCCTATTTTTTGACTACTCCAAATGAAACTGTTCAAGTCAGTAAACAGGCACTATATGCAGTTCCTTTTTTATCCAACATAGGTTTTTGGTTCCAAGACTCTTATTTTAGCAATTCTCATTTCAATCCTTTACTACACCTTTGGTCATTAGGGGTTGAGATACAGTTCTACTTAATAGTACCACTGCTGTACTGGTTCTTTACAAAGCTAAAAATTAACTATTGGCTCACGATGATAGTGAGCTTAGCTTTATGTTTTATTATGGTCGAATTTTCGCCTAAAACGTCGTTTTTTCTTGTTCCCTTTAGGCTTTGGGAGTTCTTAATTGGGTATGGCGCTGCTCACTTCCTAACCAACCAAGGCAATGTAAAGTATACACAATATAAGTGGTTGGGTCTTATAGGCTTGATTGTAATTTTTATAATTCCATTACTTTCTGTCAGTGGCGAAGCAAGAAGTGCAGTAAATGGTCATCCTGGTCTATACGCCCTATTTGTAAGTTTGGCAACGGCAACCGTTCTAGCTTTTGGAATACCATCTCTTATAGAGCGTTCATATATATCTAAGGTACTCGAAAAACTTGGTAAATACTCATACTCTATTTATTTAGCTCACTTTCCTGTGATAGTGATCTATCTGTCAAAACCTTTTGATGGAACAAACTTAACGATTCCAAGTCTCAAAAATGGTATTACGTTGTTCATACTTGTCTGTATAGCATCAACACTTCTGTACTACTTTTTTGAACATAAAAGATCTAAATACAATATAAAGAACTATGCTTTAACTGCGAGTGCCTTATTAATAGGCTTAGTATTAGTATTACCTTTTGTTCAAAAGGAATTTTATTCAGAAAAAGAATTGCTCATATTCAATGCATCTTCAGATAGAGGGCCTTTTCGTTGTGGCGTAGTAACACAAAAACTTGAGAAGTTCATTACATCTTGTGATTTGACTGGTGACATTGAGCAATCTGAAGAAAACATAATGTTTGTTGGCAATAGTCATAGTGATTCTGTAAAAGAACACTTCACTGAACTGGCTATTAAAAACGGTACTAAATTATTTATTCCAATTTCAAATACGTTCTTGTCAAAAGGTACGGCTCGTCCAAAAACGGTAGTTGATGATTCAATTGAGAACAAAGTTAGTAAAATCGTAATACATTCTTCACCTGATTCTATTTCGAATGACACTATAAACGAGGTCATCAAACTATCTAAGTCAGCTGGAATTAAAGTATATTTTATTGAACCAGTTCCAACATGGGATAAGAACATTCCAACTTATATGTACAAAAAAATGAAGGGCGAAAAACAGCCTTCAATTCAGAAAACAAAAAAGGATTACCTAAGTGAAAATGCTGATCAAATTCGCTTTGTCAGATCAATAGATGACGATAACTTTATATCATTCCCTGTAGTAGACTATTTTTGCGCGTCAGAATGTCGTTACGTATCCAAAGAGGGGAAACCTTTATATTTTGATAAACACCATTTGACCACCACTGGAAGCTACCAACTATCAGATGTTTTTACTAAAATACTTAAAGACTAGGTTTTCGAAAGCGCAATAAGAAAAAGCCAGCATTGAACCCAGTGACTGGCTTTTTTCATGCTGATTATTATTGCCTAGTACTACAAAGACGCCTTCGTAATCTTACTCAGCGCTTCGTTAATTTCAAAAGTTTTAGACTTAATATCAGTGAAGCCAAACGACTCTAGACGCTCAGTATGCTTGGCGAGATATCTATTAGCATCATCCAAGTTATCAAACACATAAATACCGCCCGCTTCTTGCGTCTCTTCGTTTTCTGTCCATAACTTATAGACCAGCCCGTTCTCGTTTGCGATATCTTCGGCAAGCTCTTGCATAGATTCAAAGAACTCACTGCCAAAAGGCCCGCTATAAGGAAAGTCGATTTGCAAAAGGTATTTCATAGCTTAATCCTCATTATTATTTGATCTCTTGTTTCATGATCGGCGAATCTGTGCTGCCAGATACTTTCAATCTTAACATACTACGATTGACTATAGACTTTTGCCAAGCGAGCAGTTAGGGTAAATGCTCTACAACTTACTTCGGTTTATTCTATGTCCGAGCCTATCGCTCATTCATTGTCCATACTTACTAATCATGCGCCTTGGGAAGCGTACCAGCGTCCTTATGTACGTGATTTGGCTTATGTGCTGGCGTGCCCCAATGTATTGACAGGATGGCTGGATTTTGCACCTTATCAGAACACACATACGGTATCGGTACACAGTGCCAGCTTTTGGCAACAGCAGTTTGATGCATATCAGCAGCGTTTAGAAGAGCTTGATACCACCAACGCTTATCAGGAGTTGACGCGCTATCTACTGACACGACCCAGTCCCAATCGTTTGGGTTTTCACTTTGAGGGATTATTATCTTTTTGGTTAGAAGATGGTTTTGCGCGCCAGTTGCATCCATATGAGACACTCGCTAGTAATGTACAGCTATTTAATGGCAAACAAACCTCTGGCGAGCTTGATTTGATTTTATACAACCACAAGGAGACAGTCACTGAACATTGGGAACTGGCCATTAAGTTTTTTATGGGATCAGCCCCTTTTGAGCCCGAAAATTGGGTTGGGATTAACTCAAACGACAATCTACAGCGCAAAATGACTCATATGCAGACCAAACAATTTCGTACTGTATGGGTAGACATCAAAGATCATGGACAAGTCAAAATTGATAAGCGTTATGGTGTTATAAAAGGACGATTCTTTTTGCCCATCAATACGACTGATTTTATTTATCCTGATTGGCTTTCACCAAGCTTTCCTATGCATGAATGGTGCGATAAATGGGATAAGGATAATCTAACGACAATTGATATGACGACCCTTCGACGCGCAAATTATATCGAATGGTTTACGAAACGCAGCTTTTATGACAGCTACGATGGACAGAAGCCCCAGATAGTGTGGCCAGACGATACGCTACCTAGAACAGGGCTATACTTTGAAGGTGATAAGCCGATAGTCATTTATCCCAAGCAGCGTGACCCTAAACTGGATGTTACTTAATGTTAGCCTACCATGAGTAACGTCCATATAAGCTAACCTCACTGCGCTGGGCTTTTTCTGAGTCAAGACTATCGGTGAGTAACTTGATACCACCATACTGACTATCTACAGCAAGTCCCAACGCTTGTGTTTGCGGCTCTATTAAACCAGTAATAGTGAGCGGATAGTAATCTTCATTGGTTTGATAGCCTGCTGACAACTGGTATAAGCCTTGGATATCATTCACTTGACCATGGACACCGAGCTGCCATTGAGGGTTTAGCTGATGTATGAGACTACCTTCCACGCGCCATGGCAATGTTTGCGTAATATCATCAGTATTGAGTTGACCTTCGGTCATATCTATGGGTCGTCTATTGGCATCATAATCTAGTACATATTGCGTACTAGGCGTGTCTTTCCAATGCATACGTCCCAAAATATCGTAACCACGGATAGATAACTGCGTGCGATTCGACAATGAACCTGTCAAATTCATATCTAACGAATAACCATAACCCGTTGGTTTGTTGGGATGCCAGTTTAGATCCTCCTCCCCAAGTGCTGGCTCATCGTAATAATAATCTACATAAGTATTCGTTCTATTTAGACGGTCTATATTTCTAACTGTTTCGCCAGCAGGGTATGCTTGTGATGTAATACTGCCGCTAGCTTCACCGTCAAGCAGATGTAATCCTTTCCAAATATTGGCATAAGTGGTCAGCTGCCAATTGGGCGTTAATTGCTGAGCAAAACCTACGTTTGCGCCAACACGTTCATTATGCTGTGCCTCTAACTCTAAAGCATAAGTTTGATTTTGATTGGGGAGCTGGTTGTTTTGATACTGCCAATATAAGTCTGCGGTTTCTTGATTAAATGTCATCAAATAGTCATAACGCCATGCCAAACCATAGCTGATCGGACTGTCAGCTGGGCGTACATTGAGTGACGCGCGCCCCTGCGCGTAAGCATGGGTACCAGACTCTAACGGCGCATCCCAATCCTTGATAAAAGCAGCGATAGGCTGCGCTGGACTATGAGCACTCGCCATCACTGACCAATCAATTTGTGTGCCTGGCTTCTTAGAAGTTATCAATGGCGTAGATACTAAAGAAGGTGTTGGGTTTTTCTCTAAAATCAAGTCATCACCGGTTAGTTGATAAGCCATCCATGACTCCTGCGCGATAGCAGGTATAGAGATCCCAAGGCTCACGATAACCAATACAGTACGTATGGTATAGGCCATCTGGTAGCGTGTCTTAGCAGACTGAATAGATAGTGGTACAAACAGAACCTGTGCAGATAACATATGCACGGACGAGCACAAAAAGGCCATGACATTCTTCCATAAATTAAAAGGCACAAAAAAGAGACAGGGCTAGCTGTCTCTTTTTATCCCTGATCAATATCTCAAATACATAACATCATTAGCCTAGAGGAATAAAGCTATTGTCTTTAAACTTAGCGCCTACTTTACCGTTGTTCTGTAATAGCTCACCAAAGACCTTACCGTTGACCTTAATATCAGCAAACTTACCAGTTTTGGTATCTTGTATGATGAATTTATTATCGACATCGAATTTTAGCTTAATGGCAGCATTGTTTTGGGTAATATCAAGTTGTGTACACTTGCAGCTAACGCTATATTGAGTATCTAAGATAGTTTTACCTGTTACATACAGACTTTTACCGTCTACGTTTGCTTTTAAACCTTGCAGCTCCACCATATCACGCGCTGTACGTTTTAGGTTCGCTTGGATATCTAAAGGTATGATCGCAGTCGAAGTCGCAGTCTCTTTTGTCACTTTACCTTTAAGAGACATGACAATCTCTATCCCAACGAACTTATCAGCAATCTCTTCAATATTACCTTCTTGGGTTACTTTGATAACGTTTTTGATATCGGTTTCATTAGCAACCGCGTTTAGCGAAATGGCGACATCTGTTGCAGGCTTTTCTTTGAGTAATTCACCCGTCAGCTTAATAGCGGTTGGCAAAGTTCTGACCACTAAGGTGCCATCAGCAAGCTTGCGACTCATGTCTAAAAATCCTAGCTCAACGTCACGGGCTTCAATGATACTGTCATTGGCTTTGAGTTTTACATTATCCAGTTTTATGACCGCTTTTTCTAAAGTAATGCCAGCTCTATTAACGTCATTTATATCAAACTCGTCATTAACCAAAACTTTATCACTGAACTGCGCATTAACCGTTGCGCCTTGTGAAGTTGAGCTCAAAATGACAGCGTCCGCTTCTGAACCGATGTTAAGACGATTAAAGCCATAACGGCCTGTAAAATTATCAGTACTGGTATTAGAAGCCAATGAGTTTTCAAATTTATCGTAGGTTATTTTAAAAGAATCTTTGATTACTGTTTGGTCTACGTTATTGGTTAGCGGATTATAGTTATATTCAAAACGTTCACTATTCACAAGCGTAGTGCCAGATAGTTCGAATTTGCCATTGGCATCAAGCGTTGCAAGAAAATCATCGCTTGGCTGTAGCTTATCATTATAGAATCTGTCCCAATAAAAGTCGCTCTCCAATCCTTTATCTATTACTTCTTGCAGATCACCTTGGTCTCTTAATAAAGCTACATCTACTGCATCCAGTTTTGTTATTGAATTCTCTTTCATGTACCCCTGTAAACCTTCAGCGATCTCAAAGGTTAGGTTTACTCGAGCTTGCTGCTGTTCGGTCAAAATCTCGCTAGCGTCTTCATAAGCATCTTCGATTGCTTTGTTATCTAAAATAAACTGCTTTGCAGTATTAATAATGCTTTTAGCTTGCTCAAGCTCAGACAGTTTATTGTTTACAGGAGGCTTAGAAGGTACAGCTGAACCATTATTGTTAGAAGCCGCCGTGCTAGTATTGTCACTATCGCTACCGCACCCTGCTAATGCTAAAGTGCTGGCAAATGCAAGCGCAGTCAGTTGAAAAAACTTCATAAAATAATCCTTTATTGATAAGACCTAGTTGAGGAAATAACAGTAGATGTGATTTGAATAGGTGGTTGTTCGACCTAACACTAACAAAACTTTAGTCAAAACTTATGTTCACTAATCAATAAAAGGATAATATATTTATTTACTGCTCGAGTCCATACAATAATCCGTTATATCGTAAAAGATATTCAAACGTTGGCATAGAAATCTACAGGTTTTATGATAAAAAGAAGCCAGATACAAGCAGTACCTGGCTATGATGAGCTGACAGTCAATGAATTAGCAATAATATTACGCTTCATAAGTTTCAATAACCTGCATCAGCTCGTATCTCAGTATGTCGGCACTTGGCAGGCGCTCAGCATGGAACCTTACAATCGGAATACCTGCACTTGCTAGCGCTTTATCCTTTTTATCATCAGCCTTTTGTCTTGATTTACTAGTATGCGTCCAGTCGTCAAGCTCGATGGCGACCAATGTCGTCTGTGCATCGACATCAGTGATAACATAATCGACACTTTGACGGCAGATACGATTGAACCAAAAGCTACGCTCAGAAGCCTCTTCACTATCAGCATTGATAATACGAGAGAGTTGAACTTGTACAAATATATGATATTCAGGCAATGCGTTTTTGAGCTTTTGAAAAAATATAACTTCGGTATCTGTCATGATAGGCATCGGTGCAAACGGCCAAATAGCTAAATCATCACCGCGTACAGGAGTGGGATCAGGCTCGATATTTTTATGAGTTTGATGTCTTGATAACAACTTTGGTAAGACAATGAGCCCCAAAAAACTGACAGCTAACACCAAAAACACAATGCCAAATGACATAATCACACCTTATAAGATTTTGAAGCGATTAATTTTAGAATCTTCTAAATAGTTAATCGCAACGTAGTAACCACTATTGGCTAACACGTTCTACAAAAAAGAGTAAATGAACCATAATTAGGGCTTATATTATCTGAGCAATACTATCTGAACTAATAATTATCTACAATTTACAAATCAAAAAACACGACAGCGAGTGTCGTGTTTGAAATAATATACAATCAAAAATGTCATCAAAATTTAGTATGTTAACTGGCTCTTATATGCAGTAAAATCCTCAGACAATTTAACGCCAATACAGCACCCAAGCTCCTGAGGTATCAACTTGAGGATCTGTGTTGATCTTGTCTTTTAATGCTAGTGCCGCAACTTTTCCGCGCTCAGGACCGACGATGACGCGTACACCGCGGCTGGTCACACTGGTTTTGACTTTATAGCCAGCGGATTTAAACTTTTCGGCCACCTCATCAGCTGAAGACTGATTGCTTGCCAAAGCTACTTGTACACCAAAGCTGCCTTTTGCATCAGTTTCTCTGACTTCTTTACGAGCTTCACGTAGTTTTTGTTGGGCTTCACGTCTGTCATCGGCAGACTTTTTGGCAGCGGCAGCCTCACGCTCTAAGCGCTCAATCTGCTTACGTGATGGAATGGTCAGCTCTTGTCCGACCTGTAATGAAGTGGATGAGGATATATCGTTAGCTTGAGCTAGAGCTTCAACTGGCACATTATACTGGCGAGCCAGCTTGATTAAACCATCACCTCTTTTGACAGTATAGTCTGCAGGAGCGGTCGGGGGCGCTGTTTTAGCAGCTTGTTCTTCTGCTTTTTTCTTAGCCTCAGCTTCTGCTTCTTTTTTAGCCTTAGCTTGAGCTTCAGCCTGTTCTTTTGCTTCTGCTTCTTTTCTAGCTTTAGCCTGAGCTTCAGCTCGCTCTTTTGCCTCAGCTTGCTTTTTATTATCTGCCAATCTTTTAGCTTCAGCTTGCTTAGCCGCTTGTTCGGCCGCTTGTCTTCTTTGCTTTTCATCACTCTCTGTGCTGGTAGTGGTATCAGTACGCGTTTGCACAGTTGGTGTTGTAACTGTTGAGCTACCTTCTACTTCTGTATCCTCACTCTCTGCTGGCATAGAGTTGGCAACATACTGCTGGTTTTCTGCACGGGATTTTGCCAGTGCCTTCGCTTCTGCACTCTCCTGCTCCGCCAAAAACTCCTGGGCGCGCCTTTCTTGTTCTGCGACGCGGGCAGCACGCTCTTTTTGCTTTTGTGCCAAGATACGTTTTTCAGTTTCGATATCTGTAGTTAATGGCTCTACAGTTGTTTGTTCAGTTGATGATTTCTCGACGATAGCAGTAGGCGCTGCTGGCTTATCATTAGTACCGATCTGTTGCACCATAGCGTATAGCATCACGCTGCCGCCTATAATCATCCCGATGCCCAATAAGGCTTGTCTCGAAAAATTCATCCGTTTACGTCTCTTAGTTGGTAGTAAGGTTGATTGCTAGGCATGACTACTCTATATTGCCATCTCATCGCAAAAGTTATGTCGTTTTTGTAAAACGCTTTGATTATAAAACATATTTTTCACGCTGTCTGCTATCACACATCTGTTAATACGATGTTTGGGCAATTTTTGGACGTCAATCAGCTCTAAAAGATCATAAGCATTCGTTGACATCAAGAGCAGTAAGCGCCTCACCAATGGTATGAAAAGAGCCACTAACGACGAGCAAGTCTTGTGGCTTACTGTCTTTAATTATTGCTTGCGTAGCCTGCTGCAGATCAGTACAAACATGTATAGCAGCATCTTTTACGTATACAGCCAGTGCTGTTTGTAGCTCATCAATACTTGCCGCGCGAGGATGATCAATCTCTGCAATGTACCAATCTGTAATCGGCAAACCAGCATCGCTCAAGCGCTGTGCAACCATAGCAATATCTTTGTCACCGAGCATAGAGAATAGTATCTTAATAGACGCCGATGAGGGGCTTGACTGGCGACTAACATGCTCTTGCCATAAGGGTAATAGCTGCGCCAATAAAAACTCAACCCCTTGCTCGTTGTGCGCTACGTCAAATAACCAATGACGCGTAGCTATCTTGCGATAATCAAACCGCCCTGCTAGCTTAACAGTACGTAAGGCTTGCGCAATACCCTCTGCATCGACTGTTAATGGACTTGCCAACACTGCAGATAGCGCATTGGCAGTGTTGGTAAGGGATAATGCAGGACGCGGCAGCTCCAGCGTGGCAGCAGCATTACTGTATTGCCAACTCTGGGTATCTACTACGCGATAGCTAAAGTCTTGCTCTGCTTGATAGCAGGTGGCGTTGTGGCTTTTAATAAGGCGCTGCACACTATCTGGCATGGTAGCAGCACCATAAATAAGAGTAATGTCATCACGTAAAATACCCGCTTTTTCGCTACCAATATCCTCAATATTATCACCTAACCAATCCACATGATCGATACCAATATTGGTAATCACCGCCATATCTGGATCAATAATATTGACTACATCTAAGCGCCCACCTAATCCTACTTCCAATACCCATACATCACAGTCTGCTTCAGCAAATATCAATAACGCAGCAAGTGTCGTCATCTCAAAAAATGATAATGTTAAATCGCATGCAAGCCGTGCACTCTCTACCTTACTAAAAGCATCGATTAACGTCTCATCACTGACCATCTCACCATTAATGCGCACACGCTCATTAAAAACGCTTAAATGCGGTGATTGATACAATGCAGTCTTGTAGCCTCCCGCTTGACACATCTGGGCAATGACTGCTGTCGTTGAGCCTTTACCATTGGTACCTGCTACCGTAAATACGTACGCATCATCTTTGGCCGATTGTACTAAACCCAAACTCTCAGCGACAGGCAGCACTCGCGTAAGACCCATGTCTATCGCCGATACATGTATCTGCTGCATATAATCTAACCATTCAGTTAAACTCGATTGGCTGTTAGGACTATCAGTGTTAACCGTATTAGCTATAGATGCAGACATAAACAGAACCTATTAAAAACTCAAACTAAAAAAAGAGAAAACAAAATTAAAAGTAGTGTATAACAACCTACTAAAAAACCAAACCTAAAAACTAAAAATAGCACTTATCGTTAAATAACGACAAATGCTATTAAAAATATTATAACCTTGTTGCACTAATATCATATCCATACTAAAGATAGTAACCGTAACAAGTTAGGTCATTTAACTAAACAATAATAAACTAAGCGTCAACGTTTGGCTTGTGGCTCAACTTCGCTAATAGACGATAAATTGTATCAATCATCTGATGACGATGTACCACTTCATCAACCACGCCATGCTCTAACAAAAACTCCGCACGCTGGAACGGCTCTTCTAACGTCTCGCGTACCGTTTGCTCGATCACGCGCTTACCTGCAAAACCAATCATGGCTTTTGGTTCGGCCAGATGAATATCGCCGAGCATGGCAAGAGAGGCCGTCACCCCGCCGTAAACTGGATTGGTCAGTACCACGATATAAGGAATGCCAGCAATTCTTAGGCGTTCAACAGCGGCGGCAGTACGTGCCATCTGCATTAAAGACAGCAAACCCTCTTGCATGCGCGCGCCACCTGAAGCAGCAAAACATACCAAAGGCTTTTTGTCTTCAAGTGCTTTTTCAGCCGCCTGTACAAACCGGTCACCGACAACCGATCCCATAGAACCACCCATAAAGCGAAAATCAAAAGCACAAGCAACCACATCAAGGTTGCGTAGCTTACCATGCAGAACGATTAAGGCTTCTGTCTCGCCAGTCTTAGTCTTAGCCTCAGTCATGCGCTGGGGGTATGGTTTGCTATCTACAAACCTGAGAGGGTCTTTGGCGCTAAATTCTTGTCCAAGCTCTCCATCTACTTGATCCAAAAACCACTGTAGACGTTCACGCGCGGTCATTGGTAGATGATGATCACAGTGCGGGCAAACATAACAGTTGAAAATTAGTGCCGTATTGGTAATCATTGAATGACAGTTAGTACATTCTGTAGATGGCTCGGTTTCAACTGCAGTTAGCGTAGCAGTTAGTTGCTGCTTGATACCCGGTACTGGACGATTGAACCATGATTGACCAGCTTGAGAGTTATCTGTAGCAGGGCTAGCATCATCACTTTGAGTTTCGGGTTTTTTTATAGTATCAGTCATATTATTCGCCATTGTTGAAGGCTTATCGGCAAGCTTGCTCATTTACTTGTCCTTAAGAATTTGATTGTTGTCTAGTCTAAGAAGCAAATACAGTCATAACATGAGCAGTTATGACTAACACGGTAGCTTATTCGCATTACTATTATCTATGTCATGATAAACAATAAGCTGAATAAATCGAGTAATTGTAACAAATTATACATCATGTTAGTTTACACACGTAAACTAAATATAGCAAAGTGATTTACTACTCGCATTATCATCGTTTAGGCATTTAAACTATCTAGTGCACCGCGCAGCTCGTCCATCTTGTCCATGATTTTTTGCTGGGCTGCCGCCACAGCGTTGGCATCATTGGCATCGATATCCGCAAAGTTTTGCACCAGCGCACTACCTACAATAACACCATCGGCATGCTGACCGATTGCTTTGGCTGAAGCACCATCACGAATACCAAAGCCTACGCAAACCGGCAAGTCTGTCTCTGCTTTAATCGCTTGCACTTGAGTCGCAACATCATCGGTATCAAGCGTCGCCGAGCCCGTCACGCCTTTGAGCGATACATAATAAATATAACCGCCGCAGTGAGTCAGTACTTGCTCGCGGCGTTCAGGCAAAGTGGTCGGTGACAATAAGAAAATCTCATTCATCGCATGCTCAGTCAAATGCTGAGTGAAGCTACCCGCCTCGCTTGGCGGTAAATCAACCATCAAGATACCATCAACACCTGACTGCTCGCATAAAGCGACGAAGTTATCATAGCCGATGATTTCAACAGGGTTAAGATAGCCCATCAGTACAACTGGTGTCTGCGTGTCTTGTTTACGGAACTCTGCGACCATATTTAGCGCATCACGCGTACTCGTTCCAGCTGCTAAGGCACGCTCACCAGCCAAAGCAACCGTTGGGCCATCGGCCATAGGATCAGAAAACGGTAAACCTACTTCGATCATATCTGCGCCATGCTTGACTAAGTCATGTAGTAAGTCTACAAAATTGCTAGGATTGGGATCGCCTGCCATCACATAAGGAATGAGGGCTTTTTTGTTTTGTGATTTTAAAGTCTCAAAGGTGCTTTCAATTCTGGTCATAGTGGTCTCTTAATTTCTGTTAAAAAGTGAACATTAAAATTTATTATCAATAATATGCACTTTATCTTTTGGTATGATAACTTTAACCTTTTTGTTCTTATTGTTTTTTATTTTTTTTGGAATACTCAATACTACATTACTCCCCAATCCCTGCATTAATACGTCAACATTTTCAGCCTTAACATAATCATCACCAAAACTGCTTTCATTAGCCCTAATGCCATATTCGACTAAGTACTGATCGTACGGATGTTGTATATGAGCTGAAACATTATTATCAGCAAGGTTTAGTACTTGCATAGAAGAGTCAATATAATTTTTTGAAACCATACCTGATACTATTGGAATCAGTAAAGCAAACATGAGAACAATTGTAATTATAAAATTTTTTCTGTTCGTAAACTCTATTCTATTAATACCTTCTCCGCCAAGCACTGCATCTACCTTACGTTCGAAATGCTCGAATAATGACCTCTCATAAAGCATTGAAGCTGCAAAAATAACTGCAAATATTGATAAAATCTCAATCCAGCCAATCATTCTAGATAAAAGTAACGACAGTAACCAAAATGTAGAAAATATTAAATGGAAAAAAGTGTCTAAATTTGGCTTGTACTTACGATAGCAGTATTTGGTAAGCTCTCGATAGTTAATAGAATGATTTCCTCTACAGTTCTCAGGCTCGTTTTTAAAAAATTTATTAAAAAGGAGTAGTAGAAACCAAAATACCAAATTAGAGTAGGCTTTCAAAGCTAACAATGTGAAGCAATATAGTAAACCAAAAATAAAAGCTAGTGCTATTAAGATGAAAGTATCACTAATAGACAGATCTGTAGGAAAATAACCTATATTAAAACAATAAAATACCATTACCCCTCCACCAATTAAGGTGGAGAGCTTAAACGCAGTAGTTAAGAAGCTACTTATTAACTTTTCAAAACCTTCGCTTCTAGCATAAACTGTCGTAAGAAATGTTTCTTGACCAAGATTAGGCTTCAATCCCTTCTGCCTTCATCACTGAATGCAAATCTTTGTCACCGCGACCTGACATATTGACGATAATCGTCTGATCAGGTGTCATGGTCTTAGCCAGCTTCAATGCATAGGCGACCGCATGGGCAGACTCTAGGGCTGGGATAATGCCTTCTTTACGTGTGGTTTCATGAAAGCCTTCTAACGATTCTTTATCGGTACAACCCACATATTCAACGCGATTCATGTCTTTTAAGAAGCTGTGCTCAGGACCAACACCAGGATAATCGAGGCCAGCCGAGATAGAGTGTGTCTCTTGAATTTGCCCTTCATCATCTGCCATCAGGTAGGTACGGTTGCCATGTAGCACACCGATGCGACCAGCGGCCAATGGCGCTGAATGGCGACCAGACTCAATACCATCGCCTGTTGCCTCGACACCGTACATCTTGACATCAGTATCGTTGAGGAAGTCAAAGAATAGACCAATCGCGTTTGAGCCACCGCCAACACAGGCGACCAAGGCATCAGGCAGTTTGCCTGTTTTTTCTAAATGCTGAATGCGCGCTTCTTTACCGATGATCGCTTGAAAATCGCGTACGAGTAGCGGATATGGATGCGGCCCTGCAACCGTACCGATGATGTAATAAGTGGTGTCGACATTGGTCACCCAGTCGCGCATCGCTTCGTTCATCGCGTCTTTTAGGGTGCGCGAGCCTGAGGACACTGGAACTACAGTCGCACCAAGCAAACGCATACGATAAACGTTCATCTTTTGGCGCTCGACATCATCAGCGCCCATATAGACGATACACTCTAGACCTAAGCGCGCAGCAATCGTTGCCGTCGCGACACCATGTTGACCTGCGCCCGTTTCAGCAATAATGCGTTTTTTACCACACATCTTGGCAAGTAGTGCTTGCCCGATGGTGTTGTTTACTTTATGTGCGCCCGTGTGATTTAGATCCTCACGCTTAAAGTAAATTTGCGCGCCGCCGATTTCATCACTCAGGCGTTTGGCATGATATAGCGGTGTTGGGCGACCGACATAATTGACCAAATCGTTGTGATACTCTTCCCAAAATGCAGGGTCAGCTTTTACTTTGGTATATAAGGTTTCAAGCTCTTCTAATGCAGCCATCAAGGTTTCAGAGACAAAACGGCCGCCATGGACACCAAAATGTCCGCGGGCATCGGGATATTGGTTAAAATCTTGGACATCTGCTGGATTGGTAAAGGTATTGATAGATTTTGCAGCTTCAGATAAATCTTTGTTTATGGCATGACTCATGATAATTCCTACGATAAGTGGTATCTTTTAGTATAAGTATTGGTGATATAAGGATTGAAGCAATTATTAAGCTTATGAAAATAAAGCTTAATCAGAAAGTCGGAATAACGAGTAAATAAGAATAAATATAGCAATTATCTTAGATCACGTCAGTGACCGTCTCGTTTTGCCATCGGTCACGCTTGACAGCTTTCATAAAGGCGCGCATTTTAGCGGTGTCTTTTTTGCCTTTGTCATATTCAATGCCGCCGCTGACATCAACGCCATAAACAGGCAAATCAAGAGTATCAGCGACATTGTCAGCATCCAGTCCACCTGCTAAGACAATCGGTAGCGAGCTGTCTTTTGGTATCAAGTCCCAATCAAAACCTGCCCCCGTACCGCCATATTTTTGGGGATGATAGGCATCTAATAAAATACTACTGGCTCCTGCTGCGGCAAAGCTAGCAATACGAGCACGAACGCTATCTGCCGTGTCTTGCTCGGCATTGATACGTAGCGCCTTGATCCAGCGCTTATTGATGACACTCGCCAGCTGCTGGCATTGCTCAGGCGTTTCATCACCATGGAATTGAATGATATCAAAAGGGACATTATTTGCCAGTTCGAGCAGCTCAGCTTTAGGCATATTGACCACCAACGCTACCACGCTGACAAAGGCCGGCACAGTAGCGCTCAACGTCTGCGCTTGTATCAACGTTACAGCGCGCGGACTTGGTGGATAAAACACCAAACCAATTGCATCAACACCCAACTTCACAGCAGTATCGATATCACTAAGCTGGGTAAACCCACAAAACTTCACGTGCATTTTATAACCTTTTTTATGACCTCAATAA
Source organism: uncultured Psychrobacter sp. (assembly GCF_947495825.1). GTDB lineage: Bacteria > Pseudomonadota > Gammaproteobacteria > Pseudomonadales > Moraxellaceae > Psychrobacter. The sequence continues at coordinate 85,641 of NZ_CANMAH010000002.1, forward strand.
AAACTTGAGTAAATGCTATGTATCAAAGACTGTAAGCGAAAACTGCTATAAATCTAATAAACAGTGATATTACGCTAAATTTCCATCATAAGAAATGATGATAATTTGTTAAACGATGGGCAAATCAATTGCATCAAAAAACTTATCCTAGCATACTTTTATTCATAGTTTTGTTTATGATTACGATTGATTGGTATAAGGATAATTGAATGTCTAAGACTGCGTCTGTCAATGACGACAACGATGATAATACGGATGTAAATATGCCGCATTATCTAATGTGGTTTCGCCGAGATTTACGACTGCATGACAATACAGCGCTGACGGCACTTTGCGAGCGCGCGCAGACAGATCATGCCTCAGTCAGTGCTATATTCTTACTTACACCAGAGCAGTGGCAAACGCACGATACCTCGCTTGCTCAAGTTGATCATATCGCTCGTACATTACCTATACTAGCAAAAGCGCTACAAGAGCAGCTTAACATTGCTTTGAGCGTGCAGCTTTGCCCCAGTTTTGCTGATTGCGTGAGTACGCTTAGCGCATTGTGTAAGGACAATGACATCAGCTGCATTATGGCCAATCATGAGTATGAAGGCAATGAGATTGAGCGTGATGAGCAGCTTACTGAGCAGCTGGCGAAGGACGATATCGAGTTTGTTCGCTGGCATGATCAGTGTATCTTGCCACCGCAAAGCATCACTACCAACGATGGCGACAGCATGTATCAAGTATTTACCCCATTTTATAAAAAATGGCGACATACTTTGGACGTGAGCAGCATCCAATTACATGAAGCACCAGCCCTAAATAATAATAAAACCAAGCTAAAATTGCCAAAAGACAGCGCGACTACTATCAAAGACATCGAAGCGTTAAGTAGCAAGGTGGTTGATGATTATCAAAAAACACAGCAAAAAGCTGATTTATCACAGCATATTGATATGGACGCTCAGTTAGAAAAAGCCCGTACAGCCTACCCTGCTGGCGAAGATGCCGCTTGCCAACGTTTAAAAGAGTTTATCGCTGAGGATATCGATAGCTACGATATCAGCCGTGATGTCCCCAGTCTACATGCAACCAGTCAACTATCCGCCTACCTCACTATTGGAGCGATCAGTCCAAGGCTTTGCTACTTACAAGCAAGCAGGGCGCAAGAAAAACTGCACGGTAATGATGGCGACAATGATGACATCAATCGCTGGATAAGTGAGCTGGCATGGCGAGATTTTTATCGTCATGTGTTAGTGGACAAGCCTGCCCTTATCCGTCACAAGGCTTATAAAGAAAAGACAGACACCAAGATTAATTGGTCATATGACAAGGATGACTTTGAGGCGTGGTGTGCAGGTAAGACAGGCGTGCCATTGGTCGATGCAGCAATGCGCTGTCTTAATGCGACGGGCTTTATGCACAATCTTCTGCGTATGGTCACGGCGATGTTTTTGACCAAGGACTTACTGATTGATTGGCGCTTAGGTGAGCGTTATTTTATGCAGCAGCTGATAGACGGTGATTTTGCTTCTAATAACGGCGGCTGGCAGTGGAGCGCCTCAACCGGTACGGACTCTGCGCCTTACTTTCGTATTATGAATCCCTTTAGCCAAGCCAAAACGCATGACAAAGACGGTGTGTTTATCAAAACTTGGCTACCTGAATTAAAAGATATTCCTGCCAGCATCTTGCATAGTGAGGACAAAATGCGTAAGGAGCTGGCAAAGGACGGTAAGTTTGCTGATATTGACTACCCGGTGCCTATGGTCGAGCATAAAGCTGTGCGCCAACTTGCAATTGCTGAATTTAAAAAAGACTAGCGCTATCTATTATATTAGATAACGCTACTCTCAACTTCTAGGCGTAAGCTGCGGCTTTAGCCCGGCATTATAAGCGTTTTCTGAGTCTAGCTGTGCTAAAAGCACGAGCCTACCACAGTTTATGTTAAGTTGAGAATGGTGTTTGAATAAGCAATACTAGGCCGCTTTAACCGGCATCTGACAAGCCCCTGCTCCTTGCGTAGTCACGGTCACCGCCGCGCCAGTCATCGCAAACAATTGCTGCAGCTGCGTTTGGGCGTTTTGTAGCGCCATATTCATCACATCACCGCGACAAGCACGTTCAAGGACTTCCTTTTTTGCCATTATCTGTGCTTGCTCAAGTATCTTAGGATCAACTTGCATCAAACCAAAAGCGCCTGTCTGCCAGTCATAAATCTCCAAGTCATCTAAATACACTGAAAATATCTCTGATGGCGGTAAAGTAATATTGATTTGCGGCATCATGGCAGCAGCATTGGCATTCGTCGTCTGTGTTTCATCTTTATCTACATTAGACTCTTCAATCTGTACGACTTGTACCATCTCAGGTGTCAACGCGCTCAAATCGATGCCAGCATCTACTCGACCACGAGCGATAAACAAGCCTTTTTGTTCATCTTGCCAAAGCTTCATCCAGCTGCCCTGTCGCTCACTGGTAATCACCGTATCGACGCTAAAGGCCACCGTCTGTAGCCGGTTTAACTGCTGAATCTGCGTTACCACCCCTTCACGAGTGATGGTCTCTATGGGTGCCTCTTCATCTTGATTTTTAATGGTATAAACAGCGAAGGCCAAAGCCGCAAAACTTACAATTAGTAGTAACCACATAGCCATGCCAAGAGGCTGCGGTGTTGGCTTCGACCTAGGACTTTTACCATTAACGTTATGATCGTTAGAAGATGAACGATTATCAGAAGTTGTCATGTGAACTACCCTTTATGTTGTCAACGACACTTATAAAACCTATATTTACAAATAATAGATAAACACTGCGATATAAGATAAATGACGCTTTTTAGCACGACTTCAAGTAGCCACTACTAATCCACTACACAATTGCTTAGTCCGCAATTCTACAATCCTAGCCGCTTTTAGACTGACTACAACTCTCACCATCGATGAACACTAAAACTATCAGATATAGGCCTTATTTTTTGTCCTATTTTGAAGTTTGTACAGAGTTCTCTTGCAAAAGACAAAAAGTCATTGCGTATAAGGCAAACTTTACCTAACATAGTCTGATTGCATCGATAAAATGTCAACGTATATAGGTTACCTGACATTAGCTTACTGTTAGCTGGTTTTTGAACAAAAAGCTTGACTATAAATTGCTAATTTATACACTGTCACGTCGATCAAATCATTAGTTATATCAGGTTATATATAAAGGCAAGCTTGTAGCGTTTATTTAATGCTCAGTGCCTTATTTATTATTTATTTTATCGTTGATAAGGTTCCGCTTTATTTATGAAAGCCAGTCAATTCTTGTTCGCCACTCTAAAAGAAACCCCAAGTGACGCTGATATCGCCTCAAGCCAATTGATGGTGCGTGCCGGCCTTATTCGTAAAATTGCTTCTGGATTATATATCTGGTTGCCGATGGGGCTGCGCATTTTACAAAAGGTTGAACGTATCGTCCGTGAAGAGATGCAAAATATTGGGGCTCAAGAGGTACTTATGCCCATGACCCAGCCAGCTGAGTTATGGGAAACTACGGGTCGCTTCGACGACTATGGACCAGAGCTATTACGTTTTAAAGACCGTCATGAGCGTGACTTTGTATTGGGTCCTACTCATGAAGAGGTCATCACCAACCTTGCTCAAGGTGAACTACGTAGTTACAAACAGCTGCCAATCACATTTTTTCAAATCCAAAGCAAGTTTCGTGATGAGATTCGTCCCCGCTTTGGTGTGATGCGCGCGCGTGAATTTACGATGAAAGATGCGTATTCATTTCATGTCGACCAAGCATCACTCGCTAAGACCTACCATGATATGTTCCATGCTTATACGCGTATCTTTACTCGTTTGGGTTTAGACTTTCGTGCGGTACAAGCAGATACTGGTTCTATCGGTGGTTTTGCTTCACACGAGTTTCATGTACTCGCTGATAGCGGCGAAGATGATATTGCATTTTCAGACTCCTCTGATTATGCAGCCAATATAGAGCTGGCTGAATCTGTAAGTACCGCTGAGCGTCAAGCCCCTAAAGTGGCACGCGAAGACGTATTAACAGAAGAGATGACCTCTTGTAAAATGGTGGCTGAACACTTAGACATTCCTTTAGCAACTACGGTCAAAACCTTGATTGTACATGGTCATACAGAAACCGGTGAGCCACAGCTAATCGCACTTGTATTACGCGGTGACCATCAGCTAAATACCATTAAAGCGGAAAAAATCGAAGAAGCTAACGTGCCGCTGACGATGGCTTCTGATGAAGAGCTAAAAGCTGCTGGCCTACACAAAGGCTATATCGGTGTTGATTTAGACATGCCTGTGTTTGTCGATCGTTCGGCTGCAGCGTTGTCGGACTTTGTGACTGGTGCTAATGAGGTGAACAAACATACCATCGGTATGAACTGGGCACGCGATGCTCGTATCACACGCATCGTCGATATACGCAACGTACAAGAGGGCGACCCTTCTCCAGACGGCAAAGGTACCCTAAAGATTAAGCGCGGTATTGAAGTCGGTCATATTTTCCAGTTGGGTGACAAGTACTCCCAAGCGATGAATGCCACCGTATCTGGCGAAGATGGTAAGCCAGTTACCTTGATGATGGGTTGCTATGGTATTGGCGTCAGCCGAATCATCGCTGCTGCTATTGAGCAAAATAACGACGAAAATGGCATCATGTGGCCAAAAACGCCATCAGTTGATGACTCGATTGCACCTTTTGAGGTTGCTATCATTCCGATGAAGTCAAAAGAAGAAACCGTCATGCAAACGGCAACAGCTCTGTATGACGAATTAAAGGCTCAAGGCGTTAATGTGTTACTTGATGACCGCAACGAGCGTCCAGGGGTCAAATTCGCTGACCTTGAACTGATTGGTATCCCGCATCGTATCGTGGTCTCTGACCGTAACTTGGCTGAAGGTAAGTTTGAGTACGTCAATCGCCGCGAGACAGAAAAGCAAATGCTCAGTCGTGAAGAAGTTATTGCAAAAGTAAGTAGCAAGTAGCTTTTCTGATAAAAAACGTGCAATAAAAGGCGCCTATTTCATCGAATGAAATAGGCGCTTTTTTTTGTATAAGCGCGCTACTAAGATAATTTTTCTTTACTTGCTGTGCCTATGCAGACAGAGCTGCGCAAAATTTATCTCAGTGACGCTGTATTTATTTTATAGTAGATCGACTATGTAATCTAAATGATACCAAACAAACCCTATCAACTACTGACGAATTAAGCGACTTGGCTTTGGCAATAAACTCATATCACTGACTCGGCAAGGATTGATATCAATACCGCCGCGGCGTGTATACCAAGCGCGAACCATGAGCGCACTTGGCTTATAATACTCGCTCAAATCCGCAAAAATCTGCTCAACGCACTGCTCATGAAAGCCGTTATGCTTTTGATAGCTCAAAATATAGCGCAGCATATTAGCGTCATTAAAAGGCTTAGCAGTCGTCATTGAAACCGCCAATGTGCCCCAATCTGGCTGATTGGTCACCGGACAGTTACTACGCAGCAAGTTAGAATAGAATCTATAAGGCTTGTGCTCATCACTAAACTGCGACGTATTTTCTAATAATGATGCATCAGGATGTTCGCTTAGCCCTACTTTGTTTGGGCTATCTGCCAATGCATTATCAATACAGACACCATCAGGCTGCACAATCAAAAGCTCTGACCCATCATTGTCTAAACCAAATAACTCAACCTGCACCTTAGCTTGTACGCAGGCTGATAAATCTTTAGCAATCAGCGCTTGCACATCATCCCAACTGGTAAACTCAGTAAAGTTAATGCTATTTAAATATAACTTAAGTGATTTTGATTCGACAATGAATGGCGAGCTGGCAGGAATACTAAAACGCGCTATAGCAACTTGGGAGATACCTTGGGCGTTGAGCCAAGACATCTCAAAAGCATGCCACCAATCTACACCGACTGCCAACTTATCATCATGCCAGCCAATCGCATCACGGCCCATACGACGCGCAATGGGATACAGCGTCTCTGGGCTATACTCGGTTGGATAATCAGTGGTTTGCTCACCCAAGATACCGTGAATACTCATTTAACTTCCTAATATCAAACCGTTGAAAACTTATTTCTAATAGGTCAATTTTTAATACGCCAACGTATCAACGTGTCAAAAAACTGGCCAGTAATGACGCTAACTTTTAGATAGTCAGGGCTACAAGCGCACGCGTGAGCCGTTACTTAGTAAGCGATAAGCAATAATATAAAATATTGCACAGAATACAAAAATAGCAGCCATCGAATACCAGACATTCACATCAGAATATCCCAAAATACCGTAGCGGAACGAGTTCACCATATAGACAATGGGATTTAATAACGAGACGTTTTGCCAAAACGGTGACAAATTTTCCATCGAATAAAACACGCCGCCAAGATAAGTAAGCGGTGTCAGTACAAAGCTTGGAATGATAGAGATATCATCAAACGAGCGCGCAAATACGGCATTGATAAAGCCGCCAAGAGAAAACAAGATAGATGTGCCTAATACCGTAAATACTGTAACAAATAAATGCTCAATACCAAGATCGGTAAAAAATAGCGCTACTATTGAGACAATAATCCCGATTGCCAATCCGCGAAAGATACCCCCGCTAATATAACCCATCAAAATAGCATGCTTGGACACTGGTGAAACGAGTAGTTCTTCGATACTGGCCGTAAATTTGGCACTAAAAAAGCTTGAGACAACATTAGAGTAGCTGTTGGTAATAATCGACATCATAATCAAGCCAGGGACGATAAATTGCATGTACGGCACACCGCCCATCTCCCCCACACGTGAGCCAATCATCTTACCAAAAATGACAAAATATAGGCTCATCGTGATGACTGGCGGCAGCAATGTCTGAGGCCAAATTCGCAAAATGCGGCGTACCTCTTTCAACCAAATGGTACGAAAAGAGATCCACTTTTTGCTCCATGACATTGTTCTATTATGATCTAAGGCTCCTTGACTCATAACCCTGCCTCCTTCATGCTATCTGCACTCTGAATATTTTTGTCAACTAAACGCATGAATAACTCTTCTAAGCGATTGGCTTTAGTACGCATACTAGCGACAGTGACGCCTTGGTCTGACAACTGACGAAAGACACCGTTTAGTGACTCACCTTCGGTCAGCGTAACTTCAAGTGTCTGATTATCAGGTTGTGTTACACCTGTTACCTCAGTTAATTTTAATTCACGAGTAAGGGGCGTATCTAAATCAAACACAAAGGTTTCAACTGACAACTGCGCTAGTAAGTTTTTCATTTCTGTATTAATACGAATTTCACCATGATCTAAGATGGCAATACGCTTACACAACTGTTCAGCTTCTTCGAGATAATGCGTGGTCAAAATGATGGTCGTGTTTTCTTCAACATTGATCTGCTGCATAAACTCCCACATAGAGCGGCGCAGCTCGATATCTACCCCAGCGGTTGGCTCATCAAGAATCAGCAGTTTTGGTTTATGAATCAACGCGCGTGCAATCATCAAACGACGCTTCATACCACCTGATAGCTCACGTGACTTATTGTCGCGCTTATCCCATAAGCCAAGTGCCGTCAGCAATCGTTTTGCCCGTGGTCTTGCTTCTTTAGCTGGAATACCAAAATAACCGGCCTGAGTAATCAAAATGTCTTGTACTTTTTCAAACTGATTAAAATTGAACTCTTGCGGTACTACGCCAAGATATTGTTTGGCAACTGAAGGATTGGTTAATAGATCCGTACCAAAAATATTGACGCTACCAGTTGTAGGTTTAAATAGTGAGCTAATAATGCCAATCATCGTTGACTTGCCAGCACCATTTGGGCCAAGCAAAGCAAAGAATCCGCCTTGTGGCACCGTTAGGCTGACATCTTTTAGCGCCGAAAACCCATTATCATAGGTTTTGGATAGATTTTGGATAGAAAGCGCTGGTACCTCAGACATGAATACCTCTTTATAAATTTATAAAATAAATGTTGTAATGCCTTGATGTGAGGTTGCTATAGATGGATTTCAACTTTAGCAATATATAACGACACTATTGATTTCATCAATCATTAATCATAAAAAAACGTCTATCTCAATCATCGAAATAGACGTCTTATGATCACACATAACATGTATCAAAACAGTAGTTACAGAGCTACTCTCTACAGCATAACCCTATCTTTTCTTTGTAGACTAGCTTGCTTCATCAATCATATAATCTACAGCGTTTTGGACTTCTTCATCAGGAATATTAGCACCGCCTTTTGCTGGCATAGCATTAAAGCCATTGATAGCATGCGTATATAACGTGTCTGAACCTTTTGCTATACGTGGTCCCCAAGCACCTGCATCACCCAGCATAGGTGAACCAAGCAACCCTGAAGCATGGCAAGTCTGACATACTGCATTATATACCGCTTTACCGTCACGAGGGCCATCACCAGCTGCTGGGCCGGCAGCACGCGCTGTCACATCACAAACTTCATCATCTTCAAAACAGACTTTAGCAACTGGTTGAATGCGAGCTATCAGATTAGGATATAGCGCAATAAGCTTTTGCACTTGCGGTGTATCCTCGGGAATTGGCTCTTCGTTAGTTACCGGAGCCGCTTGCGCTGTTTCTTCTGTTGCCGCTTCTTCTGTCGTAGCGTCCGCAGGCAAAGCCCCGTCGACAGAAGCCGTATCACTTGTCGTATCAGCGGCAGCTTTTGGTTCATCGCCTAGCTGTTGAGGAACATTGTCAACCACTTCTTGTGCTTCTGTTACATCAGATATAGTTACAGGTGTATCTGCAATATCTTCGGCTTGGCTCACTGCGATACTAGCGATTCCTAGAATGGCAGCTGCCGATAACATAACTACTTTTCTCATTCGTCACGTTCTCTTATTTACGTATACAAGCGCTGACACGACTTGGACTTTCTGTCTATCTTCTTTTGACAGTATCTAGTTATCAATAGCAAACAGCCATCCCAGATGCAAGCGTACTTGTAATCGGTGATTATGAATATGAATTTTCCCTAACATTATAAGGGAAAAGGTATGTAAATTGCCATGCCTGTTTACTGACTATCTGAGTATTTATCAAATAATCCTAAGAGCTTGTTTCATTTATTGGCTTTGTCGCTTTTATTTGTTAGACTAAGCGGTCTTTATTTTTCGACGACTTATAATTTATACTTCAAGTCTGGTTTTTACATACAATGAGTTGATTCACTTTACGTAGCAGTCCACTCATCTTATGCGCTCGTAGCTCAGTTGGATAGAGTATCGGTTTCCGAAGCCGAGGGTCGTGGGTTCGATTCCCGCCGAGCGCACCAATCATCACATCCAATCTAATTTTCTAAATTTTATTTTATCTAGCCAACTGATCTGTTCCGGCTTGACTGTAGTACTGTGCCTAACATTTTTGAAGACTCTCTCAACCAATACCTCTCCGTTCTCAGTCTAATTGTATCTTTTATAACTTCTAATACGCTTTTCTGATCAAGCTACTTCCCACAAAAACGTCTATCTTCGCCCTCTTTATGCAATGTTTACAAAAAAAACCTTTTTATTAAAAATAATACTTACATTTTAAAAGCAACCTAAGTAATATTACTTCTTAAGGTATTTATGTAACTATATGTATCCAAACGAATATTGTAGCAATATTCTGGCAACTAAATATAATCTCAAATATAGAAATTTTATTTGGCCTGTTAATTGCATGTTTAAGGCAGGTTTGCGACGAACCTATAGTTTGTAACTTCTAATATTGTATGAGTTGAGTCTAGGAGACGTAATGAGTGTATTTTATATGGCAGCATTATCAGTTGGGTCTGTATTTTGGGGAATGGTCATTGTTTGGTTAATGGCAACACGATAGATAGCTCGCCTATATATGGAACTCAACATACTTCTTGCAAATCAGTACTGAGCTGCGCCCGACTCGGTACTCGATGATAATTGATAATAGGTACTTCTCCTAAGCGGCGTTGACCGACCGCTATACTATTATCTATGGTAATCATCGCAATCTTTTTATCCCCTTTGACGATTAGTAAATGCTTAGCTCTCCTACTTGTCTGGTAATTAGGAAAGTGCTTGTTAAGTAACATAGCCGTCTTTTGTAAGCTATCGTTTGATAAAGACTTTTTATCTGCTAGTGCGCGCGATTCGTTTTTAGAACTAGCTGTATTACTGCGTAAATGTGCTACAAGCCATAGTGCTACAATGACTGCTAGTAATATGACAAGCCACCAAATTCCGTCTATCATAGAAAGATATATCCATTATTGGCAAAGGTTAGGTCATGGTAGCAGAATTATCACCAAAACTAATAGCAGAAGTGCAGCGAGCTGCTGAGTTATTAGCGGTTCAATCACGGATTTGTATTTTAACTGGTGCAGGTGTATCAGCAGAAAGCGGCATTCCAACTTTTCGTGACAAGCAAACTGGGCTTTGGGAGCAATATCGTGCCGAAGATTTGGCAAGCCCCAATGCCTTTGCTCGGGACCCACGCTTGGTATGGTCATGGTATCAATGGCGCAGACAACTGGTCCATGACAAAAAACCCAATCCCGCTCACCATACGCTTGCCCAGTGGCAACAAGATGCCATTGAAAATAAAAAGAGCTTTACGTTGATTACCCAAAATGTCGATGATTTACATGAACAAGCAGGCAGTATGACCACTCATCTTCATGGCCATCTGTGGCGTAATCGTTGTCATGATTGTGGTACGCCCTACCCGAATAAAGCAGAGACTTTAGATAGTAATAAGAAGTCTATTAATTTTGATGATAGCCTAATATCTTGCCAACAGTGCAGTGGTTATATCAGACCTGATATTGTCTGGTTTGGTGAAGCACTACCCGTACAAGCGTGGCAAACAGCTGAGAACGCTGCTGCCAGTTGCGATGTGTTCATCAGTATTGGTACATCAAGCTTGGTATACCCTGCAGCGGGTTTGGCACAATTGGCCCAGCAAAATGGCGCAAAAGTCATCGAGATAAACCCCAATCCAACCCCTAATACCATCGTCGATATTACCCTGGCTGCAAACGCTGGCGTAGTACTGCCTTTATTGATGCAAAAAATGGCTGCGCTAACTTAACTACTGTATAAAAGACAATGCCTGTACTTACCGACAAGACAAAGATGCAAAGTATTGATAATAGCCACATGCTCTATAAGTGATTAAGTCTCTAACGCCTCCTAACCAGTTAGTGCAATGCGCGATCCACTTTAGCCAAGTATGCTTTTTTTAGGTCATCATCTATGAATGATGATCTAAAAGAGTTTTTTACCAAAGTGACAATATCGTTTTCTGTTAGTGGCAAATTTTCGTGCAGGTTGATAAAGTTTTGGTTGATATAGCCTTTAAAGTAGGCTGGATCATCTGAGTTGACACTCACATTTAGGCCATAATCTAAAAGCTCTTTTATATTATGTGCTTTGTAGTCTTCAAACACCTTTAACTCAATATTTGAGTTTGGACAAACCGTAAGCGGTATTTGCTCTTTTTTTAGCCGCTGCATAAGCGCATCACTATGGATTGACTGTACGCCGTGGTCTATTCTATCGATACCCAATAAATCTAAAGCTTCATTGATATAAGAAAAGTCGCCTTCTTCGCCTGCATGAGCGACCAATCTAAACCCAGCTTCTTTTGCCTTTTTAAATACCTCTGTAAACTTTGATGGCGGGTTGCCAAGCTCTGAAGAGTCAAGACCAACGCCGATAATATCGTCCTTAAATGCCATGGCCTCGTCCAACGTATCAAAAGCATCTTGCTGTGACAAATGACGTAAAAAACACATGATAATTCCAGAAGTAATGCCGTACTGTTCTTTGGCATCAGCCAGCGCTTCTTTTATCCCAGTTATCACTGTTTCAAAAGCAATACCTCTAGCAGTATGCGTCTGAGGGTCAAAAAATATTTCAGTATGAACAACATTGTCCGCCACGCACTTTAAAATATATTCCCAAGTCAAATCATAGAAGTCGTCTTTTGTGATAAGTACATTAGCACCAGCGTAATAAATATCCAAAAAGGTCTGTAGATTGGTAAAATTATAAGCGTTACGTACGTCTTCTATATCTTTATAGTGAATATCTATGTTGTTTTTTTTGGCCAGTCTAAACATAAGCTCAGGCTCTAACGAACCTTCGATATGTAAATGCAGCTCAGCTTTTGGTAATTTTTTTATCAGATCGATCATAATATGCCCTTATCTTTAATTACCTATCTATAATTTTGTAGACACTACTTTAAAAAGACTACTGAATCAGACAGCTCATTACCCGCTGGATCACGCTCTAAATGGTAATATTGACGCAGCAGTTGTCCTATCTCATCTAATAGATCACTTAAGCTTTCTTCTGGTTTTTTGTTAGCAATACCAGTCACCGCTTTATCACACATCGCACGCCATACTGTGGGACTGACATGAGCACTAATACCGCGATCTGCGATAATCTCTAACTTATGTTCGCAGATATTGACATAGACCAAAACACCCGTGTTTTCTTCAGTATCCCACACACGGTATTCGCTAAACAAATCAATAGCACGCTCACGGCAGTTAGTATTATAAGCTTCTGGGATAGGCAAATGGTTTTCTATAACCAAAAAAACCTCACCGCGATGACCTTGCTCCGCTTCTGTCACCTTTGCTGTCAGGCGGGCCTTAACCTCTGCTGTTAGCCATTTGCTATTTAGCATCGGAACAAACAAGACTTGACGCCACCAGCGAGCAAAACTTGCCTCTGATGAAGGTAAGTTGTTTTGTGCCATAATTTTTCCTCAAGTAGGCGATTGCTCATTGTCATCTAATACATCATCAAACAAATTATAAAAGCAACGTTCTTAATATTTAGTTCTACAAATCGATTTTTAAGATGTTAGTCGGCTTACCAAGATCCACCAGCACCGCCGCCGCCGAAGCCGCCGCCACCACCGCCGAAGCCGCCGCCACCAAAACCACCGCCGCCAAAGCCGCCACCACTGCCACCGCCAAGTCCAGGTAAGAAAATCAAACCGCCGCCGCCGCGTCCACCGCCACCTGAACCTCTAGCGATTAAGAACATCCAGATAAAGATGGCCATAATAACAGTCATAAAGAATCCGCCGCCCAAAGCTAAAGAGCCGGCAAAGAAACCACCAGCCGTCAGGATAGAACCAAATACTCGTCCAAAAATACTAGTGATAAACTTACCAAAAATCATCGCCATGATGAACAAAAAGACAGGAGTTGATGGCTCATCTGAACTTTGCTGAGCAGCACGTTCTGCAGCTTGAGCATCAGCGCGAGCCAGCACTTCAGGGTCAGCATTGAGTCGAGCCTCAAGCGCACTAACACCTGCTAATAACCCAGACCCATAGTTGTTTTGCTTAAATAGTGGCGTAATGTCCTCACGGATAATACGATTGACCGCAGCATCCGGCAACACGCCTTCTAACCCATAGCCAGTTAAGATATACATATCACGATCATTGACTGCTACTACAATCAATAAACCGTCATCCGTGTCCTCTTCTCCAAGCTCCCACTTATTGGCAATCTGTAAGGCATAATCAAATATCGGCAAGCCATTTGTGCTAGGCACAATGACGACTGCTGCTTGGGCTAGACCTTGCTGATAGATGTTTCTAAGTTGGGTCTCTAAACGCTGCTTTTCTTGTGGGTTTAGTATATTTGCTTGATCGACGACCGGTTGGTTTAATATAAGTTTATCAGCATCAACACTAGCCGCATCAGATTGTATCGGTGGCTGGGCAGTGCTCTGAGACGGTGCTACCGCTTCATCACTGGCGGCATTTGGATTGATAGCATCATTGCCAAGTATCGCACCCCCAACAGCATCGTTGCCAAGTACCGCATCATTGATAGCTTCATTCGCCTCGCCAGCTTTAGCAATCGCCACTAGCTCCTCAACGCTACGGCTCTGCATCTGCGCATCAGTAGCGTTCTCAGTTGTCGCAGCACTAGCATCATCTGGCGCAGCATACAGCAACGTCGTACTGCTCGCGCTGAGTGTCAATAGTAATGCCGAGACGATTGCTTTTGAATTCTTCATCTAATCTATACCACCTTTAGTGACATGCTTGCTGAACGAAATTATGACTTACTATAAATAGGCATGTACTCTTTTTCACACCTTTAGCCGCTTTATTTTAACAATAAAAAGCCAATCTTATTGAGCAGTAGCTTCATCATCACCAAAGTCGACAGTAGGAGCGGTCGAGATCTCGTCTTCATTAGCAACGGTAAAGTTCGGCTTGGTATCCATACCGAACACCTTGGCTGTGATATTAGTTGGGAACTGACGTACCGTGGTGTTATAGCCTTGGACTTCTTGAATATAACGATTACGGGCTACTGTAATACGGTTTTCAGTACCTTCTAGCTGTGCTTGCAGATCTTGAAACAAAGCATCGGATTTGAGCTCAGGATAACGTTCAGATACCGCCATCAGACGTGACAACGCACCTCCCATTTGAGCTTGGGCTTCAGCATAACGTTCCATTGCTTGTGGGTCGTTCAGCACTTCTGGCGTTATATTAATGCTACCTGCACGCGAACGCGCTTCTGCTACCTGAGTGAAGACTTCTTGCTCTTGATCTGCATATTGTTGTACAACTTTTACTAAGTTTGGCACTAAGTCCGAACGGCGCTGATACTGGTTGACTACTTCTGACCAAGCCGCTGTGACTTGCTCATCTTGCGATTGTAAATTGTTATAACCACAGCCTGTTAAGCCAACGGTTGATGTCGCCAATACTGCTGATAACAACATAGGTTTTACGATAGATTTACGCGTCATAACTGTTTCTCCTAATGATACTTAGCCACTTAGCTATTTATAATAGATAATAATTTGTAATATCACCAATAAACGATTGCCTTTAATTGTGCTGCTAATAATGGCGCTATAGTCGCTCTTTTACAATTCATCGTTACTAAAACACAACCGCAAAAGAGACCAACTGACTTTCTTATTTCTCAATAAATTACTATTCTACTCTTCCTTTTACTATGACCTAGTCGACTTCTAAATAACAATAACAGTTTATAGCAGACTATCAAAAGCTCGTAAAATACAGACTTTGCACTATTTAACAATGAATTTGATAGTCCCATACCAATTAAGTAAACAATTATTGAAAAATATAAACACGGACAATTCAAAAAAAAATCTAGTAATTATAAAGAAATTGTGGCAAATTGCAGTTACTTAACCGTATGGTTTGCATACATTCGGTAGTGGAGTTGTTATTTATTTGATATTAGCTCGTGACAAAACGATAAATATTGTTTTTGTTCTATTGACACATATTATAGATAATAAGCCAATTACTCACTGTTCTCGTCTAGTATTCATTAAAATATCTAGCAATAACATTAGGTTAGAGTTTGTATACTATATACCTGTAAGCTATTAGCAAGTAAAAACAACGTAAACGGTTGAATACTATCAGTATATTGATGGGTATTTGATGATAATAATTACTTGTTTTATCCGCTGGTCTATTTTTTATCTACCTGTTCTGACTGTGTTATGTCATTATAATATTGCGACAACCAGAAAGGCAAAAGGACTTGCGACCGCAGCTAAGATTGTATTAACCCTAATTGTGTTAATTGATAAGCCAAGCGGATAAATACAGACATTTACAATCCATCCTAAGTGGTTAAAAAGATATTAGGCTTTATTTTAGTAAGATGTTTAATATCCTTTATCGCTACTTTAAGGACGTTTGAGGAAGACATAATATGGAAGGTTTAGTCAGTTTAGTAAACGGAATTATTTGGAGCCCCGCTCTGATCTACCTGTGTTTAGGCGCAGGTCTGTTTTATTCTATTATGACGCGCTTTGTACAAGTGCGTTTGTTCGGTGAAATGGTAAAGCTACTGTTTACAGGTAAATCTAGTGAACAAGGTATTTCATCATTTCAGGCGTTAGCCGTCTCGCTCGCAGGACGCGTGGGTATGGGTAACATCGCAGGTGTTGCTGCTGCCATTGGCTTTGGTGGACCAGGCGCCGTATTTTGGATGTGGATTGTAGCTTTTTTAGGGGCATCTACTGCCTACGTTGAGTCTACGCTTGCACAGATTTATAAAGAAAAAGACGTGGTCACAGGCGAGTATCGTGGTGGCCCTGCGTATTACTTTGAGCGCGCTCTTGGCCAAAAATGGTACGGGATCCTTTTTGCAATCTCCTCTATCTTAGCTTGCGGTATGTTCTTACCAGGTGTACAAGCAAACGGTGTTATCAGTGCGTTTGCACAGGTAATGGGTGAAGGCACGGTTATGAACATCGGGAGCCTAGAAGTTGGCTCTATGCGTTTGGTGGCCTTAGTAATCATCCTAGTTGTGCTAGGTATTATTATCTTCGGTGGTATTAAACGTATTGCAACCTTTACTGAGTTCGCAGTCCCTTTTATGGCACTAGGTTATATTGTCTTAGCCTTGATTATCATGTTTACAAACTTCGATATGATCCCTCAAGTCTTTGGTATGATCGTCGGTGATGCCTTTACTGCTCAAGCAGGCTTTGGTGCGGCAATCGGTTGGGGTGTTAAGCGTGGTATTTACTCAAACGAAGCGGGTCAAGGTACAGGTCCTCATGCGGCGGCTGCAGCTGAGGTTCAGCATCCATCACAGCAAGGTTTGGTACAAGCATTCTCAGTCTATGTCGATACTATCTTAGTATGTTCTGCTACTGCCTTCATGATTCTAACGATGGGTACTTATAACATCCAAGGTACGCTACCTGATGGTCAGTTCATCGTTCAAAACGTAGCAGCGACTACTGAAATTAACGCACCTGCCTTTACACAATTGGCAATGGAATCAGTATACGGCTCATTCGGTGATACCTTTATCGCTGTTGCAGTATTCTTCTTCGCCTTTACCACTATTTTGGCTTACTATTATATCGCTGAAGTAAACGTGGCTTATTTGACACGCTTTATCGGTCGCGGTGCGAATAGAACGGGTTTATTCTTAGTTAAAGTACTTATCATGGCGATGGTTGCTTACGGCGGTCTAAATTCAGCTGGTTATATTTGGGCTATCGGTGATATCGGTGTTGGTCTGATGGCATGGCTTAATATCGTTGGTATTCTTGTTATCTTTATCGTTGCACGCCCAACGCTTACGATGCTTAAAGACTACGAAGCACAGCGTAAAGCTGGTGTTAAACGCTATAGCTTTGATCCTGCAAAATTCGGTATTAAGAATGCGCCATATTGGGAAGCACGTCATTTACAAGAGCAAGAGAGAATGGCTCAAAGCCCACTACACAAAGAGCATAAATAACGCTTTTTGAAGTAGCTAGCAGCTATTAGTGTCACATAACATTAAAAAGCTTGAGACTATGTTCTCAGGCTTTTTTTATACTCTGCGTTAGACATTATCTTTTGCTATCAGATACCCTCATCTACAGCACGTGCAGACAAATTTTTTGATCCAATAAAAAACCCAGTACACTTAACTGGGCTTAGTCTTAAAATTATGCATGTCTCAAATCAACTGGTTTTAGTAGCGTCCTATTATTTAGGCATCAATACGGTATCGATCACATGTACCACACCGTTGGTTGCCATCATATCTGGTTGAGTAATATTAGATGTGTTGCCGCTTGCATCTGTAATAACATTAGCTTCACTAATAGAAAACACCTGACCGTTGACTGTCTCGATATCTGTACCATAAGGGATATCGGTAGATCTTACTATCATACTTGGAATAACATGATAGGACAGTACATTAGTCAACATGTCTTTATCGGCCAACAGCTCTTCTTGCGTGACGTCAAGTTTCGTTAATGCATCAGCAAATGCAGCGTCCGTAGGCGCAAATACAGTGAACTCACTGCCTGAATCCATAAGAGTTTGATCCATACCAGATGCTTCTAGTGCTGCTGTCAAAATGGTCAAATCGTCGTTTTCAGAAGCAAGTTCGGCGATATTTTGCGTAGCAGTGGTTTCTTCTGCCATTACTTCAGGTTCTGCAACAACTTCTGGCTCTTCCATTGGTTCAGTTTCGACCATCGGTTCAGTAGTTGCTTCAGCTTCGGTAGGCTCAGCAACCGTCTCTGCGTCATTACAAGCTACCAAAGATACCGCTGATGTAGCAATTGCTAGAGATAATAAAGTCTTTTTTAACATGGGTCTATCCTTATAAAAATTAATCAAGTAGCTTCTTACTCACTGCTATATAAACTATATTCAAAGCACGAATAAGAAGTACCATATATGTCTTATTTATTGTGGCAATAGCACTTTATCGATAACATGTACGACACCGTTGGTAGCAGCAATGTCTGTTTGTAAGATATTAGCAGTACGTCCACTTTCATCCATCAATTTACCTTCAGGCGTTATCATCAATGTATCTTTGCTAAGCATCATAACGTTGCCTGGCTGCACATCTTTAGCGTATACAGGGGCTGGGCCATTGATTACGTGATAACCTAAAATCTTAGTTAAAGCTGGTTTGTTTGCAAAAAGCTGCTCTTTAGTCATGCCAGTCTCTTGCAAAGCTTCAGCAAAAGCTGCATTGGTTGGCGCAAGGATAGTGAAGTTTGCATTAGGATTAGATAACGGTCCTGCTATACCAGCAGCTTGTACCGCTTCAACAAGCGTTGAAAATTCTGCATTGCTTTGAGCAACTTGTACCACATTCATCTTAGCTATATTTTCGCTCTGGGCAGGCGCTTTTTGAGCTTGTGTAGGCGCCTGTTTCGCTGGCATTGGGGTCTTTTCAGCTGGCATCATATTGTTACAAGCGCTTAAGCCTGCGATTGATACAGCCAATGTGCCGATAGTAGCAAGTTTGGTAAGTTTCATATTCATATCCTTGATTTTGATGTATATTCTAGGTGCAAATTTAGAAGGTGAATGGTGCTTTTGTTAAGGCAAAATTCCAAAAATTAACTTATATGTGGTGACCTACTACTTATATAATCACTGCCTCTATGTAATTACCTGCGCACTGACACTACTTAAAAACAGTGCTTATAGGATATAAATACAAAGTGCATATCCAGTATTTAACCATCAGTATTTGAGAACTTATAAGCCATACTTACGAGCAATCGAGCCTTACCACGTCAAACTAACATGGTCAGCAAAGTTAACTATTTGCATTTGCGCTATTTTTTGTCACCGCCTTGTAAGTTTTGTCTGCTTTCTAACACGAACTATTTTTTGTATTTGTAAGAAAAATTTCACTATGGTGCATGACAATTACGATAAGAATATATTCACTTATAAGAATATAAAGTGACCTTAGAGTACGATTTTATTACGGTAGCAACTGATATGGTTATCAACTCCATCTGTGTCCTTGATAGTTAAAACCGAATAAAAACATACCAATAAGCACTGTATTTTTCATGCTAGAATATTGCAGATTTGTGCCTTCTAATGACGCTATGACTTTCTCTTTTCTAATTACAGTATTGACAATATAAGCAGTATATCTATGACTCAACAGACGACTTCACAGACCCCTACTCCAGCCAATCATTCTCCGAAAGCAGCGGACGACTTTGTCCTAACGCCGCCTGCGATCTTTCCTTTTAAAGAGCAGCAGCTAACCGCTCGCGTGCGTATCACTGAGCAAATGAAGTCGCGTATTTTGATGTTAGATGGCGCGATGGGGACACAGATTCAGACCTATAAGCTCGAGGAAGCCGACTATCGCGGTGAGCGCTTCGCTGATATCGAGCAAGACGTGCGCGGTAATAACGATCTGCTCGTGCTGAGTCAGCCGCAGATGATTACCGATATCCATCATGACCACCTAGCCGCTGGCGCTGATATTATCGAGACCAATAGCTTTAATGGTACGCGGCTATCGATGTCTGACTACGACATGGAATATCTGGTACCAGAATTAAACAAGACCGCAGCGCAGATAGCACGGGCGGCAGCTGACGAATTTACCGCGAAAACCCCTGAGAAGCCGCGCTTTGTCGCTGGGGTCATCGGCCCAACCTCACGTACCTGTTCGATCTCTCCCGATGTCAACGACCCTGCCTTTCGCAATATCACCTTTGATGAGTTGGTGCTCAATTACCGCGAGGCGACACTGGCGCTGATCGAAGGCGGCGTCGATATTATCTTGATCGAGACTATCTTTGATACGCTAAACGCTAAAGCGGCGATATTTGCCATCACCGGCGTATTTGATGATATTGGTTTTGAGCTGCCGATTATGATCTCAGGCACCATCACCGATGCTTCAGGACGGACGCTATCGGGTCAGACGGCGGAAGCGTTTTATAACTCTATCCGTCACGCCAAGCCTTTATCAGTTGGCTTTAACTGCGCGCTCGGTGCCGATGCGCTGCGTCCGCATATTCAGACACTCTCAAACATCGCTGACACTTATGTCTCAGCCCACCCTAATGCTGGCTTGCCCAATGAGTTTGGGGAGTACGATGAGACCGCCGAGCAAACGGCTGCCCTGCTTGAAGGCTTTGCCAAAGCGGGCATCCTAAATATCGTGGGCGGCTGCTGTGGTACTACTCCTGAGCATATCCGCCACATTGCAGATATGGTGGCGAACTATCCGCCGCGCGTGATACCAGAGATTGACCCTGCTTGTCGTCTGTCTGGGCTTGAGCCATTTAACATCACCGCCGACAGTCTGTTTGTCAACGTTGGTGAGCGTACCAACGTCACAGGCTCGAAGAAGTTTTTGCGACTAATCAAAACCGAAGCTTATACCGAAGCCCTCGATGTGGCGCGCGATCAGGTCGAAGGCGGCGCGCAAATCGTCGATATCAACATGGACGAGGGCATGCTTGACTCCAAACAAGCGATGATTCACTTTGTCAATTTGGTCTCAGGTGAGCCAGATATCAGCCGTGTGCCGCTTATGATGGACTCCTCTAAGTGGGACATCATCGAAGAAGGGCTTAAACGTATTCAAGGCAAGTCAGTCGTCAACTCCATCTCGTTAAAAGAAGGCTACGATGAGTTTGTCAAGCATGCTAAGCTCTGTATGCGCTACGGCGCCGCGGTCATCGTCATGGCCTTTGATGAAGACGGGCAAGCGGATACTTACGAGCGCAAAATCGAGATCTGCCAGCGCAGCTATGACGTGTTGGTCAATGAAATTGGCTTCCCATCTGAAGACATCATCTTTGACCCCAATATCTTTGCGGTCGCAACTGGTATCACCGAGCACAACAATTACGGCGCTGACTTTATCAATGCGACGAAATGGATCACGGACAACCTGCCCAATGCGATGGTATCAGGCGGCGTGTCCAATGTCTCATTTAGCTTCCGTGGTAACCCCATTCGTGAAGCCATCAACTCGGTATTTCTTTATCATGCGATCAAAAACGGGTTGACCATGGGTATCGTCAACCCGTCGATGCTAGAAGTCTATGACGACATCCCTGTCGAGGCACGCGAGGCGATTGAGGATGTCATGCTCAATCGCAATCAAGGCGAGAGTGGTCAAGATGCCACCGAACGCTTGATGACCATTGCTGAGAGCTATCAAGATGGTGGCAAGAAAAAAGACAGCACCGTCGATATGAGCTGGCGTGAAGGTACGGTAGAAGAGCGCATCGCCCATGCACTGGTCAAAGGTATCACCACCTTTATCGAAGCTGATACCAAAGAAGCATGGGAGAAATATCCCAAACCGCTTGACGTTATCGAAGGACCACTGATGGATGGCATGAATATCGTCGGTGACTTATTTGGCTCGGGTAAAATGTTTTTGCCACAGGTTGTGAAATCTGCGCGCGTCATGAAACAATCGGTCGCTTGGCTCAACCCATATATCGAAGCAGAAAAAGTCGAGGGCGAAGTCAAAGGTAAGATCCTGATGGCAACGGTCAAGGGTGACGTCCATGATATCGGCAAAAACATCGTCGGTGTGGTGCTCGGCTGTAACGGCTATGACATTCTTGATCTGGGCGTGATGGTGCCATGCGAAAAAATCCTCGATACCGCTATTAGCGAGAAAGTCGATATCATCGGCCTATCAGGACTGATTACCCCGAGCCTCGATGAGATGGTCTATGTCGCCAAGCAAATGCAAGAGCGCGGCATGACCTTGCCACTGATGATCGGCGGTGCCACGACCTCTAAAGCCCATACCGCGGTAAAGGTCGAACCGCAATACCAAAACGATGCGGTCATCTATGTATCGGATGCCTCGCGCTCGGTCGGCGTGGTGACCAAGCTGTTGTCGAAAGAGCACCGTCAAGGCCTGATCGATGAAACCCGCGAAGAATATATCAAGGTACGCGAGCGTCTGGCCAAGCGCCAGCCTAAAGCGGCCAAGATATCGTACGCTGACGCCGTCAAGCTTGGCTTTGACTATGACTGGGATAACTATGTGCCACCTAAGCCTAATACACTCGGCCAAGTGATACTTGACGACTATCCGATCGCAACCTTGCTGCCTTATATCGACTGGACGCCGTTCTTTATCTCGTGGGGATTGACAGGTAAATATCCCAAAATCTTGCAAGATGATGTGGTTGGTGAAGCGGCGCGTGATTTGTTTAACAATGCGCAAAACCTGCTACAAAAAATGATCGATGAAAAGTTAGTCGTCGCTAAAGGGGTGTTTAAAATC
This sequence comes from uncultured Psychrobacter sp., assembly GCF_947495825.1. GTDB lineage: Bacteria > Pseudomonadota > Gammaproteobacteria > Pseudomonadales > Moraxellaceae > Psychrobacter. Next base: position 108,237 of record NZ_CANMAH010000002.1, read on the forward strand.
ATGCCCGCGCGGCGCACAGGTAGCGATACCCTCACCGTTTATGATAAAGCGCTGGAAGACGGCGGACAGCCAACCCATACCTTTGAGCATCTGCGCCAGCAATCGGATAAAGCCAGCGGTAAGCCAAACTTTAGCTTAGCCGACTTTATCTCACCATCAGACACGCACACTGATTATCTAGGCGGCTTTACCGTCTCCATCGTCGGTACAGAAGATCTCGCTGAAAAGTATAAAGCGGCAGGCGATGATTATAATGCCATCATGGTACAAGCGCTGTCTGATCGCTTGGCCGAAGCCTTTGCTGAGCACTTGCACGAGCGGATCCGTAAAGACTATTGGGGCTATCAGGCTGATGAGACGCTCAGTAATGAGGAGCTGATTAAAGAAAAATACGTTGGTATCCGTCCTGCTCCCGGCTATCCTGCCTGTCCTGAGCATACCGAAAAAGGCAAACTGTTTGATTGGCTGGGTACAGTGGACGCTATCGGCACAACGCTAACTGAAAGCTTTGCAATGTGGCCTGCTTCCTCGGTCAGTGGCTTTTATTACTCGCATCCTGATAGTGAGTACTTTAACGTCGGTAAAATAGGCCGCGACCAGTTGGAGGATTATGCCAAACGTAAGGATTGGGATATAAAGACGGCTGAGAAGTGGTTAAATCCGAATTTGTCTTAGGGATAGTTTTGGGTAGTATGAGCTGTTCCTGCTATCCGCTTCTATCTGGGCTATCGCAAGGGCGGTCGCTAAAAGCCAGTATCGTTCCTGACCAGCGATAACGCTACTGGCTGAGCGTCCGCAACCCTGCGCTTTGCCAAGTATATCCGCTACTATCAGGGCTAAAAAACCTCGCTATGGCAAGGTTTTTCTATTTTCTAACCTCTAAATTATTTTCTTTTCTAATTTTTATTTCTTTTTCTCTTAACTTATGATGAATGGTTCCAAAAACAGATAAATCTTTTACTTTATATAATTCATTCAGACGTTTTAGCAATTCCTGTGTACCACCACAATTTATAAAATTACCATCTGAAATCACATCCAAACTATAATGATTGTCTACCCAATTATTCAAAAAATTTACAAAATCTATATTTATTTCACAATCAAAGATATTGAACAATAATTCAAGAAATATTTCTTGATATTGATTGTTATTCCAATCATTATTTCTTATTGTATTTAGAAATAATTTTATTTTAGTAACGATTTTATCATTTGAAACAAATATATACTTTAAAATCATATCATTGCAAACAATCCTTTTTTGTCTATTGTCTTTGATTAAGTTAATGTGGAATAAAACTTTGTCCACTAATATTTCATTTGAGTACTGAATATTATTGTCTTTCATATAATAAATAATACTATTAAATTCACTTTTGAAAGCTAGTGATTCATAAAAACCAGAACCCTCCCTAGATATTATCTTATACAAAGGTACATCTAACAAACTAGAAACGCTATCATACTTATTATGATATAAATTATTATTTAATAAAATATGGTAGTCGATAGATTTATATAAATCATACGGTACTTTGTTGTTTAATAAATATTTAGTTAGGTTGTCTACTATTATCGTATACTCATCTTCTGACCAATCGACTAAAGACAATACCATTATTAAATTTGACAAAGACTTTGATATAGTCGTTTGGTTAAATACGTCGTCTATTTCTTCATTGAGTTTTAGTAAATTATTAAGAACTTCATTTAAATATTCTTTTTCACTACTATTAAAAACCAACTTTAAGGATTCTTTTATACTTTCTTTTTTTAGAAAGCTCTGTGTTAACAGATATCTTAAATCTTTTCCATCAAAATATTTTATAAGTATAAATAGGTCATGCTCTTCAACTTCAATTCTACCTTTTATAATTTGAATCTCAAATTTACTTTTTACATATGACTGCATAAGAAATCTAAATTCAGAATAATTATCAATCATAATTTCATTATTCACACAGAAGTTTAAAATCTGTATGCACATATCGTTTGATTTATAATAACTACTTGTAAAACCAAAGCCTCCATTAAGAATAATATTTTCTAGCTTGATTATTTTATCTGAATCAACTATAGACTCAGAGTGAAACTTATAAATAGTTTTGAAGTTTAAGAAGTCCTGTAATGGTTGGACATACTTTTTTATTTCAGTAGGATAATAAGGTATCTTACTCTCCCACTCAGTTTTTTCCAACAATAAGATAGCATCTTTATTATTTTTGCCAGTAATAGACGACTGCATTCTATAAAGATACGTATTCACTAAATCTATATTTAACATATTAATAACTGCTTTGTAATACTCTTTATTTTCCAAGCTACTATTAAGTTTATTATTGAAATTATTTACTATTTCTTCATATTTGTTGGTACTTATATTAATATTATCTAATAGTGAAATATCTAACAAGTATGTATCTATATGCTTATATGAGAATCTAATGAAGCTATTAAATCTATCTTCGCAGGTAACTTCTTCTTTATTATTACAGTCTATATCTGATAGGTAAGAAGTAATATCTATCCAATCATCACTATCTCCTTTCTGTATATAATTGCAGTTAGCCATTAAGAATATTCTAAGTACGAAAACCACTTTATCCTTTATTTCACTATACTCTAAAATTTCAAATTTTATTTTCAACTGTTCTATTATCATAAACATGAAGTTATAAATATTACTTGAATTTCTATTATGACTGTAAAACCTTAATCCAAAACAATTTATATGATATTCTAGCCTAGAGTCGGTTAATACACTTGTAATTTGTTCTGGAAGTAAGGCTTTAAACTCTGATAAATGAATTAATTTCATATAAATATAGTTCATTATGTATAGATACTCTTCCTTTTTTAAAGTATCAAAGTCTTTTCCTAGTATCGAACCAAGTTTATTAGATATATTTTCTTCGCTAATTATAGTATCTAGAAACTTACTATAAACTTCTTTATAGTCGTATTTTTCATCTTCTAAAGGATTTATCACTTTAATTCCATGGTTACTGAGATAAAGCTCTTCTATACTATTCTTTCTTATACTAAGCAAAAATCGAGGTGGTGATATTTTAGACTGCCTTTCAATCCATTTAGAAATTATTTTTAAATTGTAATCATTATAAGAATAACCTAAAAATATAACAGTTTTGGTAGATAAAATATTTCTCAGAAAATTTTCAATTAATGGACTACTAAGGCTAAAGTTTAAATAATCATCTTCTTTAAAAACTATATTATGAGTGTCTAAATCTCCGTGAATCTTTATAACTTTTCTAGGTAGAGTAGACTTTACCAAATCAGAATCACTTTTGATGCAATCATATATCATACCTTTACTTCTATAAGTACTCTCTAATAGGTTATCCCAATTAGTTGTTATGACTAAACTTGGATTTAATGCAAATATTTTTTCATGTATCTCTGATGGCTTAGCATGTAATGGTATTAATTTCTTTAGCTTTTCATAAAGTCTATATTCACCGAATTGCAAGTAATACAACTGAGCTACTTTTGGATAATCATTTTCGTTAGTTTGTAATTCTTCTTGTAGATTATTTATCAGTTGTTCCCAATTTGGAAACTTTATTGTTCCTATCTCAGAAAACTTTGAAACTCCTGCTCCAACAAATACTACTAAGTTATCATTTTTACTAGCTTCTATTATTGAGTTAATGTCTGCTTGATTAAATTTCACTACACAGTCTCCAATACAAATGCTCTATTAATCACTTCTTTAATAACTATAAAATTTCCACACTAGCGCCATGCGATATTACACTCTTTACCCTTCGCAATACATTACATTGTCCCAATCCTTCTCTCATTTTTTGCGCCATGTAAAGGGGCGCTGGCAGACGGGGCATATTTTTTGCGGTAGCTTTTATTCTTGTGTATTATAATTTCCTTATACCCAATATAGCGCTAGGCTAAAACCACAGCTTACTGTAGATATAAGGTATTATAGCCTGCTTCATGGACCTTTAAACAAACGATTTATAAATTGGTGCTTGATTTGGCTTTTTTAAGATGGTATCTACGCTAAATTTTGTAGTGCATGTGCTATTTAAAGATTTGGTTTTTTGTAGGTTGGTGTCGAGGCACGAGACCCAACAATTAAGAACCAAAAATGTTGGGGGTCGCAAGCTCCGCCCAACCTACCCGAACCTCTTCTATAGCAAAGCTCATTCATTAATTAATGGTTGCCTTGAGGTGCGGTTTAGCCCTGAGACCCGTTAAAAAATTGCACTGCAATTTTAGGGGCGCAAGAGAAAATCCCTTAAAGGGGATTTTCTAATAGCGGTTATCCTTGTCTACTCACTGGGCTGCGGGGGCTTGGCTAGAGGGGGTCGCTCGAATGTTGGAACGCCTCTCGCCTTAGCCACCGCCCCAGTGAGTAGGCAAGATATGAGCGAAAAGCAGGATTGGCTGCTTATTATTCTTTAGGTTTGAATAAGAAATATGGCAGTCTTGATTTCAGCTCAAGTTACGTAGAATTATTAACAACGGTTACGCCTTGTCTGCACTCTCTACGAGAATTTGACAAGTCTAACACCACCCTACTTCAATTATGAACTCAAGTCGCGCGGCATCGCCTCGCCCCAATAGTGATAACCAACGATATTGACGCCCTGAGTGAATCCTTGCTGACCCGATACCTCAAACCCCGCCTGCGCGATCAGCTGCTCGATATCTCTATTTAGATGACAGCCGCCCGCTACCGGCTTCCATGCTGGAGTGATGAGCTGTTGGATTTTGCCCACCCATTTGGGCTGCGGCGCTAAACCGTGCTCGGCATAATAGAGGGTGCCAGTCGGTTTTAGCACGCGTCTCATTTCAGTTAGCGCTTGGATAGGATTAGAGATAGAGCATAGAGTAAACGTCATGACGACACTGTCCACGCTGTTGTCCTCAAGAGGTAGCGTCTCAGCGGACAGCGGCTCTGAGATAAAGTCGATACCTGCACTAGCAAAGCGCTCCCCTGCCAATGGATGCAGGTGCGGATCGACGCCTATCACTTGTTTGACAGTTTGTGAGTTATAAAACTCAGCATTGAGCCCACTGCCAACACCAACTTCTAGTACGATGCCATGCGCTTTTGGGACGACCAGTGCTCTTTGCTCACTTACAATCTCTAACGCACAGACTTTGTCGATTAGTACTGGTAAGACTTTATTATCATAGATGCTTTTGAGATTGCTGATTTTGGAGGTCGGCTTTGATTTCATGATGACTCCTTTATAATTAAAATATGGACATCTTTGTATTCTACTCACTCTTTTTACTTCGCCGACACCGCTCGGAACAATAAATCACCTGCTCCCAATCCTTCTCCCACTTTTTGCGCCATGTAAAGGGGCGCTGGCAGACGGGGCATATTTTTTGCGGTAGATTGACCTTTTTGTGTGCCATAGTCCTTTTCCTAAAGTTAACGATAGATGATTACTGACCCCAGATAGGTGAGCGTACAACCCCGCCTGTCTTACTGCTAATGGCGTAGCTTGTCCGACCCGCTAGCGAATGTATGACTATGCTGCCGCCGCTTTGTCCACCCACTCGTGAGGTCCGCGTAGGATAAACAGTATATTGTCCAGAGGGTGAAAAACGTGCTGGCTCGTCTATACCCGTCTCTGCAAGTTTGACAGTCTTTCCTGTTGCTAGCGACATAATCGCTGCTTGACGATCGTTTAGGTAGGCTAAGTGTTTGCCATCACGGCTGAGCTGCGGACTGGCAGCATAATCTTTCATCGTTATTTGGGTAGCGTTACGAGTCGCAAAGTCGTAGCGATATATTCTCGGTCGTCCAGCGTTTTTCTTATCACTGGTGTAAACGAAGCTTTGGCCATCACTAGCATAGCTTGGCTGCACCTCGGTGCTAGGCAGTGTGGTGAGCTGTTTGGTTTTACCGCTATTTAGATGCATCTCATAGATATCTGCATCACCGCCAACGGTTGAGCTATAGAGCAGCTTTTGACCATCTGGTGAGAATGACGGTGATAGGTTGCTGCCCTCAGTACCCACCACCAGATTGTGCGTTTGGCGACTCACATCATATATATAGATTTTCGGGTTTTGTCGCGGAGTTTGCTTACTATAAGCCAATAGCTGCCCATCAGCTGACCATGCTGGCGCATATATATAGCCGCTTAGCTCATCGATGAGCTGTCTATCGCTACCATCAGGACGAATGCTATACAAACTAGAGACTTTTGTAGACCCTGCGCCTTGCTCTTCCACGTAGGCAATGCGACCCGTACGATCTACCGCTGGCATGGTAGCTGTCAGTGGACTTGTCATCGTACTGCTAATAGGCGTGTGAGTGCCTTTGTCTATCGGCAACGTGCTACAAGCCGTTAAAAAAACACTGAGTGCAATACCCGCCATAATATTGCAAATGATATTCGTCTGAGTTATAGAAAGGTATTTTGTGTGTAGAAGTTGAGAGATACTAGAGGTAGGCATAAAGAGGTACTCAGTTAGGTTCTGGCTAGAAGCAATAAATTAGAAGACGAAAAGCGCGTTTGAGTAGCTAAGCATGTCATTTATCTTTTATTAAAAATACCCATTGATGAGATAATAAGACAATAGGTAAAATAATTAGGACATATAATCAAGTCATAAAAAAACGCCTCACTACATTACATAGTGAGGCGCTCTATAGTTAGCAACTATCTGTCTTTTTTTATAGTAATAACAATAATTTATAAAAATCATTCCAAACCACTTTAACTACATAATCTTTGATTATTTGGCAATTGCTTTAAAATGAGCAACTTGGTTTGCATTGCGAATAGTCAAGATAGGTACATTGTTTACGTTATTATTGATGCTATATTTGCCTTGTACCGTCGCCATCGTTGCCGTATCAAAGCTCGCTTGTGGCTCAGGACATGCCATCATAGTGGCTAGGACATTGTTTAGTACCACATTACCATTTACGACACTATATTCAGCGCCCATGTTATTACAGGTATTCATAAAAGTAACGCGATCGCTACCATTGGATTCAGAGAAGCTAAGTGTTAACGGTTTAGATGGGTTATAAAATAGCTGAGAGACCTGCTCACCATTGCTACGTTTGGCCTCAACGAGCTGCCAGTCATGAGCCTGTAAGGCATCTGAAGTAATAGGCTGCGTAACTGGGGCGGTGACATTTGAAGTGGTTTGACAACCAGCAGCAAGTGTACCTACTGTAAGGGTTGCAGCCAGCATTACTTTGGTCATATTTTTCATAAAAACTCCTATAATAGATAAATTTAAATCTTTAAATAATAGACATGTTTTTCGCTTATTATTTAGCATCATAACTTTTATAATGATTGTTTATTTTTATTTAATTTTTTGAAAAACTATTCTAAACAACAGTGCTATTATGCCTGACTAGCAGATTATTGTCATGAAAGTTTACGTACACCCTTACCGCTAGATTTGTTCAACTATATAGGTGTTTTGCTAATCCTTCTTGTCAAAGTGTAGGTTACCTGCTAACTGTTAATCTAAATCCAATCGCTCTGATCTATCCAGCGCTCGCTACCTTTAATCACTCAACACTCTTAATCACTCGCTATTTTTAATCACTCATTGCTTATCTAAAACCAACATAAAAAATACCCCACTTATCAGCGAGGTCTTTTGCAAAGATTATTGTTATATAATTTTGATCAAATAACATCTGTACCAGTAATATCAGGCTGGCTGGTTGGCTGTGGTTTTAGTGACTGACAGCCTACTAGTACGCTTAACATTACAAGGCTAGTCACTACTGCTTTGGTCATATTTTTCATTGGTACTCCTCGTGTAGATTGATTAAGTATCATCAGTGATAAGTTTTTTATTACGTGAGACTTACGATACCAGCTTGCATTCTCACTATTAACATTAGCTTGTTTGAGCTTTAATAACAACTCTCATCTACTTTGCTATCAGTTATTTAATGTTAATCAAAAATATTTATGACTATCCTTGCTGTTATATAACAGTATAGCCAGCCAAGCATTCATCAAACAACACCATGACTGCTAGCATTTATGGCAGAGCCGTTAACTGTGCATTTATGTTATAATGTACCTACATTAATTCTATAACTATAAGTACGACAATGATGACTAAAAAATCTCTTATCCAATCTCCTGAAGCCATAGAAAAAATGCGTGTTGCTGGTAAGCTTGCCAGCGATGTACTTGTGATGCTTGATGAGTACGTTAAAGTTGGTGTTAGTACCGAGGCGCTCAATCAGATTGCTCACGATTATATCGTTAATGAGCAAGGGGCCATTCCAGCACCGCTTAACTATAATGGTTTTCCAAAATCAATCTGCACCTCAGTGAATCATGTGGTGTGCCACGGTATCCCGACCGAAAATAAACTGCTCAAGGACGGTGATATTATCAATATCGATGTGACCGTGATTAAAGATGGCTATTATGGCGATACCTCAAAAATGTGGATCGTTGGTAATGGTTCCATCATGGCGCAGCGTATCTGTAAAGTTGCGCAAGACGCGCTGTATGCTGGCATGAGTGTCGTCAAAGATGGCGCACGCTTAGGTGATATCGGCGCCGCTATCCAAGAAGTAGTCGAGCCTGAACGCTTTAGTATCGTGCGTGAGTTCTGTGGTCACGGTATTAGTAATGAGTTTCACCATGAGCCGCAAGTTATGCATTACGGCAAAAAAGGCACAGGGTTCGAGCTTAAGACTGGCATGACCTTTACTATTGAACCAATGATTAACCAAGGCACGTGGCAGACCAAGATTCTACCGGATGAATGGACAGCGATTACTAAAGATCGTAAGCTGTCAGCGCAGTGGGAGCACACGATGGTTGTGACTGATAACGGCTGTGAGGTATTTACCACTCGCCCTGAAGAAGACTTGAGCTTTTTGACCCAATGATATAAAAAAGATCGCTTAGGCGGTCTTTTTTTTGGCTATTATTATGATTATTGATTGTTGGTTACAGGTTGAGCATTATATTTGCTGATTTTTTACCTTTATACTCTTATTTGCTTTTTATTTTTAATAATCTTTTGTTTTAATGGTCTTTTATAATCATGCTTTATTGTTGATGGCATTTTGCCTTTGGTCATTTCTACTCTGAAATTTTTGCTTGGATAACGCTCATGTTCTCATTCGATGCTGCTTCTATTAACCTCACTCCGCTACCCTCTTTTCCTGCGTCAGATACAATCTCATCATCTGATACAGAGAAGTCTTTACTTGGTATACCCAAATGGTTGGCCCAAATCAATACTGATATTAATCGTGCCCTTGAGCGTGGAGCGAATATTCGTCAATTGGTGGGCGCTCGTAGCGATGCCATTGATGATTTACTCATCGCATTGTTTACGTGGTTTGAGTTGGACGAGACGGATTTGGCATTATTTGCAACTGGCGGCTATGGGCGTAATGAGCTGTCATTATACTCAGATATTGATATCTTGCTATTAGCACCTGATGAGTTAAAGCCGGGCGTTAGCAGTAAGATTGATAAATTGGTAGCGATGCTATGGGATATTGGACTAGAGCCTGCGCTATCGGTACGTAGTGTCGATGACTGCTTGGAAGCTGCAACAGATCATACGGTTGCCAGTGCCTTACTAGAAGCACGATTATTAATCGGCAATGAAGCGCTAAAGAACATTCCTGTAGATGTCGTCAACAAGCTATGGTCACAAAAAGATTTTTATGAAGTAAAAATCAATGAAGCCAAGGCGCGTTATATTCGGCATAATGCTACTGAATACAATCTTGAGCCCAATATCAAGACAGCGCCAGGCGGACTACGCGATATTCATATCGTCGGTTGGGTAACCAAACGCTACTTTCGAGTCAGCAAGCTTTATGACTTGGTACAGCAAGGCTTTGTGACCGAAAAGGAGTTCGATGAGCTAAGCTTTGCTGAAAGCTTCTTATGGCAGATACGTCATTATTTGCATGAGATGACTGGTCGCAACGAAAATAAGCTACTGTTTGATTATCAGCGTGATATTGCGCAGCGGATGGGTTATGAGACGCAGCCAGATGATCAGCCCAATGCCGCCGTTGAGCGTTTTATGCGCGACTACTATCGCTGTGCAATGCAAATATCAACGCTGTCTGAGATGCTCATCAACCATTATTATGAAACCATCATAGAACCGCATTTACCAGAACACGAGCAGCCAACTAAGCGCCCTCTAAACGCCCTATTCAATCAGGTCGGTGAGCAGATTGCCATCTCTCATCATCGCGTGTTCTCTCAGCATCCTGAAGCGATTTTAGAGATGTTTTTACTCATGGGACAGTATGGGATAAAAAGTATTCGAACTCGAACTCTGCGCGCATTAAAAATTGCCGCGCGTGGTATCGATCAGACTTACCGTGACAATCCTGAGCATCAAGCGTTGTTTTTGGAAAATATAAAAGAGCAAAATTATCTGTTTCATCGTTTGCGTGCGATGAACCGCTATGGGGTACTGGGTAATTACATTCCTGCCTTTGCGCAAGTGACCGGTCTTATGCAGTACGACTTATTTCATCGTTATACAGTCGATGCGCACACACTATTTTTGATTCGAATCTTGCACCGCTTTACCGATGCGCGTTTTTATGAAGATTTCCCATTGGTTAGTGCGATTTATCAGCGCATTGAGCGTAAAGAGATTTTAGTATTGGCAGCGATGTTCCATGATATTGCAAAAGGTCGCGGCGGTAATCACAGTCAGCTTGGAGAGACCGAGTCGATTGAGTTTTGTTTGGCGCATGGTATGAGTAAAGCCGACTCCCATCTGGTAGGCTGGCTTACGCGCTATCATTTACTCATGTCTATGACTGCGCAAAAAAAGGACATATCAGATCCTGAGGTGGTGACTGTCTTTGCTGATTTGGTCGGCAATGTCACTCATCTAAATCATCTATATGTACTAACAGTGGCGGATATGAACGCTACCAATCCGCAGCTTTGGAACAGCTGGCGGGCGACTTTGATGAAACAATTATACTCACAAACGCGGCGTATTTTACGCGCTGATATTGACGCACCGACCAACCGTCAAGATATGATTCGCGCGACACGCAAGCAAGCGCTAACGATGCTTGATAACGTTAATAATCAGCATATGAACCGTGATGAGGTGCTCAGATTATGGAATGAATTGGGGGATGAGTATTTTTTGCGCGAGATTGCAGAAGATATCTTATGGCATACCGAAGCCATCTTAAATCATCCTCCTATCGGCTATGCTTCTAATGCTGATAGCACGCCGTTAGTGGTATTGCGTGAGCATCGAGAGTTGGCTTTAGATGCTGTGCAAGTGTTTGTATATACTCAAGATCAAGCCAACCTATTTGCCGTTACCATGGCAGTATTTGATCAGATGAATCTTGACGTACTAGACGCCCGCATCATTACCGCAACCCGTAACTTTGCTTTGGACTCTTATGTATTACTTGATCGTAGCGGTACATTACTAAAAGATGAGGACAGTCAACAAGAGCTAAAGCAGCGTTTGGTTAATGCTTTTAAAAACCCTACCACCCCCAAGCTTGCGCAAAAACGTATCCCGCGCCAGCTCAGACATTTTGATGTGCCAACCACTATTGACTTTGAGTTTAATGAGGCTTCAGGTCAGCATATTATGAGCTTACAGACGCTTGATCAGCCAGGACTTTTGGCACGAGTGGGACAGGTGTTTTTACAGCAAGGTATTGAAGTACATGCGGCCCGTATCACAACCTTAGGTGAGCGCGCAGAAGATATGTTCTATCTTAGTGATCAAAACGATGCGCCATTATCTATCGAAAAACTTGATACTCTAAAAGCCGCTTTGATTGCTAGTATTAGTGTTCTACCAGATAGCAGTCATGTTTAACTTTGCATGACTGCTATCAATCGATTTAAACGGTACAGTTCTAATTAAGTAGCATGGTTCTAAGACATATGAATCAGGCTTTTATAGATCATTTTATCAGCATAAGGTGACAGCTCTTCGTCAGCAATCTCTGGTGGCAGTACTTCTGCTTCTATTTGATACTCACCTAATATCAATCGTCCCGCTTCGACTTCTTTTTGGAGCAGTCGTTGCAGGCTCGCCAGTTTCAAATGTAATTTATAACGCTCATAAATCGTTTGTAAAGAGATAGGCGCGCTGGCATGAATAGCGGGTAAAATGACATCTGATGCTAGTATATACATCTCATTCAACGCTTGTTCGCGTACCATATCTGCACTATCAATTCGATTTTGCAAACGATTTGCCAAACGCCCTTTAGACGATAACATCACTACAAACAATGCAGTCTGTACACCAAATACAGCCATATACATCCAAAAATACAGCTCTACGTTTAATAGACTGCTAAGTAGCATAAGAACGATGGCCACAACGAAATAGCTGACCAATTGCCATAATAGCCACATAATTAGACTATTATCTCCAAACCAAAACATCCAACGCTCTTCTAGGGCTATAAGGCTCTGACGCGCTTCCCACCATTGCTGTTCACGTTGTTCTAGCTGTTCGCAAAAGCTGATGTTTTGTAAATTGATATCATCAATTGTTTTAACGTTGTTGGTAGGAAGGTTATCGACAATCTCGATATCAAGAGGGGTAGTTCTAGAAGCTTTAAGCATATCAATCATCCTAACAATGGCTTACCAAAACAAACGGCAGACATTGTATTTATTGTTGTTATTTATAAGCTACGAGTGATAAGACCAACAGCTAAGTTATTGAACGTCTTAACAAATAATTGCTCAGACAATGACCGCGACTGTAAGATAAGAAGGAAAAGACAAAAAATAAGAGAAGTGCTACACTGTCTAAATGTAATTTTTCTTTATAATTTTATTATCAATGGCCTATTATAGTTACCTAATCTATGAATAACAACTTAATGCGTTTACATCCATATCCGTTTGCCAAAATGGCGACTCTTTTAGCAAACAGCGCCCCAGCCCCTGCCTACACAGAGATTAAGCTTGGCATAGGTGAACCAAAACACAAGCCACCAACATTTGTACTGGACGCGTTACAAGAAAACTTAGACAAACTATGTCGATATCCGACTACTAATGGTACTTTTGAGCTGCGTCAAACCATTGCGCATTGGCTCGAAAAGCGGTTTTTTTTGCATCACGTCGATGCCAATACCGAAGTACTGCCGGTCATGGGCACACGCGAAGCTATTTTTAGTTTTGTACAAGCGGTGATAAGTCACGACGAAAAAACAGCTAAGCTAGAAGACAAGACAGATAATAGGCCATGTGATCCTATAGTCGTCATGCCCAATCCTTTTTATCAAATTTATGAAGGAGCTGCGATACTTGCGCAAGCGGCGCCATACTTTGTACCTTGCACATTGGACAATGACTTTAAAGGCAATTATCGCACTGTGCCGAAAGATATCTGGCAACAAACGCAGCTTTTATTCGTCTGTAGTCCAAACAACCCGACCGGCTCTGTGATGACCATGGATGACTGGGAGTTTCTTATTCGTCTGTCAGATAAATACGGCTTTATTATCGCCAGCGACGAGTGCTATAGCGAACTGTACTTTGACAAAGCGCCTATTGGTCTGCTACAAGCTTGCGCCGAACTTGGTCGTAATGATTTTAAAAACTGCGTCGTATTTCACTCATTATCGAAGCGCTCAAACCTCCCCGGTCTACGCTCAGGCTTTATCGCAGGCGACGAGACTATTTTAAAATCTTATTTACAATATCGTACCTATCAAGGCTGTGCGATGCCTATACCGCATCAGATTGCCTCTATCGCGGCTTGGCAAGATGAGAAACATGTGGCGCATAATCGGGCGCTATACCAAGAAAAATTTGCGTTGTGGATGGCAGAATTAGGCGAGCTACTAGATTTACGTATGCCTGAGGCTGGATTTTATTTTTGGGTAAAAGTCCCTGAACAGTTCGATGGTGATGACGAAGTCTTTGTTAAAGTACTGTATGAGCAAGCCAATATCCATGCGCTTGCTGGGCGTTACTTGTCACGTGAAGTCAATGGTAAAAATCCCGGTCAAGGTTATGTCCGTATCGCTCTAGTTGCTAGTGTTGAAGAGAGCCGTGAGGCAATTGAGCGTATTCGTAAATTGTTAACGGAGCATACCAAGTCATCTGTATAATCAGTAAATGGCTAAGCAACTGCCGGATGAGTTTTTGTAGTTTTCAATTATCATCATAGCGTCGCTCTTATCTTTAGTCGCTCTCATATCCCTATTAACAATAATGTTATAAAGGGCAAGATAGTGCTATAGTAAGACAATATCGTTTTACTATAGTCGCCTATGCAGCTCAGCTTTTTTATGACTTTGTCTTAGTCATTGAGTTTGCGATGATAAACTGCTTGTGTGGACGACGCTATCAAGGATGATGCCATGCCCCATCTTGATTTTACCCAGCCCCCATTTGACGTCCTGCGTCTCACTGAACGACAAAGTCTCAAAAAAAACACCCAAGTTCGTTATCTTGGCGCCAATGAATCCTTATCTTGCGACGACTTACACAACTTTTTTGTGGTATTAAAAGGGCAGATTGACCAAACATTGGCGGACGAGTTAGTCGCTTCTTATTTTGGTAGTAATCACTCCGATCTACTCAACAGTAATGACTGGTTTGATGGTCGCCGCACACCTGAATCGCATCACCATATCAAAAAAACTCTAGACAACGATCCTTACCCTGATACTTATCGGTATACTGCTCATGAAGACACTTTGTTGCTCCAAATCAATGGCACTGCTATCGATAAAATCAGCGCGCAAAATCATCTGGTCCGCCAACTACTATCAGACAAATTGCCCGAGCGTCTAAAGGCACTACGGCAACGGCGTAGTACACCAGCTCAAGGACTGGGTCTGAATGCCGGAAGCTATACGGCGCAGCAAGAAGTACAGCAAATCATGCTACAACCAGTCACCGATGTCATGCTATTGCCTGTACATATTATTGACGCTGACCATAGCCTACATGAAGCTGCGCGTATCATGACCGAGGCTGGACTAAAGCATGTGCTAGTACGTCCAACCAATCATTTATTAGAGCCACCAATAGATACACTTAACAATACCAAAAACACCTCTAAGCCTGAAGCTGAACATAGCATGACTCACCGTTCAGATCGTGAGCTTGGTATCTTAACTGATACGGACATCTGCCGCGCTGTCAGCGAACAGAAAGACCCTGCCACCACTCCCTGTCAGTATTTTGCCAGCTTTAACCTACGCACCATCAACGCTCAAAGTGAGATTGGTGATGCGCTAATGACCATGACCCGCTACCGTATTCACCGCTTACCTGTCATCGATAATAAAGATCAAGTCATCGGTGTATTGGGTCAAAGCGATGTACTGGCTTATCTTGGTCACCACTCACAGCTCATTAGTGTTCAAATTGAACAAGCAAAGGACTTAAACAGCCTAGATACGGCGGTCGAACTCATCGGACGCTACATTCGCACGCAGCATCAAAACGGTGTCAAAATTGGTATTGTCAGTCGTATGGTGCAAACGCTAAATGCGCAAGTCTTTACTAAGCTTTGGAAACTGATCGTTCCTGATGAAGTTGTAGCAAATACCTGCGTTATCGTGATGGGCTCAGAGGGTCGCGGTGAGCAAATCATGCGTACTGACCAAGATAACGCGCTCATCATTCGTGATGGCTTTACTCATCCTGATTTGGCGCAGTTTGCAGACACCTTTAATAATCACTTAGCAGATCTTGGTTATCCGTTATGCGATGGCAAGATTATGATGAATAACCCAATGTGGCGACAACCACTAAAACAGTTTAAAGCCCAAATCAGCTTGTGGTTTAAAGACACCGAGCCGATGCACAGTATCTACTTATCCGCCATACTCGATGGCGAGTACGTCTGCGGTGATGAATCACTGCTAAAGGATGTACGAGAACATTTGCAAACAGCTCACAGGCAATCAGATCGGATGTTCGTACGGCAGTTTGTACGAGCAGCGCTCCAGTTCGGTGACGTCAATCAATGGTGGCAAAAGTTTGTGCCGTTATTAAGCGGTAAACCTAGCTCGCATGATATTGATCTTAAAAAAGCTGGTATCTTTCCACTGGTGCATGGTATTCGCGCCTTGGCATTAGAAAATGATATTTTAGAAGTACCCAGCACTAAAGGTCGCCTTAAAGGTTTGGTGCAAGCTGGCGCTTTAAACCAAGAGCGGGCTGACACCTTATCAGAAGCTTTAGAGTTTTTTATGGCGCAGCGTTTATCGGTCGCACTCTCTACAGATGATAAGTATGCACGGCACGTTGACCCAACTACCTTATCAGCGCTGGAGCGTGACTTATTAAAAGAGTGTCTGGCCGTGGTAAAAAGCTTTAAAACGCAGCTGCGGCAGCACTATCAACTAGAGGTATCATAAAGGAATATTATAAAGGAATATTATACTGATATGAGCTGGTTAAAGCAGTTGTCTTCTACATGGCAAAAGTCGCAATTACAGCGTCCAGAGCTGGCATCGATGTTTGATAAGCCTTTGGCTGAGCAATGGGTCACGATAGACTGTGAGATGACAGGACTTAATCCTAAAAAGCATCACTTATTATCGGTAGCAGCCATTCATATCAATGGCAATACTATCGATACAGGTAATGGCATGCACCTAGTTTGCAAACCGCCTGTGATGCCTGACCGTGATACCATTGTGATTCATGGCCTGCGTACCGCTGATGTCGAAAACGGGATGAGCTACGATGAGATGCTCGAGTTACTATTACCCTTTATTGATAATCGTCCGATAGTGGGATTCTGTCCAAAGATAGATACAGGCTTTTTAAACCCTCTAGTAAAACGCTATATGGGCACTACTTTACCCAATGATGTCATTGATGTGCGTCATCTATATAGCCGGCGTGTGAGCGGTCAAACCCAAGGCCTCTCCGGTCAATCACAGCATCTGACCAGTATCTTAGCGCATTATGATATTCCTGAGCTTGGCACTCATGATGCTTATAACGATGCCATCATGACAGCGATGGCATTTTTGCATGTACGCTAAGACTTGCCACCGATTCATGTTAATATATGCGGTTTTTGCCACCTGATGGTAGACTGCCCATGCAACCCACCTCCAAACTTTATATCTCTCCTAAAACGATTGCCAAATTGCAGCTTTTTTGTCCTTATCTGCGACCATCTAAACAATCTAGCAAAAGCCTATCAGCGCTTGCACTGCTAACTACCGCTATCGTAACGCCACTTTACGCGCAGGCAGCTCTACCAGACGCGATCCAAGCGGCACTATCGCGAGCAGATTTAACCGCCGCCGATATTAGTATTATCATTACTCCAGTGGGTGACAAAAACGCCAGCCGTCTGCCTCCTCCGATTCAGGTTATTGACAGCAATATTGATGACAATAGTGAACCCAAGCTTGTTACTCAGACTAAGCTTGCAAGCACCACTTCTGAGACTAATAGCACCAGCCAAAAAACGGCGCAAACCAATAACAATAATGTCAAAAATGACGCAAGCCAGCAGATTACCTTGACTACTATTGAAAAACGTACGATTAAAAAACATGAGCAAAAACTGCACGCTTATACTGATGATCCCTATACTTATCAAAGTCTAGAGAGCATTCCAACAGTACTCTCAGAGAGTGTAAGCTCAACGTCTATTAATAATGCTAAAAGTAATGAAGTTGCCAATGCCAACGAAGTAGGTAACGCTAACGCTGCTACGCCCGCGATCAAAATCTCCTTCTCACCTTTATTGAGTCATCAACCAGATATCGCGCGCACGCCAGCTAGCACGATGAAACTGGTGCCCAGCTTTATTGCTTTAGATACATTAGGCGCTGACTTTGTCTGGCAGACACGCGTCTATCATACGGGTATTGTTATCGGTGATCGTCTCCTTGGTGACTTGATTATTCAAGGGAGTGGCGATCCCAAAATGACCCATGAGCGTTTAGAGCAGCTACTCTATAAAGTGCAAACAACAAGTATCCGTCATATTAACGGTGATATTATTGTCGATAGCACCGTCTTTGAAAATGTTGGCAAAGATCCTGCCGCCTTCGACAATTCACCCCTGCGACCTTATAACGCCAGTCCTGATGGGTTTTTGGTGAACTTTAGCACGGTCGGCATCAAAAGCTATCCCTTAGCTAACGGACAAGCACAGCTGACTTATAAACCGCAATTAGCAAATTACCAATTGCCTAACACGATAAATACGCGTTCAGCTACCTGTGGTCAAGCTCGTTATAGCCTGTCACCTCAGTGGCAACCAACACAGCTAATCTTAAATACCAACCTACCAGATAGCTGTAAAGAACATGTTTTTTATGTCGCGTATCCTGATGCCAAAGATTTCGGTGCACGCGTCATTGCAGCCAAATGGCAGGAGCTGGGCAACACGTTAAGCGGAAACGTTATCACTCAAGAGATCCCATATGCTGCGGCAAAAAACACAAAACCAATACGTGGTCTGGCAACGCTTCCTATGTCACCGCTTCCTCTTGTCAGCTATCCGTCATTAAATCTAACTCAGCAAATTTATGACATCAATCACTTCTCTAACAATGTCATGACCGAGCAAGTGGCGCTGTCGATTGGGGCTTACAACAAAGCAAGTGCCTTTGAATCAAAGACTGCTAAAGCAAACAGCTTATATCAATTTGGTAAACCTACTACTACAAGCTACCCTGCTGCCTTACAGACCATCAACCAGTGGTGGCAAACCCATCTAAGCACACCGCCGCCGTACTTGACGAACGGCTCAGGGCTCTGTCGCGACTGTACAATTACAGCGGCCAACTTAAGCGAGCTGTTAACATACGCTTATAGTCATCCAAGCTTTGATGCGTACGTTAATTCTTTGGGCATAGCCGGTGTCAGTGGTACCATCGCCGCTCATGGCGAGCGTTTACCTGAGTCGGCAGCGATTGGTCGTGCATGGATAAAAACAGGTACGTTAAATAATGTCACCTCGATGGCAGGCTATGTCAAAGGTGAGTCTGGACAGGATTATGTCGTTGTCGGTCTTATTAATACCGAGCAAGCGCTAAACGCTTATACCGCCAGACCAGTATTAGACGCAATGCTAAACTGGACCGCACAGCACTGATTTTTATTAAAAGAAGCAGGGCTACACTATCAGTCTTCTAGCTTTTGTTCCGCTTTTATTGACTACTTACTACATTTATATTAACTGTATGTTTCTACCTTTATAAAGGTCATCTTATGTCACGCAAAACAACCAATCTTAGCAAGTCTACTGCCAAGACAGCCCATAATAGTCAGCTGCAAAACTCTCAGTTGAACCAACCTAAGATGGCTCAATATATTGGTTTTTTTGCGGTTGGCTATATTCTTACCAGCACAATATTTATGATGATTCAAACCCAAATTGCGCTAAATTCACAAATAGTGACGGTGATTTCTATCATCATCGGCGCTTATATCGCTGTGAATAAATTTATCAAGCATCATAAGCGTGCGCTAAATAGAGATGAGATCAACCGCTTAATGTTTGGCGGAGTGACTAGCGTCTGGCTGCTTACTGCCATTTATTTTTTGGGAATATGGTTCTTATTGTTTGACGCAGTAAGCCGTGAGGTATTACTGGAGATGACCATGCAGCAGCCTCTGCCTCTACTCTCTGCGTTAGTCATGATACTGGTGCTCACTTTTATCAGTGCGCGAATCAGTATATTACTTATAAACCGTCTACTTGATCCAAAACGAAAAGTATCCTAAAGAGCGACAGTCTATCTACAACGCACTACAAAAATTTTGCACTATTAATACGTAAATTCCGTTACGCTGGTTTTAGTTAGATTAAACTACTTTTTCCAAACTAAGAATTTGAAATACTTTGTATTATTAATAGGAGTAAATACGATGGACATGCTCTTTTTCGACAGTATAGATAAGCTTGGACGTATTGTCCTGACCACAGTTATGGTTTATGTATTGGTGGTGATAACCACAAAAGTCTCTGGTAAACGTTCTACCTCACAACTAAATAACTTTGATTGGATCGTCACCGTGATGATCGGCTCGCTGGGTGCGAGTACTATTTTACTCAAAGAGATTCCGCTTATCGAAGGCTTTAGCTCAATCTTGGTACTTTACTTGTTGCAGTTTTTGGTGACCAAATATGCAGCGATTTCACCGCAATTTAGCAGCGTTATATTATCTGATCCGCGCATCGTTTTTTATCAAGGGCAATATTTACCAGATGCCATGCGAGCTGAACGCTTGACTCGCCAAGAGCTTGAGTGTGCTATGCGCTCTGAAGGTGTAAGGAGCTTGGATGATGTTGAAGCGATTGTCTTTGAGTCTGATGCCAAGTTGACTGTCATCACTAAAGATAATAATAAACAAGATTCAGATACTATCTCCGAGACACTTTCGCCTTTGACGGATTAACAAGAATCGATTGAATAAATTATTTTTAGTCGTTATAAGGTAAATCAAACAAAACTAAGGAACAAGCGGCAATGAAAGCAAGACTCTTAACCGTTGGTAATAAAATGCCCAAGTGGGTGCAAAGCGGCTTCGATGAATACTATAAACGTATCCAGCCTATGCTTAGCACCGAGATTGTTGAGCTTGCCGCAGCCAAACGCGCCAAGAACCCTTCTGATGCCAATCTAGCCCAGTATCGCGAGCAAGAAGGCCAGACAATTTTGGCAGCTCATGCAGCTGCTGCCCGTGAACAGCTTTGGGTGCTGGACGTCAAAGGCAAAATGTTATCGACAGAGAGTCTAGCAGAAAAACTGGCAGATGCTATGCAGCAAGGCGATGATATCGCGTTTGTAATCGGTGGTGCAGATGGCGTCTCGCAAGACGTGCTGGCGCAGGCAGATGTAAAATGGTCATTGTCAGCGCTGACGTTACCGCACCCTTTGGTACGAGTGGTATTGATGGAGCAGTTGTATCGGGCGATGAGCATTAACCACAATCATCCTTATCACCGTGGTAATTAAAAACGCTGATACAAATATTGTAGAGTAAACCTGTCATAAAATTAAGCGTAATAAAATATGAATAGCTCAATAGATTGAAAAACCCATACGTGCCCTAATAAACGGTACATGAGCTATTCGAAATTTGCGAAACCTACGCCATTTAACCATCTTTATGATCATGCTAAGACGATTGAGCCAATCAGTGGCGCTATCGCTTGGGCAGATGCGCCTGCAGGACTCAAGAATGCAGCAAGACTGCCAGCATTATTTATATCTCACGGTGCACCGACGCTTGCTATTGAGCAGTCTGCGACCACGAATGCCCTTGCGCGAATAGGACAGAACTTACCTAAGCCTCGTGCTATCGTTATTATGTCTGCGCATTGGTTATCAGCCAAGCTTGAGATTAGCAGTAACCCTAGACCCAAGACTTGGCATGATTTTTCTGGGTTTGATCCTAAATTATACGAATTGCAGTATCCTGCTCAAGGTCATGTCGAGCTTGCTGAGTCTTTAGCGCAGCAGCTGACAGCACGCGGTATCATTTGTAGCGCCAATCCGATGCGAGTCTGTGACCATGGTGTCTGGGCGCCGCTCAAACATCTATATCCAGAAGCGGACGTTCCTATCGTACAGATATCACTGCCCCAGCACTATGATAGTGTGTCTCTTTACCAGCTAGGCGCACAGCTTGCCCATCTGCGTGATGAGCAGATACTTATCATCGGCTCAGGTAACATCACTCATAATTTGCAAGCGCTACGCTGGCAGGCCGATAGCATTGATCCTGCCGCCAAAGACTTTAAGTTATGGTTGCTAAAACAACTCAAAACAGACATTCCATCCGCGCTAGATTGGCACCAGTACCCTGATTATAAAAATATCCATCCAAGCGATGAGCATCTGTTACCTCTGTTTTTTGCACTAGGGACAGCGCAGCGCGTGTCTGTCGTTCATGAAAGCATGGCGCATCACAGCCTTGGGATGGATATCTATCGCTTTGACTAGATCAATTCTAAAATCTTAGTACTTGATGTAGTTACTTTTCAAAAGGCGGCTTAGTAAATAAACCTGCGCGCTCTATCTCTCCTGCTAAACTTAATAACGTCGTCTCATCATTCATACGACCGATCAATTGCATGCCAATTGGTAGGCCTTTTTTACTCATCCCAAGTGGCAGTGACATAGCGGGTAAACCTGTAACATTACCTAGCAAAGTAAACGCCATTTTGCTCAATACAGGGTGGCTAAGCTTCTCAATCATCCCTGAACTAAAGGTATATTTACCCATATTAATACCTTTATTTAACAAACCTGAGGTGCCCATTAGCATCTCTTCCACTCGGCTTGGTGGTAGTACTCCATGCTTCACCGCTGTCGTCGGTACCGTAGGGCACAAGATCATGTCGTATTGCTCAAGTAGCTTACCGGTCTGGTATTGGCTATTATGCCAGCCGTGCTTTGCATGTACTAAGTCAACAGCAGATAATGAGCGGCCAAGCATCGCCATATTATAAGTTTGTGGCTCAAGGTTTTGCACATGCTTCTTGCCATGACAGCGCTCAATATCGTCTATAGTAAAGGCCGTATGGGCACAGACCACTACGATAAAATCATGCCAAAATTTTTCGACATCAATGTTTGGCTCAGCTGGTACAACGCGATGTCCCATAGCCTCCAATTGCTTAGCAGTTTTTTCAAGGACTGCCAATACTTCTTTATCGACTACGGTATTAGCAATGAGGGGCTGCTGGTGTAAAGCAATCGTTAGCGGACGTGGTGCACGCATCGCTGCTTGCAAAAATGTTCCATTAGGCGGTGCAATCACATAAGGCGCGCCAACCTCAGCGCCGCTAGTCGCATCTAGCATCGCTGCACTATCGCGCACCGTACGCGTAATGACGTGATCAGCGATCGCGCCATCCCAGCCTTCGCCAAATGCAGGGCCGATTGGATTGCGCCCACGGCTAGGTTTGAGGCCAAATGCACCGCACCATGCAGCAGGAAAGCGTATCGAGCCACCACCATCTCCTGCCCCTGCCATTGGTACAATGCCGCTGGCGACTGCTGCTGCACTACCGCCCGATGAGCCACCAGAGCTATAGCCTTTTTTAAACGGATTATGAGTAGCACCATGCGCCTTTGGTTCAGTGGTAATGATTAATCCAAACTCTGGGGTATTGGTCTTCCCAAAGGTATTGACGCCACTGGCTTTCATACGTTTGACAATTTCACTATCGTAATCGGTCACGACATTGACACTACGACTTCCCATGGTTAGGGGTTCATCGGCAAAATAAAAAGACAAATCTTTTAGAAGATAAGGGACGCCAGTAAATGCGCCTTTTGGCAAACCTTTTTGCGCGGCATCATAAGCACGCTCATCAAAGCGATGGATAATGGCGTTAAGCTTGGGATTGAGCTTGTTGGCTTGGTTTACGGCCGCATCTAACAATTCTTTGGCACTGACTTGACCTGAATTGACCAATCCTGCTAATCCTAGTGCATCGTACTGAGTATATTCTTTAAACATTTTTGCATCCTTGCTTAGAGATAATTTTATTTATAATCATCAGTCCTATCAAGTATATCGCTTTAGATAACAGACGAATAGATACCTTATCAGCACTGCTCTGTTCATTTCTCTCTTTATTTAACCAAAAAGCGAGCCACTCTCGCGACTCGCTTTTTCTCTTATTAATCAAATCTATTGGCTTTACATAAGTAGTTCACGCTTACCGCTTTTTCCCATGGAGCTGACCAGTCCAGCCTCCTCCATAGAGTCGACGATGCGCGCTGCGCGGTTATAACCAATACTAAATTTGCGCTGAATACTAGAAGCAGATACTTTACGAGTTTCCATAATAAAGGCGACTGCATCGTTATAAAGATCATCGTCTTCGCCAGTCGCACTAGCTCCGCTACTACCACCAGGACTCGTTAACTCAAAGTTACCCGCCATATTATCGATATAGTCCGGTGCGCCGCGCTCACGCCATGCATCACATACACGGTTGACCTCTTCGTCACTGACATAGGCACCATGGACGCGATCTGGTTCAATCTGTCCTGGCCCTAAAAACAACATATCACCGTTGCCGAGCATATCTTCTGCACCGCCACTATCCAAAATCGTTCGTGAATCGACTTTTGAGTTAACTCGTAGCGCTGCTCGTACTGGAATGTTGGCTTTGATCAAGCCAGTAATGACATCGACCGATGGACGCTGAGTGGCAAGCATCAAATGAATACCTGCCGCCCGCGATTTTTGTGCCAAACGAGTGATAAGCTCTTCTGCTTGCTTACCTACCTGCATAATCATATCAGCAAACTCATCCGCGACAATGACAATCATCGGTAAAGTTTTTAGCTTAGGTGCTTGGTCAATGCTTACATTGTCATTAGGCCGCCATAATGGATCAAGCATTGGCTTGCCCGCTTTTTCAGCAGCTATTACTTTTTTGTTGAACTCATTGAGTTTACGCACTTTTAGTAGGCTCATTAGCTGGTAGCGGCGCTCCATCTCAGCCACGCACCAAGATAAGCTACTAGCAGCCTCTGTCATATCGGTCACCACAGGCGTTAATAGATGCGGAATATCGTTATAGTTAGCAAGCTCCAGCTGCTTTGGATCTATGAGAATTAAGCGCAGATCATTTGGTGTATATTTAAGTAGCATTGATAGTAGCATCGAGTTTACCAATACCGATTTACCAGAGCCTGTCGTACCTGCGACTAGCATATGCGGTGCACGGGCAAGATCAGTAATAATAGGATTGCCACCGATATCCTTACCCATTGCCATACTAATTTGCGCTTTAGGATCTTTGTATTTTTCGGTATTTAAAAGCTCAATCAGACGCACCATTTCGCGTTTTTTATTTGGGACTTCGATACCGATATAAGGCTTACCCGGAATTACCTCGACCACACGTAATGAAGCCATAGATAATGAGCGCGCCAAATCACGTGAGATACCCGTAACCTTGCTGGCTTTTACCCCAGCGGCTAGATCTACTTCAAAGCGCGTAACGACTGGCCCTGGAATCGCATTCACAACCGAAGCTTTGACATTAAACTCTTGCAGTTTGATCTCTAATAACTCTGATAATTGCTCAAGCTCTTGGATGGTATAGCTTGGTTTACGATCAGGATCTGGTTCATCCAAGATCGATAGCTCTGGAATGGGTGTCAGCTGCGCACGATATTGGGCGGTTTGCATTGCACGCGACTTTTGACTAAACGCTGCATCATCACTGATATCGGGCATGACTGGCGCATTTGCATCGTCTAAACGACTATCGTCTTCTGGCATCATATCAGTGATATGGTTACTACTATCACCTTCAGGAACAGCAAAGCTCATCGTTGGTTTGGACGCTGCCAACGGTTCAGCTTTTTCGCTTGAATTAACGCTCTCTACCGTTGGCTCAGCTTTTGGCGCTGTCTTTGGATTGGCAGGCGGCGTATTAGTTGGAGTCATATCTTGCGATATCACCGGCTCTTGCACGTTTAGCTGTCGTTTAGCGTCAACGTTGTCAGTTTCTGTTGCTCTCTCTTCTACTATAGGCTCTTCAACTATCAGCTTTTTAGATGTAGGGTTTTTCTCTACAGCCTCATTAGCGACAGACTCTTTAACTTTAGGCTGATCTTCGATGACTGGTGAAGCTTGATGTTCGGTTATCTTGGTAGTTTCGTTTATGGGTTCGAGATGATCGGTAGCGACATTGTCAGAAGAAGTCAGATGCTCAAACGAAGATGCTATATCTGCCTTTGTAGGATCGTTCTCAGCCAGCCAATTAGTTGCCAGTTCATCTAAATTGGGCGTTTGCTCATTAGCGACAGTCGTATCTGTTTGTTCAGATTGGGTTACGTTAGATTTGTTATCTTCAAACGCTATATCGTCATATTTTGCCGCTTGCTCAAAATCTACATGAGCCTCTGCAGGTGCAGATACGACAGGATCTACAGCGGGCGACGGCGCTGATACATATTGATCTTTTTCAGCTTCAGTCGCCAGTAGGTCGTTGACCATACTCGCATCATTCCATGCAAAGCTAGGCTCAACTTTACGAGCAGGCATAGTAGGTGCTACTGCTTGTGTTTTATTATTAGTATTTTCAGTATGATTATTCGATACAGAAGCTGACGTCTGGTGGCTGTCATACATGGTAGCCTGACTTGCAACAGATTCAGCAGCAGCATCGGCTGCAACAGTTGCTTTCACACTAGCCCTAAGACCTGACTTGGTCAAAAAATCTGTCAGTGCATGACTAAAGCGACTACTATTATCTGGTGACTGGCTTACGCCAGCCGTTTGTAGCTCAAGGGGTAGCTGCTCATAGTCATTGGTATTTTGTTCAGCTTTATGTTCAGCGCTTTTAGTGTTGTTAGTAGTGGCCGTTAAGGTTTGAGCTGGGTCGCTTTCTTCATTATTGGATACTAGATTATGAGAGCTTTGTTGATTATAGTCATGCTGGTCACTATTATCTTTGACACCTGAGCCAAGCCATGACAAATCAGTAAGCCTACGATACATCTTATGCCAATGAATATTGAAAGCAAAGGTGGCAGTAATACCGACGAAACCTGCCAAAAACAATACACTTCCCCACTGTGATAACAGCTGTGTCAGGCGTGCTTGCAACTCAATCCCGATAATACCACCTGCAACGCCTTCAAGGCCTGAGGCGATAGGGTCTGTCACTTGCTGTACTAAAGCGATGATTTGCGCAAACAAGGCACTACTACTTAGGATTAAAAAAACATAAGCCACCAGTCGCAGCAACCAGAAAGTCGGCTTATTATCCCACCAAATTAGGATAGATTCGTAGATCAAAAAAGCCAGCAGCCACCAGGCGCCAAAGCCAAAAAAGCTATAGAACAGATCAGACAACCATGCACCTGTTGATCCGCCCATATTATTAATCGTCGTCATATCACTGCTGATATGTGACCAGCTAGGATCATTACCGGTATAGGTCGATAAAATAACGAACAAATAAACGGCCAAAATTATCCCAAGAAAGGTAAATATCCCTTTTTTTAAATATTCAATAAGCGGTGCTGATATCACGTAGAATCTGCCTTGTTATCCATACTAAATAGTCGTCAA
The DNA here is from genome assembly GCF_947495825.1 of uncultured Psychrobacter sp. Lineage (GTDB taxonomy): Bacteria > Pseudomonadota > Gammaproteobacteria > Pseudomonadales > Moraxellaceae > Psychrobacter. The sequence goes on from NZ_CANMAH010000002.1 coordinate 135,290, forward strand.
TTCATGATTAAGCTTAATCATGTTGACATAAAGTGCTGACATAGATTTATGTAGCTAAATGTCTATAAACAGCTTCTATAAAAAGCGTCTATAATAGAACAGCTATTATAAGGTATCTCATTGCTATACATAACGTAAAAGTCGTCATTTATGATCTAAAATAGGCGCTTGGTGGTCTATGTCGATGATATGCCTGCCCGTTAATCACAGATGTCACTCAAAATCTAAGCGTTTAGCATAACTTCTTATAATAACAAATACATAGCTCAATTGGGGACGATGTTATTAATAAAGCGGCCTAAAAAACACATCGATAACGGATTTATAAGTAAGCAGATACATCAAGAAAATAACGAAAGCCATACCACTGAAGAATAAAGCCCCAAACGCTTTGATTGACTATATTTAGGTCGGCAGCAAGCATGCTTTAGTTCTAATAATACCCATATTAGTTTTAGCAAACTTGCACTTTTTAGTGATGGCCCTTATGTTAGTATCACATATAATTAAAAGCACACTATTCTCTTTAATCTTTTATCATTATTGTTTATCAAATTTAGCAAGGAAAAAACATGTCAATTGAAAATAATACACAAGAAACACGTCACGAAAAACTCATCATTTTAGGCTCAGGCCCTGCAGGATATGCTGCAGCTGTTTATGCTGCACGTGCCAATCTAAAGCCAGTTATGGTCACTGGTATGGAAGTAGGCGGACAACTAACCACTACCACTGAAGTCGATAATTGGCCAGGCGATGCTTATGACTTGACAGGCCCTGTGCTTATGGATCGTATGAAAGCACACGCTGAGCGCTTCGGTACAGAGCTGGTCTATGATCATATCAATGACGTCAATCTAAACGAACGTCCGTTTCAATTGATGGGCAACAATGGCAGCTACACGTGTGATGCGCTTATTATCTCAACGGGCGCTTCGGCGCAGTATTTAGGTTTAGAGTCCGAAACCAAGTTTAGAGGCCTTGGCGTATCTGCTTGTGCCACCTGTGATGGTTTCTTTTATAAAGACCAAAAAGTTGCGGTGATTGGCGGTGGTAATACCGCTGTTGAAGAAGCCTTATACCTATCTAACATTGCCTCTGAAGTTACGTTGGTACATCGCCGTGATAGCCTGCGTTCTGAAAAAATTCTACAAGATAAGCTATTTGAAAAAGCTAAAAATGGCAATATCAAAATAGAATGGAACCACCAAGTCCGCGAAGTCGTCGGTGATGATATGGGCGTCAATGGCGTGGTTATCGAATCAACTACCGATGACAGTACCAAGACGTTAGATGTCATGGGTATGTTTGTCGCGATTGGTCATAAGCCAAATACAGACTTATTTAAAGGTCAGCTAGACATGAAGGACGGCTATCTTATCGTCAATAGCGGCCTGAACGGTAATGCGACGCAAACCAGTGTCGAAGGGGTGTTTGCCGCAGGTGACGTCGCCGATCACGTCTATCGCCAAGCCATTACCTCAGCAGGTACCGGCTGTATGGCCGCTCTTGATGCCGAAAAATACCTCGATGCCATCGGTGAGGCAGATGCTTCTGACCATACCTATGCCTCGACATTGACCGCTGATAAAGAAGCCTAAATGGGTAGCTTTTTTCAACAAAGTAATAGCCATATCACGCCTGAGACTTTAAAAAGTCTTGGGCGTTATGACTTTCCCGATCCTATTTCTATTGACCCAGATGGTATCGGTATCGTGGCTGTGGGTGGCGACTTAGCACCCCAAACGCTGATTTCTGCTTATGCGCAGGGTTTATTTCCTTGGTTTAATGAAGATGAGCCTATCGCTTGGTGGTGTCCGGAACCTCGCTGCGTGATGATACCGACTGATTACAAACCTAGCAAATCGCTACGTAAACAAGCAAGCCGTACTCGTTGGCAACTGACGCTCGATCAAGCTTTTGATGACGTTATCCACGCCTGTAGTTTACCGCGCAGCAATGGCTTGCCCGAGGGCGAGCATACTTGGATACACGAGGAGATGATTGAAGCTTACACAAAGCTTCATATGCATGGGTTTGCACATAGTATCGAAGTTTGGGACGAGAAAGGCGCACTTATTGGCGGGCTTTATGGGTTAAAAATAGGCAGTATATATTTTGGTGAATCTATGTTTCACCGGGCCTCTAATGCCTCGAAAATGGCATTTTGGGGCTTGATGCGCTTGTGCGAACAAAGTAATGTCGCACTTGTGGACTGTCAGTTGCCAAACGATCATTTAATGAGCTTAGGCGCAACGACTTTACCGCGCCCTGATTTTTTAGCGCAGTTAGACACACTGATTGGCAGTGGTTCTGTCAAATGGCAAAAGAATTCTCATAAGTCCTTAGCGGTATCGCTACTTGATACGGTAGCGCCTTGGCAACTTAGGTGAGAAACAGTACCGCCCTAATAACGAACCATCTCACGACTACCGACTGACGAGGCTAGTATGGCATCCGATACATCGTTTTTACTGATTGGAAGTTTGGCAACTCAAGCCAATACTACCAAAGACACAATACGCCATTACGATCAATTAGGGCTGCTAAGATCCCGTAAGCGTCAAGCTGGATCTCGTCTCTATACTGAGTTTCATCCAGATTGTATTGAACGTATCGAGCTGATTAAAAGCGCTCAGGCCATCGGTTTTACACTTACTGAAATCAAAACCAGTCTTGATGATTATTATGATGGCAATTTAGGACTGGATGAACAACTGAGTCTCACTCGACAAAAACTAGAACAAGTCAGCAAACAGCAAGCCAATATCCAACTGATGGCAGAGATGTTAACCGAGCGTATTGAAATGCTTGAACGTATGAAAGCAGATAGTAACTATAAACTTACAATCGACGATTGTAAGAAGCAACTGCCTTTACAACCATAAAAGGTTCGTTTGCAAACGTGTTAACTTCAATGTTGGTTAATAGCAACGGACTCTTTTATGATAATTAATTATAAACACGTTGCATAATGAGCGCATCAATCGCTGGCTGATTCGGTATATGATAATAGCCTTGCCGCTTATGGATATTTATAAACTTCTGCTGCTTATATAAAGCTATTGCTGGCGCATTGTCTGCGCGTACCTCCAACAATAAACTCTCTACTTGCTTATCTAGCAACTCTGTCTCCAGTGTAGCAAAAATTCGTGAAGCGATACCTTGGCGCTGATAATCAGGATGAGTACCGATACGTAAAATTTCTGCTTGTTCAAACATAACTTGGTACAAACAATACCCAACTACCTTTTTATGATCAGTCTTTTTTTCTTGTAGCTCATCATAAACGACAATTATATCAATACTGTCTTGCTCAAATAGCTCAACCAATGTCTTATACGTCCATGCATCTTGCGATTGGACCTGAGTTTCGATCGTAGCTATAGCCTGAATGACTTGCTCGATAAAGGCTTGGCTATCTGATAGCTTTTGTATAGTAAACACGGCTTAACCTTTTATGTTATCACTTTAATTATGTCTATAATATATCAACAACTAAGTGGCATGGTCTAAAATAACCCTCAAAATAATGACATATTCTAAGTGAATTAAACTTTATCTTAACGTGAATACCAGCGTTTATGCACTGCTTCTACATACATAGTGCTTTTATTTATTCCATAAAAAAAGCCACCCTATAAAGGATGGCTTTTCACTACTTAATACTTTTCGTCAGCATGCGCTGAGATCAATAGCGCTTAGTTTTTAACGTTAGCTACCACACCAGCACCTACTGTACGGCCACCTTCACGGATAGCGAAACGTAGGCCTTTGTCCATAGCGATTGGGTGGATAAGCTCAACACTCATCTCAACGTTGTCGCCAGGCATAACCATCTCAGTACCGTCTTGTAATTGGATTGCGCCAGTTACGTCAGTGGTACGGAAGTAGAACTGTGGACGATAGCCGTTTAGGAATGGTGTGTGACGACCACCCTCTTCTTTTGACAGTACGTATACTTCAGCGTCAAAGTTGGTGTGCGGGGTGATTGAACCTGGCTTAGCTAGTACTTGGCCACGTTGTACGTCTTCACGCTTGGTACCACGTAGTAGTACGCCACAGTTTTCACCAGCACGACCTTCGTCTAGTAGTTTGCGGAACATCTCAACACCAGTACAGGTGGTTTTTTGTGTGTCACGGATACCAACGATTTCGATCTCGTCACCAACTTTTACGATGCCTGATTCGACACGGCCAGTTACGACGGTACCACGACCTGAGATTGAGAATACGTCTTCGATTGGCATTAGGAATGCTTTGTCGACGTCACGCTCAGGCTCTGGGATGTAGGTGTCTAGGGTTTCTAGTAGTTCTACAACTGCTGGTTCGCCGTATTTGCCGTCGTCGCCTTTTAGGGCTTGGGTGGCACTACCTTTCATGATTGGGGTGTCGTCACCTGGGAAGTCGTAGTCGTTTAGTAGTTCACGTACTTCCATTTCGACAAGCTCTAGTAGCTCTTCGTCGTCAACAAGGTCGCATTTGTTCATGAATACGATGATGTACGGTACGCCAACCTGACGTGATAGCAAGATGTGCTCACGAGTCTGTGGCATTGGGCCGTCAGTGGCTGATACAACTAGGATTGCGCCGTCCATTTGAGCGGCACCAGTGATCATGTTTTTGACATAATCGGCGTGACCTGGGCAGTCAACGTGCGCGTAGTGACGAGTTTCGGTGTCGTATTCTACGTGTGAGGTGTTGATGGTAATGCCACGTGCTTTTTCTTCTGGCGCTGAGTCAATGGCTGCGTAGTCTTTGGCTTCGCCGCCTGAGGTTTTTGCTGCTACGGTTGCGATAGCGGCAGTTAGGGTTGTTTTACCATGGTCAACGTGTCCGATGGTGCCGACGTTGACGTGTGGCTTGTTGCGTTCAAACTTGGCCTTTGCCATGGGTATTTCCTCTTTATTGATGAATCTTTATGCTTAAAAAATAATAAACAGCAAGATCGGTAAATAGCTATTTGACGGTTTATGACAGAGTTAAAACCATCAAACCGTTGACGCTAGGATAAATCTAACAAAATTTTGCTACTAGCATAGGTATGTTATCCGAACACTATACTAACATTTTCAGTCTACTCAGTACACGTCATCAATCGATGCAAAATAACTAATATATTCATAGCATTATCAATGTACTGACAGCACTAAAAGGCAACACCTCAGTGTCACCTTTGAATCATAATCTGCCACACTAATTTTACAGTTTTCAACAGTTTATTAGTTTTCAACATTTTATATTGTTGCTATCAACGTAACGTTGTTTAAAAATAGCGAAGCAAACACAAAAGATATAATCAATAAATGGAGCTCATATCGAGAATTGAACTCGAGACCTCTCCCTTACCAAGGGAGTGCTCTACCGCTGAGCTATATGAGCGTATTTTAGACAATCTATAAGTTGTACTAAAAAAAATATCACGATACAGTAATAATATACTGCTTGTCGTGATGATTTATTGATGGTTTTTGCGTTAGTGTATATATGGAGCGGGTGGCGGGAATCGAACCCGCGTCATTAGCTTGGAAGGCTAAGGTGTTACCATTATACCACACCCGCAATGACTCTTATGCAAAGTCACTCTTATTAATATAAATGTAATATTATTATATATAAAGAGTAGTTATTTACAACGAGTATGCTTGGCGTTATGACAAACTATAGAAAATATGGTGGTGGGAGAAGGATTCGAACCTTCGAAGCTTTCGCGACAGATTTACAGTCTGTTGGGTTTGACCGCTCCCCAATCCCACCTTAGGTTGCTTTGAATAAAAAGACTTTAATGTAAAGCAAATTTATAAAAAGCTACTTTGAAAGAGATGGTGCCGACTGCCGGGATCGAACTGGCGACCTACTGATTACAAGTCAGTTGCTCTACCAACTGAGCTAAGTCGGCTTGTTCTCTCAAAGTGGTGGCTATTCTATCAAATATTTTGACAGACGCAAGCCCTTTTTCATTTTTTTTACGCTTATTTTAATAAAAACTTTCAAGCGGTTGATTGCATTAGATTTTTTTATGCAAAAAAAATACTGCCTTCATTCCTACTTCTGTTTCTATTATCGTTATAACACGTAACTACTATCTTCGTGTGATTAGTATCTTCACAAAGTATTGATTAAGAAGTACCAATTAAACAGTATAGCCAAATAATAACAGACAGAGAGTCTTTAGCCAAACCGTACTAGCGAATACGCAATCCGTCACAAGCCATCTTTACTGCTTTAACCAGGGCTAGTGCTTTTTTATTGGTTTCGTCCCACTCCGCTTCTGGCATCGAGTCAGCAACCACGCCTGCTCCTGCTTGGATATGTATCTTGCCTCGACGCATCACAGCCGTACGTATGGCAATCGCTGTATCCATGTTGCCATGCCAGCCTAAATAACCCACTGAGCCACCAAATACGGTTCGTCGTACTGGCTCAACCTCATCAATGATCTGCATGGCACGGATTTTGGGTGCACCTGATAGTGTACCTGCTGGAAAAGTCGCACAAAATACATCAAGCGCATCTTTGTCAGCTAGTATTCTACCTTCAACATTAGAGGCGATATGCATCACCTGCGAATAGCGCTCTATAAACATCTTTTCGGTAACTTTGACACTGCCATACTCGCAGACACGGCCGATATCGTTACGGCCAAGGTCAATTAGCATCAAGTGCTCAGCGATTTCTTTTTTATCAGCAAGTAACTCTGTCTCAAGCGCCAAATCTTCTGCTTCATCTTGACCGCGTTTACGTGTACCTGCCAATGGGCGCACAGTCACTGTGCCATTTTCGATACGTGATAGGATTTCAGGAGAAGCACCGATAATGTCAAAACGTTTGTGATCGTCAAGTGTGTAACCATGCACTAAGAACAAATAAGGTGACGGATTTAAAAATCTTAGCGCTCGATATACTGCTAGAGAGTCTCCTTTATAATCTGCGGTTAAACGCTGAGCAGGAACGACCTGCATCACGTCTCCTTTTAATATATAATCTTTTATTTTGTTGACGTCATCGCAGTACTTATCTTGTCCAGTTTGCGATTTGAACTTTGGCGTGGGCATGATTGGAGTGCTTAAGTCTGGCATCTCAGCCAGCTTGTCTTCAATTTTTTCAAGCTCTCTTATCGCAGCACCGTAGCCATCTTCATCATTACAATCTGCATAAACGATAATTGACAACGTGTTTTCAAGATTATCAAAGACAATCACACTCATCGATAGCATCAGCCACATATCAGGTAGCGACATTGGATTTGGTGCATCTGATAAGCCAACGCTTGGTTCAATAACGCGTACCATGTCGTAACCAAAGTAGCCCACCAACCCGCCACTAAAGCTTGGCAATGCCTTGACCTCATCTGGCGTTGGCATTTTATACTGTGCCATTAGTTTGCGAATATAATCGAATGGATCATCAACCGCATCACTATCAATCTGATCATCTCTTTTAATGGTCATATAACCGTCTGTGTACTGTAAGATCAAATCGCTACCCAGACCAATCATAGAATATCGCGCCCAGCGCTCACCGCCTACGACTGACTCAAACAAATAAGCCGAGCCGCTCAAATCGCGTACTTTAGAAAACACAGAAACAGGCGTCTGGGCGTCCATTAAGCGCTTTTTGACAAGGGGAGCGTGGCTATAGCCTTGTGTTTTAAACGCGTTATACTCTTCAAAGGTCATCATAATAAAAAGTCTCTTAGCACCAAACAGGCAGAAGATAAAAATAACAAAAACGGCAATAATAACAAGATGGTATATGCTCAATATTGGATTGAATAGAGCACAAACCTATCGAGAAATGAGAATAGAGCAAATTCAATTACAGTATAGCCAGCCAGTATAACAAAACTGGCTGGCGTTCGTATTATTTAGAACAACTGTACAGTTCGGTGCACCCCTCTAGTGATAAGGCATCTCATATAACTCATCGGTGCCGATTAGCAAACTATACAAGCGATTAAACGCCGCCCATATTGAACAACCATAAAGCGACTCCGATAATAATGATGACAATAAATACCCAAATGAACCAGCTACCGCTTGGTTTTTTCTCCGGCTGACCTGTATTAGCTGGATTGTTGATAGCTTGATCCATTGCATTATTGCCTTCAGTACCCAAATCGCGCCCTTGTCCTAGATTGGCAGTACCAGAGAACTGAGCTGCGGCGGCTTGCTTGGCACGTAGTACATCTGGATCTGCTTCTTCTTGTAAGGTAGTTTTAGTTGTCTTATCATGCTCTGGAGCGACATCTGGCTTTGGATGTGCAGTTGGCTGTTTTGCTACTGGCTCATCTACTGTCGGTTCGCGGTTTAGTGTCTCTTTAGACTTATCATTAGACATTACTGTCTCCTTAGCTGCGGCCGTACTTGGCGCTGAAGTTGGTTGAGTCGTAGGTTCTGTTACAGTATTAGTTGGCATATCTTTTGTTTCGCTAACGGTAGATGAAAGCACTTCTGTAACTATGGTATCTTTGACCACTGGCTCATCAGCCGTCTCATCTACTCTGCTTTCAGTCGGTATGCTGTCTTTGTTGTCTACCGCCATACTTTGTTCGGTAGCAGGTTCGACTGGTGCAGCCGCTACCGACGTAACCGAATCAGTACTTACATGCGGCGTGGCAACCTTAAAGACAAAACTTGCAAAACCAACCGTATCATCTACATTGAGATGGGTAGACTTGTTGCTCTCTATGCGCTCATCATTGATAAATGTACCGTTTGATGAGTCCAAATCTTTGATATACAAATCCCCATTTAAGACACTAAGTAACGCATGATTGCGCGATACTGCCTTACTACCCAGTACGACATCGTTGTCGTTACCGCGTCCGATAGACAAGCTGTCATCAATCGTTAGCGTTAAATTGCCAAGCGCTTCTGTCATTGCATTTAACTGCCAAGTTGTCGTCTCTTCTTTACTCTTTAACACGTTATTGTCATCTAAATTGTTTGTCATCTTGCGTCTCCTTATTATAAATTTTGAAAATATGACTAAATACTATCTTTAGTCACACCTTAAGTTATTGTCTATAGTTATTTTGCTGTGGAATAAAATAAGGCTTAATAATAGTGTTTAGCTTATCATACGGAATACTCAGTACCGGCATACCGTAAGCATAAGGCCCAATAGAGTAATGCTGATAACGAATATCAATGCCTTTATCAGTCAAGGTTATGTTGTCACTTAAACTAAACGGCCAGCTTTGCTCATAATCATGATCGTCGCTAGCAACCGTATCGACCCACTCCCTATAAGCATCATACGCCAACGCTTCAAAATCCGACTTTTTACCCTTTTGCAACATATCTGCTAGCTGCACCTGCTGCTTCGTTGCAGAATCAAATATGAGATATTCGCTATACGGCATTCCATGAGCCCCACCTGTAAATACATAGGAATTTATCTCAAATAATTCAAAGCTATCTACATGTCCTAGATATTTAGGCTCTATCGTTAAATGATAAATAAAAACACTATCTTCAGGCAAATCAGCAAATTGTGAGGCTGCAAAGTCGTCAATAGCCGCTTCAACATCGGCTTGATTGCTTTTATTTTTGATAGATGCTGACTCAGACAATTTACTGTTTACAACTAGATTGTTAATCCGTCCATTGACTACCCCATTTATCCAGTCGTGATTGGTTTTTAGATATTTGATCTCAATTGTTGGACAGTTTTTACGTTCGATACAGCGTTCTTGTAAGTGTTTTGGCAAATTATAATCAAGATATTCTGTCGCACTAACCAGAGTAGTCGCATTGGCAGATACGCTAAAAGCACTTAATAAGACAGCAACACTTAAGGTAGTAAGCGGATTTATGCCATTGTTTTTATTAGTATTCTGCTTATGTGGTAAATGATTTATCGCATAAAACTGAGTCATTATCGACATATATCCTCTTCGATTAATAGACGACATTTATAGATATTCTACCGTAATCATCATTTGTTATTGTAGGAACACTGTTTTAGCGATTAGTTTTGGCAGTATGGTTTGCTATCTTTAATAAACCATACAAACAAAAAAGACACGGCCAGCGTGTCTTTTAAAATAGATTATCGGACTAAATATTGACTTTTAGCATCGTTGATCTTAGTGCTCGCGCGTATTGCTAAAGGTCACTTCTGGATAGCGATCTTGCATCAGCTGTAAATTAACACGTGATGGTGCCAAATATGTCAAATAGCCACCGCCATCTATCGACAACTGGTCATGCGCTTTTTTCTTAAATTTCGCTAGCGCTACTTCATCGTCACAGTGAATCCAGCGTACTGTGGCGATGGAGACTGGTTCAAAAGTACACTGCACTTTATACTCTTCTTTTAGTCGATGCGCGACCACTTCAAACTGGAGCACACCCACAGCACCCAAGATTAAATCGTTATTAATCTGCGGCATAAATACCTGCGTCGCACCTTCTTCGCTAAGCTGCTGCAAACCCTTTTGTAAGGCTTTGGATTTTAGTGGGTCTTTTAGCACCACGCGACGAAACAATTCGGGCGCAAAATGCGGAATACCAGTAAAGTTCAGCGCCTCTCCTTCGGTAAAGCTATCGCCGATAGAGATTGTGCCATGATTATGCAAGCCGATGATATCACCCGGATACGCCTCTTCTAATGCTTCACGGTCACCTGCTAAAAAGGTTAAGGCGTCAGCAATGCGTACATCTTTACCCAGACGCACATGCTTCATCTTCATGCCCTTCTCGTACTTACCTGAGCAGACCCGTAAAAACGCAATGCGGTCACGATGACGTGGATCCATATTGGCTTGGATTTTAAAAACAAAGCCGCTAAAGTCGGTTTCGGTCGCTGCCACTTCGCGCTCATTGGTCGGATGCGCTTGGGGTGGCGGCGCGTACTGGACTAAGGTATCAAGTACCATATTGACCCCAAAGTTACCTAGCGCTGTACCGAATAATACTGGTGTCATCTCGCCTGCCAAGAACTCTTCAACACTAAAGTCTTCTAGCGCCATTTGCACCAGCTCAAGCGACTCCTCAAAAGAGGCAAACATCAGCTCGCCCAAGCGCTCACGTATATCAGGATAGTCATAACCATCCCGCGTTTCAGCGACGCTCATATCGCCGCCATGGCCTTTTTCATAAAGATAGGTCTTGTTTTCAGTTAAGTGATATACCCCAACGAAATCTTGACCCATACCGATAGGCCACGTCACAGGTACACACTTGATCTTTAGTACGCTTTCAATCTCGCTGAGTAGATCAAGGGGCTCACGAATCTGACGATCCAGCTTATTGACAAACGATATAATCGGCGTATCGCGCATCCGGCAAACTTCCATCAGCTTGATGGTACGCTCCTCGACACCCTTAGCGCCATCGACCATCATCAGCGCACTATCGACAGCGGTCAAGGTACGGTAAGTATCCTCTGAGAAGTCCGCGTGACCTGGGGTATCTAGTAAATTGACCATATGATCTTTGTAAGGGAACTGCATGACTGAGGTAGTAATAGAGATACCGCGCTCTTGTTCCATACTCATCCAATCAGAGGTTGCATGACGGTCGGTTTTGCGGCCTTTAACTTCGCCCACCACCTGAATCGCTTGACCCCACAACAGTAGCTTTTCGGTCATAGTAGTCTTACCCGCATCAGGATGCGAGATGATAGCAAAGGTGCGGCGTTTAGCGACTTCACGAGCAAGCTTAGCGGGAGATAACTTGGTTGCTGAAGGTTTAGAATCTGCGCTCATAATGAATAACTTATCGTTAAATTTTGGAAAGGAAAAACAGAAGATAATAAAGATAGAGGTGATAATTTGGTGCGCTTATTGTAGCCGATTTATAGTTTGGATGCTATTTTTGCTTAAAGCCGCTTGAGGCTCTGAAACAATATATATACTTATAATATATAACTTAATACTGTCTCGATAATAGTTATTTGCTATTATTTTAAAAATACAAAATATAAAACTTAATATAGATGTTAAATCTAGATATTGAACATAGCTATTAAAGTGAACATAGCTATTAAAGATAGTTATGAAACACAGTTACTTTAATTATATTTAGCCAACATCAATATTTATAAGGGAATAATTATGCTACTTGAGAAAATCAAGACCCTAGGGCTCTCGCACTTATCTTATCTGGTCGGCTCAGACGGAAAAGCAGCAGTCATCGACCCTCGCCGCGACTGTGACATTTATGTCGAAAAGGCGCGTGCTGCTGGGCTTAAAATTACCCATATCTTTGAAACACACCGCAATGAAGACTTGGTTTCTGGTGCACCAATTTTAGCAGAATTGACTGGTGCGACAGTATTGCATGGGCCAAACCCTGAAAAACCTATCGCTTATGCTCAAACAACCCATGAGAACGACTGCTTCGCTATCGGTCAGCTTGAGATTCGCGTCTTAGAGACACCTGGTCATACTGATGATCATATTAGCTTTGCATTATTTGATACCGCCTATCCAGAAAAGGCTGTCGGGGTTTTTACTGGTGATGCGCTATTCGTGGGCGATGTTGGACGTACGGACTTTTATCCCAATCGCCGTAAGGAAGTGGCAGGTCTACTCTATGACTCATTGCAAAAGATCTTAGCGCTTGGCGATCAAGCCATCATTTATCCTGCTCATGGGGCTGGATCAGTATGCGGCTCAGGTATGGCTGCGCGCGAGTTCTCAAGTATTGGCCATGAAAGATTAAATAACCCGCGCCTGCAGATTGAGAGCCGTGAAGAATTTATCGATGTCAAAATCAACGAAAACCACTATCAACCGCCTTATTTTCGTTTGATGGAGCGCCTCAATATGGAAGGCGGTGATGCCGCGCCGCGCGTTATGCGTCCACGTAATCTATCGCTTGATGAGCTTAAAAATTGTGACGCGGATCATCTCATCGATATTCGAGAACCGATGGCTTATGCTGCCGGTCATCTGCCTGGTGCTATGAGCCTGCCGGTGGGGATGATCTCTGCTTTTGCTGGTTGGTTTATCTCTGAAGAAGAGAGCATCGCCCTAGTTGCATCTAATGAAGAGCAGCTCGCTACCGCTATGGAACATCTGGTACGCATTGCTCTTGATAATGTAAAGGGCGGTTATGTTGGTGTTATCCCTGCTGCGGCTGGGGGCGAGAAGATGCAGTCAACACCTATGATCGATACCGCTGAGGTTGAAGAAAGGCTTAACGCTAACACAGACAACTGGACACTACTTGACGTTCGTGATGCTGATGAAAGAGCAGATGCTGCCATCGAGCAATCACAGCATATCTACGTCGGTCATCTCAATGAGGAGTGGCGTAAACTTGATAAAGACCAGCACTATACTTTAATGTGTGCCAGCGGCGCACGGGCTACGGTTGCAGCAGGCTGGCTTGCAAGTCAAGGGTTTAAGAATCTCGATATTTACCTAGGCTCAATGGGTGCGTGGCAACAAGCACACAACTAGGATAATATTTAATAATCTGTAATTAATAACCAAGGCTTATATAAGCTCTAAAGCAATCATTAATAGTACAGATATTAATAGTAGCGTCTGATTTGATTTTCTAAAAAGTCAGCCGCTACCTCATTGACTAAAGTACAATCAACTACCCCGCGAATGCTGTTTTCGTTAGGACGCGGAGCATTACTATCTATATAGTCGGCTTCATAAACACGGTCGTCATAATCGACAGCTCTGAATATATATTCTGGTTCATTGTCAAAGGCAAAATATCTGATCTGCGCAGTTTTTAGTTGATTGTTGATACCGGTATTTGAGCGAGTGGTACTAAAATTTCGATTATCGCTAAAACGATTTTCGCTCATATCAACCCAGTCATCGATGTTGTCATAACGGGTTCTGTTTTTATCATTGAAAACAAAGAACGATCGATCACTCGTTGTCACAGGGATATAACATACGGAACCTATCGGAAATTCTACGTTTAGGGGAATGTTTGGATAATTATTTAAATCGGTGAGAATCCCTCGGCTACTAGCCAAATTATTGCCAAGACTATAACTACCAGCGCTGACTCCAGACAGATCTAGTGTTCTATAAGTGGTTTCATAATTAAAACTATTACTACTATTCAACTCATAAATTGGCTGTCTGATAGTACGTCCATTGACCTTAATATAACGATCTTCAAGCGTGCCCTCAAAGTTGTTTGATAACACTATCGATCGTTCCAAGTCATTAATATTTTGCGCATTAAAACTTCCTATAATGTTGGTTACATCAATATCACGCTCGCCCTCACTATACTCGGTATCAATACGTGCCACAGCTTCTCTACCAGTCTGACGATCAATGCCTTTATCAAAACTTGTCAGTGTCAGCTCATCGTTGTTGCCTGAACCAAAAATGCCATTGTCTTCTTCGTTACAACCAGTAAGCCCAATCGCTAATAAACTAAGAACAAGCGGTGCAAAGAGTCGTTTATATGTTTTTTTCATCGCTAGGCATCCTTATTCGTCAGTCATGAAACGTTATTAAATACTATTTTACTAAATGTGCTATTTCACTAAATGTATAGTGAGTGGCTCCCACCTAATCGATCCTCATTTAACAGCTACTATTAGCTTACACTAATCACCAAGCTGCGACCACATGAAGCGAGTACTTTACTTACTAACCTAAAAGACTTACTTACAAATTGATAGTATAGGTTTACCACCGCTATATAGAGTCGTGTTAGAGATTTGCTATGCTGGACAAGTTGTATAGCTGTTACGATACATTTACTATAAAAACCAAGGGAAAAAGGACAATTATGAAAACTCTATATTCTACCAAAGCAACCGTTACTGGCGGCCGTATGGGTACAGCCAAGCTCAGCGATAGCGATCTTGAAATAAATATGGCGCCTCCTGGCGGTAATAAAGAAGGCAATAATCCTGAGCAACTACTGGCAATGGGCTATGCTGCCTGTTTTGACAGTGCTCTAGGGGTAGTCAAAAAGATGGAAGAAGCGAGCTTTTCTTCAACGACTCAAACCTCAGTAGACTTATTACAAGGCGACAATCACGACTATAAACTGGCAGTTAAGATCCATGTTATCGCTGATAGTACTGACTTATCCGCTGATGAGATTCAAAAGCTGGTGCAAAAGGCCAATGAAGTCTGCCCTTACTCAAAAGCTACCAAAGGTAATATCGACATCGAAGTGACATCAGAAGTAAAAAGCTAAGCCGTATTATGAGTTGATAAACGGATCTGTTATTACCAAAGCCCAGCAAGTCTGGGCTTTGTTGCCTGTAACCTTTATAGTTAAATAATCCTTATAGTCATATACATTTTAACTTTTAAGCCATTCGGCACGCGCTGATTTTATCGTTATAATGGTTGATATTTTTTGATTTTATCCAATAGCTGATAAGTGACCTCTATGACCGATAATGACCACAATTCGCACTCACCTATTAATCCCAATACGCTACCAAACTTTGACAACATGCCCAATGTGGCGACCATGAATACCAGCCATGTAGACAAAGAGCAGCCACCATTTATCTTAGTAGATGGCTCATACTATCTGTTTCGTACCTATCATGCGCTGCCAAAAACCATGCAAAACTCGCAAGGCCTAATCACCAATGCCATACGCGGCACCCTAAACGCCTTATTAAAACTCATGCGCCGCTATCATCCAACGCATATGGCCGTTTGTTTTGATACCAAATCTCCAACATTTCGCCATGCTATGTCTTCTGAATATAAAGCTGCGCGTCCGCCCATCGATGTTGAGTTGGTCAACCAAATTCCTTATATCCATCGATTGGTCGCAGCGTTAGGTATTCCATTATTACGTATCGAGGGCGCAGAAGCCGATGATATTATCGGTACCCTTGCTCAGCGCGCGGTGGCTGAAGGCCATCATGTGGTCATCTCAACTGGCGATAAAGATATGGCGCAATTAGTCAATGACTGCGTGATACTAGAAGATAGCTTTACTGGCAAAATTACTGATAGTGCAGGCGTGGTCGAAAAATTTGGGATTGAGCCTCACCAGATGATCGACTTTTTGACGCTTATGGGCGACTCGTCTGATGGCATCAAAGGGGTGCCCGGTATCGGTAAAAAAACTGCCAAAGACTTGCTCAATAAATACGGCAATATTGACACAATGCTCAAAAACGTTGCTGATATTAAAGGCCGCGCTGGTAAGAACTTGGTTGAATATGCTGACGATATTCCGTTCAATGCAAAGCTTGCGACCATTGTCACTGACTTAGCCATCGGTCAAGATTGGACAGACCTTAAAATAAATACCGATCCTTGCGCCCATATCGATGAGCTACGAGATCTGTATACTGAACTTGAATTTAAAAATGAGCTTGCATCACTTGATCACCCAAACCATCCTGCAAATGGTAGTACAAGCGTTGCTGACAGCCAAGCCAATGCTGAGTCACAATCTCAAGTCGCAAAATCACTGCAATCAAGCGTGATTGAAAATATCAAAGACAGTAAAAGTCATGATAAAGCATGGCATACGGTGCTTGATAAGCCTGCTTTTGATAGCTTAATTGCCTTGCTAAAAAGCGCACCGCATTTCGTTATCGATACCGAGACGACTAGTATTTATTGGCGACAAGCACAAATCGTTGGCCTGTCTTTTGCTGTGCAGGCACATGAGGCATATTATGTACCGCTTACGCATAGCTTGGAAGGGGATGAGCTGATCGAAAAGCAGCTTGATCGCGATACGGTACTTAACGAGCTTAAACCCATTTTAGAAAACCCAAACATTGGCAAGATTGGTCAGCATCTAAAATACGACGCACATATCCTCAGCCATTATGGTATTGATTTGGTCGGCGCTATACATACCAGCCCTAATAACTGGGCGATGGATACCATGTTGGCAAGCTACGTTATCAACGCGGCCATTACTCGCCACGGTATGGATGATCTTGCACGTCACTATCTGCAAACGCAAACGATCAGCTATGAAGATGTCGCTGGCAAGGGCGCAAAGCAAGTTACCTTTGATCAAGTGGCCATTGATATTGCTAGCGACTACGCTTGCGAAGATGCCGATATCACTTATCAGCTATTTGATATCTTTAGCCAAAAGCTTAATGAAGACGAAAACAACGTTAAATTGCTCCACCAGCTTGAGATACCGACAGCCGAAATACTGTGCCAAATGGAAGCGGATGGCATTTTAATCAAGCGCTCCTTTTTAAATGAGTTATCAAAACGTTTTGATGAAGAAATCATCGCGCTCGAAAAACGTGCTTATGAAGTGGCTGGAGAGGCGTTCAATCTTGGCTCACCAAAGCAGTTCGGTGAGATGTTATTTGATAAGCTTGGCGTCCCTGGTGGCAAAAAAACCAAGTCAGGCCAATACTCTACTGGTGAAGCCATATTGTCAAAAATCGATCATCCATTAGTAGAAATCGTACTAGAATATCGCGGCTTGTCCAAACTTAAAAGCACTTATACTGATGCGCTTGATACCGTTGCAGACGCTGAAACTGATCGCGTCCATACCAGCTACCATCAGGCATTGACCAGTACTGGACGCTTGTCATCGACTGATCCCAACTTGCAGAATATTCCGATTCGTACGGCTACTGGACGTCTGATTCGCCAAGCGTTTATCGCGCCAGAAGGTCGTGTCATCTTGGCAGCGGATTACTCACAAATCGAGCTGCGCCTTATGGCACATTTTTCTGGCGACAAAAACCTGACGCATGCCTTTAACGAAGGGCTCGATATTCACGCAGCTACCGCAGCTGAGGTGCTAGGCAAACAGGTCGCTGATGTCAGCTCGACCGAGCGCCGTAATGCCAAAGCCATTAACTTCGGTCTGCTTTATGGTATGAGTGCGTTTGGGCTTGCCAAGCAACTACAAATGAGCCGCGGTGAAGCGCAAGACTATATCGATATGTACTTTGAGCGTTATCCGGGTGTCAAACAATATATGGTTGATACTCGTGCTAGCGCCTATGAGCGCGGCTATGTTGAGACGATATTGAACCGCAAGCTTTACACACCAGATATTAATCATAGCAATCGTATGGTGAAGCAAGGAGCTGAACGTGCCGCTATCAACGCCCCACTCCAGGGCTCCGCTGCTGACTTGATTAAACTTGCTATGATTGCTGTCGATAAGGTACTGCCTAAAGAACATGCCAAAATGCTGCTACAAGTCCATGATGAATTGGTTTTTGAAGTGGATACTGACAAAGTCAGTGAGATTAGTCAGCTTATTACTGATGCCATGCAAGATGTCTTAACGACCACTGCTGTTGAAAAGGGTTGGAATATAGACTTTGCGGTGCCATTACTGGTTGAGACAGACAGCGGTAGCAATTGGGATGAAGCGCATTAAATTATCAATTTTAACAATGGGTTATGACTAATTAGTAAAATTAAATGAAGACGTGATAGTAGAATTAGCGTTATAATAATATCACGTTAATTAGTTTTGCTTTATCAGATTATTTACGATTTAAAAGTGAGCCTTTGGGTTCACTTTTTTTGTTTCAAAATTAGGAGCCCACTATTTTGGCTACAGATGGCATTATTGAAGTCCCCGGTCTTATACTTATTATTATGTGCTTGCTACGCTCTGCTCAATACGTAGTACAAAGTCAGAGCAAGCAAAGCCGTTATTTTTGGCTTGCATCAGTGTTAGTATTTTTTGCAGTGATTCGTCGCGAGTTGAATTACTTACCAGATCTGCTTATTCCAAGCGACTTCTCGCTACTTGGACATTCTTATGACTGGTGGGAAGACAGCGTCCTGACCGTTATCTACCTTCTCATCGTTGGTTTACTCATCTATTCTTGGCGCTATCTCAAAGCTGTCTTAAAAGATGTCGATGTATCACTATATGTCATCGTAGTCCTACTGGCGATAATACAGTATATGGGCGAGAATGCGATTGTGTTCCCTTACGCTGCTGGCGGCATTATTGAAGAGTTAGCAGAAACTGCTATTTATGGTATTGCTTTGCTTTATTTATGGAAATTTAAGTTGGCGGCTTTTGAGAATTCATCAGTAAAACCAAATTTTGATACACAGCGCAAGAGTACATAAGAGCGTAAGATTGGCAGTTTGTAGCATTGCCCAGTGTATATATCTTAATAATTATCTTTTCTGTTTAATTTGCTATACTAAATATAAGTTCGAGGGACAATTGCGATGTTTGTAACGGCGTTGACTTTATTAATGCCCATGCTAAAAGTATCGCTAAATATTGCTACTTAGCGTTGTACCTCGCTTTACTCATTACTGCTTATTATTAAGTCACTCATTATGAATATATTAATTACTGGTGCATCGCGTGGTATTGGTTTGGCTACTGCTAAAAAACTGGCGGCAAAGGGACATAGTGTTGGCCTATTTGCAACCAATACTGATACGCTTGAAGACGCAACTAAAGATAAAGCTTTTAAAAAAGCAATGAAACAAAAACGTATCATAACCGGTCAGCTTGACGTTATCCAGCCTGACTCATGGGAAGATGCCATCAGTCAAATGATTGATAATTTTGGCAGTATCGACGCGTTAATCAACAACGCAGGTGTGCTGGTCAGTGGTGCTTTGCCCGCGACTGATTTGCAGCAGCAGCTGTCTTTAATCGACGTCAACTGTAAAGGCGTACTTATCGGCTGTCACAAACTTGCACCTTATTTGGCTGATAGCGAAAACGGTAAAATCGTCAATGTGTCCTCAGCGTCTGCTATCTATGGTCAGCCTGAAGTTGCCAATTATGCGGCCAGTAAGTTTTTTGTTCGCGGTCTCACCGAAGGTCTTAATATTGAATATCAAAAGCTCGGTATCAAAGTCATAGATGTTATGCCGCTTTGGGTTAAGTCTGATATGACAAAAGATATTGAGGTGACAAGCATTGAGCGCTTGGGTATCAATTTGACTGTCAATGATGTGGCAAAGACTCTGTGCAAACTGACCACCCGCCCCAATCGTAAACTAAAAAGCACGCACTACTCGGTCGGCATGCCAGCCAAAGTCTTTCAAACTCTTTCACAAGTCACGCCCGATCCTGTGATCCGCTGGGTAAATACCAAAGTGGGTGCCAAATAAAGCACAGCCCATTTACCCATAGCTTATCGTATTATCCTGACGGCTACTCAATCTGAGTGGCCGTTTTGCTTGCCGCTCGAATGTCAATTGCTTGCTCTATGGTTTTATCGATGAAGGTATTGTTGTTAATAAGCGTGTTTTTGATTGGTCCTGCGGCAGTGTCTTCGCGAATTTTTGAACCAACCTGAATGGGCAAACGAACGTCGGCGGCAAATGTATTACCCCTAATCAGTGTGCCATCATCTTCCACAATAACGCCCTGCTCGACTTGGGTAAACTGATTATCAATGATTTGATTGTCTTTAGCACTGTCTAAGTGATAGCTGGCAAACAGCGTTTGCTTGACCAAATACGCGCCGCATTCAAACCCTTTTAGGTTGCGCGATTGCCTTGACGCTACCCACACGCCCACTGGTTCATTTTGAAAGACATTACCACGAATGATATTGTCACGACTCGACTCAGTACGTTTGAAATAATTGCTGCGCGACGGGTCATCAGCATGCTCAAAGCAGTTGCGATAGAGCAAGATACTGCCTGCGCCATTGTGTATAAATTGATTATTCTCAATACGATTGTTGTTTGATGAGTCCACCGCGATGGCTTCACGATTGGGCTTAAACGTGCGAAAACCATTACCGACAAACACAGAGTCTTTAATCACGTTATCGCGACTACCAAACTCCAGATATAACCCAACAGTGCCAGCGTTTTGAATACGCACGTGTTCAAAGCTCACACCGTGTACGTGGTCGCCGACGAACATGCCGCTGTTGATACTATTCTGACTGCTGACATTGATGACGCGGATATCTCTTGGTGCCAGCGCGCGATTGGCAGCAGGGTCGATAACGCCGCGCGTATGACGCTGATTGGGATTGCTATATTGGCGAATATGCAGCGCATGGCCGTAGCCTGTTATATGACAATTGGCAACGGTAATATTCTCAATAGCAGCATCCGCCTTTGGTTTAATCACGATAGCACTGGCCTTTGATGAATCATCAGCACTGGTGCTAAGCTGCGCCCCTTGACAGTCAAGCGAGCTGTGAGAGTCACTGAGCTCAAAGCGTATCGACTGCCCTGCTAAGTCGCAGTTTTTACTCAGGGTGTTATGACCTTTTATCGTCACAGCTTGCTTGGGCGTCAGCTGCGCGCACTCTATTACGGCCGCGGTACTTGGTAGCTTAGCATCCATGACCAACGGCTTTTTTATAGTGTCCGTTTGACTGACGGCTGGCTGATTGTCACAAGCGCTTAAGCTCATAGCGATTATCAGGCCGACCATGATCGATAGTACATTGACATATTTTAGGCGAGAAACAAGGGCCATATAGTCAATTCACTCTAAAAATGACATAGCGCTGCTGGGATGAATTTTGTGCAGCCTCTGTGATAACAGCACGCAAGTAAAATTTATACCAGTAGCGCGTTTAGATTTATAACAATTTTCATTTGAACTGACTATAAATAACGCTCACTGCGGGTTGTCTTACATTTTTTGAACATCCTGTGACACCTTACTACTAGTCGAGCTCGAGCTAACACGGCACACTGATTCTCATCATACAGATAAAAATCAATCATAATATAAAAGGAATGAAAGATGGATAATACAAAAACCCCGCTCCCAGAGGCGCAAGACCGTATCGATGGCGATGACAACCAGCGAGTCGATTTAGACAATCCAATGCTGCATACGATTGATGACGATGACGTCATTGACAATAGCGTAGGGTTCGACAACTCACAAGCAGGCAGCGAGGCCACGCAAGGCCTCACACCGATGCATCGCCAAAATATCGATGAAGCCCGTGTCGATGAGGTATTGGTCGAGGACAATCTAGATGACAAAGATTATCCAGACATCGTCGATATCGCTGATACCGACGCTGCTGAACGTAGTAATGACGATAATTTTTAAGTAAGTTTTTTGATTATAAAGTATGTGTATTACTATAAATAAAAAACACCGAACATCATGTTCGGTGTTTTTTTATCATTCATTAAGATCAAAAGGCTTAACTACGCCCAGCCATCAAGCGTGCCTGCCCAGCCCTTAACCAAAGGTTTGCTAAGCGCTTCAAGTAAATCAATGTGCGCCTCATCAAGATTTAGAGCAGGTATATAATGATACTCTTGCCCGCCAGCGTTTAAGAAATTATCACGATTTTCAATCGCCAGCTCTTCTAGCGTCTCCAGACAATCGGCAGAAAATGCAGGACTGATAACCTGCACCGAACGCACGCCAGACTGACCCCACTCCTCTAGTACCACATCGGTATAAGGCTTAACCCATTCTTGTTTGCCAAAACGCGACTGGAAGCTGATGATCCATTCATCATCTCTTAGACCAAGCGCGTGTGCGACTTGGGCGGCGGTACACTTGCAGCGGCTCGGATACGGATCGCCTTTGTCCGCATACGGCTGCGGGATACCGTGAAAGCTAAACATCAGCTTTTCAGGCTTGCCATGCTCTGCCTGAAAGCGGCGAATCGAGTCCGCTAGTGCCTGAATGTACAGCGGATGAGCGAAATAATCCTTCACGATGGTATAGTTGGGCAAATTGCGCTGCGTCAGTGTCCACTTGGTCAGCGCATCATAGACAGCGCCGCCCGAGGTGGCAGAATACTGCGGGAATAATGGTAGGATGACAAAATGATCCACACCTTCGCTGCGCAAACTGTCCATCACATCGGGCAAGCCAGGATTGCCATAGCTCATCGCCGCATGTACCGACACGCGAAACGGAGCAACGCTGTCGGCCAAACGCGGTGACAACTGCTCGACTTGGCTATTTAATATCTTACGGATGGGTGAGTCACCTTCCCAGATACTAGCGTAAGCCTTTGCTACACGTTTAGGCCGGCTTGGCAGTACAAACAAGTTTAGAATGATGGCCCACAGAAACTGAGGAATTTCAATCACGCGTGGGTCTGATAAAAACTGTTTCAGATAACGACGGACGGCAGGCGCTGTCGGCTCATCAGGTGTCCCAAGGTTGACCAATAAGACGGCGATACGGGGCGGCAGTTTAGGTTTCATAAAAGTCGTGTGTTATTCATAAGTGGTAAAAGAGGACTGTTAAGACAATGTTCATTTAATAGCTGATTAGTGTAGCATTTTATCGCTAAAAAACGCATGGTAAAGGCGCTCTTTATACAATTTGCTACGCGTGTCAAATAAAGACGGCGTATGGAGGTTGTACTCCTACGCCCATCGCCATACAATAGGCAAGCTCATTTTAAAAACAGTATAGAAAATAGTTTTTATCTTGTCTTTTTTTTATTGATGATCGTTGTCTTGCGAGGTAGCTTTGAACGCACGCCCTGATAGTACCAGTGACCAACTCCCAAAAGATACATTCGATTCACAAGGCTTAGCCGATAAGGCTGGCTCAGTAGGAATCGTCACGCCCGAAAAAATCCATTTTGCCGAACCGCTGACTCTAGAATGCAATCGTACTTTGCCATCTTTTGACTTAATGGTAGAGACCTATGGCACGCTTAACCAAGACAAATCAAATGCCATTTTGATTTGCCATGCCTTGTCTGGCAGTCATCATGCGGCAGGGTACTATAGTCATGATGACAAAAAAGCGGGCTGGTGGGACAATATGATCGGACCCAACAAAGCCATCGATACCAATCGGTTTTTTGTGGTATGTGTCAACAATATCGGTAGCTGCTTTGGCTCGACAGGCCCAACGACCATCAACCCTGATACCATCAATCAAGCTGATGGCAGCGAGCCTCAAGTCTATGGCCCTGACTTTCCACTGATCACCATCAAAGACTGGGTAAAAACCCAAGCTATGCTCTCAGATCGCCTAGGCATTGATGTTTGGCATGCTATCGTCGGCGGCTCTATGGGCGGGATGCAGGCGCTACAATGGTCAGTTGATTATCCAGACAGACTAAAGCGCTGCGTCGTTATTGCCAGTACACCAAAGCTATCTGCGCAAAATATCGCCTTTAATGAAGTCGCTCGTCAGTCTATTCTCTCTGACCCTGATTTTAATGACGGCCGCTATATACAAGCTGGCACCTATCCTCGTCGCGGGCTTATCCTTGCGCGAATGGTGGGTCATATTACTTATCTGACTGAAGATGCAATGAAAGCCAAGTTTGGCCGCGACCTAAAATCAGGTAAATTTATGTACGGCTATGATGTCGAGTTCCAAGTCGAGAGCTATCTGCGCTATCAAGGTGAACGTTTTAGCAAAAACTTCGATGCCAACACCTATTTGCTGATGACCAAAGCCTTAGATTATTTTGATCCAACGCGCGACTATCCATCAACACAATCGCCAGACTCGGCAGCATCAGTGCAGCTTGAAGACTCGATTGCTGCATCAATCAACACCCCTGAGAGCACACTTGAAGACAACCTTGTGACTCAAGATGATAGCGAGAACGACAATCATCAAGAACTGACCGCGCTCAAAGCAGCATTTGCTCATACCAAATGTCAGTACTTAGTCGTATCATTTACTACCGATTGGCGCTTTGCTCCCGAGCGCTCGCAAGAAATCGTAGATGCACTCATGGCCACGGGCAAACCAGTCAGTTATATCGATGTTGATGCGCCGCACGGTCATGATTCGTTTTTATTTAATATTCCACGTTACATGGGCGCGGTCAAAGGCTTTTTAACGGCACCCTTTATGACGAGCAACTCAATAACCCAAGGAGAGCGCTCATGAGAATGGATCATCAGCTGGCCGAGCGCTGGATTGCGCCGCAATCGCACGTATTGGATTTGGGTTGTGGTAATGGCGATCTGCTCGCACATTTACAGCAAAAACTGGGCGTAACAGGTTATGGGCTTGAAATCGATGAAGACAAAATCAACGAAGCCATCGGTAAAGGCTTATCTATCGTCGAGCAAGACCTCAATGATGGGCTGGCACGTTTCGCTGACAACAGCTTTGACACCGTCGTCATGGCGCGCGCCCTACAGGCGGTCAAAGCCCCTGACTTACTGCTACTTGATATGCTACGTGTTGCTCGCGAAGCCGTCATCACCTTTCCGAACTTTGCCCATTGGCAAAACCGTATTCATCTAGGGTTTAAAGGTCTGATGCCAGTATCAGAAGCCCTACCTTATGAATGGTACGATACACCAAACATTCATCTATGCACGTTCAAAGATTTTGAGCAGTTATGTGCCAAACACGATATTCATATTCTTAGTCGTTTTGCTGTCAGTGACTCTGATAAAGGGCCCTCTCCTTTACTATCAACTTTAATAAGACAAGCACCCAACTTATTAGCAGACGTTGCTATTTATAGAGTAACCAAACAAAAATCCATTTGAATTCATTATATTAAGTAGCTGTCTAAGTATTGTGTTTTGTATATTCATTCTTACGGTTTAATAACTGTATGATTTTGTTACATACTACGATGTTTAAAACGACGTTAAAACGAGTAATTAGTATTTGAGTTTCGTAACTTTGGGTGGTAAGCTAGCAAAATAGTGTCGATGACACCCTCATTACAATTACTTATCTGTTGAGTTAGCGTAAACGAAGAGACTTATGTTCATAAGTTTGCTATTCATTCATAGTTAATATGATGTTGCTAATAACTAGGTAAGTTCATACTGCAAAGTGTAATGTCTGCGATAGTGTCGCTTGATGATATAAATTTTGGCGGCAAACTTTATCCATTGCTTATCAACTGCCTAATTTTGGAGCTGCTATGAAACTACTAAAAGCCGCCTTGTTTACTGCTTTATTCTCCTGTGCTGGCCTGGCTAACGCTGAGTTAATCTCAAACGTACCACTTGATACGTCGCGTTTTGAGCTGATGCCTGTTAGCGAGCTATCTAATCGTGCCGCCCAAGGTAACGATCATGCTCAGTTTTACCTAGCCAAGCGCTTGCAAAAAGGGGAAGGCGTTGCTCAAAACACCCAGCAAGCTATCCAGTGGTACACTAGAGCGGCTCAGCAAGGCGTTGCCCCTGCTCAGTTGAACTTAGCTATCATGTATTTGCGCGGTGAAGGCGTGAAGCCTAACCTCCAACAAGCTCGCGTTTGGTTAGAAAAAGCGGCGATGCGTGGTGATAATCGTGCCAGTTATACGCTTGCATTGTTAGATGAGAAGCAAAAAAACCTGGTTGATGCTTATAAATGGTATGACTTAGCTGCTCGTGATGGCATGCTGGATGAAAAAGTACGTAATAAAGCACGTGGTAAAATCGGCCAATTAGCATTGAACTTATCAAGCTCAGATATCGCAAGCGCTCGTAACCAAGCGGATCGTTGGTTCCAGAGTAAGTAAGATTTAAGCTTTTAGTCCATAAAAAATCCAGCCTATAAGCTGGATTTTTTGTGTCTGTATTCTGTATAACGATAAATGATTAAATAAATTAGATAGCTGCTACTCTTTTGGCTCGCGTGCCATCGTATAGAACTCCGTATTTGACTGCATGTTCATTACAATTGCCATTCTATTCGACAAGCCAAAAAACGCGGTAATACCTGTGATATCTAAAATATCCTCGTCATCATAGCCATGCTCTTTGAGTGCTGCATAATCCGAATCTTGGATGAGCTCTGGTGTACGACAGAGCTTGACTGAAAACGCCAGCATGGCTTTTTGTTTAGGGCTGATGGGTGCATGTAAATAGTTGATTGCTATTTGATCTGCCAGTAGTGGTTCTTTAGAAAACACACGCAGTAACGCACCGTGAGCGATGACACAATATTGGCAGCCATTGGCGGCACTCGTCGCAACCACGATCATCTCTTTTTCAGCTGGGCTTAGCGTACTACCTTCTCGCTCCATAATCGCATCGTAATAGGCAAAAAAACCTCTGAACTCTGCTGGGCGGTACGCTAACGCTAAAAACACATTAGGAATGAATTTGGCCTTTTCTTGTACCGCAAGAATACGTTTTAGAATATCATCAGGCAAGCTATCTAAAGATGGTACAGGGTATCGACTAATAGGCGCGCTCGTGGAAGGATTGTTAGCAGAATTAATAGACAGATTACTCATGTGTCATCTCCATTGACATTAATTGATGGTTATACCTAATTAGTCTACCTTTATAAATGAGTAATAAGTAGTTAAAAAGGTGCTTAATTTATATCGTTTGCCTTTATAAAACGTTCAAAATACGCACCAAATTTGCTACACTACGCGCGCACTAGTCAATTCCACAATCATGTTAGTGTGATTAGCTTTACTCATTAGATCTACCAAACAACTCAAACCCAATGCACTAGGTTTGCGACCTAGCCAGCAGGAGAAAACCATGAGTACCACTCAAGATAGCAATACCAAACACAGTACTATCCAAGACACTACTACAGACAATAATAAGTCAGCGCCCACCTACGATAGCGTGACTAACAATATTGTCGTAGCTGCTCTTTATAAGTTCACACGCTTTAATGACTTTGAGCAATACCGTGAGCCAATTTTAAATACCATGCTCGACCATGATGTCAAAGGCACACTATTACTCGCAAGTGAGGGTATTAACGGTACGATTTCTGGCACCCGCCAAGGTATCGATACTGTCCTAGACTATTTGCGTAGTATCGATGCCATCGGCAGCTTTACTTTTAAAGAGTCTTATACCGATGCGCAGCCTTTTTATCGTACTAAGGTGAAGTTAAAAAAAGAAATCGTGACGATGGGCGTTGAGAATATCGACCCATTACAATCAGTTGGTCGCTACGTGAAGCCAAGTGAATGGAATGCCCTAATCTCGGACCCCGATGTTATCCTGATCGATACCCGTAACGACTATGAAGTAAAAATCGGTACGTTCCAAAATGCGGTTAACCCGAACACTGAAACCTTCCGTGAGTTCCCAGAATATGTGGCAAAAGAGCTAGACCCAACCAAACATAAAAAAGTGGCGATGTTCTGTACTGGCGGCATTCGCTGCGAAAAATCCACTGCCTATATGCGCGAGCAAGGGTTTGAAGAAGTCTATCATTTAGAAGGTGGCATTTTAAAATATTTAGAAGAAGTACCTGCCAGCGACTCTATGTGGCAAGGTGATTGCTTTGTGTTTGATAACCGCGTCTCGGTCAATCATAACTTAGAAAAAGGTGAATATGAGCAATGCTTTGCTTGCCGTATGCCGATTACTCAAGATGATATGCAAAGCATCGCTTATGTAAAAGGTGAGTCCTGCCCGCACTGCATAGATAAAGCAACTGACGAGCAAAGAGCACGTTTTCGTGAGCGTGAGCATCAGATGCAGTTAGCGAAACAACGCGGTGAAGCTCATATTGGTAGTGATGTCACTGAGGTAATAGAAAAACGTAAAGTGGCTAAAACTGAAGCGCGTTATCAAACAGACTTTGTTGACAAAGCTAAGTCAGATTAAATTCGTTATCGGTTAAATTTAGATCAAAAAAAAGAGGCTCAATTGGCCTCTTTTTTTATTGTTAGTATTTTTATTAGCTACCACGATAAGTGCTGTAACCATAGGCCGATAACGTGATTGGCACATGATAATGATTATTATCTTCAATATTAAAATTGACTTCAACATAAGGATAGAAAGTCTCTAAACCTTGATTCATAAAGTAAGGCTTAGTTTCAAAAAGCAGTTTATACGTTCCTTTATGATCGGCATTATCTGCGTTAGGCAAGAAATTACCAATACGACCATTATTATCCGTTTTTTGCTCATTGAGCACTTTCCATTTACCACCATCTTGCATCATCAATTTTACATTAACGTTTGGTGCAGGCTTACCAGTGCTGACATCTAAAATGTGACTTGATAGCTGATAACTCTCTTGGTCAGCTGCAGCGTAACTTGCCGTCGCTGACATGGCTAATACGCCACCTAATGCTGCTGCTTTTACCATTTTGGTTTTCATACCCTCTCCTTCATTTATAAAGTAATTACGATATTAATTGAATAAAACTTCCATTTCTTTTACTACTTTGACCACGATGTGTAATGAATCGATCTTATAAATAACTTCATTGATCTTAAAATAATAAGTTCAATTACGATTTCAGCTGTATAGTATAAATTTTCAGATTAAAACTATTGTAAAGAAAAATTTAATTTTCAAGTAAACATGTATGTTGGATGTAATCTCACCAAACAAATAAAAAAAATAGCAAACAACTTCAAAAGAGTTATTTGCTATTTGCTACAGTGCTAACCAACAAGATTAGATACGAAGTTAGTCTATATAAGCGGTATAACCTTATATCTAAAAAGCACCAATATTAAAATAGGATTCGGATACGAATGGTCTCTTCTACATCTTTTAGCTGATCAAGCGCTGCACTAGAGTCATTGTAATCAACGTCCATCACCAAGTAGCCTACGTCACCTTCAGTCATCAGGCTTTGCGCTAAGATGTTGATGTGTGCCTCTGCGAATAGACGGTTAATTTGCGATAGGACACCTGGCACGTTTTTATGAATATGTAGCAAACGATGCGTGCCTTCTTTGAATGGAATAGAAACCTCTGGGAAGTTTACAGCCGTGATGGTATCGCCTTGGTCAGAATATCGTACAAACTTTTCTGCCACTTCTAGGCCAATATTGGCTTGTGCTTCTTGCGTTGAGCCGCCAATATGCGGCGTCAAAATGACGTTATCAAATTTACGCAGTGGCGACTCAAACTCCTCATCAGCAGACTTCGGCTCTTTTGGGAATACATCGATGGCAGCGCCCAAGACTTTACCAGACTCAATTACTGCAGCCAGATCGTCAATCTCAACGCAGGTGCCACGCGCCGCATTGATAAAGTAACTGCCGTCTTTCATCTGCGCAAACTGCTCAGCTTTCATCATATAGCGTGTGCTTGGCTCATCAGGCACATGCAAAGTTACGATATCAGCAGTAGATAGTAGCTCGTTTAGGCTACCTACTTGATGCGCATTACCCAATGGTAATTTGGTCACCACGTCATGATAGATAACTTTCATACCAAAGCTTTCGGCCAGTACAGATAGCTGTGAGCCGATAGAGCCATAGCCGACGATACCGATGGTCTTACCGCGCACTTCATGTGAGTTGGTAGCAGACTTGCCCCAGCCGCCGCGATGGACGGTGGCGTTTTTCTCAGGGATACCGCGATATAGCATGATGGCTTCTGCCAATACCAATTCAGCCACTGAGCGAGTATTCGAGTATGGCGCATTAAATACTGGGATACCAAACTCACGAGCCGCATCAAGATCGACTTGGTTGGTACCGATACAAAAACAGCCAATACCGATCAGCTTCTCTGCATGCTCAAGGACTTCACGAGTCAGCTGCGTACGTGAACGAATCCCAATAAAATGCGCGTCTTTGATTTTCTCAATCAGCTCATCTTTATCGAGTGCATGACTAAGATATTCAATATTTTTATAACCAGCATTGTCTAAAACCTTTAAGGCGTTCTCGTGTACACCTTCGAGTAATAAAAACCGGATTTTGTCTTTTTGTAATGATAATGCCATATGAGGACTGTCCTATAGTTGTCTTATTAAAAATAATCTATGCTAGAGTAAACGAAAACAGTCCGGTTATCTTACACAAAATTTAACGGTGATGTTAGCAGATTAGATGAATTATTGCTTATCAAGCCTGAAAACTTTTTATGCTATAGTGAGCGTTACTCGTTAAACTTTATTTAAACTGCTCTATTTACTACTTACTGCCTTTAAGCGCCCATGATGTTGCCTATCTATTCTTAGCCAATCTATCTAAAGAGTTTATGGTCCAACCGACCTTTACGTAGACTGGTTAAGAAAAGAGGTGTAGCGCTAATGTTTATACAGAGACTTAACTATGACGCCATTTGCATCTCAGACCACCACTGCTACCGATATTAATACACTCAAAACACTTTTAGATAGCTTGGTCAATGAGCACAACTTTGATAATACTCAAATCAAAACCGATAGCGAAAGCTTGGAGCATTGGGGTAAAGACTGGACCAAGCATTTTGCGCCCGCGCCGACTGCTATTGTCTTTCCAAAAACCACCGAACAAGTACAAGCCGTCGTACTACTTGCCAATAAGCACAATGTGGTGCTAACGCCAAGTGGCGGACGTACGGGCTTGTCTGCTGGCGCGGTCGCGGCCAATGGCGAGATTGTCGTCAGTATGGATAAGATGAACCAGATCGGACAGTTCTATCCTGCTGATCGTCTGGTCGAAATCGAAGCCGGCGTGGTAACTCAGCAGCTGCAACAATTCGCAGAATCAAAAGATTTATACTACCCTGTCGACTTCGCTTCAGCTGGCTCTAGTCAAATGGGTGGTAACATCGGTACCAATGCTGGCGGTATCAAAGTCATTCGTTATGGTATGACCCGTCAATGGATTATGGGCCTGACTGTCGTCACGGGCAAAGGCGATATCTTACAATTGAACCGCGGTATGATTAAAAACGCCACTGGCTATGACTTGCGCCAGCTGTTTATTGGTAGTGAGGGCACACTAGGCTTAGTCACTCACGCACAAATCAAGCTTGAGCGCCTACCGCAAGAGTTAAACGTCATGGTACTTGGCATGGATACGTTTAATGATGTGATGAATGTATTGTCTGCCTTTCAAGCGCAGATTGATTTGACTGCTTTTGAGTTCTTTGATGATGTGGCAGTGGATAAATTGATGGCGCATGGCCAGGTCCAAGAGCCGTTTGAGTCGCGTACCAAGTTTTATACGTTGCTTGAATTTGAAGCGCCTTATGAGCCGATTATGGATAAGGCAATGGCGATATTTGAGCATTGTATGGAACAAGGCTGGGTCGTTGATGGGGTGATGAGTCAAAGCATCGCACAAGCGACAGAGCTATGGAAGCTGCGTGAATATATTTCTGAGACCATCTCAGTATTTACGCCATACAAGAACGATGTGTCGGTACTCATCAGCCATGTGCCTGAGTTTATTGCTGAGATTGATCATATTGTCAGCAGCAATTATCCTGACTTTGAAGTGTGCTGGTTCGGTCACATTGGCGATGGCAACTTGCATCTCAACATTCTAAAGCCTGAACATATGACCAAAGATGACTTCTTTAACGAGTGTCAAATTGTCAATAAATACGTGTTTGAGACTGTACAAAAATATGGCGGCTCGGTATCGGCTGAACATGGGGTCGGCATGACTAAAAAGCCTTACTTACACTATAGTCGCAGCGAGACTGAGATTACGTATTTGCGTGAGATTAAGAAGGTGTTTGATCCAAACAATATTATGAATCGCGGAAAGATTTTTGATATGTGAATGGATGGTTTTAAGACATTTTTTAGTTAATATCATAAGTTAATGACGCTAGGAAAGAATACTTAGCGTCATTTTCATTCAGCTGCAACTGCATGACTTATATGTAAGATATATGTTTGAAAACTAGGTGCTAGAGCTTATAAATATAATAGAATCAGAGCGACAATAATTAATAAGCTTAAGAAACCTTGTACCATTAAAAATGCTTGATGAGGCGCTGCAATGTGCTGAACCATATTGCCCAGCGCATTATAAGTAATGCCTGCCGCTTTGATATGAGGCGGGGTATCAAAATTTCTGATAATTTGTAGGAATTGCTCGGTACGTTTGGGTGACCAACCATGCGGACTAAAAGGCAAATATGGTGCCAACTGCGCAGCTTGTTGCTTGGTTGCTGGCGACCATAGCCAGCGCTCCAAAAACAATAAGCGCATACGCCAATCCATAAAACTACGCTCATCGATAGCATGGACTAAGAGTATTTTGACGTTTTTATGACGCGGATCTGCAAAAATACGCTTTTGTAAGCTAAGTACTTCTTTCTTACTACCTTCAATGCATTGTAAAAACTGACCATTGCCATAACATAAGATACCAGTAATACCATGATCTTTGTTGTGATCGCGAGCGTGCTTTTCTACTTCATCAAATATGAGGGTATTTATACGGCTTTTAAAAGTAATGCTACTTACGTACACCAGCTGAATCAGAGCTGAGTCTTTTATATTTTCTAATAAATCAGTTGTATCATCATGTTGCAAAGGCATGAAAAATCCTAAAAATAGCGCTTTTGTAGAGATAATAAAAGACTCGAAACTTCTCTCTAAACGAGCCGAATAATACAATTCACAAAAACGTAGTAAATGTTTACCATGCCAGACTGTCATTAGTTATCTTAGTTGATAAAATAACACCCCTTATGGAACATGCTATCGTAAAAAAGCATACCAAATAACCATTCTAGTTATGATAACTCGTTGTAAATACGACAATAAAATATTGTAACGACTAAGCGAAGTGATTGATATATTTTTCTGAGTTTTGTTACACAAAAATTCGGTATTATCAATACTCTATCGTCTTATTCAAGCGTAAAGCCCATTATCTGACATCCCAAATATCCAAAGCAGGAATATTATGAGCAAGATTGAAAAAATAGACGACTTCCATTTAACGATTGCCGAGATTAAGAAAAAAGATTATGCCCAATTAAAAGCCCTAATGGATCGCGTCTATGCAAGCTTAGGCGGCGCATGGTCAAAGACCACGATTCACACCTTGATTGATGCTTTTCCAGAAGGACAGATTGCGTTATTCGATCATGACCAACTAATTGGTATCGTATTATCTATGCGTGTTGATTATGCCAAGTTTTCTAATCCGCATACTTATGATGATTTGATTGGTCACAAAGAAATCATCAAAGACAACCCTGAAGGCGATGCTATCTATGGTTTAGATGCCCTAATCGACCCTGACTATCGCGGTTATCGTTTGGGCCGTAGACTATATGATGCCCGTAAAGAGCTGTGCCGTCAGCTTAACTTTCGTGCCATTTTGGCGGGTGGTCGTATACCAAAATATCATGACCATCAAGACCTCACTCCTGGCGAATATATCGATGCTGTTGAATCACGTGAGATACACGATCCAGCCCTATCGTTTCAGTTGTCCAACGGCTTTATCGTCAAGCGTATTTTGACTGCCTATCTACCAGATGATAAGCAATCTAAAGGCTTTGCAACCTTGCTTGAATGGGCAAATATTTATTATGAGCCTAAAGACTACAAGCCTAATACGCGCAAATCTGAGGTGCGTATTGGTGGTATTCAATGGCAGATGCGCGAAGTTGAGTCGCCAGAAGAGCTACTACAACAGGTTGAGTTCTTCGTCGATATAATGGCAGATTACAATTCTGACTTTGCTTGCTTGCCAGAGTTCTTTAACGCGCCATTGATGGGTTTGTGCGAATCAACAGATCAAAATGTCGCCATTCGGTTTTTGGCCGGTTACACTGAATGGTTTAGAAATGAGATCTCACATTTAGCTGTCAGCTATAACGTCAATGTCATTAGCGGCTCTATGCCATTGCTCGATGAAAACGACACTTTATACAATGTCAGCTACTTATGTCGCCGTGATGGCACCGTCGAAGAACAACGAAAAATTCATATTACGCCGCATGAGCGCAGTGCGTGGGTTATAGAAGGTGGTGACGAGGTCAAAGTGTTCGATACCGATGCAGGCCGCATTGGCATCTTGGTATGTTACGATGTCGAATTCCCTGAGCTTGCCCGTTTAATGGCGCTTGATGATATGGATATTTTGTTCGTGCCGTTCTGGACAGATACGCAAAACGGATATCTACGAGTGCGTCATTGTGCCCAAGCGCGCGCTATCGAAAACGAATGTTACGTTATGATTTGCGGCTCAGTTGGTAACTTGCCGCAAGTTGAAAGTCTAGATATTCAGTATGCCCAGTCGTCTATCTTTTCGCCATCAGATTTTGCGTTCCCTCACGATGCGATTATGGCAGAGACTACCCCAAACACAGAAATGGTATTCTTTTCGGATTTGAATTTAGATAAGCTCATTCATGTACGTCATGAAGGCTCAGTACATAACTTGAACGATCGCCGTGATGATTTATTTAGCTTAAGATGGAAGAAAAAATCAAAAGTTTCTGCCAGTAAACTGAGCGATGAAGAGCGCCGTGAAAATTCTGGTAGCGTATTGTTGGGTGATGCATTGCAAGGACGTGCCAAAAAATCTCGATAGTGCCAATTAGTGGTCAAGTTGCTACTTTATTCGTCACTACTATTAATAATACGGCTGATCATTCAGCCGTTTATTTTTATCTAAATCCTTATTTAACAAGCTTACTATCCAAGCAACTGGCTTAAATAGTTATGTTACAGGCAGAAAAACAAAAGCTATGACTACCGATATTGAAAAGAAAACATCTAACAAGACGCCAAAACAGAAGCTATTATCGGTACTCAAAACCGTACTTCTATATGGCATTGTCTTTTTAGCCGTGTACACTGCGATCAATTGGTGGCGACAGCCCGTTATGCCCGCCAGCCCGCAGCTACAGTTAACTGACTATCAAGGTCAACCCGTTGACTTGGCCGCTATGAGTGCAGATAAGCCAGCATTGGTGTACTTTTGGGGTACATGGTGTCCGATTTGTAGTATGACCTCGCCAACGATAGACAAACTTGCAGCGTCTAATGACTATCCAGTAGTCACTATCGCGATTAAATCGGGTTCTGATCAAGAACTTGATAGCTACCTTAATGAAAACAACTTTAGCTTTACTACGGTCAATGATCAAGACGGTAACATATTTGCCGATTGGCAGGGGCAAGTGACACCCTCTTATGTGGTCTTAAAAGATGGCGAGATGACACAAGGATTGACAGGCATTCAGCCGCTCTGGTCACTTAAATTAAGATTATGGCTTAGCGATAACTTTTAATCAAAGCTGCATGCGCTTATCTATACTTAATCAATTTACTTATTTTTGTAGTACGCTAAGTTAAATATACTTTTTTATTATAAAAAATATGGCCTTATATACCGGGCATAGCTACAAAGTCTGGTAGCGCTTTTATACGCTCTATCCAGTCTGTTATCGCTGGATAAGGCTCTAAAGATACGCCGCCTTCGTGGCTAAGTGCCACATAAGGAAAGCAAGCTAGATCTGCTAGCGTTGGCCGATCAAGCTCTAACCAATCACGCTCTGATAGATGCTCGTTTAAAATATCTAAGATACGAGTTGACTTATTCCGAGCCAGATCAATATCAAGCTCATAACCAAATTTATCATGCAACCGAGCGTCGTTTGGTCCTCTTGCAATCTCGCTTTCAGCGACCATCAACCACTGCACGACTTTGGCTTCTTCAGTAGGCGTTGCTGGATACCAGTCTGTTCTATCAAATTTTCTGGCAAGATAAACCAAGATGGCTTGTGAGTCTCTAAGAGTCAAATCGCCATCAATCAGCACAGGCACTTCACCAAACGCATTTCTTTCAATAGACGCCGCGTTTTTATGTTCACCCCCCAAAAAATCCACTGGTCGCAACGTGTAGGGTTGTTTGATCAATGCTAAAAACAATCGAACTTTATAGCAATTCCCTGATACTTCTAAATCGTAAAGCTCCATGCCTATTATCCCTATAAAGGTTGGTGTGATTGATTGGTGTCTATTATCTACAATATAATAACGAATATTTAACGTCAATTTAAATTGTTGAAAACATTATTAAAAAACTGTGTTTTTATATTGAAAGATGGCTCATAAATAGCACACCAGTTGCTACGTTCTCCAAAAAACTAACCTATCAGCTCATCCAACGCTTTGTACTCATAATCTAGCGCCTTAGCAACGGCTTCACAAGTCATATGGCCTTGCATAGTATTGACACCTTTTGCCAATGCTGCATCATCAAGGCAGGCCTTTTGATAGCCGTTTTTGGCAAGTGCTTGTATATATTTTAAGGTAACGTTAGACAATGCCATGGTAGAGGTACGTGGTACGGCGCCCGGAATGTTAGCAACTGCATAGTGGACGATGCCATGCTTTGTGTACGTTGGACTATCATGAGTGGTAATACGATCTGTGGTTTCAAAGACACCGCCTTGATCGACTGCAATATCAATGATGACACCGCCATCGTCCATAGATTCAATCATCTTCTCAGTCACCAGTTTGGGCGTCGCTGCGCCCGGAATCAGTACTGCACCGATGATCAAGTCACTGTTTTTTACACTCTCAGCAATATTGACCTTATTAGATACTAAAGTTTGTACGTTATTACCGAACATCTCGGACAACTCTTTTAACCGCTGAGGATCTAAGTCTAAAATAGTAACGTCAGCTCGTAGACCAACGGCGATTTTGGCAGCTTCCGTACCAGATACACCGCCACCGATGATAGTTACTCTACCCTTTTTAACACCGGGGACACCGCCCAGTAGGATTCCTTTGCCGCCATAAAAAGTCTGCAAAAACTGCGCACCAATTTGCGTACTCATACGCCCAGCGATTTCACTCATCGGTGTGAGTAGTGGCAATGAATTATCCGTTAGCTGTACCGTCTCATAAGCAATGGCCGTCACTTTATTGTCGATTAATACTTTGGCAAGCTCAGGCTCATTTGCTAAATGCAGGTAAGTAAATAGGATTAAATCTTGTGTTAGATATTGATACTCATCTGTTTGCGGCTCTTTTACTTTGATGACCAATTCTACGTCCCAAGCATGAGCCGCGTCATCAACGATGGTTGCGCCAGCTGCTTTATAATCGTCATCAGTAAACTGTGAGCCTATACCAGCATCCGTTTCGACAAGTACATCGTGACCATCGTCGGTTAGGACACTAACGCCATTTGGCGTTAAGCCGACCCGATTTTCGTTATTTTTTATCTCTTTTGGAATTCCTATTTTCATAATTTTATCTTCCTTGATGAGAGTAAAGTTAGGCACTTAGATATGGGAGGTAAGCAGTGTTATTTTAGTGTTTTAAGATTGGGCTAAAACGCGGCAGCCCAAAGGTTATCATGCCGTAACGAGTAACCTAACGCAACAGTCCCTACAGTAGAGCGTTCTACGATAGGGACTGTTTGACTGTTTGTATAAAACGGCTTGTACAAACAATTGAGTACATTAGTAGTAATGACTATGGCATAAAGCGCTGTGCGGCTGGCATCTTAAGCATCAATATCCAATAGACGGCCCCTGCTGGGATTAAGCTTGCATACCAAGAGACGCTTGAGAACATCAACGCGACTACGATACCGACGGCCATGGCGATAACTGCGGCCATATTCACACCTTTATAAGGACCATCTTTATCATATAGCTTGTCGAGATTGAGTTTTTGTTTGCGTAAGAAGTAAAAGTCTACTACCAAGATGGCAAATAAAGGACCTAAGAATGCTGAGTAGGTTTGGATAAATAAATTCAGTCCAGCCGCCGATTCATCTTTTACCAGTTCCCAAGGGAAGGTGCAAAATGCCAGCAAACCCACAATAACAGCTGCTGTTTTATATTTAATGTTAAATATATCCATTAATGCATAAGCAGGTGGAATGACGTTATTTAAGATATTGGTTGTGACTTGCGCAAAAGCGATGAAAAGCATGGTGATAATCAATAAAGGCTTGTTATCGACAGCACTAGAAAACACTTGAATAGGATCAACCTCACCCGTCGCACTGGTGACCATAACGCCGATTAACCCCATAAATAGCGTCGCAGGCAAAATTGAGTTGGCGTAAATAACCACTTGACGAAACAATCCAACATTTTCGCGTAGCTCGCGCGAATAGTCAGATACGTTGAGCATCATGGTACTGTACACTCCCAAAAACAGCATTGTGGCGCCCCAAAACGGTGTGCCCCATGTGCCTTCGACGTTGATAAGATTGGTCGAGATCGTATCGCCGTATTTATTAATGACACTAAAAAACATATAAGCAAGCGCGCCAATAATAAAAACTGAACCGATATTTTCAAGCCATTTAATACCGTGAAAACCAAGGACAGATAAACCAATCTGCAAAAACTGAAAGCCGACAAAAAAGACCACAATATTGTTATAACCAAATAGAGTGTCAGATACTAGATTCAGTGCTCCAGCACCAATCCAGCTTTGGAAACCAAACCATACAACCGCTGGCACCGATCGTACCAGTGCCGGAATACGACTACCTGAGAAGCCAAAGGCAGAGCGAGTCTGTACCATGAACGGTATGCCATATTTATGGCCTGCTCGGCCATTAATCATGAGCGCAGCCCCAATAACAGTACAACCAATTGCGATAGCCAATACTACTTGTAGCAGGTTTAATGTACCAACAAGCCCCGAACCAACGGTGAATGTGCCAATGGATACACATCCCCCTAACCAAGCAAACAAATAAGACCATGAGCCCATAATACGCGTAGTTTGCGGTGCCAGACTCTCCTCCCCGATGGCTTTATTATCGAGGGTTTGTACTCCTGCCGCAGCGACGGCAACTTTCGCATTTTCCATTACGTTCCCCTTCCTTGAGAAAGATTATTGGTTAATCGTGGGTTAATTCATTTGGTTAATTTAACTCTCAATCGGTGCAGCATAAGCACCAACCTTGCTGGTTTTAAGACCGCAGCCAATCAAAGCCTCAACCATGCGCGTGGCAACTGTGACACCATCGATGACAGGCACGCCCGTCTCTTTTGTCAGCCATTCTGTCAGATCTGCCATGCCTGCACAGCCTAAAACAACGGCTTCACAATTGTCTTCATGCACTGCACGTAAGATCTCATCACGAACCTTTTCACGTGCGCCAGAGCCTGGCTCCTCAAGAGCAAGTACTGGTATGGCAGCCGAGCGTACACGGCGGCAGCGATGCGATAAGCCATAACCATGGATAAGATCTTCGATGACAGGTACAGAACGAGGTAGCGTTGTGACCACACTAAAAGATGTCGAAATCATACTTGCTGCCTTGACTGCGGCTTCACAGATTCCAAGAACTGGCCCTGAAAAGACTTCGCGGCAAGCACCGATTCCTGGATCATCGAAACAGGCAACCACTACCCCATCAACGCCCTCTGCTTCAGCTTGCTTTAAACGCTTGATTAAACCAGGAACAGACATCGCTTCATCGTGATGCCCTTGAATAGAGGCAGGTGCATCCGTGCCAGAAGCTCCAATAATGGTAGTGCCTACGCTGACCTTTTGACGTGCGCTTTCTACGATTTTGTCTGTCATAGAAGTGGTAGAGTTTGGATTCATGACTAAGATTTTCATAGCGACTCTCTATTTATAAATTTTGCTATTGGTTTCATTTTCCATTA
The DNA here is from genome assembly GCF_947495825.1 of uncultured Psychrobacter sp. GTDB lineage: Bacteria > Pseudomonadota > Gammaproteobacteria > Pseudomonadales > Moraxellaceae > Psychrobacter. The sequence goes on from NZ_CANMAH010000002.1 coordinate 175,375, forward strand.
TTGGCTTTTGTCTTTGATTACCCATTGGTATGGAATAATCGTTGTTAACAAGTATTGTTAACTATTATTGTTAACAAAACAATCAAAAATTTATAATATTTGTTGTGGAGGTAACAGCGGCACACTATAATTGCGCCTATGAATGATATAAAAACTGAAAATACAGCTTCTAGGGTCGATGCGATGCCAGAGCAAACGATTATTAACTCAATTACTGCGGCTGTGTCAGAGCAGCGGCTGCCAGCTGGAACAAAACTGGGTGAGCAAGTACTAAGCGATCTATTTAACTGTAATAGGGCCAATGTTAGACGGGCGCTCTCTACGCTTGCCACGATGCATGTGGTGCAATTGCAGCCCAATCGAGGAGCATTTGTCTCAACGCCCTCTCCTAAAGAAGCGGGTGATGTCTTTGAAGCGCGTCGAACGATTGAGCGTATGCTGGCACGTAAAGTCATCGAAAACTTCACGTCACAAGATATCGCTGACATGCGTGCTACGATAGCCGCTGAGGCCGAAGCACGTACCAAGGGAGACAAACCTGCTGAGCTTCGCTTATCACGTACGTTTCACATGCGTTTGGCGACGATCGCTGACAATCAGGTCTTAGAGCGATTTTTGAGTGAGCTCACGTTACGTACTACCTTAATTATCGGATTGTACAATACGGCCGGCTCATCTCATTGTGCCGAAGATGAGCACCTCGAAATAGTACAAGCTATCGAAAATAAGGATGAAAAGCGCCTTTTGCTACTTATTGATCAGCACTTAAATCATTTGGAAGCTGGCCTTGATTTTAAAGCCTCGACCAAACCTTTTTTCAATTTAGCAGAGCATCTAACCATCGTACCTGTTTAAAGGAATAAAAAAGCCTGTGATACAGCCAAATGATAATATTGCAGGTATTCTCCGTCTCTTGTGCCAACCCCTTCCCTCTAGCCATACAACAGTTTGTTGACTGCGCAGTCTATACTGGCATTCTGTTGTAAGCTAAATCAAACCTCATCCTTCTAGCCTATTGTCACGAAAAGTCACTTAACCACAACTCAAACATTTGGTCTGCTTTTGTCCTAATAACTGCTTGATTTTGTCGGTCAGCTCCATACATGATAGCCCCTATTTTTAGTCCCTTTTTTATCCTATAATGAGTAGCTTTGATTTTGCTAAATATGTCTGCTGGTTTATGAGTCATCACATAATATATCGCATCCCAACCCTTATCTTTCCACTGTATAAATAGAGACAAAGACGAAGACTATGACCGAATCTATCGACTATAAAGACACACTAAATCTTGCTGACACGCCTTTTGCCATGCGTGCAAATCTTGCCAAACGTGAGCCTAATTGGCTTGCAGAATGGGAAGCTGACGATGTATACGGTAAAATCCGTCAAGCACGTACAGGCGCAACCAAATATATTTTGCATGATGGCCCTCCATACGCAAACGGACAGATTCATTTAGGTCATGCAGTCAATAAAGTGCTTAAAGACATCATCGTCAAGTCAAAAACACTATCAGGCTTTGATGCGCCTTATGTGCCCGGTTGGGACTGTCACGGTCTGCCTATTGAGCAAAAGGTTGAAGCCAAGGTCGGTAAAGTCGGAAAAAAAGTCACTGCTACTGAATTTCGTGGTCTTTGTCGTGAGTACGCAAGCACTCAGATTGAATTGCAAAAAGCGGACTTTAAGCGTCTAGGGGTGTTTGGTGATTGGGACAATCCTTATCTCACCATGAACTTTGCGCAGGAAGCCAACATCGTACGCGCCTTAGCCAAAATCTATGACAACGGTCATGTGACTCGCGGTATGAAGCCTGTGAACTGGTGCTTGGATTGTAGCTCTGCTCTAGCTGAAGCCGAAGTTGAATATCAAGATAAAGTCTCTGACGCTATCTATGTCAGCTTTGATGTACTTGATACCGAAAAGGTTGTGACATTAAGTGAAATTGATGGCAGCATCAAAGCCGTTATTTGGACCACGACGCCTTGGACATTGCCTGCTAACCAAGCGATTTCGGTACATCCTGAACATAACTATAGTGTAGTCGCAACTGACAAAGGCAACTTCCTATTAGCGACTGACCTTGTTGAAACGGCATTAACCGAGCTGAAACTCAGTGATGAAGGCGTATTGGCTACCGTATCAGGGCGCGAGCTTGAAGGCTTGCGAGCTCAGCATCCATTGATTGCAGATCGTCAAGTGCCATTTATCTTAGGCGATCATGTGACTACTGATAGCGGTACGGGTCTGGTACACACTGCCCCCGGTCATGGTCTTGACGATTATATCGTGGGTCTTAAGTATAATCTGCCAGTCGAAAATCCAGTGGGCGGAACGGGCGTCTATCTAGACAGCGCGGCAGTATTTGCCGGCGAGCACATCTATAAAGCCAATCCAAAGATCATTGCTACTTTGCATGAAAATGGCCACCTCGTTAGCCATACCAAGATTGAACACAGTTACCCGCATTGCTGGCGCCACAAGTCGCCCATTATTTTCCGTGCAACACCGCAGTGGTTTATCAATATGGAAACCAAAGGTCTGCGCGAACGTGCTCTAAAAGACATACCAACCGTTAAATGGACACCAGCTTGGGGTCAAAATCGCATTGAATCTATGATGACAGGTCGTCCTGACTGGTGTATTTCACGTCAGCGTACTTGGGGTGTACCGATTGCCTTTTTCACTCATAAAGAAACAGGCGAGCTGCATCCAAAGACGCTTGAGCTGATGGAGATGGCCGCACAAAACATCGCCAAAGGTGGCGTTGAAGCATGGTTTGATGCCAGCTGTGAAGACTATCTAGGCGATGAAGCTGCTGATTATGACAAGTCTACTGACACCTTAGACGTTTGGTTTGACTCAGGGACGACGCATTTTGCGGTACTTGAACAACGTGACGAGCTGACCAACCCTGCTGATATGTATTTAGAAGGCTCTGACCAACATCGCGGTTGGTTCCAGACTTCACTGCTTACGTCTGAGGCGATGTATGAGCGTCCACCGTTTAAGCAAGTATTGACCCACGGCTTTGTCGTTGATGAAAACGGCCGCAAGATGAGTAAGTCACTTGGCAATATCATCACGCCGCAAGATGAGATTAATAAAACGGGCGCGGATATGCTGCGTTTGTGGATCGCCTCTAGCGACTATCGTTATGAGATGAGCGCAGGTAAGACGGTGTTTAAAGGCGCAATCGATATGTATCGCCGCATCCGTAACACCTTGCGTTTTTTGCTTGCCAATACTGATGACTTTAATCCTCAGACCAATAGCATCGCGATGGATGAGCTGGTCAGCCTCGATAAATTTATCATTAAGCGTACGCAAGCAGTACAAGCACAAATTGTCAGTGCTTATGATGCCATGGACTTTCACCAAGTCACCCAGCATATCGCCGCGTTTTGTTCGCAAGACTTGGGCAGCTTTTATTTAGATATTATCAAAGACCGCCAGTACACGACTCAAACTGATGGACAGCCGCGCCGCTCTGCTCAAACGGCTATTTATCATATTGCTCATGCACTCATTCGCTGGATTACGCCGATTTTGTCATTTACTGCACAAGAGGCTTGGGAAGTATTGCAAGGTAAAAACGGACAAGACGCCGGCTATGTGTTTACCCAAGAGTGGTACGAGTTCCCAGAATTTGAGCTCAGTGCTATCAGTAGTGAGGACTGGCAACGTATCATGCAAGCCAAAGACATGGTCAATAAAAACATCGAGACCGCACGCGGTGATAAGATTATTAACGCTAATTTGTCCGCTGATGTCACTTTGTATGCTGATGGCGCGATGCATGAGAGCCTAGCAAAACTTGGTGAAGAGCTACGGTTTGTCTTGATTACTAGTAAAGCGACCTTAGCACCACTAGCTAAAGCGCCTAACGAGGTTAAGCAAACAGAAGACAGCTCAGCCGACTTGGCTGTAAATGTGAGCGCTGCCACTGGCACGAAATGTGTGCGCTGCTGGCATATCCGTGATGACATCGGTACAGATCCAGCACACCCTGAGTTATGTGCGCGCTGCGTAACCAACGTCGTAGGCGATGGCGAGGTGCGTCACTATGCCTAACCCAACGGACTCAACTGAAAACCAGTCGCCGCAGGTTGAGGCCGACGGCTCGCCCAAACCTGCTCACGCGACCACGGGTAGTTCATCAACGCCCAAAGGACGCTTGACTAAAACACCAAAAGTTATCGCTAATGGCAGTCGTGCCTTTATGTGGTATTTGCTGTCGCTTGCTGTGCTTGTCGTTGATCAATGGACAAAATGGCTGGCTGAAACCAAGCTGACTTTCCATGAGCCAGTACCCGTTATTGAGCCGTTTCTTAATTGGACCTTAGCGTACAATTATGGCGCTGCTTTTAGCTTTTTAGCTGATGCAGGCGGTTGGCAAAAGTGGTTTTTTGCCGGCCTTGCTCTAATCATGTCGCTGTTTTTAATCAGCTATCTGATAAAAGCACCACGGCAAGCCAAGCTGCTATCGATAGGCCTTGCGCTGGTACTCGGCGGTGCGGTTGGTAATCTGATTGATCGCTTGCTACATGGTCATGTGATTGACTTTATCCATGTGCATAATGCGGATGTTTGGCATTATCCGATATTTAACATTGCTGATATGGGTATCAGTATTGGTGTAGCGATGATTGTCATTGATATGCTTTTTTTAGAAAAGAAGCGTGAAGTTTAGCAATTATAATCGTAGATAGTTTTTAGATTTGGCAGGTGGGTTTACGAATACGTAACCCACCTTTTCTTTTACCTGTTATTCTTAATAAATTAACGTGTTGGAGCTGCTCTTGCTATACGCTATTATTTCACCTCCCATGAAACTTCTCACGCTTTGATAACTTCTTAAGATAAGCCTTAACATGCTCAGGCAATTCAACTCCTAACATTCTTACCCACGAAAACAGCTGCTGATAATAAATATCTGCCAGCGTAAAGCTATCCCCTGCTATATATTCTTGGCTCTCTAACCAACTGCATGCAATCGGTAGCGCATTTTGGATACATTTCATGCAGTTCTCAGCCGTACCCTCAGGCCAGCTCTCAAAGTTTTGTAGTACTTTGATTTTGGTCAGTATCCATAGATAACTTTCCATCTCAATCATGCCAAATGAGATGACTTGACGCAGTTTATAGTTTTTCTCCGCGTAATTCTCATCATCGTGACTTGGCGTGAGTGGTTTATCAGGATGTAAGTCGTTTAGATATTCAATGATAGCCAAGGATTCTGTAAATACTTTGCCGTTATGGGTTAATGCTGGGATTTTCCCAAAGGGATTAATCGCCAAAAACTCAGGACTTCTTTGCTCGTTTTTTTTAGCGTCTATCTCTTTGACTTCGTAATCTAGGTCAAGCTCGGTTAGTGCCCAAATCACAGTCTCTGCTCGACTTGGCTGGGTATATTTGTATAGAGTAATCATTATTATTCACCTTGCTATGATTAAAGTCCATTTACCTGTTTGACTGTTTGACTGTTTGACTGTTTGGTTGTTTATAGTTCTATAAAATTGCACTGATAAAACACAACTTATTATAACCATATAACATATAAGCTAATGATGACAATCATTTAGAATAAGGAATAAAAGACGATTATTAAATCATTAAAAAGGTAACTACAATGACAAAGCCAAACATTAAAACAAAACCTGACTCTCAAAAAAGCCCTATCTTTGAAAAACCTAACTCTGAGAAAACAGTCTTCGCGGCTAACCACTCTAGCACTCAGCATACTAATGACAACGCTGTCACTCTATCCGTGCGACAGGCAGACATTACTACTTTAGACGTAGATGCTATTGTTAATGCTGCCAACTCGAGCTTACTGGGTGGTGGCGGTGTCGATGGTGCAATTCATCGGGCAGCGGGACCTAAGCTGCTTGAGTATTGCCGTACATTAAATGGCTGCCAGACTGGCGATGCCAAAATCAGTCCAGCATTTGACTTGCCCTCCCAGTATGTGATTCATACTGTAGGCCCTGTTTGGCATGGCGGTCGTAGTAATGAACAAGCACTACTTGCCAGTTGTTATCGAAAATCTTTAGAACTGGCAACTCAAAAAGGTCTCACCAGTATTGCCTTTCCATCTATTAGTACAGGCGTCTACGGTTACCCTATTGATAAGGCAGCTAAAGTTGCAATCGATACAGTCACAGAGTATGTGCAAAACGGTTTAGAACAAATGGATGATTTTTCAATTTATGAAGTGATCTTTTGCTGTTTTTCGGCCTCAGATGCAGCCATTTATGAGCAAGTACTGGCGCAAATTTAATTCAACGCTTTATACTAATTCGCTTAAAAACTCTAAGCCGCCGCCCACTATGATAAAGAGTAATCCTGCTAAGTTGATAATGACCGTCAAATAGTAAGTCATACGAAATTCAGGCTTTTGTGATTTGTGGCGTAAATAAGTCTGTGCGACCATCGCTCCGACCCAGCCACCAAGCATGCTAAGTAGGTGCAGTGTTGATTCAGGCGTACGCCAATCGCCACTTTGGGCAGCGGCTTTATCTTTGGCATACATCATATAAGTGATAAATCCTAGTGCGGCGTACCAAGCAACCACCAGCCAACTTATTTCACTGGTCAACGCAAGTAATATAAGCACGCCATAAAAGCCAACACCAAGGAACAAACGTTTTTTTTGACCATCCTCAAACTCAGCTTGCGCCGTGCGCTGTTGATTACGTTTACGGATTTGACTGTTTTTCTTCGCCATTTGTTGTTGTACATATTCAAGCTCTTGTACTTGTCTTGCCTGCATACGACCTTTGTTATCTTGCCCAAGCGTAAAGATGACAGACTCACCAATCTTGGGACGACGCTGTGCTTTAAATTCACTGATATGAAAAAACAATGACTCACCGCTTAGGGTTTCGATAAAACCAAAACCCTTATCGTCTTGCCATTTTTTAATCGTGCCCTGTTGTCTATCTGTCATCTTTTTGGCCTATACCTTAAACAGTCAAATATTGTACACTATTTAGGTTACATTATTAACGCTTACATTAATGGTTAATTGTCTTATCATTTCTTACACTATATGCATTATATAACCCCTGATTATTTTAACGACTAATGGTTTTTGACTATGACTGACTCCCAATTTATCAATCCAAATGAAGACACACGTATTACCTACGGCAGCCTTGTTAGGCTTCATTTTGAAGTGTCTCTAGAGAACGGTACCATCGTTGATTCAACCTTCCACCGTGACTCACCTGTTAAGCTCACGATTGGTGATGAGAGTCTGTTACCAGGGTTTGAGCAGGTACTCATGAACCTGCGTGCTGGCGACACGCGCTCAGCTCATCTTGACCCTGAGCAGGCTTTTGGTGAATGGAATCCTGAAAATATACAGCATTTTAGTCGTGCTCAGTTCGCTTTAGTCACCGACAATCCAGAAGTTGGCATGTTGGTCGAATTTGAAGACAAAGGCAAAAACACCTTACCTGGTACGATCAGCGCCATCAACGACGATGAGATAGAGGTGGATTTTAATCATCCTCTAGCTGGACAGTCCGTGCTATTTAAAGTCAAAGTCTTTAAAGTTACCCCTCCTGGGGTGACTGGCGTCCAGCTAATGTAATGCTTAAACGTACTATAGACAACAAAAACAATCTTCAAAAGGACATTTATATGCAATATCAGACGCTTCCGCAAATCGATGAACAAGTCTCCAAAATCTGTCTAGGTACGATGACATGGGGCCAACAGAACACCGAAACTGAAGCACATGCGCAAATGGATATGGCGCTCAGCGAAGGGGTGAATTTTTGGGATACGGCTGAGATGTATCCATCGCCGCCAGACAAAGACAAGCAAGGTGATACAGAGCGTTACGTAGGTACATGGTTTAACAAGACCAAACAGCGTGACAAGGTTATACTTGCCAGCAAAATGTCACCGATGAGCTTTTTACGCGATGGCCAGACGCGTTTTAACGCTGAGCAAATTAGTAGCGCAATTGATAGTAATCTTGAGCGTCTACAAACGGATTATATCGACATCTACCAATTACATTGGCCTGAACGCCAATCCAACTATTTTGGAAAACGTGGTTATACTGAAGATATGGCCGCACAGCCATTAGAAGACTTAACACCATTTCTAGAAACCATCACAGCTTTAAACGATGAAATTAAAAAAGGCCGTATTCGCGCTTATGGTCTATCGAATGATACTGCTTGGGGTCTGATGCGCTATTTGTGGGAAGCGGATAAACATGGTTTAAAGGCACCGATTACGGTACAAAACCCGTACAGCTTACTCAACCGCTTATATGAAGTAGGAATGGCAGAGATTGCACATCGCTCAAACGTCGGTCTACTCGCCTACTCTCCACTTGGTTTTGGCGTCCTATCCGGTAAGTATTTAGATGGTAAACGTCCAGAGGGCGCACGCCTGACGAAATATGATCGTTTTGAGCGTTACGTCAATGAGCAAGCTAAAGAAGCAACTGCTCAGTACGCTAAGATAGCCGCAGATGCAGGCTTAGATATGGCGCAGATGGCACTAGCCTTTGTCAATTCACGCTCATTTGTCACTAGTAATATCATCGGAGCCACCAATCTTGAGCAGCTAAAGTCAAATATTGACAGTATTCATCTAACCTTAACCACTGATGTACTAGACGCCATAGAAGCGGTACACACACGCCAGCCTAATCCGTCTCCATAAACCGCTTATACTAGTATTTACACTACTAATATGATGTTATCTATTGCTGACATCAAAAGGCGCAAATCGCTATAATGATAGCGATTTGCGCCTTTTTTATATGCTCTTACTCTCAATGTTAAGTGTGAAGTCTTAGGCGGCAGGTGACGTACTAAGTACTCTTGAGTGCAATTCAGCCAACCCCTCTTGCATACGTTTTTGTAGCTCGTTGGTCAGCTCACTCTTACTACGGCCACTTGGGTCTAACGGTTCAAGTGGTAGTACATAAGCGGTCACGTTTTTACTATCAAGGACACGTTTGATACTGTCTTTCATCGTAAGCTTGCCATAATAAGGCAATGCTTCACTTAAGGTGCCATCTTGATTAGCATAGCATAGTACGAGCGGTTGAATCGGTACATCGGCATCGATTGCTGCTTGTAATAAAGTACCATGAATACGCTTCACTTTTTTGCCATCAGTGGTGGTCGCTTCAGGGAAGAATATAACTGAAAAACCTTCATTTAAAAAACTGGCGATTTGTGTGGTCACTGAGCCTACGTCGCCAGAGCCGCGTTTGATAAATACTGTACCTGCCGCGTGGACAAGCTTACCAAAAATGGGCCAATCGCCAATCTCGGCCTTTGACAAAAAGAAAGCGGGGCTGACAGTACCAACTACAGGAATATCCATCCACGAAACATGGTTAGATACCCATAGCCCATGATACTGCGGCACAGGCTCGACTTGGACAATCTTGACACCAAAAGAGCTTGCCATTTTGCGACAAAAAGTCTGAATATAACGTGGTAGCGTCTCACGTGGTGGTTCACGAAAAGCACCAATACGCTGTGCTGTGCGCATACCGCCCGCGATAGTCGTCGTCATGCCAGCTATTTTTTTGCCGCGGCCCACTTGCTTTCTGAGCGAAAACTTCGATTTAGATTGGCTCATCTGTGCCCCTCATGATTAGATAACGGTTTGAACAATTATCTGAATAAACTCATAATTAGATAAATTAAAATTTTGATTCAGCCTAAAGATTAATATTCTTATCTTGATAAACTTAAGCCAAAAAACGAGGTAAGTATAACAAAGTTTTGTGAGTCAGTGATAATTTGTTCACTCAGTTTCCTTATGCCCTTAGTCTCCATTATCGTCAGTCTCCTTACACTGCTTTAAAGCAAGCGCGTTTCTTCTTTTCTTAAAATGTAGTACCGTTTTATCAGCAGTTTTTACCTCTATTAATAAAAAATTTAAAACAACAATATTACTTGTAACAAGTCGTACTAAAAGCGCTGTAACATAAAAACATCGCTAATTATCTTTATACGCTTTAATATCAAGACATCAGGCCATATATAGGCTTTAACTGAACGCTGCTTACATGCTATATTTTTATAAAATAGTAGCGATTTATTTACTCTATTTATAGGTGAGAATTTTTGGAATATTTTGAAAGACACTCAGGTGGCGAACGCGCCATTATCGTACATTTAGACATTCGTCAAATCCAAGATCCTGATGATCTAAGTGAATTTGAGTTGTTGGCAGATTCGGCAGGGGCTGATCGTCTGGCACTAGTCACTGGGTCACGTTCAAGACCCGATGCCAAATATTTTGTTGGCAGTGGTAAAGCTGAAGAAATCGCTGAACTGGTTCGTGAACATGATGCCGATATTGTCTTGTTTAATCACAGCTTATCGCCCTCACAAGAGCGTAATATCGAAACCTTAGTAAAATGCCGCGTACTTGATCGCACCGGTTTAATTTTAGATATTTTTGCTCAGCGTGCACGTACTTATGAAGGTAAGCTGCAAGTAGAGCTTGCGCAGCTAAATCATTTGTCTACTCGCTTGGTACGCGGTTGGACGCATTTGGAGCGCCAAAAAGGTGGTATTGGTCTGCGTGGTCCCGGTGAGACTCAGCTTGAGACTGATCGCCGCTTGTTACAGACGCGCGTCAATCAGCTGAAAAACAAGCTTGATAAAGTAAAGCAAACTCGAGCTCAAGGTCGAGCCAAACGTCAAAAGTCAGATGTACCTACCATCTCTTTGGTCGGCTATACCAATGCGGGTAAGTCGACCTTGTTTAACCGTTTGGTTGATGAAAACATCTATGCAGCAGATCAGCTGTTTGCAACCTTAGACCCTACGCTACGCCGCTTAGACTGGCAAGGTGTTGGTCGAGTTGTGCTTGTTGATACTGTAGGTTTCGTTCGTCATCTGCCGCATGAGTTGGTAGAGTCGTTTCATGCAACCTTAGAGGAGACATTAGAAGCTGATTTATTGTTACATGTTATTGATTCATCTAGTGAAGATATGCATGAGCAAATCCAAGCGGTTAAAGATGTCTTGGCTGAGATTGATAACGATGTCCCCGTACTCAATGTTTATAACAAAATCGATATAACCGGTGAGCCTGCGCATATAGGCTACGCAACTGAAGGTAAACCCAACCGCGTCTATGTGTCTTCAAAAGATAACTTAGGTATGGAAGAGTTGACACTTGCTGTGCAGCAATTATTGACGGGCACATTGACGACGTTTGACTTGACGCTTCCTTATGATGCCGGTCAGCTCAAAAACACGCTTTATGAGTTGGGGGTTATTCAAGCAGAAAGCTACGATGAGACAGGACACGAATGCCTAACCATTCGTCTGCCAAGTGACAGGCTCAAGCAAATACTAGGGCAAGCAAACTTATCACCACTGGATGTCTTACCATTAGCGCAGGCAACTCTATTAATGCCTACACTTGAACCATTTGAACAGGCTATTAGCTCTGAGCAGGCGGCAGGTGATGGTGACAATAGTTTTAAAAATACGGATAGCCAAGAGGCTCATGAGCCTGTTAATATTGATGATGCACCAGCTACCGATTCATCTTCTTAATAAGCCAAATGAAATCTATAATTTTAGTCTAAAGAAGGCTTGTACTTGCGACGTTCGCTTGTACAGGCCTTTTTTAGTCTATCCAACATGTATATAATCAAGCACAAAGTCGATAGAAGTACTATTACCTCGTTACTGTTGCGCTTTGCTTATCACTTTATGCTATGGCGCCACTTTCTGCGCTAATAATGCAACTCCTACTTTATTGATGACACCGATTGATTGCTATTTCGGCAAGGATTGTTTATGAAAGCTACCCACTCCTCGACTGTGCCTCCATGGATTGCCTTAATATTGACGTTAATCATGGTTATTGTGGTTCGTGAGTCCTCTGTTATAGTCTGTCAGTGGGCAGGTATTGAAAAAGCCGCTAATGTGGTTGGGCTGGTGGCGATGTTTTTTATTCTTATTGCATGGCGTATGCTCAAAGGTTTACCAAACTGGTTGACCAAAGCGAGTAACACACTATTGGTCGATAGTGGCTTTGCTTTTTTACCTGTCTCAGCTGGCGCAGGTTTATTGCTTTTCGCGTTAGGTGATGAGCTATGGGGAGTCATGATGACTATCTTGATAAGCACACTTTTACCGCTTTGGGGACTTGGTCTACTTGCCAATCGTTGGTTAAGTAACCGTACAAGTATCGATAACGACACTATTATTCAGCATAAAGAATCACAATAAGCTTAGGAGAGAAAGTATGAGCTTTGATAGTGTATTTATAGCTACTTTTGCAGCGATATTACTAACGCTAGCGGCCCATGTGATAGCCCGTGTATTGGCACGGAGAATATCGTGGCTACCAATGGTCATTACTGCGCTTATTTTGGTCATTGTGTTTTTGCTTATTTTACAGTGGGATTATGACAATTATTACGCGGTTGCCAAGCCTGTATTTGACCATTTATTAGGTTACGTAACCGTGCTATTAGCTGTACCGTTAGCAGCCATGAGCTTTAAAGGATTGCCTGTCAAAAGCTTGATCGTGATTGTAGTCATCGCTAGTGTGGTCGGCGCGCTGCTACCTATGTCATTGGCCTATATGTTTTCCTTAAGTCATGACACTCTATTGGCTTTTGCTACCCGTTCTGTGACGACTCCTATTGGCCTTAGCGTGGCAGATTTGATAAAAGCACCTTTAGCAATGGCCAATCTAATTATCATTGTGTCAGGATTAATAGGTGGGATGTTGGCTCGGTTCTTATTTCGTGGTATAGATGATGACCGTGCGAAAGGCTTAGCGTTGGGATTGGCAGCTCATGCTTTTGGTACAGTAGAAGCTTGGCAGATCAGCCATACGGCTGGGCGTTATGCGGCCTTTGGACTAGCGGTCAACGGTCTACTGACAGCGGTTTGGGTACCTATCTTTATCAGTGCCTTAGGCATCTAAAATCTGAGCTCACGAAGCATATAAGGTTACTTACTCTCAAAACTGTTACAGGCTGTGTTAATTTGCAAACTTATGTCTGTAAAAAATTCATAATTTTATATAGTCATCTGTCCTTGACTTTTTTTTATTGCTTCGTAACTACGTCATATACACACGTACCTACTCTTTATCGTTCACCTTATCTAAAACAATAATAATGTTAATATTTGATTTTCCTAAGCTTTTATTACAAATTCAAAGAATACTGAGTAAGCATTTTTAATCAAAATTATAGGGTCGAAAGTTATTTTATGATATAGTAAGCAACTATTATCTTTTGTATCTATTATAAGTAATTTTTGTTAGACGTAATTTTTGTTGGCTATTTATTGCCGCCTTTGGTATGAATTTTAATAGTCACCAATGATATTTATATAAAGCAGAACATTACGCCTATAAGCAGAGCCATTTGCTGTTATTCGATAAAAAGTGATATTTTCTATGATAAACATTGCCCCTCTATTTAATCGTTTTCTGTCTCCTTTTATATTGACTGCTATCACTCTATCTACTCTGTCAGTTACCGCTCATGCTGGTAATATGTATATATATAAAGACAAGGGTGGCCAAGTTCTCTTAACAAACGTCAATCCGACTGGTAATTTTGATAAGTTTACTAAGAAAGTAAAAGTGACTTATTATAAAGATTCAAAGATGTATGACGGTGATAATAGTAGCAATAACTATGGTAGTAGTTCTGCTAGCAGAAGTAGTAGTCGCAATGCTTATGATAGCTATATTCGCGCCTCTGCAGCGCGACATGGTGTTGATCCAGGTCTGATGAAAGCGATGATGCATACTGAATCAGCTTTTAATCCAAACGCTCGTTCTCCTGTCGGAGCGCAAGGACTTATGCAATTGATGCCAGCTACTGCTAGACGATTTAAGGTTAGCAATCCTTGGAACCCTGCTGACAATATTGAAGGCTCGGCCAAATATATCGCTTGGCTTATGCGCCGCTTTAATAATAATGTCGAATTTGCGATTGCAGGTTATAATGCAGGAGAAGGTAACGTCGATAAATACAATGGTATACCACCTTTTAAAGAAACTCGTAATTATGTCAAAAAAGTGATGAGTCGTTATCATAGCTTATATAAAAATGACTCAGGTCTGACTGGCAATACTATGAGCGCTAACAATAACGCTACCATCAATAGTAATGACAATAATGGTGGGATGCAAACTGTCAGTTATGGTACTAGTAATAACATTGGTAGTGCCAGCTATGCCAACTCTGCCTATGCTGCGCTGCGCTGATACTAAAAGTGGGATACAGATTACAACATTAAAACCCGCCCACAAAAAAGCCCGCTAATTCGTTAGCGGGCTTTTCATTTTTTACTTCGTCATTCAAATAGAGCCAGTTTATGACGTTAAATACAAATCTAATTAGCATTTAACATTCATAGTCTCTAATAGACTGTATCTCTTAGTTACTAGCAGCTTGAGCAGCAGCAACTTCAGCAGCAAAGTCTTCTTGCTTCTTCTCGATGCCTTCACCAACTTCTAGGCGTTTAAAACCAAGTACTTTTACGCCTTCAGCTTTTAGTACATCGCCAACTTTTTTGTCGTTGTCCATGACGTACGGTTGACGTAGCAAAGTTACTTCGTCTAGGTACTTACGTAGGCCACCTTCGATCATTTTTTCAACGATATTGTCAGGCTTACCAGATTCTTTAGCTTTTGCTTCGATGATGTCTTTTTCGCGTGCTAGTACGTCAGCTGAGACGTCTTCAGCATCAACAGCTGCAGGGTTGAACGCTGCGATATGCATAGCAAGGTTTTTGCCAGTTTCTTCACTGCCGCCTTCATACGATACTACAACCCCGATACGTAGACCGTGACGGTATGATGCAATGTTATCACCTTCGATAGTTTCGACACGACGAACCTGAATGTTCTCACCGATTTTTTGTACCAAAGATACACGTGCTTCTTCAACCGTTTGACCGTCGCCATAAGGCAATTCAGAGATTTTAGCCACGTCAGTCACGTTGTTTTCTAGAGCAAGGTTTGCAACTTTTTCTGCAAACGCTGTGAAGCTGTCATCTTTTGCTACAAAGTCAGTTTGGCAGTTAACTTCTAACAAGAATGCTTTTTTATCACCTTGAGCGATAATAATAGCGCCGTCAGCTGCGATGTTACCTGCTTTTTTGGCCGCTTTCGCTTGACCAGACTTACGCAAGTTATCGATGGCAACTTCGACATCACCATTGGCTTCTTGTAGGGCTTTTTTACATTCCATCATGCCAAGACCAGTACGGTCACGCAATTCTTTTACCATTTTGGCGGATACTTTTACTTCTGACATAAGAGTTACCTTAGTATTGTTATGTATGAGGAGCTTAACTTTTGCTGATGTTTTACTATCTACATATAACAGAAGAAAACATAGACGATAATACTTAGCTATTAACGAGCTATCCATCAACAACAAAGCATGACGAGTAAAACTGCATCATGCCTATTGTAAGCTTGTACGTTGTTAATAACCTAATATGGATGCAGATAGATACACTATCAAAACATCCTTATAACGTTAGACCTTAACGATTAGCTATTTATTCTGCTGGCGTTGTGGCGTCTGCTTTATCTTCAGCTGGTGCTTCTTCAGTCGTAGATGCTTGCTGTGCAGTTTGCTCTTGGTCAGCTTTGCCACCAGCTTGAGTCTGTGCATACTCTTTGCCAGCGATAATTGCATCAGCAACAGAAGACACATATAGAGTCACAGCACGAATAGCATCGTCGTTTGCTGGAATGATGTAATCAACGTTGTCTGGGTTAGAGTTTGTATCAACGATACCGATAACTGGAATACCTAGATTCTTAGCTTCTTTGATTGCAATCGCTTCATGATCAACGTCAACGACAAAGATTGCATCAGGTAGGCCGCCCATATCTTTGATACCGCCTAATGAACGCTCAAGTTTTTCCATATCGCGAGTACGCTCTAACGCTTCACGCTTAGTTAGCTTAGCAAATGTACCATCTTCGCTTTGCTTCTCAAGCTCTTTTAGACGAGTGATTGACTGACGTAGAGTTTTCCAGTTAGTCAACATACCACCTAACCAGCGATGGTCAACGTATGGCATACCGGCACGTTGAGCTTGCTCACGGATGATACCGCTCGCAGCACGTTTAGTACCAACAAACAATACTTTGTTTTTCTTAGCAGCTAAGCCATTTACGTAAGTCAAAGCTTCGTTAAATGCTTTTACAGTATGCTCTAAGTTGATGATATGAATCTTGTTGCGTGCACCAAAGATGTAAGGACCCATTTTTGGATTCCAAAAGCGTGTTTGGTGACCGAAGTGAGCGCCAGCTTGTAATAAGTCGCGCATTTCAATTTTGGTTGGATTATTTGTAGCCATGTTAAATGTCCTGTTGGTTGGGTTATGCCTCCACATCACAAAAATTACCTATCTAGCAACACGCATTTGCTGGCGATACCCTCTGCTTTAGAGTCATATCGTCATTATCTACTATATGCAAATTAATCAAGTCGCCAAACACCCAGTAATTTTTTACCGTGGTGTGTGTGTCATTGGTTGATTTAAAAATTGAGCTATTACTTAAAAAACAAGCAAACTCTAAAAATAGCTGCGCTGTATTTTATCATAACTGGCTATCAATTATAAACAACTACTTTGACGATATATTCTTTATATTCAGATAACAGGCAATAAAACCAATAACTTATTAAGAAAACACTAAAAATTAAGGATGCACAAAAAAACGACGCCTATACGTCGTTTTTTGATGATGATTAGTTTGTTAATTGGATTAAGCGATACAAATACCTATTACTGCTTCATAACCACGCCATGTAAAGGTTGTAATATAACTATGTCGCTCTTTTGGCAAATAGGACACACTTGGTGCACCTTCAACGATATGAGGCGGTGAGATAATAAACTCTGGACCAAACTCGGTACGAGCATTACCAGATATCGTATTGGCCATTTCGCCAAGTAAGTCCTTCATCATTGTAATCGATGAATCAGGCTCACCCATTATTTTAATCACTTGTCGCAACATATTGCTAGGAGCGCTCACATAAACGCAGCCTTCAAGAGGGCCTGATATTTCAATAACACCGCTATAATCATAACCGATAGCGCTTTTGTTGTTATTCAAATAAGGGGTATTAACAGCCACTTGTGCGTCGTCGATTTGTGCAAAAAATGCATTAATCGAACTTAGGAACACACCTAACTTTTCTACTTTAACCATAATATATTATTGTCCATATTCAACACATGTCAGCAATATGATTAATCCTGCAGACAGACCACAATTTCGCCAACTTGTGACAGCCAAGTAATAGGAATAATAAAGGAACGCTCATCGCTAGGTAATACAATACTTTGCGGTGCGCCTTTAAACACGAATGGTACAGAGATATGAAACTCTGCTCCGAACTCATTACGCGCATTGCCAGCGATAGTGTTGGCAACCTCACCTGCAAGGTCCATGTAAAGTTCTTCACTATTTTCAGTTTCGCCCATACTACTTAATAAAGAGGACAGTAATTCGCGCGTTGCCGAAAAATATACCACGCCTTTTTGGACGCCTGATATTCCAATCACACCTGTGTAGTCATGGACCTTTGGCTGCTTGTTTTCTAACAGATAAGGCGTATCAGCGATAAGCTCTGATCCACCAAACTGATTGAAATAGTTACTAATAATACTTAAAAAAATCTGTAGCTTTTGTTCTTTCATAATGACATCTGCTTAGGTCGTTGGATGATATTAGTCTTGCACCAGCTCATACAAAGACTCTACGAGATCTTCTTCTGAAAAGGGTTTACACAAAAACCCACTAGCACCAAGCGATAACGCCTCAATCCCCGTAGATTTATCTGACAAAGCCGATACCACCAAGATTCGTACATTAGGATCAATAGCGATGATTTTTTCGATGCATTCAAGACCATCCATTTGTGGCATGGTTAAATCCATAGTAATAACATCAGGGCGGTGTGTATTGAACTTCTCAATAGCTTGAACGCCGCTGGTGGCCGTAGCAACCAACATAAAGTTCCCTGAGTCATAAGCCCGTTGGATGCGGTTTCGAATGATATTGGAATCATCAACAATCATTAGTTTATACATAACGTATTTATTATCCTTAATTAAGCGTTAGGCAGCGTAATGACAAAACGTGTCATCTTACCGTGCTCACTATTTACATTGAGCTTACCGTCATATTCTTTTACTTGAGCTTTGATGATGTCTAAACCAACACCGCGTCCACCATCTTCATCAGCATCCTCTTTCGTAGAAAAACCAGAAGAAAACAGATGTTTTAGTAGACCATTACGATCAAGTTGGTTCGCCTCTTCAACATCGAAACGACCTTGTTTGACTAACTTCTCGCGAATACCATCATAGTCAATACCTTGACCATCATCTTGTAGAGTCACAATGAAATCTTGACCACTACTTTGCATCTCAAGACCAATTGTACCGACAGTGGGCTTGCCAGCTGATTGACGTACATCAGGCGCTTCAATACCATGTACCACAGCATTACGTAACAGCTGAATACTGATTTCTTTTACAGTCTTTTTAAGGCGTTCTGGTATCTTGACTTGACCTAAAGTCGCACTATCAAGCTGTACTTGCTTGCCTTGTCTGGCTGCGATGTCTTGTGCAAAGTCATGATAATAATCTAACAAATGATTGTCAGCTTCTTCATCTAAGTCAATCTCATTGCCTGCAATTTCTGAACCATCTATTGACAGATCTGTTGCTTGGTTTTGAACTACTGGTTCATGCACATCTGACGCTGTACTCGCTGGCGCTGTACGGTTGATACGCTCACCCAGTGTTTCAATAGTGTTAGACAAGCTCAGTAAGTCATCTAAATGCACCGCTAGAGGTAAGAAGTCATTACCAGATAGCTTGCCTTGATTTTGTAGCACATTAAGCTGATCTTCTGCTTCTGATGCAATCTTAGTAAAGCTGTGTAGCTTTAATGCTGAGGCCTCACCTTTTAAGCTATGCATTTCGCGATAGATAGCGTTTAATTTAACTTCAAGCTCATATTGCGTACTGCCAGGATTTTTTAAGATATTGTTGATCTTTTCAATATGCGTTTTGGTGTTAGTGATAAACTCATTAATGATTTTTGGATTTACGTTTAAGATGGTCGTTAACATCTCAATCTGCATATCATTTTGTGAACGTTCTTTTTCTAGACGTTGTTCTAGATGAACAGCGTCCGATACATCGTTGACGTTGACCAAGATACGAGCGATATCTTTATCTTCATAAACACGTGAAAACCTAAAGTCTAAGAAGCGGCTGTCTGAACCATGTTCGCCAGTAGTATTATGTAGTAATACCTTATGCAGCGGGTTTAGATCATTGACAAGTTTTTCTTTAACGCGTGGGTTGTATAGCTGCTCAACGAACTGACGTGTGGTCGTGAGATCTTTATCAGAGATACGCCCACGTAATACACTGGCAAAGTTTTCTCCTGCCAAGTTATCAGAGCCAATGATTTTATTGAGGGCTTTTGAATGCTGCTGACCGATATTTAGATCTTTATCAAGCAAGAACAGACCGGTATTAACCGTTTGCATAATCTCTTGGGTTTCGCGACGTGCTGCTAATGCCTCAGCATCTGTTTCACGTAGACGACGTACAAAGAAGAATACAAAGATCAAGAAGTAAGCGAAGATAGCTGCAACACCAAGTATCTGCACTAGACGAATAGTGTTGGCTTGGTTTTCAGCACTCGTAAATACGTTATCAGTTAGGTCATCTAAAGAGTCGTTAATAAACAAACTTGACGTCTTTGCCTGCTCAACTGCTTGGGTCAACTCATCAGCAGAGTCAACCATGATGTTATCAGCATCTTTTAGATACGCCTGAATTTTAGGCTCTAAAAGCTGCCACTGCTCATTGGCTGCAGCGATATCGGCCTGTGCCTTGCTATCGACTTGCGGTAAGTCATAGGTATTGCCGTCGATATCAGTAATCGTACCACCTTGTCCGATAGCAGTAATAGAGTTTGTAATCAATGCTGTATTTTGCTCTAAACGCTCAAAAACTCGCTGCATGTGAGGAGAGTTGGTATCTTCACCATAGCTATTGTCCAAGTCAAACAAGTCTTTAATCACCGCCTGTGCGCTGTTAGCAACTTGGTTGGTTTGGTCAATTAGTACGGTGTTTCTTTCTAATAAACTTGAGGTATAAAACGTAAATGCAAGCAAAGCGCCAATCAACGACAAGAACAATGCAATTGATATAATCAGACCTTGATAACGTTTATTATCGACATTATGTGTGGTTGCCATGTTAAAAGTCCTTTAGTTTGCCTGCTCAGTAGTTTGGGCATCAGGTTGAGCTTCACCTAACCATTTTTCTTCGATTGTCTTAAACGTTCCTTCTGCTTTAAGTTTGGTGATACCTTCATTAACAGTGTCGATAAGCTGAGTGTTATCCTTTGCCATTAGTACAACTTGCTGCGCTGAAGGCGTATCTTCACCTTCATACGGTACGATAGTCACTTTATATTCTGGATGAGTTTTAGCGGTATATTGCAAAATAGGCAAATCATGTAGGATAACGTCGACCTTGTTTTGCAGTAGGTCTTCAAATAGTAAAAAGGCTGTGGTTCTTGTAGAAAGCTCACCATATTTGCCAATTTCTTTTAGTTGCTCTACAGGTTTTGCACCTTCCATACCAGCAACATGTAGTCCTCCTAAGTCCTCTAAACGCTTCAAGTTTAAGTCTTTATTTGAGTACATCATGGCTGATGGGTTAAAAAAGTAAGGTGTGGACAAGCCATACTTTACGTTACGGTCGTCTTTATAAGAGATACCTGATACAGCCAAGTCACGACCGCCAGTCTCTACGCTATCAAACATGTCTTGCCAAGTTTCTTTATAAAACTCGACTTTAAAACCTTGCTCTTCTCCAATAGCACGGATAGCATCAATATCGATACCTTGCATATTTCCATAG
Organism: uncultured Psychrobacter sp.; assembly: GCF_947495825.1. Taxonomy (GTDB): domain Bacteria; phylum Pseudomonadota; class Gammaproteobacteria; order Pseudomonadales; family Moraxellaceae; genus Psychrobacter. The sequence goes on from NZ_CANMAH010000002.1 coordinate 196,347, forward strand.
TCATCTTGGAAAGAAAACGGAGGCATTGTACCTGTCGTCGCCACTTTAACTACTGGTGCGTCATCAGGTAATTTACTAACAAAAGTATCTTTGTTTTCTGCCACTGTTGGACTGGTTGTAGTTGCATTTTCTTGCGTAGTTGTATTGCTGGCGTTGTTAGAATTGCCACAACCAAATAAGCCCACACTTAGTACAATAGGAAGTACACGATATAACTGTTTCATAATCTATCCTTGAAAAATAGGGAGGTTTTACAGTTTAATAAAACGCACTTGTCGTTCTTTCATATTCAACATTTACTTTTTATTTAATACAAAATGATTTTTCATAAATACCTTTTGTATTTTGAATCAATAAACTGTCATAAACTCAAATGAATTTTGACTATTGCAGCTTAAAAATAAATATTGAACCCATATTTTTCACCTAAAACGATATACAATGACTAGGTAAATAACACGTTGAACTCGCAGTACATTTATTACACAAACTTACAATGAATAATACTCAAGTAACTTTGTAATAGCAATCAAGGTAAGCGAGTGGTAATTGATAATCGTTATCATTAAATTGGTAAATTTGCATACAATAACGCCTATGTAGACATAAACGGTGTCAGATAGGTTCAGGTGTTACAAAAAAAGCATTCATACGATTAATATGTATGAATGCTTTTTAACAGAGAATTTTTTAGTTAATTGAGTGTCTTTGAGCTGATAAACATTAAGTATTTGGTTTACGTTGTTCTGATACAGCTTGCGTCAGATCTTCACCGAACCATTTTGTGGTTAAAGTGGCATACGTACCATTTTGTTTTAGACTCTTTAATCCGGCATTGACCTTTTCAAGTAACTCAGGTTGCCCTTTTTCAACAAGCAGTACTTTGTATGCACTTTCTGCATGGATATCTTCATAATCAAAATATTTTGGCTTCAAATCAGGCAAATCGTTCATAATATAGCGAAGGGCACCTGCATCTTCGGCAACCGCATCAACTTCACCCCGCGCCATAGCCTTTACTGCTAAAAAAGTTGACGGATATGGGCTAACAGATTCAACATTGATTTCGCCACTACTAAAATAATCATATTGTACGGTATCGCTAAGCACTCCAATCTTTACATCGTCTAATTCGTCTATAGAGGTAAGAGTTAAGGACTCATCTAGATATACCAAGCTTGAAGGTAGCGGCGCATACGGGTCTGACAGTAAATACTTTTTGTCACGTTCCGCACTATATGGTACAGCCGCTGCAAGCATATCTCGAGTTTTGTTATCTAAGTTATCAAACACCTCTTCCCATGGATCACTATAGATTTCGACTTTAAAACCTTGGTCCTCACCAATCTCACGCATAAGATCGATATCAAATCCAGTAACACTTCCATACTCATCATTAAATCCATAAGGAGCAAACTGCGCGTCAGTAGATAGCTTTACGGTCGGTGCATTATCAGGCAATTTACTTACAAATTCATTTTTGTCTTTGATAGCTGCAGTGCTGTTGGTACTTGTATTGTCTTGAGTAGTCACATTGTTGGCATTACTACAACCAAACAATCCTACGCTCAGCATCACTGGAAGTACTTTATACAATGTCTTCATAACTCATCCTTGAAAATTAGAAAATATTTGTAGCCTCTCAAATAACAACTTAACGGATTTGTATATAACTTTTTTGTAATACAAAAAACAAACCGTTACATTTGATACTAATTCAGTAATTTTAGGATAGCTAGAAACATAGCAAAAAACAGATGAATGGACGCACAGTATGACGAAAGGTATTAACAGAAGTTATTATGAATAATTACTCATTTATTTGAGAAAAATAATTTTTTAGTTTTGTATTAAATATTATAGTATGAATTTTATTATAGATATAAAAAAAGCATTCAGTACCTATCAGGTACCTAAATGCTTTTAAATAAAGATCCAATAATAGAACTTTTAATCTGTATCTTCAAGATTTAAGTTACGATCTATTTTCCAAATTAAAAAACAACCGAGGCTCATCAAGGCAAACATTGCAATACCAATCTTAAGCACAGGATTGACTGGAAACAGATTCAATAATAACCCACCAAAAATACCGACTGAAAACATCAAAGAGCCTTGTAATGCACTCGCCATACCAGCACGGTGTTTTTGAAACGCTAACGCAATGGCAGAAGCGTTTGGCTGAGTCAGACCAAGACCTGAAATACAAAAGAAGATACAGCTTAAAACAAGCGGTAGCCAAGCATCCGTACCAAGAAAAATCCCAACTAAAAATAGTACGCCTGCAGAAATCACCTGCATCATCGCACCAAAACGTAAGATACTCAAAATACGAAAGCGATTGGTAAGCCATTGATTAAGCTGAGTTAATGCCACAAACCCTGCAGCATTCATACCAAAGAGCCAACCAAAATGCGTCGCTGAGACCCCATAAGTGTCCATAATTAATTCAGAAGCTGAGCTAATATAGACAAACATCGCCCCCATCAACAGCCCGCCACCAATCGCTGGATAGTTAAAGTTTTGATCCTTTAATAGGCTCCAATACTGATTGAGCACCTCTTTAGCAGGGCGTACATTACGATTTTCTTCTGTGAGAGTTTCAAAAAAGAAAAACTTAGTTAACAGTAAGTTAAGCACCCCAAAAGCCGCTAAAAACCAAAAAATAGAATGCCAACTAAAGAATTGTAAGAATAGCGCGCCAAGAGATGGCGCTAAGATAGGTGCCAGTCCCATTACCAAAATCATAATAGAAAAAGCTTTGGCAGTTTGTTTGGCGGTAAGTCGATCACGTATCGCTGCGCGAGTGACGACAGCACCCACACAAGCGCCAAGTGCCTGTAGCGTCCGCCCAGCGAACAACACATACTCGTTACTGGTCGTGGCACAAACTATCGATGCAATAACGTATAGGGTCATGCCAATATATAAAGGTTTGACACGACCAACACGGTCACTAAAAGGACCATAAAACAGCTGTCCAAATACCAAACCAAAAAAATAAGCCGGTACAGAGTTGGCCATAAATGCTGTGGTTACAGCAAAATCATCTGCCATCGATGGTAGAGCCGGCAGATACATGTCGATAGATAATGGCCCTATTGCCACAATCAGCCCAAGCATCATAATCCAGGCAACAGGCAAATCAGCAGAACGCACACGCTCAGCAGTAATAGGTTTATTGGGCAAAGAGGATTTTGGAGCAGACATAGTGAGACCATTCTATACAAAGATTGTCGTTGATACTTCGATTGTTTTTATCCAATATAAACTTTATCAATAAAATGATCCTATTTGTTGACAGAAATCACTGATAAAAACAATGATGCATATCTAATTTATTATCATTACAAATATGCAAGCGGACAGTCCTATATCGTACTATCTGCTTATATTTCAATAGACGTACACCGTTAATAGAACAAACCTCAATAATTAAACACTAACCAAGATAACGCCATAAGTTGGGAGTCAAATTAACGAAATTGGCGTTTGCTAAATGCTGTACTGGCTTCTTTGGCTTTTTTGAGCGCAAGCTTACGATTTCGTCCTAGCATAAGTTTTAACTGCCACATTTTTTCTTTATATAGCGTGGTATGCGACTGCTGATACATGGCATTGATGACACGCTTACTTGCGAGCACCGCATCAGGAGAACGCTCAGCGAACTCAGCGGCCAGCAGCTGTGCCTGTTGTAGTGGCGACTCGCTACAATGACTAACCAACCCCAATGCTCTCCCCTCCTCAGCATCAATGGTACGCGCACTCATTGCCAGCTCTTTTAGCACGTCTGCACGCACGACCCCTAGCGCCGATTGCGTCAGTCCCATGTCTGGTACCAACCCCCATTTGGCTTCCATAATAGATAGTTTGCAATCAGGATGGCTGATACGCACATCACAAGCCAATGCCAGCTGCAATCCTGCGCCGATACAGTATCCTTCTAATACAGCAATTACAGGAACTGGCACCTCGCGCCAGACCAAGCAAACCCGCTGAAATAGGCTTTGGTGAGGTTTAATTAATTCCCAAAAAGCGTACGCTTGATTTTTAGGATGATTCAAATCACCCATATCGATGCCAGCACAAAACGTCCTCTCAGCACCATTAAGAATGACAGCACGTAGCGTTTTATCCTTACTAATATGTCCAGCAGCAGCAATCAGCTCATCAACCACTTTAAAGCTCATAGCGTTCTTTTTTTGAGGACGATTTATAGTGACGGTGGCAATATTTTCGGTAATGCTAACTTGTAGGGTTTCATATTGATAAGCGGCGATAGCATGCATAACAATCCTTAATAAGCAGTTTGGATGATAAGTTGATGTTCGTTTTAGCAGTTATATTTTATTAATCTTAACAGGCTTATATCTGCTATGCCGTGCGAATAACTGACTGTGAAGGTAGCAATTTTCTATTAGCCATAACGTTCTATAATATCTGGCTCTTTGCTCAAGCCGCCGCTAACCAGACATTTATTTTGATGACTTCTTCCACTAGATTCTTTTTTAAATCAGATCCTTTTTTAAATCATATCATCTTCCAAGTCATATCATTTTCGCTTAAGCGATGATAGTTCAATTGCGGATATGGCGACAGATCAAGCGTTTGTAAATTGGTAAGCGCAAGCAACAAATCTTCATAATATGGCTTGAGCATAGCAAACTGTGCTGGCGTAGTATGTTGGACATTTAATAGACATTTATCTTCCAAATCTTGACTGGCTTGACGTAACTGCGGTACACCAGTATAGCGACTGGCACCCAAAATACGATGTGCAACTTGCGCCAGCATGTTTCGATCGCGTGCTTGCCATGCTTGAGCTAAGGCTTCTTTTTCATCTGCTATTGTATCGATCATCATAATAATTAGCTTGGCGGCCAGATCCGGCTTGTTTGCCGAACGTGTCAACGCATCTTGCCAATCTAGTATCTCCAACCCTTCTATACTGCTGTTTTTTGAGCCATACTCATGCTGTGCCTGTTCTGATGAGTAGCTTTGTGACTGCTCATCTTGTTCGATGAGAGTGTCCTCATGCAGCTGGTTTTGGTACTGTAAGCCTTGATAACGCGGCTGAGTCGCCCGTTGGGGTTCTCGTCTATACTCATCACGAGGGTGAATATCTCGCATATAGTCGTCACGAATTTTCTTTAAAGAGAGCGGCCGTGGTACGGTTTTATCTACAGGTGGACTTTTGACTTTGGTATCGTCTACAGCATTAGACGCCATACTATCTGCAGCATCAGTAGATGCTATTTGTAATAAATGCTGCGACGTTGACGTGCGTCCCAACCATTTTTGTAGCACTTGTAATAACTGCGGCTGGCTAATTGGTTTGCCAACATAATCATCGATACCACTTGCAAGCAGCTTATCGCGCTCATCAGATAATCCATGAGCCGTTAGGGCAATAATAGGAATATAGCTGTCACCAACCTCTATTTTACGGATTTGCTGCGCCGCTTCACGACCTGACATACGCGGCATTTGAATATCCATAAAAATAAGATCGATACGGTCTTTATCCTGTAGTCTATCTTGTGAGTTGCTTTTTGAATGGGTCGATGTTTTTTCTTCTGTATTTGCGTCTATCGTTGAGGCAGCATTGGATGACACATGGGTTTGTGCGCGAGCTTGAGCTTTTGATATCTGTGTTTTGTTGGATAAGCTTTGTTGAGCAGATTTGGCGTTTTTTATATTTTTGGCCTGCTGCTTGCTGATCAATTCGATAGCATCAAAGCCGCTATTGGCAGTAATGACATGGATACCAAGCTCACTAAGAAGCGCATCTAATACCAAAAGGTTGGGCAGATGGTCGTCTACCGCCAGCACGGTTATGCCATGCCAGCGCGGTGCTTGCGCTGCGACCGGTTCGCTTTTCTTTTGTGTATCGAGCATGGCATATAACTGCCTTTTATCCAATGGCTCATATAAGACATTGGCATGATAGCGGTTTAATAATGCCTGATCAGCGGCAACCTGATAGCCAAACACAGCAAGCTTACCTTGATAGTGCAAACGAATTTGCTTGAGCAGTGCTGTCATGTCATCTTGCGTATCATTATCGACGATTACCCAATCCCAATAATTGCCACGCTCTTTTAAAGATTCAAGCACACCAGGTAGCGAGTTGGCTTGAGTAAGTTTGATAGGTAGAGCTTGCAGACTGGCTTTGAGGACTTGTCTTGAAGCAATGTGATTGATCCAGACCAATACATTGAATTCGTCATTTGCACTAGCCAGTGGCGCAAGTACTGGTAAGGCAATGGTTTGACCAGTAGCAGCTTCCAATACATCGATATGAGTTGGCATACGAAACCAAAATGTTGCTCCTTGATTGGCTATATTCTCTTGTGCATTGTCATAAAACCCAATATCACCGCCCATAAGACGTGTTAATTGCTTAGAGATGACCAAGCCCAATCCTGTGCCACCATACTGACGCGTGATAGAGGGATCGCCTTGACTAAAGCTTTGAAACAGCATCTTTTGGTCTGCAAGAGATATCCCCTTGCCACTATCTTGGACGCTAATCATTAGATGATTATCGCGATGATCATCTAAGCTTACGCGCACCACGACATCACCGCTATCAGTAAATTTAATGGCATTACCAACAAGATTGGTTAAAACTTGTTTGAGGCGCAGGGCATCACCTACGATTCGCATCGGCACATCGTTGTAAAATAGCACAGCCATACGTAGGCCTTTCTCTGCCGATACAGGAGAGAGCATATCGACCACGTCATAAATGGTGTCATAAAGGTCAAACTCGTGACGATCAAGTACCAGTTTTCCTGCTTCAATTTTGGAGAAGTCCAAGACATCATTTACCAGTGCCAGTAGATGTGCGGACGATTTACGAATGGTATGCACATACAAGTCTTGCTCAGGATTTAGCTCACCGTGACGCGCCAACAAATTAATAAATCCGTCGATACTATTTAGCGGCGTGCGCAGCTCATGACTGATATTGGCTAAAAATGCAGACTTGGCTTGACTGGTTGAGATCGCATCATCTCGAGCATTTCTGATAGAAATATTTTGCATCTCCATCTCGTCAAAAGCCAGACGTAGATCGTCTTCGGTTTGCTCAGCGTGGTCTTTTAAATCCTGAAAGCTACTGTGTAAGCGCCGTAACGTCTTAACCAAGTCTTGTTGTAATAAGTTTAACTCACCATCAGACTCAACGGGAATAGGCTTGTATAAATTGTCCACATGAGTACGCTGCAGCTGCAAACGCAGCTCATAAATAGGCGCAATCCAGCGTTTAGCATAGATATTGAGACTTAATAGCAAAATTAAGATAGTGAAAAGACCAGTAATGACCAGCGCCATCGCGATACGATAACGTGCAATATAAAGTGGTTCATTATCCATATCGACAAGCAACCACAATCTATGACCTTCAAAATCACCCAATACAGTGCCATAAGCTGTACCAATAGGCGTCGATTGCTGTGATAAAAAACTCTTTGACGCATCGATTAGAGGCCAACTCTCACTCACCCCATAGCCGACTGTTGCAAGTACCTGATTATTTTCATTGATAATGGCGATGCGTTGTACATGCTGCTCTGATTGCATGCGACTGAGCCTATCGCGAATCGATACCAATGTCGCCATCGCCCCTTGCGGAGCGTCTGCTGTCTCGTTGAGACTTTCATCAATGACTGCAGCAGTCGATAAGTGAGAGGTAGACACTCCTCCAAGCGCTTCTTCTGACAGCACTGTACTACTTAGTCTGCCTCCGCGAGCACTAATATAATGGTCCGAATGTACTTGTGATAACGGCAGATACTCAGGCCGAATATTGTTTTCAAGTGCTGCTTGACTGGCTGCTGCCATATTATCAATCATATCTTGCGAATTTTTTTCATTGGCTTTTGATCGCTGACGTTCTTGCACTAGCAATGCAGGGATCAGCTCAGTAACCATAGGCTTATAACGAATCAATACAGCCTCAGCTAATGCTTCTTGCTCTGATTCACTAGCACGCATCGTTTCATGAAAAACGAGAATACCGCCGACTGCCGCCAATACGCATATCGGTAAAAACACCAAGATGATCAACTGACCATAGGCGCTACTGGTATCAAAGCGTTTTTTGTATGCCATGCTAAATCTTATCCCTACAGATGTCTTTGCTATGTATAAATAGCCACTATAAACGGTTTTACTCAACCATTACGTTCTAAGTACTTGCGTTATTTTAGCAGCATTTAGAAGTGTAGGTATTATCTTCGCCCTTCATATCAGCTTATTATAAATATCTACTTTACATTACCATCGCTATCAATCGCCTCACCATCTATAGTTACTTATTCTTTTTAGTAGATAAGTTATTAGTAGATAGTTTAGGGTTTAGCTCTTTTAATTTTATTCATTTACCAAAATATCTTGATGCTAACAGCGTAGCCAAAAACAAAATGATATAATGATGCCATTTTTAATTTGTCAAAATTCTCGGGTAACAGCGAACCACTCATTATTGGCTAGAACAAAATTTAGAACCATATTTACAAACTATTATTCCAAAATAAATAAGGGTACCTTATGTCCTCTACCGCTACGCCAAACGCCAATTTTATCAATCAAGTCACCGAACTTGCTGATTGTGTCGGCCAAACACCGCTTGTAAAACTACATCGTTTGCCTATAGAGGAAAGCATCACCAATGGAGCGATGTTGCTGGCCAAACTCGAGGGTAATAACCCTGCAGGCTCTGTAAAAGATCGACCTGCTTTTAATATGATTTATCAAGCAGAACAGCGCGGAGATATCAAGCCAGGTGACACTTTGATTGAAGCAACCAGCGGTAATACTGGTATTGCCTTAGCCATGGTTGCTGCTATGCGTGGCTACCCGATGACCCTATTAATGCCGACAAGCTCAACCCAAGAGCGTAAAGATGCAATGAAAGCTTATGGCGCAACCTTAATCGAAGTCGATGAAGGGATGGAAGCTGCACGTGATTTGGCATTACAGATGCAGGCTGAGGGTCAAGGGGTTGTGCTTGATCAGTTTAATAATGCTGACAATAAGCAAGCGCACTATTTGACGACAGGCCCGGAACTGTGGACGCAAACTGAGGGCAAAATCACCCATTTTATCAGCTCAATGGGTACTACAGGTACCATTACAGGCGTATCGCAATACCTAAAAGAACAAAACCCAGCGATCAAAGTTATCGGCTTGCAACCTGATGAGGAAGCGTCCATCGCTGGTATTCGCCGCTGGCCTGCTGCTTATATGCCAGGTATCTTTGAAGCAGATTTAGTCGATGAGATCATGGATATTGATCAACATGTCGCTGAAATATATATGCGCAAATTAGCGAAGACTGAAGGTATTTTTGCTGGTGTATCATCAGGAGCAGCAGCGTGGGCGGCTATGCAAGTCGCCAAAGAGAACCCTGATGCTGTTATTGCCTTTATCGTTTGTGATCGTGGTGATCGCTATCTATCGACCGGCCTATACAATGTCGATGATAGTGACGTTGATGATAGTAGTACTCAGTCGTAATGTCTGCGTCACGCTTGCCGAAGTCACGCTTGCCCAATAAGTAACTAGGACTATTTATGTCATATGCCCTACCTGCCAATCCTGTACTGGTCTTTGATATTGAGACCGTGGCAGATACAGATGCTGCACGTCGTATTTATCCAAAACTGGCTAACTTAAACGACGCTGATGCGTTAAGTGCCCTGACTGCCATTCGGATACAAGAGGCTGGGCATGACTTTATGCGCTTGCCATTACAGCGCATAGTGTGCATCTCAGCGCTATACATCAAAGATGGACAGTTTTCTTTATTTTCTTTGACAGCAGATAAGTTTAGTGAAAAAGATATCCTTGCCAAGTTTTTTCGCGCCTTTAGCGATATCGAAACCCTGCCACAGCTGATTAGCTGGAATGGTTCAGGCTTTGATATCCCTGTACTTATTTACCGTGCTATGCAATATGATCTGTCCGCGCCATGGTTATTTGAAGAGGGCGAGCGCATTAAAAACATGCGTTTTGATAATTATGTCAATCGCTTTCAAACCAAGCATCTAGATTTAATGGACAGATTTAGCCAATATGGTGCGAGTCGCCGTGAAGCGATGGATGTGGTTGCAAGCCTGTATGGCCTACCCGGCAAAACCGATGTGGATGGCAGCATGGTAGGTGCTCTGGTTAATGATGGTGACTGGCAGACGTTATCGATATATTGCGAATCTGATGTCATGAATACATGGCTGATATATCTACGCTGGCTGCGTCTAACCGGTAAGTTATCTTCACCCGCTTATAATCATTGGCAACAACAAAGCCGTGACTATTTAACAAAATTTACTCAAGCAGATGGCAAAGCGCGCCATCACGAGTTTCTTGCCGATTGGTCATCTGCACCCGAACCATAAAAAGACAAAACACAGTATTATCAACAATAGCACTTACTCTCATTTTAGTTACTTATTATTAAGGCAGGTTTATGCAACCCACCGATACTCACACAGCACCTGACACAAAGTCGCAAGCCCGCGACACTAAAACGATTACTATCCCGCCTAATAAGAAAAAATCCAAACCATCGTCAAAGACGCGTCGGCGTTTGAAAGAGGCAGAACCACTACCCTTCAATGTCGATGGATTGTCACACGATGGGCGCGGGGTTGCCGTATATGGCAATGGCTTTGATGAAAAAGAGGGACACGTAGCAGACAAGCATGGCAAAAAAGTCTTTGTCAGCTTTGCCTTGCCGGGTGAAAGCGCCTTGGTCAAACTAACCAATAGCCGTGCCAGCTTTGAGGAGGGAGATGCGATTGATATCACAGCCAATCCAAATCCTGAACGTGCTGTACCGCCCTGCCCACATTTTGGCGTTTGCGGTGGTTGCAGCTTGCAGCACTGGCAGCCAGATGGCCAAATCAACTTTAAGCAATCGGTACTTGCTGAGATGCTTATGCATCAAGCCAATGCTGAGCCTGATAGCTGGCTTGCCCCTGTGGTCGGTGATCGCCTTGGCTATCGTACCAAAGCACGACTTGGCGTACGCTATGTCGCCAAAAAAGAAACTGCCTTGGTCGGCTTTCGTGAGCGCTCAAGCAACTTTTTGGCTGAATTAAATGAGTGTCATATCTTAGATCCACGTATTGGCTTTGAGATTGAAAACCTAAAAGCGCTTATTAGTACGCTTGAGAGCCGCGATAAGATTGCCCAACTAGAGCTAGCAATGGGAGAATACCTACCAGAGCTGCCTGATGGCGATCAGCCAGTTGCTCTTATTGTACGTAATCTAGCCCCATTATCAGACTCTGATATCGAGAAGCTAAAGACGTTTTTTGCAGCGCGTCATTGGCAGCTATACCTACAGTCCAAAGGCGCTGATAGTATCCAACGTATTGCTTTAACTGATAAAGACGACTTAAGCCAGCAATTTGGACGTTTATATTATCAACTGCCAGAATATGACCTTACCTTTGAATTTATCCCGACCGACTTTACGCAAGTAAATCTCTCTGTCAATCGTCAGATGACCAAACTTGCTTGCGATTTGTTAGATTTAAAAGCAGGCGAGCGGGTACTAGATTTGTTTAGCGGTTTAGGTAACTTTAGTTTGCCCTTAGCTCGCCTTGTTGGTGAAACTGGCGCCGTGGTAGGCGTCGAAGGTAGCGATGCAATGACGGCCCGAGCAGCAGACAACGCTCGCCGCAACGGTATCAATAATACTGAGTTTTATAACCAAGATTTGACTCGCGACTGTACTGATGAACCTTGGGCCAATCAAGGCTTTGACGCCCTACTCATCGACCCGCCTCGCTCTGGTGCTTGGGAGATCATGCAATACTTGCCTAAATTTAATGCCAAGCGAATTGTCTATGTTTCTTGCAACCCTGCTACCCTTGCGCGCGATACAAAAGCCCTGTTAGAGCAAGGCTATCGTCTCACCCACGCTGGAGTGATGGATATGTTCTGTCATACTGGTCATGTCGAATCCATCGCTCGCTTTGAGAGGATAGCGAGTTAATTTTATTAATTGTACCGTTAGGCTCTTTACTGCTCTAAATTGAACGGTTTTGAACGAATAAAATTTCGTCAGAATATAGTTACGCTTATATGCATTATCACTACAGAGCCTTGCTTGAAATACCATTTTAAAGTGACATAATAATACCCATACAAGCTGTATGTGTATTATTCGCACATTGTGCATATTTGCGCTTATCGTCTCAAAATACTGGGCATAAACTCTTTACAACAGCTGCTAAAAAACGGATTTTTGCAGCTGTGTTGATCACATCTAATAATAATGTATTACTGTGTAGATCAAGCGTTTTTGCAGAGCAGGTAAGACGATAAGAAATTTCGAAAATAGCTAAGAGGAGCCGGCTATGGTAAAAATTCGGGAAGGTCTACCGCTTATTGATGGACAAACAACAAAAAATGATAGTGCGACCATAGCAGCGCAGCTAGTTGCAAGCCAGCGTTCTCATCAATCTGCTAATAGTTACGCTCAAGTGCCACTTGATATTAAACAACAGCTGGCAACCCATAAGCTGCATACCACTTTTGATCGCTCTGCCCGATACTCTTATCACAGTCATGATCCTAAATTAGAAAACGAATATTCGGACCTTATTCTTCCAGACGATATGCAGATGCTTACAGAAGCATCTATCGCTGATGATTCAGATCAAGCCAATATTGATGTGCCTGTATGGCTTGATAATGTCGCAAAACGTATTGATCAAGACTCTGTCCCTAATTTAGCGGCTGCTTGCGAGTTTATTCGTAGTCGTATGAATACTAGCGAGTCTGAACGTTCTGGTGCTTATGTGACGGGTATTGGTATGGCAGATATCTTGACCTACCTATACCAAGATGAAGACGCTTTGGTGGCTGCTATGTTATACCGTAGCGCACGTAAGTCGCTGGTGAGTTTGACTGATATTGAGCAAAGCTTTGGTGCTGATATTGCACGTTTAGTCAAAGACGCTTTGGCGATGGGAAAGTTGTCTGCCATTATAGAAAGCAATAAACGTCTAGAAGATCATTTCGTTAATAATCAACGCGATCAGCTATCTAACATCTATAGTATGCTCATTTCTGTTACTAATGATGTACGCGTAGTGCTTATCAAGCTTGCCGAACGTACCTTTGCTATGCGTGAGCTATCATTTTCCAAACCTGAACGTCAACAACGCGTAGCTCGCGAAGTGATGACTATTTATGCACCGCTTGCTCATCGATTAGGTATTGCTCAGTTAAAATGGGAGCTTGAAGACTTAGCTTTTCGCTATCTTGCCCCTGAGCGTTATAAAGAGATTGCCAAGTTATTGTCCGAAAAGCGCAGCGAGCGCGAGGACTATATTCAACGAGTGCAAGACAAGCTCAATGAAGCTTTAGCAGAAGCTGGTATTACCGCTGATGTCTCAGGACGAGTTAAACACATTTATTCTATCTATCGCAAAATGAAGCTAAAACGCTTATCGTTTGATCAGCTTTATGACATTCGCGCACTGCGAGTATTGGTAGAAAACCCAGCGGATTGTTATCATGTGCTAGGCTTAGTACACGGCCTATGGCGTTACATTCCTGAGCAGTTTGATGACTATATTACCAATCCAAAGCCAAATGGTTATCGCTCTTTGCACACTGCCGTCATCGCCGAAAACAAATCACTTGAAGTACAAATACGTACCCAAGGCATGCACTTTGAAGCTGAGCTTGGCATGTGCGCTCATGTAAACTATAAAGAAGGCCTCAAAAAGAAAAAAGACAACTACCTCACTCAAAAGATCAGCTCATTGCGTCATCTGCTTTCTATCAATAATGAAACCCGCAATCAAAATCGCTTAGGAATAACGCCAGATGGTGAGTTCAATGACCGTGAGTTAGGTGAACTAGAAGACGAAGAGCCAATCGTTGATTTTGATGAGCTCGAGAGGATTTATATTTTTAGCCGAGATGGTGACATTACTGAACTGCCAAAAGGTGCTACCGTACTTGATTTTGCTTATTATGTACATACGCAAGTAGGCAATCGCGCTCAAGCAGCTCGAGTAAATCAGCGTTACGTGCCGTTGACTTACCAGCTAAAAACTGGCGAGCAGGTCGAGATTATCACCAAGGCCGCCCGCGAGCCTAATCGTGATTGGTTGGTCGCATCACTTGGTTATATTCATACCAATCGCGCACGCTCTAAATTACGCCAATGGTTTAATAAGCAAGACCGTGATAAAAATATCGAGATTGGTAAGCAGATGCTGAGTAAAGAGCTTGAGCGACTTTCAGTACATCCCAATAGCATTGATTTGAATGACTATACGCAGTATTTTCATGTCAATAATACGGATGATATCATCGTCGGCTTAGTCACAGGTGAAATTGGACTCCATCAATTAACTGGTCACATTTCTCGTCAGCTCCATCTAGAGCCTGAAAAAGAAAAGGAAGAATATACGCCTAGCGTTGATCCAAAGACGACAGGTAAACTTGACGCGTATAAAATCTGCATTGATGGCTTAGATAATATTGAGGTAAATTTGGCGGGTTGTTGTCATCCTGTACATGGCGAGCCAATTTCGGGTTACATTACTTTGTCTCGCGGTGTCAGTATTCATAATCGTGGCTGTCCTGAATATATGCGCCTGATTGAACGCGACCCTGAAAGAGAGATTAGTGCGGCTTGGAAGTCTAAATCCGGTCGCTACCAACCTGTCGATATCCATATTGAAGCTTATGATCGACGCGGATTATTGCGCGATTTGACCCAAGTTATTGACAAAGAAAGCGTCAATATACGCAAGGTTGAGACCTTGAGCACTGATGACAATATTGCTTCGTTAAAATTCCATATTGAAGTTTCAGGATTGGCGCATCTATCTAAACTGCTAGCCAAGCTCGAGCAGCAGCCAGGTATCTTGCATGCCCGTCGTACCATTGTCTAACAGCTAACAAGTAATACCTGGCGCTTTATACATGTGTCAAACCTAAAGATTATTATTTGATAACTAACTCATAGCGTTAAAGACAATTAATATAAATAGATGGTGATTTGTCCTTTATATTTTCCAATTTTTTGTAGAATGCCCTTATGCCTGAATTACCTGAAGTTGAAACCACAAAAACAAGTCTTGTCCCCTTATTGGAACAAAAACTTACTGCCATACAAGTGTTTCAGCCAAAACTACGTTGGCCTGTGCCTGATGACTTAAATACGCTGATTGATTATACGTTACAAGACGTAGAGCGCCGAGCGAAGTATCTAATCCTAACTTTTGTACCCAAAGCACAGCTAATACAAAACAGTCAAAATGCAATTGAACGTCAACGTCAATTGATCATACATTTAGGCATGTCAGGTAGTTTACAACAGCACTCTTTAGGTGCTGACAAGCGTAAACACGATCATTTAATAATGACTTTTAACGATAGCAACGGCATTCAAACACAACTTCATTATCATGATCCTAGACGTTTTGGCGCAGTTTTATGGTATAAAGATTACAATACCAAGCTCTTAGATCATCTAGGGCCTGAGCCGCTATCAGAAGATTTCACCGCTGATTATCTATATCGTTTGATTCAACGTAGCGATAGCGATGGCATAACAAATAAAACAACCAAACAACGTCCTATCACTCGTGCTATCAAATCAGTCATTATGGAACAGCAGGTTGTGGTTGGCGTAGGCAATATATATGCAACAGAGAGTCTATACTTGTCCGCTATTCATCCTGCCACCCCAGCACATAAGTTGTCTTATGAACAAATAAGCATATTAGTTGAACATATTAAGGTCATACTACAACGAGCGATCGAGCTTGGAGGCTCAACATTGCGTGATTTTACAGTAGCGAGTGGACAAACGGGGTACTTTCAACAAACCTTAAATGTCTACGGTAGACAAGGTGAGTCTTGTCCGCATTGCGCTACTGTACTTGATAATATCAAACTTAATGGTCGTGCTAGCGTGTTTTGTCCATTTTGTCAGCCAATTCTATAAACAAACTTTTATTAAAAAATAAACTAAAGAGCAGTATAACGTGTTTTCATATTGCTTATCGGCACGCATCTTGCTTTAATAAGAAGTCAATGCTGCTTTATAAGTACCTTTATTTGTAAGTATCTTCAATAGCAGTGTTCGTTACTTATACCGCTTACATGTTTTAGGAAATTATAATGACTGTTAATGCCGATAACCGACGCTCCAATAAAAGTAAGCTTTTGACCGCTGCCCTAAGCTTGGGCTTTATGATAGCTTTCACACAGCCAGCTTCGGCCGCTATAGAGATAGATGAGAGTGATTTTGGCCCATCGTATGACACGATGGTCGTTGATACAGTCGTTGGAAAGCCATTACAGCTGGTTACTGCTGTCATTGGTACTGCTGCTTATCTTGTCAGTCTGCCCTTTTCTCTTATTGGCGGTAACGCTGA
Organism: uncultured Psychrobacter sp.; assembly: GCF_947495825.1. GTDB lineage: Bacteria > Pseudomonadota > Gammaproteobacteria > Pseudomonadales > Moraxellaceae > Psychrobacter. Next base: position 212,774 of record NZ_CANMAH010000002.1, read on the forward strand.
TCAAGCGCAGCAAAAACTGTTCGTTGAACCTTGGAATGCGATGGCTCGCTGCCTAGGTTGTACAGTCGCTGAAGACAATTTTTATAAATCACAAGACGTCAATGACAACATCGTACGCATCGTCGTCGATCAACCGTCGGAGATTCTCATCGATACCAATGACTATGTCGTAGTGACAAAGTGATTTGTTATAAAATGTGAGTCATTAAACATAAAAAAAGGCTAACGTAACGTTAGCCTTTTTTAATCATACTATACAGAAGTATTAAGCACCTTTCTTACTACGACCATGACGTTTACGCTCACTTTCAGTCAAATAGCGCTTACGAATACGGACAGCTTTTGGCGTTACTTCTACCAATTCATCATCTTGAATAAATTCAAGCGCTTGCTCAAGGGTAAACTTAACCGCTGGCGTTAGAGTCAAAGCCTCATCAGTACCGCTAGCACGTACGTTAGTAAGCTGTTTAGCGGTCGTTGGATTAACAGCCATATCATCGTTACGTGAGTTCAAACCAACGATCATACCTTCATATACTTCAAGCTGTGGCTCAGCGAACAGTTTGCCACGCTTTTGTAGATTGAATAGCGCAAAACCTAAACAAGTACCAGTCGCCATAGATACCAATACGCCATTAGAACGACCACCGACATCACCGATTTTCTGCGGCCCATAATGCGAAAAGCTTGACGTCATGATACCAGTACCTGAAGTTAGTGTTAAAAACTCAGAACGGAAACCAATCAAACCGCGAGCAGGTATGGTCGCTTCAATACGCATACGACCTTTGCCATCAAGTTCCATATTGGTCATCTCGCCTTTGCGCAGACCTACTTGCTCCATAATAGAACCTTGATGTTCTTCTTCGATGTCAAAGACCACATTTTCATACGGCTCTTGTAACTTACCATCAACTTCTTTAACGATAACTTCTGGGCCTGAAACACCCATCTCAAAACCTTCACGGCGCATGTTTTCGATCAGCACTGATAAATGTAGCTCACCGCGACCTGATACTTTGAATTTATCAGGAGACTCTGTATCTTCTACGCGTAATGCTACGTTGTGAATCAGCTCACGCTCAAGACGCTCACGAATGTTACGTGAAGTCACAAACTTACCATCACGACCAGCAAATGGCGAGTTGTTTACTTGGAAGTTCATTGAAACCGTTGGCTCATCAACAGTCAGAGCTGGCAACGCTTCTACGTGATTAGGATCACAAATAGTATCAGAGATATTCAGTGCATCAATACCAGTAATACAAACGATATCACCTGCCTGAGCATCTTCTACTTCGATACGGTCGAGACCATGATAGCCCATGATTTTTAAAATACGACCATTACGCGTGTTGCCGTTTTTATCAATGACAGTCACTTGAGTATTGGTTTTTACTTTACCGCGCTGAATACGACCAATACCGATGACACCGACGAAGCTATTGTAATCAAGGCTTGAGATTTGCATACGGAATGGTGCATCTGCATCAACCTGTGGCGGCTGTACAACATCGACGATAGTCTTGAAAAGTGGAGTCATATCTTCAGCCAAATCATCGGCTTCTAAACCTGCAATACCGTTCAATGCTGATGCATAAACTACTGGAAAATCTAACTGCTCGTCCGTTGCACCCAAGTTATCAAATAGATCAAAGATCTGATCCATAACCCAATCAGGACGTGCGCCTGGACGGTCGATTTTGTTGATGACAACGATCGGCTTTAGGCCTTGCTCAAACGCTTTTTGAGTCACAAAACGGGTTTGAGGCATTGGTCCATCAACAGCATCTACGACTAAAAGTACGCAGTCAACCATTGACATGACACGCTCAACTTCACCACCAAAGTCGGCGTGACCTGGAGTATCTACAATATTAATACGGTATTCTGTATCGTCAGAACTATCTGTCCAACGAATGGCTGTATTTTTAGCCAAAATAGTAATACCACGTTCTTGTTCAATATCACCTGAATCCATTGCACGTTCAGCAATGTTTGCACGATCGCCAAAAGTACCAGATTGATGTAATAATTTATCAACTAGAGTTGTTTTACCATGATCAACGTGGGCAATAATTGCAATATTACGCAGATGTTTGATATCGTTCGCCATATAAAATGCTCGTTTTGTCTTAATAAAATGCAGTAGCAGTAAGCGCCGCTGGAGAAGCTTTTATCATAAAGCAGATAGTTATTTTTACTTTACTATAAAATGACTACGCAATAGGGGTAGTGAAATAAAAAATACTGGCAAAGTAAGGTTTTCTACTGATAAATCCATCATACAGATAGCTATGCTAATGTACACTTTGTCAATCTACAAAGTGTTTGGGCGGCTAGTATAACATTATTAGATTATAAATTTATGCAATAAGTTATTTATCTCACAGTATAAACAAAAAAAAGCCACCTAATAGGTAGCTTTTTTTGTAACTATATAATTTAGAACATAACTAATTGGCTATATGTTATTGAATAACCATGTCTTTAGTTTGTTCAACAGTCATAGTTTTGTCACCAGTGATGATGGCATAAACACGACGGTTCATTGCACGACCTTCTTCAGTATCGTTTGGTGCGATTGGACGGTCATAACCGTAGCCAACTGTTGATAGACGGTTTGGAGCGATACCAAATTCGTTAGTCAACATAGATTTCACAGCAACTGCACGAGCTTCAGATAGACGTTGGTTATAACGTGCTGAAGGACCAGTTTTAGAAGCGTGACCTTCTACACGAGCGCTAGAGTTAGGATACTCACGCATCTTCTCAGCTACTTTAGCGATTTCAGTTTTGTACTGGTCTTTGATAGCTGATTTGTCGTTATCAAAGAATACACGTAGTTCCATTTTTAGCTCGTCAGTAATATCTACTGCTACTGGGCAACCACGCTCATCAACAACAACGTTCATTGGAGTGCCTGGGCATTCATCGATGCTATCAGGTACACCGTCGCCGTCTGAATCAACGTCTTGCTCAACCACTACTACTGGTGGAACAGATACTTCAGGCTCAACTTGTGGTGGTACTGCTACTGTTGGCGATAGATGGCCACCAAGGACAACTTCTAGACCAGCCAATGCCATGCCTTCCCACCAGTTGTTATCAAAGTTATGAATCGCACGAGCTTCACCACGTAGGCTTAGTGCGTCGTTGATGCGATACATAGCACCTAGACCTAGGTTACCGATAGTATCTTTCGATGATGATACTTCAGTACCAGCTGAAATTTCTTCACCAGTAACGTCAGAGATATAAGTTTCCTGATTTTCTACTTCAATCTTAGACTGACCAGCACCAACTAATACATATGGTTTGAACGCGCTATCAGTATAACCAGTAAACTCTTCAGTACCGATCAAGAAGTTACCAGAAATCATCGTTTGTTCGACGTCAAAACGATTAGCACCAGACTCAGCAGAGTCTTCAGACGCTTCACCATTTGCATTTGATACGCCATACTCAACTTGGAACTGAGTAGAAGGAGTTAGCTCAATACCTAGAGCAGCACCAGTATATAGGCTACTTTCTTTAGCAACGCCACCGTTAGGATTACCTTCACGATCAGTGTTATTTTGTAAGTTTTTACCAGTACGTAAGATTTCACGCTGCTCATCATGCGCTTCATCAGTGTAGTGATAACCTAGTAATAGCGGGCTAATAGTAACGCCAGCATTAGCTGCTAAAGGCGCAGCTGCTACGGCAACCAAAGCTAGAGCAATTTTATTCAATTTCATGGACTTCCTCCAAAGGATGATTTGAGTGATGCATTAAGCAAAACCGCTTCCTAAGATGTAATAAAAGTAGACATCTTTTACGAATGCATAATTATACAACAAAACTAATTAGGAAGTAGCTTATCGACTATCTATTAAGTTTACAACTTTTTTCGTTAGGCAGCTACACATTATTACACGATAGTGTTGCAACACAAACACAATAGCCTGCTTGTTTTACTAAGAACTAACATACGTTGCAATTTTAGTCTTTTGAATGTTAATTCGCAATAGAAGTAGAGTAAATTCTACTTATTGTCTGCGGTTAGTTTAATACAATCGAATTTTTTTCTCTATTACAAAAGGTTAGTCTTCACTAATTGAAACAAATTTTGACAGTCGTACTATAATTCGTATATATTTAATAGTGAACATTATTCTAGTATGGATACTTGTTATTTTAAGCTGATCTGAAATGTCATATTAAAGATATTATTGTTAAAAATTTGTGAATTTAAAAGTCGCGGGTATTTTTAAGAGTTAACGTCTTGTATATGAAAAGGTATCAACGTAAGACCTGATTTAAACGTATGAAGCTAATGAAATCAACTTATATAATTCAATCTATGGTATAGGCGATGACTATATATGATTAAGCTACGTCATACGTTATTAAACGTTCATAAAGTAACAAACCCTACTCTATTTTACCTAAGTCTCGTTAAACCTTTAACAAACGAGGGCTCTTTAAAACCTTACAAACAAAGCGGCTTTAATCTTGTAGAGCTTATAGTAACAGTGGCAATTCTAGCTATTATCGCAACCATTGCAGCGCCAGCGATCATGGATCAACTAGCAAGTATGGAAGCCAAACGTATCAAGAATCAACTAGAGAGCACTTTAAAAATAGCAAAAGCTGAAAGTTTTATTCGACGGCAGAATTTATTAGTATGTTTATCTGATGCAGGAGGACGCTGTCATAGAGATAGTGATCAAAAGCTTCTATTATTTGTAGATAACAACAATAATAAGCACTTTGATGCTCAAATAGACCTTTTAGTCAATGAAGAAACTTTAAACCCTAAATATAGTACATTGAGTTTACGAGTAGGAAACCAACGTCATTACACCAAGTTTTGGGGAGATAGTGGCAAACCTCGAGGACACTTTGGTCACATAAAATACTGTCCAAGCCCGACGTATAGTCAGGCTATGTATCAAATTTCTTTTAATCAAAATGGTAATATCACATACAAACCTAATGATAGACACCCTACTGGTTGTGTATAAATGCATTATTTATTGTAGCAACATTATTAGAGGCATATTAGCTTAGACTCAATCTAAAAAGTCACTTATGCATTGCCGCTTTCATCATAATTACTGCTTGCGCCAAACCAACAAATACAGCGTCAGCAATTAAGGCATGTCCAATATTGAGCTCATAAATACCATCGATTTGAGCGATAGCGTTTACATTGTCACGAGTTAGACCATGGCCTGCATTAATAAGCAACTGGTTATCTAGATCTTTTGCGATGGTCACAGCTTGTTTAATACGCTCTAATTCGGTCTTTTGCGCATCAATATTCCCAACCAGACCTAATTCAGCATAAGTACCAGTATGTAGCTCAATAGCATCAGCATTACAGGCAACGGCAGCAGAAATCTGCTCCTCATCTGGATCTATAAATAAAGAAACGTTAATTTCTTTGGCCTGTAAGTCTTGGATATAGGGTTTTAAATAACTGATCTGCCCTGCTACATCCAGTCCACCTTCGGTCGTTAGCTCCGCACGCTTTTCAGGCACTAAGCAAACCCAATACGGCTTAACTTTATGAGCAATAGATAACATCTCAGATGTTGCTGCCATCTCTAAATTCAGTCTGGTCGTCAACTGTTCTGCTATCTCATAGACGTCTGAGTCTTGAATATGACGACGATCTTCACGCAAATGTATAGTGATACCATCTGCTCCCGCCTCCTCACACAATAGCACTGCTTCTAAAGGACTAGGATAGCCAACCCCGCGGGCTTGACGTAAGGTTGCAACATGATCAACATTAACACCGAGTAAAGGTGTTTTTACTGTACTTTTCGATGAATGCTGTAAAGATGTGGTCATAAGAAATCCTTTTGATAACGAGACCCGATATAATATATAGATAATGACGCTACAGTAGCATTGGCTTAAATACTTTTTAAACGACCATACTTCTTACGACTATCGACTATGCTTTGACTAAAGGTTGACGCTATCATTGGTAACGTTGCTGCTGCTGCCATAGTAAACGGCTCTGTAACGGCTGATAATCAAGCAGGTGGTCAATCAGATGTTTATGAAGCCGTGACCAATTGCTCAATGTGGGCTCAGATATTCCTAGACGTGCCATGTCGATAATATCGGCGCCAGTAAAAAGTGTTTGTAACGAATTAATCGTCGTTTTATCAGGTTGATTAGTAGCGACAAAACCTACATCAGATAAAAACCGATAATCAGTATCAGGTTCGATAGGCGCTAATACATTGTCATGGGCTAGCGCCAAAGAAAAGCCCAATTCTTGAAACAAGTGAGACTCAAACTGACGTAAGCATAATCTAAGTGCAGTTGCGGTCAATGGCTGCTTTAACTGCATCAAGCTGTCTTGGTAATGCTGCCATAATACGGGCATTGGATCTTCGCTGGGCAATAGCTTCCACAGTATCTCGTTCAAATACAAAGCTGCATACTGCTGCTGACCGCTTATTTGCTGGTAACGTGTTGGCTCAGTGGTTATAGCATCTTTTGTAAAACTATCTTCTGCCGGCAATAAACCAATCTGACTAAAGGTCTTTAGATCCCGCTTACCTGTCGCAAACAGTTGGAGCGGCTCAAATAAAGGCGCACCTTTTTTGCCAATACCGTGCACTACGCCATGTTGCCAAGAGAACAAATAGTAAAGTGCCCGTTTTTCTTGATAAGGACGCTGATGTAATAAATACCCTGTTAACGCTTCATTACGCATCGTCTATTACCTCAGCACTATACATAGGCTAAATATTTATTTTAAATTAATAACCTAGACTGGTGAGCGCGCGTTCATCATCTGACCAACCACGCTTGACTTTTACCCATAAAGTTAGCATGACCTTTTTGCCAAATAATTGCTCCATATCTTTGCGTGCATCTATTCCAACTTGCTTGATACGTTGACCTTTTTCACCAATTACAATAGCTTTTTGTCCATTACGCTCTACATATATTGTGGCATCAATGAAAGTACAGGCTTTACGTGGACGACCAGTTTTGGGATCTGTATGAGCCGCTTCATCTTTAAATTCATCAATTTGTACAGTGAGATCATAAGGTACTTCATCACCTGCACTACGCATGATTTTTTCGCGAATGATTTCACTGGCCAAGAAACGCTCTGAGCGATCGGTAATCTGTTCAGTGTCATAAATAGGTGTGGCATTCGGTAGATGCGACGCGATTACCTCTTCAAGACGATTTAAGTTTTGGTTCTTTAAAGCCGAAACGGGTACGATATCAGCAAAGTCAAAACTCTCATTAAACGTTTCAATCAATGGGAGCAACGTGCCTTTATCTTTCAACGTATCTGCTTTATTGATGACCAACACGACCGTCAAATCAGTTTCGCCAAGCTTTTGTAGCGTCAACAAGTCATCTTCACGCCACTGGTCTGAGTCGACCACAAACAATACTAAATCCACATCTACCAATGCTGATACGGCCGCTTTATTCATACGCTCGTTAATAGCACGTACTTCATTATGATGAATACCTGGTGTATCTACAAATACTGCCTGCATCTCATTGGTACTCAAAATACCATGTATGCGATGGCGCGTTGTTTGTGGCTTACGGGAAGTAATTGATAGCTTTTGACCCAGCAGATGATTCATCAGAGTCGACTTGCCAACGTTTGGACGACCGACAATCGCTACATAACCTGCTTTAAAGTCGTTAGCAACACCATTGTTACTACTTGGCGCAAAAAACCCATCAATCGCAGCATTGTTTTCAAGAGTAATGCTATTATCATGTTCGTCAGCACCACTACTATCGTGCGGCTGAACAGCTGTTAATGACTCACCTATTTTTCTTGTTTCTTGCATATCTTCAACGTTTTCTACAGTATCATTTTGACTGGTATCAGTGTTTTGTGTCATATCATGGGTATTATTTTTGGGAGTTAATGGCAAGTCGTTATGATTGCTCATAAGGTAATCCTGTGGGGTTTTGATAATAATCTTAGCAGCACATTTTATATACTGATCGTGCCAACTAAGCTTATTTTGATTTAAAGGTGTTTGAAGATTTATATCATCTATTAAAACATGAAAGATAGAAATTTTTTATCAATGTCTTAGCGCTTATATGAATCAAATATAGTGTAAAGCTAAAACCATCAACGTTTTTTAAATACACCAGGTAGCTTATGTAACTGATTAATCATTAATTCAGCTGCTTTTTGCTCTGCAATACGGCGACTCTCTCCAGATTCAGTAATATCAGGACAGTTGTTAATATTAACCTGACAGCGTACTACAAATATCTGATAAGGGGCATTGCCTCGTGTTTCAACCAACTCGTAATGAGGCAAATCAAACTGTTTAGATTGTAGCCATTCTTGCAAACGGCTTTTGGCATCTTTGAGAGCTTTTTGGTCGTTGACGTTATCAATAAGATCACCATACCAGGCCAATACGCAATGACGAGTAACTTCCATATCTTGGCTATCTAAATAAATAGCGCCAATTAATGACTCTACGGCATCGGCCAATATCGAGGCGCGGTTACGGCCGCCACCTTTACGTTCACCAACTCCTAGAATCAGATGATTGGATAGATCTAAATTTTGCGCAATAGTCACCAATGATTCTTGACGTACCAACGTGGCACGCATACGCGTCAGGCGTCCTTCGTTTTGATTTGGATAACGATGGTATAAGGCCTCACCAATAATCATACCAAGCAGCGCATCCCCCAAAAACTCTAAACGTTCGTAATTTTTTTTGCTATCAAACGAGCGATGCGTTAAAGCCAAATTCGGCAAACTCAAATCATTAAACTCGTAGCCTAATTTGCGAGTCAATACTGCCAGACGCTGAACAAAATCTGAGCCTTTAGGTAAAGTCTCCATAGTTGCGCTATTTTTTTTGGCGGTAGGCAGCGCTTTGTATGATTGTGAAGTTGATTTCATGCGTGGCTTTTGGTTATCCTTTAATGTTGGTAATTCATACGGTTAAATAGTTGGTAGAGTAGCTGTATAAAACCTATTAAACGCTTATAAACAGCCTATGTTTTGCTAATCGTTGCAGATCAGTTATTACAAATGGTGAATGCTTTTTAATTGGTTAACTTCCATCTACTATAAACGATAAAACAGCTACTTATGTCGATATTTACTCTACTGAAGCGGCGTTTATCTCACCTTCAAAACGATTAACGATATCAACGTTACCAAAGAAATGACTGGTTTTATCATAATCCTTATAGATAGCAAGCTGACCTGGTTGTTTATTGGTAAAAGTAAATACTTCTTCAGCAGTCGTGTCATAATCAGCATTGATAGACAGTTGACGATTGACACGTTCAACGAACTGTTTTGCAGTCTCGCCATTATTATTGGCTTCTTTTAGCTGAGTACCTAATGTTTTGCTCAGCTGATAGTCTCCAACTTGAGCAGGCATAATGGCAATCACCAACTTGCCAGCAATAACGATAATAATAAGTAATAAAACTATGCTAGTCACACCAGACCCACGTTGCGACGACAACCCTGTTAACTGCTGCGGCATAAATTCTCCTAATGACTCAATATAATATAATTGTATTTCATGCTCTATTGGTGTTTATGTCTTAATGTTCTATAACCATTTTGTGCATCTCTTGCGCAACATGGTTGATGAAGTACATACAGTATATATATTAATTTAATTAGGGTTAATATTGATATTAGCACAATAATCAATCAATAGAATAGCGACTAATCAATTGAGCCGTTACGTGCGAAAGTCGGCAGATTAAGCCCAGGTGGTTTATGCATCCAAATATACACAGCTTTACCGGCTAAATTCTCATCAGGTACAAATCCCCAAAACCTGCCATCAGCACTACGGTCACGGTTATCACCCATCACAAAGTACTCGCCAGCAGGCACGGTGACGCGCCACTCTGTACCTGCTGAGCTTACCACTTCTGGTGCTTGCTGTTGCAAAAACGGCGCATATTGCGAGCTATTCATACCTGATAAATAGCGCACTAAATGCTTATTCTCACCTTGTGTTTCTTGAAAATACTGAGCCTGTTCTTCTTCTTGTTGGCCCATTTTCATAGCCTCAGACTCAGTCAATACTTGACCAGTCGTTACTTGACCAGCAGGATAAAGCTGCGCAGTTAGATCTTTATTAGCATCAAAATCTACTGGCTTAGTATCGACTGGTACATCATTGATCGCAAGCTGTCCTTGGCTGTAGCTGACAGTATCACCAGGCAAACCGATGACACGCTTTATATAATAGATGCTGGGGTTTTCAGGGTAGCGAAATACTATCACATCGCCGTGTTCAGGACTCCCCGTGTCCAACACTTTATTATACGTCAAAGGCAAGCGTACACCATACGCATACTTATTAACCGCGATAAAATCACCAGTATATAAAGTTGGCACCATAGAAGATGATGGAATGTTGAAAGGTTCAATTAAGAACGAGCGTACAACCAACACCACTGCTAAGACAGGGAAAAAGTCGTAAGCCCAGCGTACCAACAAGCTCTCTTTACCATGGCCACGGGTTTTACGCTGTTTTAATGCCAACTTATCTAGTAGCCATATTAGCCCTAGACCTAACGTTAATGGCACCAAAATCAAATTAAAATCAAAATCCATACTCATTTGCCTATTAAAGAGCTGCTTATCTCACGACTTTAACGCTAAGAATAACGACATGCGACGTATCATTTGCAAAAACAAGGTAAAACAGTTTAAACCATTAACTATCTACTTGCAGTACCGCTAAGAAAGCCTCTTGAGGAATCTCGACGTTACCGACTTGCTTCATACGCTTCTTGCCTGCTTTTTGCTTAGATAACAGCTTTTTCTTACGCGATACATCCCCGCCATAACACTTAGCAAGGACGTCTTTACGCATGGCTTTGACCGTACTACGACCAATGATTTGACTACCAATTGCCGCTTGAATGGCCACATCGAACATCTGCCGCGGGATAAGCTCTTTCATCTTGGTCACTAACTGATTACCACGGAAACGCGCTTGATCCTGATGTACGATCATCGCTAGGGCATCAACTTTATCACCATTGATCAACACATCAACTTTTACCAGCTTATCTACTTGATAACGCTCAAAGTTATAATCAAGCGATGCAAACCCACGAGAGACGGATTTTAGACGGTCAAAGAAATCCATGACCACCTCACCCATTGGAATATCAAAGATTATCTGCACTTGCTTGCCCATAAAGCGCATATCAACCTGCACCCCGCGTCGCTCGATGCACAGCGTCATAACGTTGCCTAAATAATCTTGCGGCACTAAAATCTGACAACGAGCAATCGGTTCGCGAAACTCTTCTATATTGTTCGGTTCTGGCAATTTTGAAGGGTTGTCGACATAGATTATTTCACCATCTTTCTTTTCAATCTCATAGATAACAGAGGGCGCCGTGGTAATTAAGTCCAAGTCATACTCACGCTCTAAACGCTCTTGGATAATCTCCATGTGCAGCATACCCAAGAAGCCGCAGCGAAAGCCAAAGCCTAATGCATCAGAGGTATCAGGCTCAAAAAATAGTGAGGCATCATTAATTTGCAGCTTTTGTAGTGCTTCACGAAATTTTTCAAAATCGTTGGCATCAACAGGGAACATACCTGCATAGACTTGCGGGGTGACTTGTTTAAAGCCTGGGATACGCTCGACATCTGGCGTCTTGGCGTGGGTGATCGTATCACCGACAGGAGCACCTGCAATATCTTTAATACCAGCGATAATAAAGCCCACTTCCCCAGCTTCTAAAATACCTGTATCGACAGGCTTGGGCGTAAATACACCAATAGAGCTGACCGGATGCGCCTCTTTGGTCGATTTGATATAAATCTTATCGCCTTTTTTTACTGTGCCTTCACGCACACGCACCAAAGAGACCACACCTAAATAACTATCAAACCAAGAGTCGATAATCAAGGCTTGCAGCGGGGCTTCTCGATCACCAGTTGGTGCAGGAATAAACTCCACGAGCGCTTCTAACAGGGAATCGACGCCCAAACCAGACTTGGCTGAAACACGCGGCGCATCAATGGCTTCAATACCAATAATATCTTCAATCTCTTGAATGACACGCTCAGGCTCAACTTGCGGTAGGTCAATCTTGTTTAAGACTGCCAGTACCTCTAAGCCTTGATCAACGGCAGTATAGCAGTTGGCAACGGACTGTGCTTCTACGCCTTGGGCTGCATCTACAACCAACAAGGCGCCCTCACAAGCGGCTAATGAGCGAGAAACTTCATATGAAAAATCGACGTGTCCAGGCGTATCAATAAAGTTAAGCTGATAGCGTTCACCATTTGGATGGTCATAGAACAGGGTTACTGACTGTGCTTTAATGGTAATACCACGCTCACGCTCGATATCCATGGAATCGAGTACTTGTGCTTGCATTTCACGATCTTGCAAGGCACCGCACATTTGAATAAATCGATCAGCAAGCGTTGATTTGCCATGATCAATGTGGGCAATGATAGAAAAGTTACGAATATTGGCTAATGCAGTCACAAAGCGCCTACTAAATAAAAGGTGATTGGATAACCGTTATTGAACAACGATACGTGAACAATAGTAAAAAACGAACGGTTATTAGATATTAATTATGATAAAAATGTTGCAAAATAGAGTTAATAGCAAAGATTAGTGTGGTCGGTGATAGTAGTCAAAGCGTGTTTGGTTAAACTGAATTAATGACATTAATTATTCAAATCAAGACGAACGACGCTTGCTAATATACACAGACATATGAGCGTATTCTAGCAGTTTTCCACTGTAAAGTAAGGAGATTTTGTTAGTAGCGATCTGGTTAAAAGTGAAATCAACGACTGATTAGCGTTGACCGTTGTATCAGCCACAAAATTTAAGGTTTATGGCTTCCGGTAATTGACTATGAATCATTGCACCAAACAAATTGGTCACTATGCCTAAAACATTATTTGGCTGTATCAGACACTATGTCCGTGGTCACGGGCCGCTGCAAATATTTATACATCCATGGCGACTTACCATAGAACGCTCCATTTATCTGTGTTTGTTCAATCAAATACTCGCGAAACCTTAAATAAAACTCATTGTCTGGATATTTAGGCTGCTGCCAAAACTGCGCGAGCGTCTTAGGGTCTGTCAGCTTAGGAGTATCATAGATAGCGCGTCCCATAACCTTGGTAGGCTTTTTATGATACACCGATTGTAAGCCTGTCGTGCTATTTATGGTGACCATACCAATACTGTGTTTCATGAGCGTTGGTAGGTGCATATCACAACCATAAAATACTCTAGATTTGATTTGATAGCGGGCTGCTAGGCTTGCCACCAATTCGCGATAATCACGATGACCACGATCTAAAGGGTGATGCTTGAATACGAGCATCTGCTTTGTATCAGCATGCTTAGCAAAGCTTGCAATAACCTCATCTATAAACTGTACTACATCACGATAACCACTATGGTGGGTGATCTGTGAGTCATTGTGCACTTGCAAACTGACTAAAAAGTAGTTGTTATCTGCTTGAGTAACGAGATGGTTTTGTAGTTTTTTATCGGGTAGATACCCGCGCAACTTACGCCAAGGTGCTTTTAACCAAGCGATTGCTTCTTGCCATGCTGTCATCCCGCGATAATGTGAATAATGCGGATAACGCGACTTGTATAGCCGAGTAACGATATAATAAACGATAGCAGCGATACTTAACCGATAAAAGCGATTGTGCGTATATAATGGTTTGTCATTGGCTTTTTTGAGCGCTTTAATATCAGCAATGTTTAAGCGTGAGTAACCATTGATACCGTGCTCTTGTAAGGTAATATAATCGGGGCGTAAGTAGCCTTCTTCAAAAACAAAAAAGGATATGCCTAACTTCTCACTCAAACAGGCAGCTTGCGTATGATGCGGGCGACAATCACCGAAGCAGACAATCGCATCAATGCTGTGCTCTTCAATAAAAGCTTGTAACCAAGAGGAAAACTGACCCAAAGTCCCTACATAATCATGAGCGTTAGAATGACGATAAAAAAATGCGTCACCAGCATTAAAGTTAATTTTACTTACTTGGATATCTTGAGTTTGCAAGAATGTTGCAAAACGGTTGAAAAACCCACCCATCTTTCCTTGTAGCAGCAAGACATGTCGATGAGTAAGCAATTGATGCATCGAAGCTGCCATAAGAGTATGTACCGTCGGTTAGAAAGTTAAAAAGTAGCGATAAACAGATAAAGCAATTATATAATAACTGCTAAATTGTACACAAATTATACCGAAAAAAACATAATTGTCGTAATAGTTTTATTTTAGGCTTACTGGTTTTTTTTACGCAGATGCTGTTGCCATCGATGACGCTGTTGCATAAAGCGCGTAGCAGTATGGCGTTTAAACTGATTAGTGAGCTTTGATAGCGTAGATAACGTAGATGACTTTACTGGCAAAATAGTGGCTATATGGGCCGTACTATCACGTGACATCTTTTGAGACGTCTCTTTACGGTGCTTAGAAGGATATAAGTAATCAACCACTTGCTCTACTTGTGCAAGTCCATAACCCTCAGGTAAACGATATAGTGGATAGCGTATGAGTGCGCAGTACAGTAGTTGTTCAAGCGATAATGCTGTATCCCGCTTTCGCCTCTGTAGATAATCCGCTTTTGGTGATAACTGCGCATCTATATCAGTCGTCAAGCCCCACCCTGCATAAAACGGCAAACCGTAACAAGTCACTTTTAGCCCGCGCAATAATGCTTCAAAGCCAGTCAATGAACTAATCGTATGTACCTCATCGACGCACTCTAAACAATCAGGCATCGCTGCATCATAGGCAACTGCTTGTACTTTTGCTAAGCACTCCTTATCAACTTTGCCTGCTCGTAGACCAGCTTCTACATCGGGATGCGGTTTATAAATCAGATAGGCATCAGGATTATCTCGTCTGACACGCTCAATCAGACCTCGATTGGTCTTAATATCTGAGCCGCAATACTGTACCGACAGATCGTCTTCTACTTGCCCAATGATAAGCAAACGTGGTCTGCCAGATACCTTTGCATCCTGCATCCATTGCTTTTTTTGCTCAATAGTGTCTGCTTTGTCAGTAGTATCAACCGCAGCATTGACTTCTGTGCCGACGTTGTATTTACTCACTCGCTGAGTAAGCAGTTTTGCTTGAAGCCTCTGTACTCGTGCATTTTGCTGTGGCGTCAACGCTTTACAGTTGCGGAGTAAGGTTTCTAAATCTGAGGGCTGAGTGGCATCATAATAGATACCTTGTTTGTCTATCACCACCGATAATGGCGCAAGAAGCGTCGCACCCAAACCATTTGAGCGGATAAAACCATCTTCCATACAATAGATAGCAGGAATATCCAAAATCCTGTTTTTTGAAACTTTACTTTGTAGCTGTTTTTGGACTTGTTGACGTTTAGCCAACCCCCATACCAATAAAGGCTGGTTGTAATCAACTTTAAAATGATCTGGATGTAGCAAGTTTTTTAGACGCGGCTTTGGTTTGATAAATAATGTCGTACGCGGCAGACCAGTAAAGGCTCTAACGAAAGGCAGCTTCCATCGGCTAAACTCATATACCGTCAAATTACCTTCAAGATGCGATTGCCAATGGCGATTGGTTACCAACCATTCAATTGCAGTATCAATATCACATGCCTGCCTCGTAGCTGGATCGACATAGCGACTGTAATCAATATAAGCGCTATAAAATAATGTCTCTAACGTTGCTGTTGAGTTTTGACGGCGCTTTTTAACTGTTTTTAGCAACCGTTTTGGTGCGCCGCTGTCATCAGTGAGTCCCCAACCGCTATACCAATTTACCCCAAAGCAATGTACAGCCTTGCCTAGCATCAACCCCTCAAACCCCATATGCGAGCTGACTGTATAGACATGATCTACTTGTGCCAGTAGCGCGATTGGATTAAGAGCTTGCGTTAATAGTCGAACATTTTTAGGTAGCTTGAGACTGGTCAGGTAACCTGACTTGGCGGCAGGATGCGCTTTAATCCATATATAGGCATTAGGATGGTTGCGACAGGCAGCCTTTAGCATGCGCTTAAACTGACTCTTACTTGCACCAGCACCTTTGATAGAAGCATCGCCAGCGACTTGATCAAGTAAGAGGACGTGCGACTGTACTGAATCTTTTTTTTGATTGATGTTTTCTTTAGCAATCAGTTCATCTAGTGATGGACAAGTAAACACAGCATTATATTTGCTTAACTTTTTATCGCAAATACGTGTTATCAACTGGCGAGCACGTACTTTATCTAAAATATTACTATCAGAGTTAGCGTATTCTTTAGCGCGTGCAGCGATTAATTGCTCAAGGCGTGAGCTTTGCGTTAGATCAAAGTAGATACCGATGTCATCAACCACCATGCTTAGTCCATGACGACTGCCAATACCAGAATCTAGAGAGCGCAAAAAGCCATCTTCGATACTTAAAGTTGCAAGCTGTTGACGATCTGCTGCTCTTTTAGCGCGTCGATAGCTTTTTTTGTGCCCCCAACCGATAAAGGCGTCGGGCGTTTGAATAGTCGAATTAAAGCGTTGCTGTACTCTTGACCATGGATACCAGCGTTGAATATCAGCTTGTAATACTTGAGATAACAGCTCGTTGTTACGACGCATGCCTTTACCAATTACTGCTAGATTATTGGGTAATCGTCGTTGAGTTGATAACAAACGTAGCGCATCATTAGAGGTAGAAGTTAAGGTCATCTTGCCTTCATGTGCTACGCTTTTTGCCATCTCTAATATCCTTGTTAACTATTTATGTCTTAACTTATGTATCAAGCATCACATAGTTATAAGTCTAAAATAACTTTAGCCGCGACTGCCAATTGATAGACAATCTGTGAGATTCCGCGGGTAATCTCTACACGTTTGGTTTTGACCTTTGGTAAGACCATGATTTCATCACCTTGTTGAATGCGATACGCAGTATTGACCACTTCATTCGCCCCATTTTGATGAATTACTAAGATCTCTTTGGTATCAGCGTTGTCTCCAAAGCCGCCTGAATTAGCAATATAATCACCAACCGTAAAGTCTGGATTAAAGGTCAGCGCGCCTTGTGATCGTACTTGACCATTGACAGTAATCACTGATGTTTGCGCAGGTATTTCGATGACATCGCCTTGCTGAAGGATGATATCCTGCCAAGAGTTTGGTACAACTACTATCTGACCATCAGGTCTCACAGTACGTGCCTTGGCTACAAATTGCTTGACCAGATTGGCATCGTCTTGACGTAGCGCTGCCTCCTCACGCGTCGTTGATTGAGTAGCTAGCGTTAATTCTTCTAAGCGATCAAGTGACTCGTTGATCATGCGTTTTTGCTGCTCAGCCACTGACTCACGGTAAATCGTCAAGTGCGTAAGCTTCGCTAATGGACTTGGTTGTAACTGCGGAATGATATCTTTTAGACGAGCGCCATAAGGCACGACCATAGCACCATTACCAGTATGAGCGCCTTTTACTTGTACCGCGATTGTGCCAGCGTAGCGATCTGAGGTGACGACCATTTGATCGCCATTATAGACAGGCACATTTTGTGCTTCAGCAAGCGAGTAATATTCTGCCGTTTGTGCACGTCCTGCACTGCGAGTGATGCTGACGTTGGTTGCATTGGCAGCTGGATTGGCAACTTGCAATACATCACCAATGGTCAAGTCGTTGACATCGAATTCAAAAGTATATTCGTTCTGGACCTGCCCGCCTACGGCAAAGGTTTTTTTCTGCGGTGCCACCGTGATTACATCGCCATCACGAAAAGAGAATGGCTGCAGCTTACCCGCTAACAAGAAATCATATAGATTGACTTGCTGTAATAGCTGACCATTACGCTTGATTTGAATATCAATGTAACTGCCGCGAGTGGGATCAACACCGCCTGCCCGATCTAAGTATGACAACACTGAGTCTGCGGCAAGTCCGCCATAATAACCAGGTTGCTTAACGAAACCTGTGACAAACACTTTAACGGGCTGGGCTTGCTCTAATGATGCATAAACACCAACGTTTGAGCGATAAATACGGTTAACAGCACTTTTAACGACGTTTTGTAGGTTGCCGTTCTGTACACCAGATACACGCACTGGACCAACATTGGGTAGAAATATATTTCCTTGCGGATCGACGGTCATAGTCGATGCAAATTGATAGGCGCCCCACATACGTACCTGTACATTGTCGCCAGGGTTGATGACGTAGCTGTCATTAAAAGTGGAGCCTGATGTGGTAGAAAACGCACCGCGAAACAATTGCTCACCGAACATCAAATCTTGTGTATTGATATCTTGATAAGCGTGGGTGGTATTAATAACCGATTGACTCGGTAAGCTTGCTGCGTTAACTGCCTCTTGTGTCGTGGCTTGACCAGGAACACCGCCTGCAAATGCTTGAGTCGAGACATTGATGTTATTACGGTTTTGATCTTGACTATTATTATTGGCATTGGTCCCAAAGCTAGATCCCGCTATTTGATCCGCATAACTGGTTGCGGCCAATGCTGGAAGACTAGTAGCAGCCATCGTCAAACTGATCACTTTAATCATCATCACGATTGGGCGTGGTTTCATGTTCATGAGCGGTATTCCTTTGCTGATCTGTCGATCATTGCTGATATCTGCTTATATAAGCCAAGTTTATCAAATCGTTTATGGTTATTAAGTACCTTAAGCTTCTAACCACTTATAGTACTAATAACCAGCTGTTACTTTCTAAACACCAATGCCAAACTAGCTACGATGATCACGTATGACTGCCATGACTAACCGTACAAAGCCGTAAAGCATCAGTAATAACGCCAGCGATGTCCAGATAATGTAAGCACGGCGCGGATATAACGCATCTTCAGCCTCGTAAGGGGCGGAGATGACGATTAGGTTTTTCATCTTTTTAAAAGCTTCTAAACGTGCTTTTTCAAGCGATGATAGCGATAGCTTATAGAGTTCGGTCGCAAAATCGACGTCTGCTTTAATCGTCTCAAACTGAACTGCTTGACGATTTAGTTTGGTCGTATTTGGCGAGGTCAGCTTAGTTTGTTCTTGACTGATTTGTTCCTCTACCGCTCTAATCTGACTTCTTAATGACACCACTTGCGGAGCGTCAGGATTCAAGTAGCTAAGCAACTGCCGCTCTTCGGTGCGTAGTGAGCTTAACTGCGCTTGTAAACTACCAATCAGTTGATTCACTATCTGCGCATTGGCTTGCGGATCGTAGATCTCGTTAGTATTTTGATAAGTGAGTAGCTGCTCTTTGGCTTCATTTAAGCGATCTTGTGACTCCTCCAGTTGGGTTTCGGCAAACACCAGCTGATCGCGCGCGACTTCTTGTGAGATACGGTTGACGAACTGCTCAGACTCACCCAAAATGGCTTTATTGAGCTCATGAGCATAATCAGAATCAAAAGCTTCTGTCGAGACACTAAGTATGTAACTTTGTTCATCTAGGTCAATATGAACGCGCTTTTTGAAGTACTCAAGCAATTCTTCTTGTGACGCTTCAGGGTCTATCTCATAGATAGGGTCTGAGCCATCGACATAATAAGCTTCCCGAAATTGAAACTTATTATCAAGACGTTTGATCATGTCATTGGACAAGATATACTCGGTCAGATAGGTAGCATCTTCTTTACTTGTGCTATTAACGCCAAGCAGCGCCGATAAGCCACCGCCAGAGGGTACGCTTGCATCACTAACTTGCTTGACCACTACGTCAGCTGTGGAGATAAAGCGCGGATGTGCAAGCGTCATGACATAAAAAATCACCAGCACCCAAGGCAGGATTACCAAGCCGATAAACAGCGAGAAGTTAACTATCTTATTTTTTCGCTTTGTGGACATGCTCTTCATATACTTCAATCGCTTCTTTTGTATCGTTAAACACGAGTGCTGTTTGATCCATTAACACAATACCAATATCACAGTTACGCTTAATATCGCCGATATTATGTGACACTATCAAAAATCCTGCTTGCTCACGGCGAGCTGCCAAAATATCCTCACTACGCTTACGAAAAGCGGCATCACCAACAGCGCCCGCTTCATCGAGCATGTAATAATCAAAATCAAAAGCTAGACTCAAACCAAAAGTTAAGCGTGACTTCATCCCTGATGAGTAGCTTTTGACTGGCATATCAAAATAGTTACCGATATCAGCAAACTCTTCGACAAAGCGAATCTTTTCATCGATGTAGGGCCCACTTGAATATAAACGACAGACAAAACGGACGTTTTGACGTCCAGTCAAACTGCCTTGGAAGCCACCTGCAACGCCGACTGGCCATGAAATCGTTGAATCAGTAATAATCTCACCGTGGTCCGGCTCGTCAAGTCCGCATATGATGCGCAGCAAGGTAGACTTACCAGCACCATTACGGCCTAGCAAACCCACACTTTGTTTATCACCAATGGTCAGGTTTAAGTCTTTAAATAGATAATGCCGACCTTGCTTAGTCATAAACGACTTAGAAATATTTTTAATTTCAATCATTTATTTACCATGAGTTAGAACTAATTCCTATAAACACTGTATTTGGTAGTTATTAGATATTTTACTTTGAACGTATCAAATCCTTTTCTACCGCTTTATACATAAGCAGACCTAAGAAGTTTGTCGCTACCATCCATTCTAGAAAATATCCAATATCAATATGATAAGAAGGATAATTAGGTGCTAAAGCATGCCGCATTAACTCGATATTATGAGTGAATGGTATGTAAAGTAAGTAACTAAAATAGGGCTCTGGAACAAGATGAATAGAGTAAATAATTCCTGAAGCAAAATATAAAATAGTAAATACTAAACTAATAATTTTGCTAATCTCGCCACCATAGTAACCTACTACCATCATAATAAGGGCAAGACCAAAACCAAATAAAAATAAGGTTATCCAGCAAAATAGCACTATATGTAGCTGCGCAAAACTAATAGGAATACCAATAAAAAACAATATCGCTAATAAAAGCACAAAGGTAAAAAAGTAAATAACCAACTCTAAAAACGAGCGCGCGATGATGACATCAATATGACGGACTGATCGGTACATTAAGAGGCCTTGGTTGGCCTCTACTGCTCCCAATGACCTTGTCGCTATCGTACTCATCATCCGAAACGGTACTAAGCCTGCAACCAAAAATAGCATATAGTCTATTCCAGGCATGACTCGAGTCATAATAGTGCCAAATATAATCAAATAAATGGCCACTTGGAATATAACTTCCAATGGCGCCCACAGGTAGCCCAAACGATAACCACCAAAGCGCGTTTGCAGCTCACGCATTAGTAAAGCATGAAAGGCGGCGCCCATGACTTTAAGGCCACTGCGATGCTTAATAGGACGATAAGGAGGCAATTGTACAGACATAGCGTTACAGGACTTCACCAAAAACAGCCCCTATGATAAGTAAGAGGGACATAAGTTACAAGAAATAATCTGTGAGTAGGTAGATAAAGCTATGATTTAGCAAGAAATTGGCAAGTAAATAGCAGTAGTAATGATTGTTTATTGAGCTTGTATCATTAATACAGACACTGTCTAACGACTTATTTTAGACAAAAAAAAACCAACCACAAAGGATTGGATTTATTCATACTACACATTACTGCTATATAGATGGTGGCGATGGAGAGACTTGAACTCTCGACCTCACGATTATGAGTCGTGCGCTCTAACCAGCTGAGCTACATCGCCATTTAAGGCTCGGTATAATACCGATAGAGGTGGATATCGTCAACCCCTAATTGGCTTTTTTTGCAAAAAATCTAAATTTAATTCAAATTAGTTGTAAATATTAGAGCATAAACAATAAAAAAGGTTTGGTAAACCGATAAGCCGGGTTCTGTCGTGGACGATCATTCCTCTAGGCGTATCATCGCTGATACGCTCAAGCAACCTACCCGCATCGAACGCGGGCCGCGCCATGCCGATGCCTATTTGGTCTTGCTACGCGTGGAGTTTACCATGCCGTGAGATGTTGCCACCCACGCGGTGCGCTCTTACCGCACCCTTTCACCCTTACCTCACGTGCTGACGCGAGGCGGTCTGCTCTCTGCTGCACTGGTCGTCGGGTTACCCCGCCCAGCCGTTAGCTGGCACGCTGCCCTATGTAGCCCGGACTTTCCTCCCCTGCAAGTCTGTTAAACAGTATGCAGCGGCGATCGCCTAGTCTACCAAGGGCGCTAGTATAGCAAACCAAAGGATTATCTGGAAATATCTTTTGTGTTTAATTTTAACTCATCGAGCAGTAGACTTTAGCAGTCTCAGACAAAGTCGTTTGGCAGGCAAAAATCTGGCAAGGCTCTAGGTTGCTCAGCCTTTATATATGGCAACTTGAGCCAATGCGTAGCTGGATAGTGCTGCTGTAGGTGTTTTTTCAAAAAATCAATCGTGCTATTAGCAATCTCAGCATCTGTCTGAGCAGCATTATCATGAATGGGGTTGTAAATTACACTATGCACAGACAAACCGCGCTGAGTAATAGCTTCAAGGCTAAGCAGCGTGTGATTGATACTGCCAAGACGTCCAGAAGTTACCAATATAATAGGATAGCCTTGAGTAGCAATATAATCTAAGGTTAATAATTGCTCTGTAATAGGTACGAGCAAACCACCTGCGCCTTCTAGCAGCACCACGTCATAGTTTACTTGCAATTGCCGCGTCGCGTGAGTGATGACATCAGGGTCTAAAACTGCGTTGGCAAGTTTTACCGCCAGATGCGGTGAGGCAGGCTTGTGATAACGATAAGGACAGGTTGTAAAATCCAAATCATAAGACTGTAGAGGAATACCCATTAACCTACGATGAGTGATAATGTCATCAGCAACTTCCATCTCGCCCGTTTTTGGATTTATGGACACGCCCGTTTGCACCAGCTTTTGAGTGATGACGTTGACGCCTTGTTGCATCAATGCGTTAGCAATTATTCCAGTCGCGTAAGTTTTGCCAATGTCGGTATCGATACCGGATATAAATAGGACGCTCATATTGAAGCTCTATTGGCGACAGAAACCTGATTCAAATAAGAAGTGACAACGGTTAGTAGCGCTTGGCACAATGTCACTAGCTCATCGTCAGTAATGACATAAGGCGGCATAATATAGACCAATTTTCCAAAAGGTCTGACCCAAATACCATTGTTGATCAACAATGCTTGAAAAACTGGCATATCAACGGCTATCTCTAGCTCTATTACGGCAACTGCTCCCAAACACCTCACTTCTTTCACACCATTTAATGCCATAGCAGGCGCAAGCTGCTGCTGCATCACAGCTTGCATATTCGCCGTACGCGCCTCGATATCATAAGACATAATTAAATCAATCGACGCACAAGCGACCGCGCATGCCAGTGGATTACCCATAAAGGTCGGCCCATGCATCAGCGCTGGATAATCACTGTGATGAATAGTATCCGCGATTTGTCTTGCACATAAGGTGGCAGCAAATGTCATATAACCACCTGTTAGCGCCTTACCAATGGTCATGATGTCAGGGCTAATATCAGCATGTTCACACGCAAACAGCTTACCGCTGCGTCCAAAGCCCGTGGCAATCTCGTCAGCGATTAACAACACGTCATACTCGTCACATAGCTTACGTAACAGTTGCAGGTATTCAGGACTATAAAAGCGCATACCGCCTGCGCCTTGAATAATAGGCTCAATAATAAATCCGGCAAGCTTATCGCTGTTGTTGGCAAAAAACTGGGTTAATTCATCGCGCACGTCTTGCGTTAACTTATGCTCAAACCCCATAGGCGGCGCAGAAACAAAATGCTGCGTCGGCAATTGCGTGCCATATAAGCTGTGCATGCCATTGACCGGATCACAGATACTCATGGCATGCCAGGTATCGCCATAGTAGCCTGAATGGGTCGAGGCAAATTGGTTTTTATTAATACGTCCAACCGCGATTTGATATTGCAGCGCCATTTTAAGAGCCACTTCTACTGCAATACTACCGCTATCAGCATAAAAAATAGCATCTAGGCCTTTTGGTACGATAGAGAGCAGCTTTTGACCCAAATCTATCGCCGGCTTGTGCGTCAACCCTCCAAACATGACATGCGCCATTTTGCCCAGCTGCTTTGTGATAGCAGTATTTAGTTTGGGATGATTATATCCATGTACGCTCGCCCACCATGACGACATGCCATCGATAAGGCGCGTACCATCTTCGGTGACGATGTAGATACCCTCTGCATAGTCAATAACGATATTAGGATAAGTGGGCGGTAAGCTGGCGTAAGGATGCCACAGGTGGTTTTGATCAAAATCGCTAGTAGCAGGTTTCGTCATAGCACACTCTTAAACATCAAACGTGGGGAAAATTGAATGTCCATATTCGTCATATTATTCCTAGTTTTTAGCACTTCCATATAGATAGTGAACTCAATTTAAAATAGGTAAAGTGCGACTGGGATGAATTTTTCGTAGCCTCTGTGATAGCAGCAAGCAAGGGAAATTTATACCAGTCGCATACAACTATTAACGTATCGATTTTATTTTGAGCTGAGTATTTATCAATAGCATAATCTACAACGCATCATTGACCAGTAATACGTTTATATTTAGCCAACAAATCATTTTCGGTCTCAAGGTGGTTTGGATCCTTAGGAATACAGTCCACAGGACAGATGACCACACATTGTGGCTCATCAAAATGACCGACACATTCAGTACATAGATCGGGGTCAATGACATAAATATCTTCCCCTTCTGAGATGGCCTCATTTGGGCAAGCTGGCTCGCATACGTCACAGTTAATACATTCGTCAGTGATTAATAAAGCCATAAACTACTCCTATTAAATAAGTAGGGCTATGAGCCAAGTTTGTTAATAAAAGCTTGTGAGACGCACTTGGGCACAAATTTACTCACATCACCATCAAGCTTGGCGATCTCACGAATCATCGTCGATGAGATAAATGAATAATGCTGAGATGGGGTCAAAAACACTGCTTCAAAGCGCTCATCAAGCTCACGGTTCATATTGGCGAGCTGAAACTCATACTCAAAATCTGACATAGCGCGCAGGCCTCGTAATACCGCGGTAGCATTTTTTTCACGCATAAAATCTACCAATAGTCCTTCAAAGCCCACCACCGATACTTGCGGTAAGTCTGCAAATACAGTCTCTACCAAGCCAACACGCTCCTCAAAGCTAAACAACGGCTTTTTGTGATGACCTGAAGCAACAGCGATCACCACTTCATCAAACAACTTGGTCGCACGGGTGACCAAATCGACGTGACCATTCGTAATAGGATCAAAAGTACCTGGGTATAAAATTTTGGTATGTAGCTTTGAAGACCTTGAAGATTCTAGAGATGTGGCAGCGTTCGAAAGCTCCGACGTATTAGAATTTGGGGTATTAGAATCTAAGTCATTAGAAGTAGTTACTGGATTCATGGCGCGGCTAATTTATTGGTTAATAGTAGCGCTTATGCTAACAAATTTTGGTTAAACATAATACTTATCTATGGTCAGTACTTAGTATAATTTTTAATCTAAATGCACTAAACAGCGATCACGCATGACTACATTTGCCCTAACATTTTTAGCATCAGCTTTGCTACAATAGACGGTTCGACTCATCTCTTGCTTTTGTTAAAGTAATGATCCAATAACAGGGTTACGATGAGGAATAGTTAGACAAGGACCTGGTATATTGCGGTCCTTATGGAGAGTTTATGTCAAAAAAATCAAGAAAACCTGACAATCAGATTTGCTCAAACAAAAAAGCGCGTCACGAGTATTTCATCGAGGAGACGTTCGAGGCAGGATTGTCGCTACAAGGCTGGGAAGTCAAAGCCATCCGTGCTGGTAAAATGTCCATTACCGAAGCTTATATCACCTTTCGTAACGGTGAAGCGTTTTTGTTTGGGGCACACATTCAGCCACTATTATCAAGCTCAACGCATGTCAGCCCTGATAGTATCCGTACGCGTAAGCTGCTGCTCAATCGCCGCGAGATTGACAAACTCTACGGCGCGGTCAATCAAAAAGGCTATGCTTGCGTGCCGTTATCGTGCTACTGGAAGCGCTCTATGGTGAAATGTCAAATAGCGCTGGCAGTTGGTAAAAAGCAGCATGATAAACGCAAAACCTTAAAAGACCGTGATTGGGAACGTGATAAGCAGCGCGGCTTTAAACAGCATTTGGATTAATACCCTAACTAAATTTACTTTACGGTATTAGCATTCAAAAAAAGGACGATTCAACTTTAAGCTGTGTCGTCCTTTTTTCGTTCTAGGTATAAATATAGTTTCACAAAAGCAATCTACTTGTACTGACAACTATTTAGACGGTTTTAGCAGTTAGCGTCGCTTTTGTTTCTCGATTTGCCTTACGTAATTGACGGACGCCATGAATAATCAAAAAACCTATCCCTAACCAAATCAATCCGTAGCTGTATATCATCGCTGACTCAAATGGGTTGCCAAGTACCGTGATAGCTAAGATAAATAATAGCGCAGGCTCAATATAGCTCATCATGCCATAGACATTTACTGGCAACATTTGGCTAGCATCGACGTTGGTTTTCATCGCCAACACACTAAGTATGCCTAATCCTACTAGCATCATAATAAAAAACCCAGAACCGCTAACGAGCATCAAACTGGTCGGTGCAACGAAGAATAAGTAAGCCATTGCAAATGGTGCAAAAATAGTCAAATCGACCAATAATCCAGTGATTGCGCCAATACCTTGCAGACGGCGAATGATATAGTACAGCGGATACGTACCACAAACCCACAAGGTCGCCCAAGACACGCTTTGGGTGCGCACAATTTCACTGCCCACGCCTAATGCGGCAAAAGCAACAGCCAACCATTGCAAACGGCTTAATTTTTCGCCAAACAAAACGCAGCCGAACACCACCATCATGAGGGGAAATAAAAAATATCCCATCGCGGTTTGGACGCCTTGACCGTTGACTGGTGCCCACATAAACAGCCAAAATTGACTAAGAAATATCGGTGTCGGCAATAGCAACCATGCCCATTGTTTAATGGAGCGCAAGCTTTTTAACTTTTTAACATGCATCCTCAAACGGCCGCTAACCATGAGATACCCTACCAAAGCCGTCCACATCGCTAACATCCGCCAGATGAATACTTGCGTACCTGATAATGGTGCCAAAAAGCTGCTGTACGCATAAAGCACGCCAAATAGAAGGTTTGATAATACGGCCAATGCCACGCCCATTATTAATGTACGTTGCTGAACGCTGCCCGCTGTCCACATTGCAGGTAACGGCATGCGCGCAATAGTATTTGCGAATGTATTAGATAGCATTGAGATAGACATAATCAGCACCGTAAGTTTGAATAAACGTTAGAGAGATCAGCTTTTATTTTGTATAGAACAAGCTTTATCGGTATGTTTTATTCTACTAAGGTACTACGAGATATTATCTCTATATAAATACTATTTTGAATTTTTTTATCAAATTACTAGTGCTAAACTGAATTATTTATCAACTATTAGGTTATAGTGATAATACTTTCTATAAGAGCCAATACAATGAGTGAAACTTTAGATGATATTGATAAAGCCATTTTAAATTTATTACAAGATGATGCAACGCTGCCATTAAAAACAATCGCAGAACGTGTTCACGTGTCTATCGCTACGGCCCAACGACGTATTCAATCACTTGTCAATAATGGTGTTATTACCAAACAAGTCGCTATCGTTAATCCAAATAAGGTTGGCTACGGTCTAACGGCAGTGGTGATGATTCAAATGCTACGCTCGAATAACTCTATGCAGCACCGATTTGAGCGCTTGATGAGTGATCAACCGCAAGTAATGAGCTGTTATGAAGTATCAGGGGACGCGGATTTTATGCTAATGGTCAATGCAAAGAACATGCAAGACTATCATCAGTTTACCCGTAATCTACTGACGCATGAGAATAATGTACGTAGTTTCAGCAGTCAGTTTGTGATGAATTTTACAAAGAGTGGGACAAAAATTTTGTTGGATTAACCACAGATAAGCTGTTGTATTGTCGATATATTTAGCGGACTTATCGTTATTAACCACCTATAAATGGTAAATACTGCAATATTATCTCACGCTATCAATAACTTATCGCTACCTGAGGGTAATTCATGTTAAAATGAGCGGTTTTTAAAGGCACAGAAAACCTGTCCGTCTGCCTTTAAATCCTCTTTATGCTCTACAGCCAAACTCTTAGCTAATAGGTCCGCCCATGTCTGCCGATACCATCGCCCGCACCGCCTTTAAACAAGGCGTCAAACCGCTTTACGACTATGATAAACATTGGGCAAGCTGCTATGAGCCCGCTCCTTACTTGCCGATGACGCGTGCTGAGATGGATGCGCTCGGTTGGGATGCTTGTGATGTCATTATCATCTCAGGTGATGCTTATGTCGATCATCCAAGCTTTGGCATGGCAATCATTGGTCGTCTATTAGAGTCGCAAGGCTTTCGTGTCGGTATCATTGCCCAGCCTGATTGGAAGAGTAAAGACGCTTTTATGGAGCTTGGTAAGCCCGTCTACGCTTACGGCGTCACTGCGGGCAATATGGATAGCATGATTAACCGCTACACCGCTGATCGCAAGATTCGTAGTGATGACGCTTACTCACCAGGAAACGTCGCCAATAAACGCCCTGACCGCGCGGCTATTGTCTATAGTCAGCGCTGCCGTGAAGCTTATCCTGATGTGCCGATTATCTTAGGTGGTATTGAAGGCAGTCTGCGCCGTATTGCTCATTATGACTATTGGTCAGATAAGGTGCGCCGTAGTATCCTCCTCGACTCTCGCGCTGACGTTTTATTGTATGGTAACGCTGAGCGGGCCATCGTCGATGTGGTACATGGTCTCTCAAAAGGCTATACGTTTGAGCAAATGAGCAAGCTACGTGGTACAGCTTATTTGCTGTCGCCTAGCCGTCGCCATTGGCAAGCGGATATGACTGAAGTGGCAAGCAACGATGTCGATACCGTCGGCCGTGTCGATCCCATTATCAATCCGTATGTGATGACCGAAGACGTTGATAGCTGTAAAATCGAGCAAGAAAAGCCTAGCGACTCGCCAGTTGGGCAAGCCATGACAGGAATGTCTGCCCAATATGCTGGCTTCGTCGCAGAGCCAGTTACCAATAAAGTTATTAACGCTGATCAAGTCGATGAAGATACTCAAGTGGTGCAGCTGCGAGGGTTCGACAACGTCAAAGAAAAGCCTAAGACTGCGCGTAAATATAAACTTAAATTACCTGCTCGTGAAAAGACGGTGATTCGCCTACCTGATTATGAGCAAGTCAAGTCTGATCCTGTTCTTTATGCTCACGCCAGCCGTATCCTGCATTTAGAGACCAATCCAGGTAATGCTCGTGCGCTGGTGCAGCGTCATGGTAGCGGCGGCGGCAACTCGCACACTGCTATCGATGTATGGCTCAATCCACCACCGATTCCACTCTCAACTGAAGAGATGGATTATGTGTTTGATCTACCCTATGCACGCTTGCCGCATCCAAGCTATGGCGATGCGCGCATTCCTGCTTATGACATGATTAAGTTTTCGGTCAATATCATGCGTGGCTGCTTTGGTGGTTGTACGTTTTGCTCTATCACTGAGCACGAAGGACGTATCATCCAAAACCGCTCAGAAGACTCTATCTTACGTGAAGTCGAAGCCATCCGTGATACTGCGCCAAACTTTACTGGGGTGATATCTGACCTTGGTGGTCCAACTGCCAATATGTATCGCCTAAACTGTAAAGATGAAACCATTGAGAAAAATTGCCGTAAGCCGTCTTGTGTCTATCCTGATGTCTGTGAAAACCTGCTTACTGATCACAGTAATTTGACTCAGCTATACCGTAAAGCCCGTGATATCAAAGGCGTCAAAAAGATTCTTATCGCTTCTGGTTTGCGCTATGACTTGGCAGTAAAAGATCCTGAATATGTCAAAGAATTGGTCAGTCATCATGTCGGTGGGTATCTCAAAATCGCACCAGAGCATTCTGAAGAAGGCGTGCTATCGAAGATGATGAAGCCTGGTATGGGCAGTTATGACGCATTTAAAGCGATGTTTGAGCGCTTCAGTCAGGAAGCAGGTAAAGAGCAGTATTTGATTCCTTACTTTATCGCGGCTCATCCGGGTACTAAAGATGAAGACATGATGAATCTTGCGCTATGGCTCAAACGCAACGATTACCGCGCTGACCAAGTGCAAGCGTTTTACCCAAGTCCTATGGCGACGGCGACCACCATGTACCACACTCACAAAGACCCGCTACATAAGGTCAGTCGCAGTGAAGGTGATATGGATATTGTCAAATCTGGTAAACAGCGCAAATTACACAAAGCTTTTCTGCGCTATCATGATCCAAAAAACTGGGCGATGTTACGTAAAGCGCTACAAGATATGGGCCGCAGCGATCTAATCGGTAAAAATCGTGGCTGTTTAATACCGCCATTTAATGCACATTTAGAAGGACGCGACGGGGCGCAAGATAGCTATCAGTCGGCACGCAAAAAGAATAGCCGCGTAGGCAACGACTCAGTGAAGCGTAGCAATGGTTCAACCAATAATACTTCAGCGAAGAAGTCAGCTAAGAAAAATACGAAACGAGTGAGCAAAGGTAACTTCCAAACGCAGCATACTGGTTTGCCGCCGCGTAAAACTAAGTAGCGTTAATAAGTCGTATTAAATATTAGAAATTAGTTACTACAAATTATAGGCTAAACGTTATTAGCTCATAGCAGTAAAACAATAAAAGCGCATATCAGCTCCCAAGCCGATGTGCGCTTTTTATTTAAACTGGTTTATTGAGCCTGATAATTATCGATATAATCAATTCACTCTAAAAATGTCGCAGTACGGCTGATAGTAATTTTTGCAGTCTCTGTCTGCGTACGCACAGTAAGCAATATAATTTTATCAGTCGCGCATTTAGACAAAATATATGCCACTTTAATTTAGAGTTTTTAAGGTTCTCCAAATTCTGAATTACATTAGCCAGCGATCACGTAACGTAAATAACAGCTTACAAACAATTTCTAACAATCTACCGTCTTTATTTTCGCTAATATGTGCGTCATATGCTTAACGCATTGTTAAATACAAATAAACGATATGACTGTATGTTTTTGGAGAGAATTATGAAGACCTTAACTAAGATTGCTACTGCCCTGCCTGCCCTTGCTTTACTTAGCGCTTGTGCTACTACCGCACCTACCCCTACTGCTCCAAATACTCCTACTACTCCAACGACGCCAAGTACGACTACCCCTGCTTCAGAAAGCGTGACTGATGCAGCCTATGATCGTATGGCGCCTGCGCCTTATACTTGTACTGACGACAGTCAAATTCTTGCCAAACAATCTATTAACAAAAAACAAGTCATGTTGACTGCCACACTTCCTAAAGTAAACTGGTCAGAGCAGCCAATTATCTTAAATGGCGATGTGAAAGGCGACACAGCAAGCTATGTAAATGAGTCAAACCCAGAAGTTGTCTATGCATGGCACATGACAGGCGACAAAGGCATCTTAGCTATGAAATGGGCTGATGGTAAAGAGTATCAAGTTGATTGCAAAATAGGTAGATCATAATTCTGGTTGTACTCTTGATCGATAATCAACCTACACCAAAGAAGCTGAGCACTAGAATGAACAGTCATTAGTAATGGCTGTTTTTTTATGCGTGTAGTCCATAAAACATATAGTCAGTTCGAAATAAAATCAATACGTTAATGGCGAAGTGAACCAACTATACCTGTCTTGCCGATATTTTTATAACAATCGCTCGTTTGCTGCGTTTTGCTAGAGAAGCATAACGAAAGCTGTCAAAATAGTGCTTATATAAAATTTATAACCAATGTTAAAGAGGAGACGTCGATGACGAAGCGCTTAATGAATATAATGGTAATCGCTACCGCTAGTATGTGGGTGCTAACAGGCTGTAATAATAGTGCTGATACGACTGGTAGCGCCGACACAGCTACCGAGCCAACTGTCTCAGACTCATCGACGCCAACCAACGAAATCGACTGGTCTTTGGTAGCAAGCGGACAGGAGCCTGCTGACCTTGCTGATTACAACTATCCATTTGCACATGATAGTCAAAATGTACGCGACTACGCCGAGTATTTCGATGTAGATAATGCCACTGCCCAGCACAATCTAACCGTGAGTATGGCAAGTAACGAAGCGCTGTCAAAGGTGCTCGATCAAGTCAATGATAGCTATATCTCTCATGAGCTGACCGATGATAAAGATATGACGCTTATCATCCATACCACACCTGATATCACGGCCAGTAGCTATAATTATGTATTGGCTGGTGACTTTGCTGAAGGGCTGGTGTTACCTATTGAGATTAAACCTGATGGTAAAAAGGGTGAGGGTGAGGTGCATGGAGAGGTGGAGGAGTAAAGGTTAAGTTTTACTGTTCTAAACTAAGAGTGATTAGACTGAAAAAATTAGATAGATTGTAAAAACAAGGAAGTCTATGTTTAAATCATATTATCAACAACATCAATTGCTTAGCTCGGACGAAGTTTATGCGGGTTTATTAAGCTATGGCATGTTTAGCGACAATTTA
This sequence comes from uncultured Psychrobacter sp., assembly GCF_947495825.1. Taxonomy (GTDB): domain Bacteria; phylum Pseudomonadota; class Gammaproteobacteria; order Pseudomonadales; family Moraxellaceae; genus Psychrobacter. The sequence continues at coordinate 245,374 of NZ_CANMAH010000002.1, forward strand.
CCCCCATTTCTGCAGTCTATTGATTTTTTTGGGTGGTGTAAAAAACAAAAAGAAACTACTTTCCAAAAGGAAGAAACTACTCCCGTTTATTATGAAAGTATAAGGAATATAAACATACCCAGAATTCTTACAATCCCAAATCCTATAGCGTATAGAAATCTTTGCTTCAATTTGAAAAATAATTGGAGCGATATCCTATTACATTTTCAAACTAATACAGATAGTCATGATTGGAAAGTTAGTAGAATACATATAAGAAAAACTAAAGAGAATAAAAAAATATTAGTTATGGGAAAGTATGACACATTGAGAGTCATAAATCGTCGAATAGATAAAGAGCAACTTTTTGATATGGGTTACTCTGACTATGAAGAAGACGATGACCCATTATTGAAGTTCAAGATTGGAGCAAGATTTCAGGCTCATGCTGATATTTCCAATTGCTTTGGTAGTATCTATACCCATTCTTTGACTTGGGCAATTGCTGGTAAAGCAAATGCAAAAGTTAAAGCAAATCGTAAGAAAAAAAATTGGTATAACGATCTAGACTCACTTTTAATGAACACTAATAATGGGGAAACGCACGGTATTTTAATAGGTGCTCATGCCTATAATTTAGTTTCTGAAATTGTATTGGTAGTAGTCGATTACTACCTAGTCAAAAGGGGTTACAAATTTATAAGGCATATTGATGACTATATCTGTTTAACAGAAAACTATGAAACAGCAGAAAATTTTTTAGCTGACCTATCTAGTGAGTTGCGGAAATATGGTCTGATACTTAATGGTAAAAAAGTTTCAATAAAAGACTTACCTGCTACAAGAAATTCAAGTTGGATTGTCGATATTTCCAACCATCCAGTAAGTTTGCTAAATTATCTCAATTATAGTGTTATGGTTAGTTATTTAGATTTTCTATTGAGTTTGCTTAATAAAAATGATGATGACGCTACTATATTAAATTACGGTATAAAGGTTATCACTAGTAAACAAGCTTCTAAAAACGCTATTGATTATCTTGTAAATACTGTTCATCATTTGGTTATTCTTTACCCTTATCTTGTAGGAGTTCTTGAAAATCAACTGTTTGAAAGATATAAAGTAAAAACCTCTACAATCAAAAGCATAGCTGACAACTTACTCGTTTATGGAGCTAAGCGAAATAGTTATGAACTTGTAGCATACTCAATATACTTTTCATTAAAATACGATTTTGAGTTTGATATAAATTCTACTTTATTAGAAAAAGTTGGTAATCTTGATGACTGCTTAACATTGCTGCTTGCCTATTTATACGATAAAAAGAAATATGGAGCCCGCAGCAATGTGATTAAGCAGCATAAAGTAGTAGCTGAGCATCTGTATAATAATAATGAAGATGATTACTGGCTATACTATTACGAGGTTTTGCCAGCTAACAAACTGCAAAAGTACTGGAGTAAGATGAAAAAGGACAAAATTAGCTTCTTGAAGCCCCTTTTCAACATCTAACAAATTATTCTTTTAAAAAGTAGAAATAATTGAGGTGGGTTACTCTATCTCCAGCCCACCATACACATTAAAAACTATGCTACGAATCTTCTAACATCGCTAAAAACTCTTCCTCACCCACTATCTTAACGCCCAATTTTTCAGCTTTGGTTAGTTTAGAGCCAGCTTTATCACCTGCCAGTAGCGCAGTGGTTTTGGCCGAGATACTACCCGAGACTTTTGCGCCCAATGCTTGCAATTTGGCCTTCGCTTCATCACGCGCCATGCTATCGAGCGCGCCTGTGATGACCCAAGTTTGCCCATCGAGTGGCAGCCCTTCTGACGCCACTTGCTCAACCTTATCCCAATGCACGCCCGCCTCCGTTAAGGCGGTGATGACTTCGATATTGTGCGGTGCGCGGAAGAACTCATGGATAAGCTCAGCGGTGATAGCGCCCACGTCAGGCGTTTGTAGTAGCGTATCAATATCTGCTGCCATTAGGCTATCAAGATCGCCAAATTGCTGGGCAAGGTTTTGTGCAGTGCCTTCACCCACACCGCGAATACCAAGTGCGTAGATAAAGCGTGACAAGGTGGTCTTTTTGCTGGCTTCGATAGCACTGATGATGTTTTGTACGGACTTCTCACCCAGTTTTTCATAAGTAATGAGATCGTCTCGATGATTATGCAAGTTATAAATATCGGCGACAGTTTTGACAAGACCGTGCTCAAAGAAGCTAATGAGCCAGCGCTCGCCTAGACCGTCAATATCCATCGCGCGGCGTGAGACAAAATGAATGAGGGCTTCTTGTTGCTGCGCGGGACAAAACAGACCGCCAGTACAACGCGCTAAGGCTTCATCTTCGGGCAGCACCACAGGCGAGTCGCATACTGGGCAAGTAGAGGGCAGCTTAACAGGTACCGAGTCTTCTGAACGCTGATCATGCCAGACGCGCGTGACTTTGGGAATCACATCGCCTGCTCGATGCACGCTAACCATATCGCCTGCGCGCACATCCAAGCGCTGAATCTCACCAAAATTATGCAAGGTGACATTGCTAACGGTGACACCGCCGACTTTGACTGGTTCAAGCTTACCGACTGGGGTGATTTGTCCGGTACGTCCGACTTGCCATTCAATAGCGTGCAAACGGGTCATAACGGTCTGGGCAGGGAATTTATACGCCGTTGCCCAGCGCGGCTCACGCGATAAAAAGCCAAGCTGCTGCTGCAATGCCAAGCTATTGACCTTAATCACTGTCCCATCAATTTCAAACGGTAGATCATCACGCGTTTCAATCACCGATTCATAGTAGGCTTGCGCTTCACGTGGATTTTGCACGACCTCGACCGCACTGACCGTAAAGCCAATGTCTTTTAACCATGCTAGCGCCGCTGATTGAGTGCTGATATTTTCAGGTAAACCTTGGTTAACTGAATAACAATAAAATGCGAGCGGGCGGCTGGCAGCAATAGCTGGATCAAGTTGTCTTAAGCTACCAGCAGCAGCATTACGCGGATTGGCAAAAGTTTTACCATCGTTCTCTTCTGCTAGGCGGTTGAGTCGCTCAAAGCCTGCCTTGGGCATTAGCACCTCTCCGCGCACCTCTAACAGCTCAATATCAGCGGCGTCAGCTAACCATAATGGCAAGTTACGAATGGTTTTGGCGTTTTGAGTGATATCTTCACCTGTCTGTCCATCGCCACGTGTCACTGCTTGAATAAATCTGCCGTACGCATACTTTAGCGAGACTGCTAAGCCATCAAGCTTAAGCTCTATCTCATATTCGGGGTTTTGCTGGGCGTCACTTAGACGGTCATTGATCCTGCGCATAAATGCGTGCAGTTCATCATAATCAAAGACGTTGCCAAGCGACAACATAGGAATGTCATGGGTCACTTGGGTAAATGCTGCCAGCGGCGTATCACCGACTTGATTGATAGGACTGTCCGGCTGCACCAAATCTGGGTATTCTTCTTCAAGCTCAAGTAAAGAGCGGCGCAACTGATCGTATTCGCTATCTTCTAGAATGGGGTTGTCGAGCACGTAATAGGCATAATTATGTGTCTTGATAGCATCGATAAGCGTGCGCATTTGTGCCACGATGTCGTCGGGCGTGATTGATTGTTGTGGGCTTTCTTGTGCTGCGGCGGTCGATAAGAGAGGGTCAGTCATAGTCAGCGTCTTTATAATTCAAGATGCCGATATGATAACAATTTTGCGGGTTACTCGGATATAATTTTGCAGAAAATCAGGACGATTAAAAAAGGCAAACAACGCAACCATTGATATGTTATCTACGCTGCATTGTTTGCCTTTTAGAATACAGTTAGTACTGCTGTTAACTTTTGTCTTTACTAAATTTCATAGTCGCGAACTTGATTACGTAGCTGTTGTTTATATTCAGGAGTAATCGGTTCGTTGTTTTCATCAAGTATCAGCGCGTTTAAATCATCCGCCATCATATAAGCAATGCTCATCATACTATCAAAGCTGCGCAGCGCTTGTGGATGCGGTAGGGACAAAAACACTACTACACCATTATAAGTGTTGGTCGCCACGCTATGCGGATCAAACGGCGCGATACCACTGTCTGTGATACCCATCATACTAAACCAAAGCATGCCAGTACCATCTTTTTGCTCATAACGATGAAACATGTTCATCGCCCCAAAGCGTAGGCCATACTTGTCGATTAGAGTCAACAAATCACGCCCGCGTATAATCTCTACCGGGCGATCACGGTACTGGCGCGGCAATATAGTGATGTTGATATTGTCTTTGGCATTAATAAGTGGGCCATTTTGCGCTTCATCGACAGGCTCTAATAAATGCTGATCAAGTATCGGGCTATTGTCATCAAAGCTTGGCTCTTCGGCCGTATCGATCACTGGCATCAAGCTATCAGTCGCTGACATAAGGCTAGAAAACGCATCAGGCTCTTGCTCACTACCACCTTGCATGTAGCCAGCTACTTCTGCAAACTCAGCATTGTCTGCGCGTTGCTGCTCAGCTTGCCAGCGCGCATAGTCCTCATCATCTTTATTATCGACATTGGCTCCGGTCTCACCGCGACCCTTGGTCAATTGAGCGTCAATATTGGTATGAGTCTCGGTTAACGGCTCGTCTTCGATAACCGCATCGAGATAATCACGATTGGGCGCAATGGTAGTCTCGCCGGCGACCGTGTCATCAAAGTCTGGCTGATCGACAATATTGCGCTCGTGACGCGGTATGATGGGAATACCATTTTTATCATAATTGACTGCCGCGGCCTCCGTACTATTACGACGCTTGAAGCTACGAATGACCATAAACAGGCCTGCAAGCACGATAAATGCAGCAATGGCAATCAAGATAAACTGAATAGCGGTCATGAGAGATATGTCCTAATAACTATGATAAAAGGGAATACACAAAATAGAATAAATAGCAATAGTCTAGCATGGCTGACTAAACTCGTCACCATATAGTAATTGTTTATAGCCAGCTCAACATAGTGGCACTACGTTGTAATCTTGGCTCTAACTATAATACTAGAGTCTGTATAAAACTCGATATCGATTATCAATTCTTAACACTAATTACCAATACTAGCCATCAATGTAGCTGACAGCCTCGTTAAGCGAGACACTGACCAAGGTAGAAATACCAGCATTTGGCATAGTAATGCCTTTAAGCTCATCAGCGATCTGCATCGCTAGCTTGTTATGACTGATAAAGATAAACTGCAAATCGTCTGCTAACTCATGAATGAGGCTAGTAAAACGACCAACATTGGCATCATCAAGCGGCGCATCTACCTCATCTAGCACACAAAATGGCGCGGGATGCTGCTTAAAGATAGCAAAGATAAGACTGAGCGCGGTTAGGGTTTTTTCGCCACCTGAGAGTACCGCAAGGCGGCTATTACGCTTGCCTTTTGGCTGCGCCATCAAGGTCAGCCCTGCTCGCCACTGCTCTGACTTAGGTGTGTTTGCTGGCAAATCCTCTAAATTTAAGGTCAAGCTTGCTTGACCGCCGCCAAAGACTTTGGCAAATAAATTGGCAAGCTCGGTATTGACCGCCTCTAACGTCTCGATAAATAAAGTCTTGGTGGTCTCATCGATAGAGGCAATTGCCTCGCTCAATGTCTCCATACTGGCGGTGATATCAGCGGTCTGCTGCGCAAGTGGCTCTAAGCGCTCATTAACCTCTGCTAGCTCTGCCACGGCGGCTGAATTGACCGCGCCAATTTTGCTGATTTGCTGCTCAAGCTTGGACTTTTCGCGCTCAAGCTCAGCGATTTTATCAGGGCGCACGCGGCGATCATGGGCGATAAAGTCCGCCAATAAGTTTGAGACACTCACCGTCTGCTGTGACAACTCTTTATCTGCTTTATATTTATGACTCACACTATAATAATCTTCTAGCGCCTCTTGCGTATGACGACTGGCATCATCCAAGCGTGCCACGCTCAATGCCAGTTCGGTGGCAAGATGAGCAAGCTTGCTCTGCTGAGTCTGCAGTGTCTGCTGTAGATTATCTAATGCTGCCTGCTGCTGGTTATATTCTTCTTTTAGCGCCGTCAATGTCGTTTCGCGTTCTGCCAGTAGCAATTGCTGCTCATCGCGCGTTTTTTGTACTGTCTGCAATGCTGTTTGCAGCGCTGGCAGTTTATTTTGCTGCTGCTCATGCTGCGCCTTTAGGCTTTGCTCGCTTTGTAGCGACTTATCATATTGCTCACCCGCCCGTTTTAGACTACTGCTACTGTGCTCAAGGCGCATCTCGCTTTGTTGCACACGCAGCTGTAGTGCTTGCCACGCCTCCTCATCTGCTTGCTGACGGCGTTGCTGCTCACTGCGCTCGGCCTGCAATTGCTGACTCAAGGTCCGAGCATCCGCTATTTGTGGCGTTAGCGCCACTATCTCGCTTTTAATATGCTGCTGTTCATGATTGAGAGTCTGTTGTTCTTGCTCAAGCTCCTGCTGCTCTTGCTCAAGGGCTGCTTTGTCGGCAGTTAGGCGCTCGCTGTCCGCTTGCAGGCGCTCAGCGGTAGCGCGCTGGGTGGTAAGCTGCTGCTGACAATTGTGTCTATCACGCGTCAGTTGCTCAGCTTGCGCGCGCGCCTCATCTAAGCCAATCGTCAACGTATCATAGTTGCGTTGGTTATTAGCAATGGCTTTTCGCTGCTCTTCTATTTTATCTTCAAGCCCATCAAGCAGCTCTTCTAATGTTTGCAGACGCTCGCGCTGCTGTAGGCGCTGCGTCAAAAATCGACTATTGCTGTCGTTTTGACCATCTTGCGCGCCCATAAGCTTGCTAAGATTTATCGTACCTTGACGACTGATAAGCCAGCCATCAGACGTTAACAAAATAGCCGATGATGGTAGGGCTTTTAATATATCTGCCAGCGCATCGACGGTCTGATTATTCGTTGTAAGCTCTGCGATATATAGATAGCACTGCTGCCAAAGCGCTAATTTAGGTGCAGCTACCAGCTCTGATAAAGGCAGTACCTTATCAGTCAAAGTATCCGGTAATGCGCTAACAAATGGCTTTTCGTTTACATTATTTTGCTTAGCAGATAGCCACAAGCTATGACCAGTTTCTATTGACGAATTGTCCTGTTTATTAATCTGTTCGTTTTGCGCATTCTGATAAGTAAACAAATCCCTTAAATTATACTCAAGCACTTGCCATAAGCTACTCGCTTTTTGCACGTCGCCGTTAATTTTTTCATTACTTGATTGTTTAGAAGCCAGCACATGACTATCGAGCCATAGTGCTAACACCTTATCGAGCAGCTCAGCATGCTGCTTGCCTACTGCGCTAAGCTCAATCTGCTCGCGCAAGGTGGTAATGGCTAAGTCGTTATCGTTATTTACTACTTGATTTTCTAAATCAGTTTTTACTACATCGGTGGTTTTTACATTAGCAGACTGTTGTGATTTTGGCGTAGGTTTTGGATGTAATATCTGGTGCAAAGTGTCGTATTCACTAGCCAATACCGCATGACGTTTTTCATCCTCGCTAAGCGCGCGCTGCTGCTTATGTAAAAGCTGCTGCAGCTTATGCGCTTGCGGTTGCAGCTCGGAGAGGCGCTCATCGACGCTGTCTTGTTGGCGCTCGATCTGTTGTAGCTGTTTATTCAGCTCAGCAATGTGCGACGCTAAGGTCTGCTCTTGTCTATCTGTGCCATGCGTAAGAGCCGCATCGGCCTTAGCAGATAATGACTGCTGTAGCTGCTGCCAGAGATTTTGCCAGTTTTGCTGGCGACGCTGCCATTTCTCATAATTTTGCTGCTGGCGTTTTTGCGCTTGGCTATTGATCGCTTGCTGCTGCTCGAGCGCGCGATGATTGTCTTGCAATCGTGATAGCTGGTTTTGCGCGTCATGATAAGCGCGCTGTAATGGCCGCTCGTCACGTTTATGCGTCTCACGTTTACTCGCTACCTCATCGAGCTGGGGCCGCAATGCTTCTAGCGTATGTTGCTGCTCAGCTTGCTCAGCTTTTAAGCGCTCAATCTCATCAATGGCTTGCTGGCGCTGCTGCGCTAAGCTGTTCAGTTGCTGCTCGATGACGGTTAACTGTGATTTGGCATCACTAAGCTGATGTTCGGCATGCTGGTAGCTTAGCTGCTGCTGATAATGACTGCTTTGCGCATCGTCTTTGAGCCACTGTTCTTGATTGATATGTGCGGCAAGCTTATCTTGCTTGGCTTTTAGCGTATCATAGCTCGCTTGCACGGCAGCGACCTCATTAGCGCTACGCTCATGGGCGATTTTTTGCTGCTGCTGGCTATGCTTGGCCTGATACAGCTGCTGAATGGCCAGCTGCTGCTGGATATCGGCCAGCGTCAGTGCCAGCTCTTCATAACGCTCAGCGCTAGCCGCTTGCTTGGACAGGCGCTTTTGTTGGCTTGCCAGCTCGCTTTGCATGTCATGCAGACGCGCCAGATTATCTTGGGTTTTTTCAAGCTTTTTTTGTGTCTCTATTCTGCGCGCTTGATAACGTGAGACGCCAGCCGCCTCTTCGATAAACTCACGCAGCTGCAGCGGACTCGACTCGACAATACGCCCAATCATGCCCTGCTCAATCACCGCATAGCTACGCGCCCCAAGTCCAGTACCCAAAAACACATCGACCACATCACGGCGGCGCGCGCGCGTGCCATTGATAAAGTAATCTGAGCGTCCCTCTTTATTGACCTGACGGCGCACAGACAGCTCATGATACAGGTTCAATTCATGGCGAATACCAGTCTGCTCGTCTTGGGTATGCTCAAAGGTCAGCTCGACACTGGCAACACTTTTGGCAGATTTATCTTGCGTACCGGCAAAGATAACATCGCTCATCGCCCCGCCGCGTAACTGCTTAGCTGAGGTCTCACCCAGCACCCAGCGAATGGCATCGATGACGTTGGATTTGCCGCAGCCATTTGGCCCGACAATGGCGGTGATACCATGACGAAAGGTAAAAGTCGTAGGATTGGCAAAGGATTTAAAGCCTGCCAGCTTAAGAGATTTTAGGCGCATGAAGAATCAATGAACTTAACAAAAACAGGCGGCTATTCTACCGCAAATGATGACGAGTTTTTAGACTTTGTACGGGATGCTATAATAAGGCTTAAAATAATAATGATTCCTCTAAGCACTAAAAATTAAGGGCATTAAAATGACTGATTATAATCCGCAAGAATTACAACAAAAATATGAGCAGTGGTGCGAGCTATATCGCCAGCAAATTGAGGCGCAGCAGCAGTTCTTAAAAGCTGAAGCATTGCAAAATGAGTTGAAAGACTACTATCTAAATCCGCAATGGATGGCAGATCGTGAAGCGGATCTGCCCATTGAACACTCAGGTAAAGAGCACTCAATCTTTAGTGAAGATGCGCTGTGGAGTATGCTCACCGACCATGATGAATTAGCAAGAAAGTGGATGCGTTTGGGGCTAGATGCGATTGATAGGAAGTGAACCTTAGCCTAAATTACCCCAATCCCACTAAGCAACAGCTGCCCACCGGCAAATAACAACAACACGCCAAAAGCACGCTTGAGCACAAGTGCTGGCAACACATGGGCAAGCTTGGCACCGACTTTTGCCATAGCGAAGCTAACGACTGAAATACATATAAAGCCTGTAACATGGACAAAGCCTATTGTGCCTTTAGGCAAATTGACCACGTCTTGTCCGAACCATGCAAATCCCGCTGCGCCAGCTAATGCAATCGGTAGACCACAAGCGGCTGAAGTGCCGACCGCTTGCTTCATCGGTAGCCCTGCCCAATTTAAAAACGGTACGGTCAAGCTACCACCGCCGATGCCAAAGATAGACGACGCCATACCAATCCCTGTACCCGCGCCAAACTGCACGCCAGCGGGCGGTAATGGCTTACCAAGCTGTTCTTTGTTAGAAAAGAACAACATCTTTAATGCCACCAATAAAGCACCAACACCGATAATAGCTTGCAATACCTTACCGTCAATCAAATCCGCAATACCTGCACCGACAAGGCTTCCGATGACCAAACCTAGCGCCATCTTGCGCCATACTTCCCAGCGCACGCCGCCACGCTTATTATGCGCTGTCAATGAGCTAATAGAAGTCACAACAATGGTCGCAAGCGAGGTACCAACCGCCAAATGAGTAACCACTTCAGGAGGAAAATCATAGGCTGTAAAAATCCATACCAAGGCGGGCACGATAATCATGCCGCCGCCTACCCCAAACAAGCCTGCACTGACCCCTGCAAATGCACCTGCAATGACAAACCACACATATAACATCATCGAATCAGCCTTTTATTTTGCTTGTTTTTGAGTTTTTTATCTTGCTTGTTTGTCTGCTTACTTAACCAAACGTTTTATAATTAAGCCATTTTAAAACGTTACAGTGCGATTAGAATATCTACTTGTAACATATAAGCTGCGCAGCCAGTCCAGCACAAAAATGCATCTATTTTATTTAGGGTTATATATTTTAGGCTGTTTATTTAGAGTTGGCTTCATTATATTTGCCAAACCATTAACCGATCTTTATGCTGTTTGTCTTATACTGTTTATTGTCGATAAATACCCAGTATATCAAAGATTATCCATGCGACCTTAACCACAGTGACCAAATTTATGCCGTCATCAGCCAACACTTCCGTTTATTTATCTGAGCTTACACATCGTCATGTGACCAGTAGCGCGTCTACCAATAGCGAGCTAATACAAAGTGTCCAAGATGGCACACTAAACGCCATTCAATTGCATCTGTTAACGGCTGAGACCCAAAGCGCAGGACGCGGACAACGAGGACGCTCATGGCAATCACCGCGCGGTAATGTCTATCTGTCTTTATACCATCCAGTGTATACACCCATCAGCGGTTTGTTATCATTAATCATTGGCGTCGAGCTGGCAAAAATGCCCATTATCCAAATGTTAAATGAGCAGCTGCGCGCACAAGGTTTAACTCCTATTGGCGTCAAATGGGCCAATGACTTGGGGTTTTATCAAAGCTCACCTAAATCAGATAAAGCTGAACCCGATACGCAAATTATTCAATTTAATAAGCTTGCTGGTATTTTAATTGAACCAGTGTGGAAGGCTGGAAAATTGGTCGGTGTGGTTATGGGCGTTGGCCTTAATGTACAAGCTGCACCAAAGCTAACCGTGCAGACTTGCGAAGGCATGAGCTATCAGGCAATTAGCCTACAAGATATTTATGGAATGCTGGAATCAGATACTAATAATGATACCAACGATGTAAGTCTACCAACCTTACAAGCGCTTTATCAACAAATGAGCAAAGCCCTGATAGCAGCGATGACGCGCTTTGAGCACTTCGATATAGAAAAACCAACTGGTCATACCTACTATCTAGACAGCTTTTTGCAAGAGTTTACGACGATGGATGCTCTGACAGGTCTACGTTTACGTGTGACTCAAGACCATGATGATAAAGCGCATGTGGTTACTGGGCGTGCTTGTAGTATCGATACAAACGGCTGTTTGCAATTGCGCCAAGATAACGGTAAGATTTCTGCGCTTTTTACTGGTCGTATTGATGTAATTCGTGAGGCTTAAACCATATATAGTCAAGGAATTTTAAAATCGCTACAAGGCGACCGACCGCAGATAGTACACTAAGTACATCTAGGGCGGGTAACACCGTAGCGGTTTAAAAGTGCTCCGACTATACTTAACGAGCACCATATAAAGGGATTTTTTATGCTCTGGTTAGATCTTGGAAACACCCGTCTCAAATACTGGCTCACCGATGACATCGGACAGATAGTCACGCACGATGCCAAGCAGCATTTGCAAGCGCCTGCCGAATTACTCATGGGTCTCACCGATCGCTTTGAGCGATATGCGCCTGACTTTATTGGTATCTCATCCGTGCTTGGTGATGAGCTGAATGTAAAAGTTTCAGAGACTCTGAGCCGCTTAAACATCCCTTTTGAGTTTGTCCATGTCGATGCCGCGCACCCATTGATGCGTAGCGACTATAATGATCAGCAGCTCGGCTGTGATCGCTGGCTACAGATGCTGGGCGCAGTCGATAAGAAAAAACGTCAGTGCGTAATAGGTTGCGGTACAGCGGTGACGATTGATTTGATTGATCACGCTGAACATTTAGGTGGTTATATTTTTCCCAGTATTTATCTGCAACGTGAGTCGTTGTTTTCTGGTACCAAGCAAATCACCATCTCTAACGGTACGTTTGATAGTGTCAGCCAAGGCATCACCACACAAGATGCAGTCCATCGCGGGATATTATTATCCATCGTTGGTGCTATCAACGAGATTAGCCATCGTCATCCCAACTTTGAAGTCATTATGACGGGTGGCGATGCCGCCATCATCGCCCAACATGTCAATCGCCCGGTACGCCTGCGCGATGATTTATTGTTAAATGGTCTAGCACGCTATTTTGATCATAGCAAACAGATATAGCAATTTTCATGACTTTATAAAATTAGCATAAAAAAAGCAGTACGTCTTAAGCGTACTGCTTTTTTGGTTTAATGTGAAAGTAAGTGTTTCTACTTAGTCTCGTTAAACAGTTCACGACCGACCAGCATACGGCGAATCTCACTGGTACCCGCACCGATTTCATACAGCTTAGCATCACGCCAAAAGCGACCTAGCGGATATTCGTTGGTATAGCCATTACCGCCGAAGATTTGAATGCCCTCGCCTGCCATCCATGTGGCTTTTTCGGCGCACCACAAGATCACACTGGCGCAGTCTTTGCGCACTTCCCGGCTATGACCTGCGCCGCGCTGATCGAGCATATCGAGGTTTTTACCGACCGTGTATAAAAAGCTACGTCCCGCTTGCAAGATGGTATACATATCCGCGACTTTGCCTTGGATCAGCTGAAACTCACCAATCGCTTGCCCAAACTGCTTACGGTCATGGATATAAGGCACGACATTATCCATCACCGCTTGCATGATGCCAATAGGGCCTGCGGCGAGTACCGCACGCTCATAATCAAGACCACTCATCAGTACCTTGACGCCATTGCCAACGCCGCCTAAGATATTATCTTTGGGGACTTCGACATTATCAAAGGTCATCTCACCGGTATGGCTGCCGCGCATGCCGAGCTTGTCGAGCTTTTGTGCGGTGCCAAAGCCCTTCATGCCTTTTTCAACGATAAATGCAGTCATGCCTTTGGCGCCCATTTCGGGATTGGTCTTAGCATAAACAACCATTACGTCAGCATCTGGACCATTGGTAATCCACATTTTGCTGCCGTTTAACACATAATGGCCGTCTTTTTCTTCGGCTTTGAGCTTCATACTGACCACATCTGAGCCAGCGCCCGTTTCACTCATCGCTAAAGCTCCGATGAATTCACCACTGATGAGCTTAGGCAGATACTTTTGTTTTTGCGCCTCATTACCATTGCGTTTGATTTGGTTGATGCATAGGTTTGAGTGCGCGCCATAGCTGAGTGCTACAGAGGCAGAAGCGCGGCTGATTTCTTCCATTGCGACCATATGAGCCACGTAGCCCATATCCGAGCCGCCGTACTCTTCAGGAACAGTAATGCCATGCAAACCCAAGTCGCCCATTTTTTGCCATAAATCCATTGGGAACTCATCGCTGCTGTCGATTTCGCTTGCGCGCGGGGCGATTTCATTAGCTGCAAACTGCTGCACCACATCACGCAGTGCGTCGATATCTTCGCCAAGCTGAAAATTCAATCCGGGTAAACTCATAACCATTCCTTGTATTTTGATGTTTTAAATCTTAAAAATTTAGATCCATTTAAAAAGAGACCATATAGCTGGTACAAATTTTTATCGCTTGCTGTGCGACTGCGTCACTCCAGAGGCTTCAAAAAATTTATACCAGCTATCAATTCATTTATTTCTATTCATTTAGCTTATGACTAGCTTTATTTTTTTAGTTAAGACTGACGCTTATTAATCAGCGCACGCGCCACGCTTGAGCCATTGCGGCGACCTAAAAACTCACTGATACGCTCACCTGCCACGACCAATTTATTTAAATCTATGCCAGTACTGATTCCCATACCATGCAGCATATAGACGACATCTTCGGTGGCGACATTACCCGTTGCACCTTTGGCATACGGACAGCCACCAAGACCCGCAACCGAGGTATCAAATTCGCTAACGCCCATCTGCAACGCCGCTAAAGTATTACTGACGGCTTGACCATAAGTATCATGGAAATGCCCTGAGAGCATAGTGATATCGGCATACTCGAGAGCAGCTTGTAGGGCTCGCTGTACTTTTAGCGGGGTGCCGACGCCAATCGTATCAGCAATACCAATCTGCTCAGCGCCGATCTCAACCAAACGCTTAGTTACATAAGCGACTTGGCTAGGATCAATCTCGCCTTCATAAGGGCAACCGACCGTGCAAGAGATGACGCCGCGCACTTTGATGCCATGCTCTTTTGCCGCAGCAGCAACGGGAGCAAAACGCTCGATGCTTTCATCAATACTGCAATTGATGTTTTTTTGACTAAAAGTCTCGCTGGCTGAGCCAAAAATGACGATTTCATCAGGACGATGTGCAATCGCATTATCAAAGCCGCGCATATTTGGCACGAGTACCGAATAAATAACGTCATTATGCCGCGTCTCTGCCAGCGCGGTCATCAGCTCACTGTTGTCGCCCATTTGCGGCACCCACTTTGGCGAGACAAAACTGGTTGCTTCCAGCTTTTTGACGCCTGCTGCGATTAAATCGTTGATAAGCGTTTGCTTAACCGCCGTCGGTACCGTCATGGCTTCGTTTTGCAAGCCATCACGTGGGCTGACATCAACGATGGTGACGTGCTCTGGATACGAATGGCTCATGATTATTATCCTTTCACTGTTCTTATATTTCGGTTCTTATAGTCGAATTCACATAAATCAGATACATGGCTATCAAGTCGCTCAATGAAAAGTTGTTTTTCTTGCGTGCTGTGCCTACGCCGACAGATGCTACGAAAAACAACTTTTCATCTCACTGTATCGTTTTTATATCGAATTGACTATATATTCCACTTCTTATACTTCAGCGCTTAAGCGCCGCTAGCTTCTGTATCAATACGCAGCAGCTCATCACCATCGGCCACCGAATCTCCCGCTGCAAATAACAACTCTCCCACCACGCCATCGGTGGGTGCAGTAATGGTGTGCTCGATTTTCATCGCTTCGATCACGGCGAGTGGCTCGCCTTTTTTTACACTATCGCCGACAGCCACCTTAAAAGCAACGACCTGCCCTGGCATCGGTGATTTTAAGCTACCGACTGCCGCAGACTCTTCGCCTACATGCGCCATCACATCGACAAGTGTAATTTCATCACGGCCACGATCGGTGAACACATAGACGGTTTCATTGTTCACCCAGCTCTGCGCATTGATACGTGCGCCATCGAGCCATAATGTATGATGGTGCGCGTCATCGCTGGCGTAGCTGACCTCACCTTCATATACCGCTTCGGTTGGCGCAGCGACATTGGCATTGGCATTTTCGTCAGCGTTAGCGATTTCTTTTTCGATCACTAGTGTAAAGCTGCTCAGATTATCTGTGCCTTTTTTGCTACCCGTGACAGTGGCGTTGTGCCAATGACTAATACGAGCGCTATAAGATTGCTCATCATAAACCAAGCTAAACGAGCGTGTATAATCGTTATAAGCACGGAATCCTATCGGCTTACTAAACGGATCGGCGTCTTGCGCCATGCCTTCACTAGCCAGCTGCTGGGCGATAGCAGTCACAACCAGCGTCGATAAATCAAGTGGATGCTGATCAAATAACTCGTCCGCCTCGCGATCGATAAGCGCCGTATCGAGATTGGCTTGACTAAACGACTCTGTATTCAAGATATAACGCAAAAACGCCACGTTATTTGGCAAGCCCACGATGCGCGTTTGTGCCAATGCGCGATCGAGTTTGGCCAATGCCTGCTCGCGAGTCGGCGCATGCACGATAAGCTTGGCAATCATAGAGTCATAAAACGGGCTAATCACATCGCCTTCGCGTACCCCATCGTCGATACGTACATCGGCAACATCAAAGGTGCTGTGTTCAGGCTTTTGATACGTAAAGAGTGTACCCGTCGCTGGCAAAAAATCATTGTCAGGATTTTCCGCGCAAATACGCGCCTCAATCGCATGACCATTAATCGCCAAATCATCTTGCGACTTTGGCAATGGCTGACCAGAGGCGACCAAGAGCTGCCACTCGACCAAATCGACACCAGTAATGGCTTCACTGACTGGGTGCTCAACTTGTAGGCGGGTATTCATCTCCATAAAATAAAAGCTCATCGTGCCTTCGCGCTGTTCAACGATGAACTCAACCGTCCCTGCACCGACATAGCTGACCGCACGCGCCGCCTCAATCGCCGCTGTCCCCATCGCTTCACGCATCGCTGCATCGACGCCTGGCGCTGGCGCTTCTTCTAGCACTTTTTGATGACGACGCTGCACCGAGCAATCACGCTCAAACAGATGCACATAGTTGCCATGCGTATCACCAAATACTTGGATTTCGATATGGCGTGGTTTTAGGGCGTACTTTTCAATCAACACTTGATCATTACCAAAACTGGTAATGGCTTCGCGACGACAAGAGTCTAGCATTTCGATAAAATCGCTGCTTTGCTCAACGATACGCATGCCTTTACCGCCGCCACCGGCACTGGCTTTAATCAACACAGGATAGCCAATCGCGTCGGCCTTCGCTTTTAAAAACTCGGCATCTTGATTGTCGCCATGATAACCCGGTATCAGCGGCACGCCAGCCGCTTCCATCAAACGCTTGGACTCAGACTTGCCACCCATCGCGCGAATAGCATCAGCGGATGGACCGATAAACACCAGCCCCGCATCCTGACAAGCCTGAGCAAAGTCGGCGTTTTCACTTAAAAAGCCATAGCCTGGATGGATCGCTTGCGCGCCCACATCGCGAGCAATCGCAATGATCGCATCGCCTTTTAGATAGCTGTCTTTCGGCGATGAGCCACCCAAATAAACGGCTTCATCACAGACGGCGACATGTTTGGCGCCGCGGTCGGCATCAGAATAAACAGCGACGGTACGGACGCCTAAGCGCTTGGCAGTCGCGGCCACACGGCAGGCAATTTCACCACGGTTGGCGATTAAAATTTTAGAAAACATAACTATCCCTGTGTCTTGTCGTTTTTATTTGTCGGCTTGGCTATCGTTTTTTGTCGCTAGTCTGCCGTCAACCAATCAGGCTTACGTTTTTGCAAAAACGCTTGCACGCCTTCCTTACCTTGTGTGGATGAGCGAATATCAGCGATGCCTTTTACCGTATCGGCGATCAGATCGTCGCTAATGGGCGCGCCTGCAATATCATGCAACAGCTGCTTGCAGGTTTTTACCGCATCGGGGCTGTTTTTGACCATCTTGGCACAAAACGTTGCCACCGCATCGTCGAGCGCTTCCTCACTGACGCGCTCATGGATAAAGCCTAATTGACGCGCTTTTTTGGCATCAAATACTTCTGCACTTAAAAAGTAGCGATGCGACGCTCTAGCCCCTAATGCTCTTACGACATACGGACTAATGGTGGCAGGCGCTAAGCCCAGACGGACTTCACTGAGACAGAAATTGGCAATCTTCACCGCGATGGCCACATCACAGACGGCGACCAAACCCATGCCACCTGCATAGACATCGCCTTGGATAGCGGCAACTGTTGGTTTTGGGCACTCATAAATAGTTTTGAGCATTTGCGCGAGTTTATCGGCGTCGGCTAGATTTTCTTCATAGCTATAATCCGCCATGGCGCGCATCCAGTTTAGATCGGCGCCCGCACAGAACGCTTTCCCAGCCGCCGCTAGCACAATGACTCGCACATTATCATCAGTGCCAAGCGTGGTAAAAACCTCTGTCAGCTCAGCGATCATTTCATCGTTAAAGGCATTACGTATCTCAGGGCGGTTTAGCGTCACCGTCGCCACGTGCTGTTCGATATCAACCAATAGGCTTTTATAATTATTCATATAGGGTTATCTCAATATTTTGTGGTAACTTTTGCATGTCTTTTTTTACGGATAATTTTGCGTAATGTTCTCTGCCTTAGTAACCCAATTTTTATTTTAAACCAACGCACTCTTTCATCGAAAATATAGTACCAATCTACATCCTAAAGACCCCGTAAGTAGTCTCTTCAATCGGTGCGTTATAGGCAGCGCTTAGCCCTAATGCTAGCACGCTACGCGTATCGGCAGGATCAATCACCCCATCGTCCCATAGACGCGCGGTAGCATAATACGGATGACCTTGCTCTTCATACATGTCGAGAATCGGCGCTTTAAAGGCCGCTTCGTCCTCGCTACTCCATTCTTCGCCTTTACGCTCGAAGTTGTCACGCTTAACAGTGGCCAAGACCGATGCCGCTTGCTCACCACCCATCACCGAGATACGCGCATTTGGCCACATCCATAAGAAGCGCGGACTATAAGCACGGCCACACATACCGTAGTTACCTGCACCGAACGAGCCACCGACGATGACGGTAAACTTCGGTACTTTGGCATTAGCCACCGCCATGACCATCTTAGCACCATGACGCGCGATGCCTTCGTTTTCGTATTTACGGCCAACCATAAAGCCAGTGATGTTTTGCAGGAATACCAGCGGGATTTTACGTTTGCAGCACAGCTCGATAAAGTGCGTGCCTTTTTGTGCCGACTCGCTGAACAAGATGCCATTGTTGGCGATAATGCCGACTGGCATGCCCTCGATATGGGCAAAGCCGCAGACCAGCGTGGTGCCAAAGCGCGCTTTAAACTCATCAAACTCGCTGTCATCGACGATGCGAGCGATAATTTCCTTAATATCAAAGGGTTTGCGCTTATCGGTCGGAATGATGCCGTATAATTCTTTGGCATCGTAGCGCGGTGGTCGCGGCTTGATTTGATTGGGGATTTGCTTGGCTGGACGGTTAAGGTGACTGACGATATCACGCGCAATCGATAACGCATGCGTATCGCTCTGTGCCAAATGATCGACCACCCCAGACAGACGGGTATGCACATCACCGCCACCCAAATCCTCGGCGCTGACTTCCTCACCTGTCGCCGCTTTTACTAGTGGCGGCCCACCCAAAAAGATGGTGCCTTGCTCTTTGACGATGATAGACTCATCACTCATCGCCGGCACATACGCACCGCCCGCCGTACAGCTGCCCATAACCACAGCAATTTGCGGGATACCCGCCGCACTCATATTGGCTTGATTAAAAAAGATACGGCCGAAATGCTCTTTATCAGGGAACACATCATCTTGGTTGGGCAAATTTGCGCCGCCTGAGTCCACCAAATACACGCAAGGCAAATTGTTTTCTTGTGCGATTTCTTGCGCGCGCAAGTGCTTTTTGACCGTCATGGGATAATAGGTGCCGCCTTTTACCGTAGCATCATTACAGACGATCATACACTCAGTGCCATTGATACGGCCGATACCGGCAATCACGCCCGCGGCGGGTATCTCTTCGCCATACATGTCGTGCGCGGCCATCGGAGCGACCTCTAAAAATGGGGTGCCGACATCCAGCAAACGCTCGACTCGCTCACGCGGCAGCAGCTTACCACGTGCTAAATGCTTGGCGCGCGCCCGCTCTGAGCCACCCTGAGCGACTTTACGTAGGTGTACATATAAGTCGTCGACGATTTCTTGCATGGCGGCACTGTTTTGCTGAAAGTCACTGGCGTTTGGACTCAGTTTACTGGTTATGATAGTGCTCATGATATCCCTTTTCTTTGCTGCGTAGATGCAAGTAGCCTTTTTATGCAAATTATTTTAACTGCTGGTTACTTCAAGCATTACTCACATGATTAATCTTTATTGTTTTAGACTCAAATGTTTCAGGCTTAGATATTTCAGTTAAACAAGTTTACTCTAAGCTTAGCTCATCTTTCATCATCTCAACGATTTTATACTTTTGAATTTTGCCCGTAATGGTCATTGGGTACTCTTCGACGAAACGATAGTAAGTAGGTATTTTATAGTGGGCAATATTATTACGACAAAATTCTTTAACCTCTTCTTCGGTTAAGCAATCAGGCTCTTTAGGAATAATCCAAGCCGCTAGTACTTCACCATACTTAGCATCAGGTATGCCAACGATTTGTACATCGCGAATCTTGGGATGGCGATACAGATAGTTTTCAATCTCTACTGGGTAGATATTCTCGCCACCGCGAATGACCATATCTTTGCTACGTCCGACCACTTTGACATACCCATCTTCATCCATAGTGGCCAAATCCCCAGTATGCATCCAATTGTCTTGAATGGACGCGCGTGTCTTGAAGCGGTCACCCCAATATCCCTTCATCACCGAATAGCCGCGCGTGAGTAGCTCGCCTTTTTCTCCTAGTGGGACAGTCTCGCCCGTCTCTGTATCGATAATTTTGACTTCAAGCGCTGGCTGCACCAATCCGACAGTAGAAACCTGCTTTTCAAGCGGTGTGTGCTTGTTAGTCTGACAAGATACTGGACTGGTCTCGGTCATGCCATAGGCAATGGTAACCTCACTCATATGCATCTTATCAATGACGCGGCGCATGACTTCAATCGGACAGCTAGAGCCTGCCATAATACCAGTACGCAGTGTAGATAAATCGTATTGATCAAAGTCTGGATGATCAAGCATCGCGATAAACATCGTTGGCACCCCATGCAAACCAGTACATTTTTCTTCTTCGACCGCTTGCAGGACACTTAATGGCTCAAAACCATCGTTGGGATAGACGATACAACCGCCATGCGTCAAAATGGCCAAATTGCCGAGCACCATACCAAAACAGTGATAAAGCGGCACAGGAATACACAAGATATCTTCTTCAGTGAGATTCATCGCCTCACCGATAAAGTAGCCGTTGTTTAAGATATTACGGTGGGTTAAGGTCGCACCTTTTGGTGTGCCAGTCGTACCACTGGTAAATTGGACATTGATAGCGTCAGTATTTTTGAGCTGTGCTTGGCGTTCGGCAACGCGTGGATCGTTCGGGTCACCCTCGCTTATCCAGTCAGAAAACTTTTGCATATAACTAAAAGTTTCATCATTCCCTGGCTCATCGATCCAAATGATACGCTCAATCGTCGGTATTTCGACCAAATCCAGCTGATTGTAAGTTTTATGATAAATCTCCGGACACAGCTCTCGCACCATTTGCGTATAATCACTGGTCTTGAAGTGGCGCATGAGCACCAATGCCGAGCAGCCAAGTTTATTCAAGGCATACTGCAACTCAAAGGTACGATAGGCAGGATTGATATTGACGAGGATAACGCCGACTTTAGCGGTCGCTAATTGCATGAGTAACCACTCGCTATTGTTATGAGACCAAATACCGACGCGATCGCCAATCTCAAGCCCCATCTCAATAATGGCACTTGCCAACTGATTGACCTTTTGTTGCAGCTGCTTATAAGTCCAGCGAATGTTTTGATGACGAGAGACTAGCGCCATGCGCTCTGGATATTTATGGACAATAGCGTCAAAGAAATCACCGATGGTCGCTTCAATGAGCGGCACATCGGGGCCTTTGTCATAGCTTTCACTGAGCGGCGCGTTGGCAGATTTTGCGCCCATATTGACACTAGGAATGTTAGCTAAGATAGTATCGAAATCAATATTTTGAGTCATAACGAGTCCTTTCGTTTTACTTTTTTATTCTATATAAAACCAGCATATAAGCTGATCTTTCATCCTTGAATATATATCATATATTATTATCTACTATACCGCTTCAAATGAAAGACTGTCAATGATAGCGATACAATATGTATCATTTAAAAAGAAAACATAAAATAAATGAATGATTTCTTATTAAACGACGTGTCTTTTGTATGATTTAAATTATATGGCTTAAATCATAAAAGTCAGCTTTATACCATAGTGGTTTAAAACTGACTTTATCAGTGTTTAACACTTCTGTCTTTATATCTTTAGCATTCAGTTGTAAGTCTTTATAATAATAACGCTTACAAATTAGTGCTTATAAATGAATCATTTATATTTGTTGGCGTCTATCTACTACAGCCTACTCTAAGCCCAACTCCTTTATCATTTGTTCAACGATTTTATACTTCTGAATTTTACCCGTCACGGTCATCGGGTATTCATCAACGAAGCGAAAGTAGGTCGGCACTTTATAATGAGCGATATGGTCACGACAAAATTGTTTTACCTCTTCTTCGCTCAAGCTACCTGGCTCTTTGGCAATAATCCACGCCGCCAATACTTCTCCATACTTTTTATCAGGCACGCCGACGATTTGCACATCACGAATCTTAGGATGGCGATACAGATAGTTTTCCACTTCTACTGGATAGATGTTTTCGCCGCCACGAATGATCATATCTTTACTGCGCCCAACTACCGTAATATAGCCCTCTTCATCCATCGTTGCCAAGTCACCCGTATGCATCCAGCCATCAGTGATTGCCGCACGTGTTTTAAAGCGGCTACCCCAATAGCCTTTCATGACCGCATAGCCGTGTGTGAGTAGCTCGCCTGTCTCTCCAATCGGGACGACCTCACCCGTTTCGGTATCGACGATTTTGACCTCAAGTGCTGGCAGTACCATTCCCACTGTCGACACTCTTTTTTCAAGGGGCGTTTGCGAGCTGGTCTGACAAGAAGCTGGACTGGTCTCGGTCATCCCATAAGCAATGGTCACCTCACTCATGTGCATCTTATCCATGACGCGGCGCATGACCTCAATCGGACAGCTCGAGCCGCCCATGATACCGGTGCGCA
Organism: uncultured Psychrobacter sp.; assembly: GCF_947495825.1. Taxonomy (GTDB): domain Bacteria; phylum Pseudomonadota; class Gammaproteobacteria; order Pseudomonadales; family Moraxellaceae; genus Psychrobacter. The sequence continues at coordinate 268,097 of NZ_CANMAH010000002.1, forward strand.
AACTGGACAAATCAAAGCTATCGAAGTCTGGATGATCAAGCTCTGCGATAAACATCGTCGGCACGCCAAGTAAGGCGGTACATTTCTCTGCTTCCACTGTCTGCAATACTGTTAGCGGATCAAAGCCATCATTGGGATACACCGCGCAGCCACCGTGGGTTAAGATAGCTAAGTTGCCACCCACCATACCAAAACAGTGATAGAGCGGCAGTGGGATACATAGCCTATCCTCCTCTGTCAGCCTCATCCCCTCGCCCATAAAATAGCCGTTATTTAGGATATTGCGATGCGTTAAGGTAGCGCCTTTTGGTGTGCCAGTCGTACCACTGGTAAACTGTACGCTAATAGCATCGGTGTTTTTGAGCGAGGCTTGGCGTTCCGCTACGCGAGGATCATTGGCATCACCCTCTGCCATCCACGTAGAGAACTTTTGCATAAAATTAAAGACCTCATCACTCTCTGGCTCATCAATCCAAATGATACGTTCAATAGTAGGAATCTCGACCAAATCAAGCTGATTATAGCTTTTATGATAAATTTCAGGACATAGCTCGCGAATCATTTGCGCATAGTCGCTATCTTTGAAATGACGCATCAATACCAATGCCGAGCAGCCTAGTTTATTTAACGCATATTGCAGCTCAAAAGTTCGATAAGCAGGATTAATATTGACTAAGATAACGCCAATTTTTGCTGTTGCTAATTGCATCAGCAGCCACTCGCTATTATTGTGCGACCAAATAGCGATACGATCACCTATCTCAAGCCCCATCTCAATAATGGCACTGGCTAACTGATTGACTTTTTCTTGTAGCTCGCGGTAAGTCCAACGGATATTTTGATGGCGAGAAACCAAGGCTTCACGTTCAGGATATTTATTGACAATGGCATCGAAAAAATCTCCGATGGTCGCCTCAATCAGCGGCACCTCAAGTCCTTTATCATGGCTTTGGGAGAGGGGCGCATTCGCCGAGCGCGCGCCTATATTAACTTTGGGAACATTATCAAGAATACTGTTGTTAAGAGTGTTGTCAAAATCGGTGTGCTGAGTCATAACGAGTCCTTTCGTTTTGCTGGTAATTTTATTATGAGCATTCAATGCGCTGCTAAGGTAAATAACATATTCTTCCTTGAATATTCTGTTAACTAGACAGTATAGTTAAATCACGTCCTAATCAATATAGCCCCTTAAATAAAAGCCTGTCAATAATATTGATACACTACGTATCAGTTATTAGTGATATAACAGATTAATCAATCATAAAAAAAGCCAGCGCTGCATTAGGTTTGCAGCACTGGCTATGGTGTAGACGTTTTTAATAATTAAGATTTTGGTACTACAGGCGCTTTAATAGTGACTGTCGCACTGATTTCATCGTTATCATCTAACAATTCCATGATTAGCTCTTCATCACTTTCAGTCTTTACCTGCCAATTACCCGTCGCTTGTGGCACCCCAGTCGCCATGACAGAGATGGCTTTATTTTTTAGACGAATCATCGGCGGCTTGTGATCGTAGCCGTCATGTTCATGACCCAAAATATCATCAGCGATAGTTGCAGCTTGCGCACGCAGCGGGGCGACGTAACGGCAGGCAACTCCATTGATAGACATACAGTCACCAATGGCATAAATATTAGAAGCATTGGTACGTAGTGTTGTCGCATCGACCACGATACCGGTACGACGATTGAACTCAACACCAGCAGCAGCAGGCAACTTATCGTCGACAGTGAGGCCTGTACTAGCTATCACATGGTCTACGATTAAGGGTTCAGGTTGCTGATCAGCCGTACTATCGGCACCTGCTATCGGCTTATAATCTACTTGTAATTTATCATGACCGCTTGTACTGTCATTAGCATTGGCGCTGTCATCAACTCGCGTAACGCCAGACACTTGATAACCACCCAAAAAGTTAATCCCTTGAGATTTGACTGCTTGAGCGATACGAGCCGTTGCTTTTGGCGGCAGCATTTGTGAAAGCGGTGCATCATTTAAATCAATCAGCGTCACTTCATGTCCAGCTTTTAGCAAATCTTCTGCAATCTCCGTCCCAACCATACCAGCTCCGACGATAGCGACATGCTGACTACCTGTTGCCAGCTTCTCTTGCAGCTGTCCAAAGCGCTCGATATGATTGACGTGCCAAACCAAATCTTCTGGCAAGCTTTGCGGAAAGATAGGATGAGCGCCCATTGCTAATACTAATTTATCATAGCCAATAGTGGCGTAATCCACATTGGCCGGATCTGAGCGCGTAGCAGAGACAAGATGTAATTGCTGACTGGCGGCATCGATGTCACTAACTTGGGTATTGGCGAGTAAATTGACGTTTGCAGCCTTAGCTGCATCACTACCTGTAGCCCGTACTAAATCTGAGGCGCGTTTGTTTTGACTAATCGCCATGGTTAACATTGGTTTGTGATAACGATCTGCACTATCTGTCGTGACTAAAGTGATTGCAATGTCTTTATCTTTCGCACGAATGGCATCAATGACATGCCAACCAGCCAGCCCTGCCCCTACAATGACCACACCTTTCGATGTAGATGAATGTTCTGCACTCATACAAGCTCCCATTAAGTTAACTATTATGTTTGTTGAATATGATTGCCCTTATTGTAACAGTAAACAGCCATGCACTCACCTATTCTCCCGCGTCGCTTACGATGTGCTCACTCCTATCAATATTGAAAATATATATTTACTCACACAAAAAAGCGCCTATTTATTTATAGACGCTTTAGAAATGACTCGAAATATAGTGTTGTACATTAATGATTAAGAATCTTCGATAAGAACAGCTGCGCGCGTTCACTTTTTGCGCCTTCAAAGAACTCATCTTTACTACAGTTCTCGACGATATAACCTTCATCCATAAAAATAATACGGTTGGCGACCTGACTGGCAAAGCCCATCTCATGAGTCACACACATCATCGTCATACCATCGCGGGTCAGCTCTACCATCACATCGAGCACTTCTTGAATCATCTCTGGATCAAGCGCCGAGGTTGGTTCATCGAACAGCATTGCTACGGGGTCCATCGCCAGCGCACGAGCAATGGCGACGCGTTGCTGTTGACCTCCAGACAACTCGGCTGGATACTTCGCCGCTTGCGCTGTCAATCCTACTCGATCCAAATATGCCATCGCCTTTTTTTTGGCATCAGACTCCTTACGGCCTAACACTTTGACTTGTGCAACGGTCAGATTGTCGATAATGGTTAAATGCGGAAACAGCTCAAAGTGCTGAAACACCATACCAACGCTACTACGCAGCTTAGGTAAGTCAGTCTTTGGCGCACCGACTGAGATACCATTGACCATAATCTCACCTTTTTGAAAAGGTTCGAGCCCATTGACAGTCTTGATTAAGGTAGATTTACCACTACCTGATGGGCCACAAACCACTACCACATCACCCCTATGTACGTGAGCAGTACAATCGCTCAAAACTTGGAAGTCACCATACCACTTGCTGACGTCAGTCATTTGAATGACCATCTCATCGCTAGCATGACCATTGTTCGTAACCAGTCCGCCAAAGTCATTTGTATACGTATCAGCACTACTCATCGCTGGCTCCTAACCACATTATTTTAAAATTATTAAAAAACTCAAAACCTCAGACGTTTTTGCACATGTTGTACACCGATAGAAGCGCTCAAACTGATGACAAAATATACCGCTCCTGCGCCTAAAATATAAGGCGTCAATAAACCCATCAGCTCACCACGTACGTAGGCTGCACGGAAAAAGTCTGTCAAACCGATAGCAAATACCAACGTTGTATCTTGGAATAAAATAATACATTGTTGCAAGATAAGCGGCAGCATTTTTCGGAATGCTTGTGGTAGTACGACCAAACGCATGGTCTGCCCGTAAGTCATACCCAAAGCTTTTGCAGCATTGACTTGGCCGCTACCAATAGACTGAATACCAGCCCGCACCACTTCTGAAAAATAAGCGGCTTCGAACATCATAAAAGCAACGACGCATGAGGCAAAAGCGGCATCAAGTTGCAGGTATTTACCCGCTACCCAAAAATAGATCATCGGTACGGCAAAATAAAACCATAACAATACTAGTAGCAGCGGTACAGAACGAAAGTAATTGACATAGAGTTTAGCCGGTACTTCTAACACTTTGATACCAGATAGACGCATCAAAGCGAGTACCGTTCCTAAACTGATACCACCAAGGATGGCGAGAAATAATACTTTTAAGGTGGTTAGCATACCACCCATTAGACCTGGATAGGCCGTTGCAAGTTCGGTCATCATACTCATTTCTGACTCCCTGCAATAAGCCCAGGCACACGCAGTTTGCGCTCAATCAAACCCATGATGGCGATTAAGGATAGATTGAATACCAAATAGATAACAGTCGCATAAGTATAAATCTCAATGTTGTTTTGAGTATATTCGCTAATGGTTTTGGTCTGACTAATGAGCTCCATCACCCCTACCAAAGAGGCCACTGATGCGTTTTTAAAGCAGTTGGTCAGCTCAGAGCTTAAGGGCGGCAAGATGATACGAAAGGCCTGTGGTAATAAGACCTCTTTATAAGCTTGCGGAACACTAAATCCAAGAGCGTAAGCTGCATTGATCTGACCTTGTGGTAATGACTCGATACCTGTACGTACTTGCTCAACGATACGCGCAGCGGTAAATAAGCCAAGGCCGATACTTGCTGAGAGCATGGCTGAAGTATTCGGAGACAAGTCCTTATACCACCATTCTTGTAAGGTCGGTGTCAGCCAGCCAGGGGCGACATAAAACCAAAAGAATAATTGAACCAATAAAGGGATATTACGAAAAAAAGTGACATAGGCGGTGCCAATACTGCGCGCAGTCTTACTTGGCAAGGTGCGCATGATACCGAAGATGGTACCAATAACCATGGCTATCGCCCATGCGATACTACCAATTAGTAACAACCAGCCAAGACCGGTGATCATCCAATGTAAGTACAGCTCATTACCGATACCAGTCTGCTCAAAGAGCACACCCCAGTTCCAGCTATAATTCATTTTTGTCTCTCCGAGCAGCGGAAGATAGACTCATACGCCAGGTTTATCTCGAATAATCTCTTAGGCGTATGAGTCGGCTATAGTGAGGGACAAATGTCTTATTGTGCAGCGTCTTTTGGCTGGGCACTATCATGTGGATTGGCAATTAAAGCTTTTAAGTTGTCTGACATCTCAAAGTTTAAATTGACGTTTTTTGGTGGAATAGGGTTTAAGAACCACTTATCATAGATGTTGTTAATCTCACCTGAGCTAAAGGTATTGGCAAGCGCCTCATCGACCACCGCTTTAAACTCAGGGTCGTCTTTACGCATCATACAGCCATAGATTTCAAACGATTGCGGTTCACCAACGATAACCCATTCATCAGGGTTTTTGGCCTTGGCTTTCTCGCCGGCGAGCAGTACATCATCCATCATAAAGGCATCGGCACGGCCATTCTCTAGCATCAAGAAACCTTCGCCATGGTCCTTTGCAGAGATGATATTGGTGTCCATATTGTTTTCATCATTGTATTGACGAATGTAACGCTCTGAAGTTGTGCCTGCCGTAGTAACTAAGGTTTTGCCTTTTAAGTCTTCAAAGTCTTGAATGCCAGAGTCAGTTTTGGTCAACAAGCGCGTACCAATCTCAAAAAAGCCATTAGAAAAAGCAACTTGTTTTTGGCGCTCTTCATTGTTGGTCGTTGAGCCACATTCAAAATCTACCGTACCGTTTTGTACCAGTGGAATACGAGTTTGCGAGGTAATGAGATTGTAACGGACGTTTAGATCTGGCATGTTGAGCTTTTGCTTAACTGCTTCGACGACTTTCATCTCTAGATCGTGTGCATAGCCCATTGGCTGATTAGGATCATCGGCGATATAAGAAAACGGAATTGAGGAGTCACGATAACCGACGACAATAGTGCCCGAATCTTTTATTTTTTGTAGGGTACCATTAGAGTTCGCCGTAGTCTCTGTCGTTGCAGTATCATCTGCTGGAGCTTCGCTGGTGGTTTGATTACTATTATTACAGCCAGCTAAGCCAAGCGCCATAACCGCAGCTAGCGTTAGAGGTTTTGAGAGCGAGTAAGCCATAAGATACATCCTTTTATCAGATTAGTACAAATCAGTGAAAACTCTGGACGTTTTCTATACTACTGTCCAGCATCCTTGCTGTTACTTTCAGTTATCATAGAGCAACTTAATGTTACTGTACAACACTTTTAGCTAGGTTGGTAATTTTTCTTACGTATATTCATAATATTTCATATACGCTTATACTCCCTCTTACCGCATAAAAAACGACGTCTAAAGACTTGAGCGACCATTAATGGTAAAGCTTGAAGAGTGTGTTACTGCTTTGTCATCGTTGATAATTCATCAATAATCCCCATAAAGTTAGCAACTTCTTAACTATACTAACGACTTATGACTCAAACCAATCACAACACTCAAGTAACGACAGCTGACATGGCTTCTACCAGTAATGATGTACGTCAGCGCTTTTTTATTCAAGATTCACCTGTACGTGGTGACGTCGTCCGTCTATCACGTAGTTATGCCAGTACTATCGCTCAAAAGCCCTACCCTGAAGCCATTAAACGCTTGCTAGGCGAAATGCTGACGGCGGCCAGTTTACTTATCGGTACTGTTAAAATAGACGGCCGCTTGTCTATCCAATTACAGTCATCAGACAGTGACAGCTTGCTAAATTGGGCAATGGCTGAATGTGATCAAAACGGTATCATTCGCGCGCTTGCTAGCTGGAAAGCTGATACCGATGAGCAAGTGCAAGCGTGGGAAAATATGACCCATGCTAATGAAGCCTTCGCTGAACTTGGCGCGATGGGTCAAGGTGTATTATTTATTAATATCCAGCCGGATGGCGGTGAGGCATATCAAGGTATCGTCGAGCGTAGCCATGACAATTTGGCTGACTGCTTGGCACATTATCAAAAGCAATCTGCACAAATTCCTACGCTGATTAATTTGGCATCTGACGGTTTGCAAGCAGGTGGCATATTGGTACAAATGCTGCCACGTACTGCTGAAGAAACCCATGAAGTAGAGCAAAACAAAGATGCGGGTATCGATGATGACTTATGGACGCGTTTAAGCGTTTTGACTCATACAGTCAAAGCTGAAGAGCTGACCACACTTGATACCAACGAAATCTTATATCGCTTATATAATGAAGAAAACGTCGTCGTGCCTGACCCTGTCGAGCTGACTTTTGGCTGCACTTGTTCGCGTGAAAAATCAGAGATGGCGATTGAGCAAATCGGTGAGGCAGAAGCTCTAGATATCATCGAGGAGCAAGGCGGTACTTTTGAGATGGATTGTGGATTTTGCGGTGAAGTCTATAAATTTGACAAAGACGATGTGGTAGCGATATTTGCTGAGTAGTTGTCATTAGCTTGATTTTTTATTTGTAGCGATGATAAGAACCTCCGAGTGTGATGCTCGGGGGTTTTGTTTTACTAGATGAATCTAAATAATAAAGTGAGGCTACATACCTAAAAGACTAAAAACCTAAACTCTCACTTCGATGTTTTCGGGATAAGAATGTATGCAATTGCCAAATATATCTCCTTCTTGATTGGCGCTACTCTGGCCATTATCCAACAACCATGCGACAACCTGTTTGTGTACCCTGTCGTTATAAAGTAAATTGTAGTGACTTACGCCATAAAAAATGGCCTTGTGCCCTTCAGGGACTGACAAAGCATGCTCACCATCATGCTCTCCTAACGCGGATTCTATCGTCACCAAACTATCACCTAATAAGCTTGTCGCTTTAGAGTCATAATGAGCCTCAACCAGCGTGGCTGCGACAAAATAAGTATTCACATGCAGCGGCAAACGCGCAGGATGAAGAAACTCTTGCGGCAGTACACTGCGGCCTTCTAAAGACATCCAGTCATCGTCACGAATACTACCATGACGCAAATCGATGATGCCTGTACTACGTAAATCGCCAAGTTTCGCAAGTGATCCTGCAAAAGGCAGCTTGGCAATCATATCTTGCACAAAGTAGCCAATACGTTCTAGGCTTGCACCATGGTGCGGTGAGCCAAGAGTAATCAAATTACCAACTCGCTTCACCCACTCAAAACCTTGTTGCTTACCATAAAACAACGCACTACGAGCGACCAATCCGCCCATGCTATGCCCAACCAAGTCTATCTGATTGATGCTTGGATTGTTATTTATTAGCTCTTGTAGCACTTTGGACAAGTTGCGACCACTAAGTGAGATGCGCCGTCCGGTATTGTAATCAAGGTATAGAATGGTAGATTCTGGCAGACTGTGGCTAATACGTGCGCCAAGACTATTATGGGCAGTTGGTTGCCAACTTAGATGGCTCATACAAAGACCGTGGCATAAGATAATAACGCGCCCTGATATCTCTTTGTTTTGTAGCTGTTCCCCTATTGGACGTGAGACGCTGTCGCATAGTGTCATTGGAATGGCAAGGGGATTATTATGATTAACGAGATGATCGCCCATCACACCATTTAGGACGTTAATAAGCTGCTTAAAAGATTCTGGTAGCGGACGAGCATCTTTTTGACTGATTACGTTTTTATACAATCGCAGTGCCAATGCTAGATTATTACCTACTAACAACGCCACTTGACGTACTGCACCATATATCCGCCCTGTGAGACCACGTTGCCATTTACTGACATTGCCTTCATTAAAACGCCCCAAAGGACGTAAAACAATCTCACGGTGGATGGCTTCTACGATATCCGTTACTTCAACCACTCCCATCGTCGCAAGCTGCGCTAACCCCTCAAAAAAATCGCTTAAAGATATGGGCTTAGGTGAAGTGAGGGTCTTATCGTCATTTGCCTGTAATTCTATTGCATCATCGATATAGATATATTCAAGCTTTGCCAGCTCCTCATACAGATCACCTTGGAACCTTGTGTTAACGTCAGAGCCAGAGCTTACATTAGACTCAAGCTTGTTTTTGGCAAATAAATTGTGAATCGAGTCGATAGAATCTAGATTGTTCATAGTTTTAACGTATTTAGCGGCCAGAATACCCACTCATATTATCTGCTATGTCAGATAAACGAAACCTTTATACTGTCACATAAGCTTACTATGCTCATCTTCAATAAAAAATCCCAAGTTTTGGCTTGGGATTTTTTAGATGTTAGCTGTTTAATAAATATTAACTACTTAATCACTATGTCGTTCTCACATCCGTTGCAAACGACTCTGCCAGTATCATATCTCCGTCCTCACGAGTAATCATGACCGTAGCTGAGCGCGGTATACTGCCGCCTGCGACTGCACCCCACGTATTACCAGGATGCTGAATGTTAATGAATAACGTTTTGAAATCTGGTGTTAGGGTAATACCCGTTACCTCACAGCCTTCAGGACCGACAAAAAAACGTTTGATATTGTCATTATTTGCTCTCATACCGACACGTGTTTGCTGTCCTGCCGAGGTGGTTTTGAGCGTACCATCGCTGACATTGCCTGGTAGTGCTGCGAGCAACATGCAACTGCTGGTATCGGTATAAGCGCTGTCATCAGTCTGAATCCACAATACCCCACGTGGGTCAAAGTACAAACCATCTGGCGAAGAAAAATCGTTATTATCATTTAATTGCGATAAGTTCTCTGCTGACAAAGCACTCGGCGCGGCAAATAGATAAATATCCCACTCAAAGCTCATTGCCGCATGATCCCCTCCTGCTTCTGCCCAGCGAATAATATGACCATTGTCATTGCCACGCGCTTTACCACGAGCCTGATAACTGCGCGGGTTGGTTGCAGACACTGGTTGGTCATCACGTTCACCGCGATATTTATTATTGGTCAAAGTTACATAAACTTCACCTGTAATAGGACTGACGGACACCCATTCAGGACGATCCATCTTGGTTGCACCTAACGTATCAGCAGCAGCACGCGCAAACACTAAAACATCATCTTGTCCATTAAAAGGCAGCACGCTATTAGTGGCATCTAGTCCGTTTTGACCATGGACTAACGGCTGCCACTCACCGCTCCCATCGTCATGGAAGGTTGCAACGTATAGCGTGCCCTCATTCATATACTTATCACCAGCTTTTAGGCCCGCCCCTATATCTGTATTTGACCACAGAGCTTTAGAGACAAACTTATAAATATATTCACCGCGAGCATCATCACCCATATAAAAAACCACTGGTTTGCCTTGCTCAACAGGTGCATAGGCGCAGTTTTCGTGAGCAAAACGTCCTAATGCTGTACGTTTTTGTGGCATAGAATGTTGGTCAAAAGGGTCAATTTCAGTGATATAACCGAAGGTGTTAAAACCATTGCGATAATCGTCAGTCGCTGTTGCACCGACAGCTGTCATGTCCCAGCGGGAAAATTCATCAGAGATTTTGGCGTCTTTGGCTTCTGGGGTATGCCATAAATACCCTGAGCTGGCAAAATTTTCTGTTGCACCATAACGCTTACGACCATAATTCTGCGCGGCAGTTAATCGACTGGCATCTTGACCACGGGCAAAGACGCCTAAGAAGTTTTCTTCTGTCGTCAAATACGTACCCCAAGGCGATAGCCCTGCACCGCAATTATTATTGATTCCACGAGTCTGAAAGCCTGTCGGATCAAACTTGGTCTTGACCAAATCGGAGCCAGCAACCGGCCCCGCTAACTGCGATTGAGTACTACTAGTAATGCGGCGATTGTATTTTGAATTGAGCACCATCTCATATCCTATGCCATCAGCACGGCGAGTCATCTCAACTACCGCCACGCCATGACAATTGGCTTCACGGCGCACATCACTGGCGAGACGGCGATTTTTGAATATAGCTGCAGCATTATTATCTTGGATTACATGGTAGCCAAACGGGCTTAGCTCCTCACTATTCACGTACTCATGATTCATGACTAGCAGACCATTCTCTGATGCTTTGGCATCGTATCCATGACCCTTTTTGCCAAAGAACCACATGCCATCATGGTTATCACCCATGCGCCAATCAAACGACTCAGCGGACTGCTCACGATTGTCTTTCCAATCATCAATGCCAGAAATTAATGGCGTGCCCAGTGGTAAAATAATTTCGGCCTTATAACCTTCTGCCACGCTCATTGTTTCGGCAGTGGAGTGTGCGACTGCTTTAAACTTTAAAGTATCAGGACGCTTTAAGTCACCTTGCGCAGGGATAGCAGCATTATTATTATTGACAATCGGTCTTCCAATACTACTCTCATCATCGTCAGCACATCCGACTAAAGGAAGTGCGCCAAAAAAAGCAGCAGCTGTCAATCCTGTACCACCTTTTAGAATACTACGGCGGTTAAGACGACGATTGATAATGCTTTGAAAGTCAGTATTATGAGTAGGATTGGAATCTTCAACAACTTCGTGGGCAAGATTTTGCTTATCATTTAGTAATGTCATTGTCAGTCACCTTGCTGTTAGGCTGGATTAGCATAAATGGGATCAGTCGCAGCTTTATAATTAACACTACGAAAATGCGGATTACGCTTGAGTCTATTGAACTTTCATGACGATACGATGACATTTAAATAACAGGCTTTATTTAAACAAAAAATCCCAAGCATTGGCTCAGGATTTTGTATTTTCAGACATCAAATTTTTATTTAAGCTTATATTTAAAGTAACGCTATTGCACTCGCGCCTGCCACTCGTGCGCGCCCAATACCAACTTTAAATCATCGCCTGCATGCAGTATACCAACCCCACTTGGCGTGCCAGTCATAATCACATCACCTGCCTGCAAACTAAAAGCATGGCTAATCTCGGCAAGTAACTCATAAACGGGGAATAACATCAGCGCGCTTTTACCATCTTGCTTAAGCTCATCATTAATATAAAGCTGGTAATGCACATCGCTACAGTCGCCAAATGTCAGCGGATCGACCCAGTCAGCGAGCACACATGCGCCATCAAAGCACTTTGCACGCTCCCATGGATGGCCTTGTTCTTTGAGCTCACTTTGTAAGTCTCGCAAGGTCAAATCTAGCCCTAGCGTGACTGCTTCAATTAAACCAGTAGTACTGACAACCTCTTCTAACGAAGCTGACTTCAAATCCTGACCCAAACGAATACAGAACTCCGCTTCATAATGTACTGGATATACTTTTTCGCGGGGCACATCACGGATACTACTAGGAATAGCGTCTGATAAAGAGATGATACTTGAAGCAGGCTTGATAAATAGTAGTGGACGCGTTGGAACAGCATTGCCAAGCTCAGTGGCGTGGGCGGCGTAATTACGACCGACACAGACGACTTTACCTATCAAATTGCGCTTGTTATTAGCGCTGGTATCATCGTCTAGACTAAACTCATTATCTTCTCTAACGATGTCATTAATCAAAGAAACATGGGGGGATTCAGTCATGATGCGTTCTCACTATAAAAGGAAGTCGTACGATTATTTACCAAGCAGCTTTCCTCACTATTTTTTATTATTATCTTTTAATAGTGGTTAATCAATCGCTCTATCGTAATGTGTAATCATCTACGTAATAGAAACATGGTTTTGCATCATGAGATAGTGCGTGTCACGACATCTGGTGGTACGTAGCTGGTGTGACGATTCATGCGTTTTTCAAACCTGCCAAAAACGAATAAAATCACCCATGATAATAGTAAGTAGACGACACCTGCAGCGAAGAATAATTCCATCAAAGTATAAGTACGGGCACTGATAGTACGGGCTACCCCAGTGATATCCATCAGCGCAATCGTTGATGCTAAGGCACTACCTTTAAGCATAAAAATCACTTCATTACTATACGCTGGAATCACAATACCAAATGCTCGCGGCAAAGTAATACGAGTGAGCTTTTGCCATCTCGACATACCAATCGCATCCGCAGCTTCAAGCTCGCCAACTGGAATAGCTTGAATGGCTCCACGAATAATCTCGGCAAGATATGCACTCGTATTCATCGTAAAGGCAATGATGGCACACCAATAAGCTTGGCTAAGTACTGGCTCCCACAAGAATGAATCACGTATGGATTCGAACTGGCCAAGACCATAGTAAATCAAGAATATCTGTACCAGCAGCGGCGTACCACGAAAAAAGAAAATATACAAAAAAGGTATGATCTGCACCATCCAACTTTTGGATAGCCTTAATAATGCTAAAATCAAACCTAAAAACAGTCCAATGATGCCCGAAATCACGACCAGTTGTACAGTTAATACCGCACCGCCCAATAGATCTGGGATATGTTCAAAAATAACCTGCCAATTCCAATCCATGAGTATCTCTCCTCTACCCTGTGGTCGATTGACGGCTAAGCTTTTTGGCATAGCGTGCTGCTGGGTTGGCACGCCATTCAAGCCACATCATAAAGCCTGTGATGAGCATCGTCAGCCCTAAATAAATTATCGCTGCTGCCATATAAAACGTAAAAGGCTGCTGAGTTGACTGAGCGGCGCGGGATGACTGATACATAATATCTTTAAGACCAATGACTGATACCAAAGCAGTATCTTTGAGCAGTACCAAAAATAAGTTACCCAAACCCGGTAAGGCAATTTGCCATACTTGCGGTAAGGTAATCCGATAAAACGTCTGAAAAGGGCGCATCCCAACTGCTTGGGCCGCCTCACTCTGACCTACTGGAATCTCCTGAATAGACATCCGTAAAATTTCGGTCGCATAAGCACCAAAAGCAATAGATAAGGCCATGACCCCGCCCCAAAACGCACTGATCTCAATATAGTCGTTATAACCAAACTTTTTGAGTACACTCATCAGCAGTATAGAGCCGCCATAATATATAAACAGCACCAATAGTAGCTCAGGAATACCGCGCATCGTGGCTGTATAGACAGTCGCAATTTTACGTAGTATCCAAATCTTGGACAGCTTAGCAGTCGCACCCAGAAGCCCGAGGACCATGCCTATAGCTAAGCTGGTCAAGGCAAGCTTGATAGTGACGGTTGCGCCGCTCAGTAAGAGCGCGCCAAATCCTTGTAAGTCAAACACAGTTGTCCACTCAGTCTCTTTATATTAGCAAGTTAGCAGAATGTTAGTTAAAAGAATCAGTACCAATCGTCTTATATTTTCTAGAGCAACAACACATTTAAACTTGCGCACAGACGATGATTGATTGACTCGGTAGAAATGCGCCGTGATTTTATCATAATCGGCAAGCTCTATGTTACTGCTCATAAGCAAAACCTGTCTATAAATGAACATTCCTACTGTCAAAACCCCGACTACTAGGATAAATTTGGCAAGACTGTACAGTCAGTTTACAGTTATCTCTGATACCTAGCAGGTGCTTATGTACACATCACGATAAAACACTATCGACAAAATAAAAAAGGATATCACCAGTTTGGCAATATCCTTTTGACTAATAAGATAAGTATTTTGAGGTTGGCTTATAAATCATTAGAGCAAGACACCTCTATTGAGCAGCAGTATCTGCGATAGGTTCATCGATTACCACAGTTGACGTAACCTCATTATCAGTAACAGTCTCAGCCGCTGGCATAGCAAAGTACTTTTGATTAAGCTTATCATAAGTACCATCAGCTTTTAGATTCGCCAATGATTGATTAATTTTTGCTTGCAAATCATCGCCAGGACGCACAGCGATTGCAAAGTTATCATCGATATCGATCTCATCACCTTTGATCACATATCCGCTACCTGATGGCGAGCTTAACCACTCTAGCGCCGGCAGCTTATCGGAGATCATTGCATCAACGCGGCCTGACCCTAAGTCCAAAAACGCATTGCTCAAAGTATCATATAACTTCATATTGGCTTTTGGATAAGCATCCTCTAACCACTGTGAAGAAATGGTTGAGCGCTGGGCGGCAATAGAGTGAGCATTGATATCACTACTTTGACTTGGATCAAAGCTACTGTCTTTTTTGGCCAAAAATACCAAGGTATTGCTAAAATAGGGATCAGTAAAGCTGACTTGTTGTGCGCGCTCTGGCGTTATAGACATCGCGGCTACAATCGCATCATACTTGCCAGCCTTTAGACCAGGAATGATACCATCCCAATCTTGCGCCGTAATCTCACATGTGACTTGCATATCAGCACAGATAGCATTGGCCATATCGACATCGAAGCCGCCGAGTGTCCCATCTGCATTGGTATAGTTAAAAGGTGCATAAGCGCCTTCGGTACCAATACGTAACACCTCACCTGACTCGGAAGCTGATGTTGTCTCAGCAGCTGTTGCATCAACGTCATCAGCACTGTCTTGGCTATTGCTACAACCAACTAACGTAAAGGCAGCAGCCATAGTCAGCAGAGGGGTCGACAAACGTTTCACTTTAATCGATTTAATGACAGACACATTCGCCATTACGATAGCGGGGACAAAATGGTTGCTCATAATCATCCTTGATATTTACTAAAGACAAACAGCTCAGGTTTTTACTCATTAAGTGCGCTATTAGTTAGTCGCTGCTTCTGCTTGCTCTTCTTCAGCAATCATAGCATTGGCATCGACATTCCCTTCGTCCACGACGACTACCTTTTCGACACCATCAGTTGCTGTCGCTTGTTGAGCAGCAGCGGTCGTGCTGGTACCAAAGTAGCTACCAGTAATCTGATCATAGACACCATTAGATTTTAGCTCAGCCAAAGCTTCATTGAATTTGGCAACTAAAGGATCACCTTTACGAAAGGCAATACCCATTGCATCTTCTTCAGTACTAATCTCTTGACCTTTAACTTCATAGTCTTGACCAGCTTCAGTCTTTAACCAATCAATGCCAGTCACTTTATCTGACATCATGGCACGTACGCGACCTGATGTCAGATCTAGATAAGCGTTGTCTTGAGTATCATAAAGCTTGATGTCAGCCTCTGGATATTCGTCTTGTAAGTACTGTGATGAGACCGTTGAGCGCTGAGAAGCTACAGGCTGCCCTTTTAGATCAGCAACGCTGATATCGTCGCCCTTTTTACCGATCAAGATAATACCAGTATGAAAGTATGGATCCGTAAAATCTACTACTTCTTTACGCTCAGGCGTGATCGACATACCAGCGATAATCGCATCGAATTTTTGTGCATTGAGCCCAGGAATAAGACCATCCCAATCTTGAGAGATAACCTCACACTCAGCTTGCATCTGCGCACATAGCGCATCGACCAGTTCAATCTCATAACCGATAAGTTTGCCATCAGCATCTGTGTAACTAAACGGCTTATAACTTGATTCGGTGGCGATTTTTACATTAATAGGCGTATCAGAAGCTGTAGTATCTGATGCGGCATTCTCTTCTGGTGCAGTACTGTTGTTACAGCCAGCCAGCATCAGCATAGCAGCGCTAAGCGGTGCCAACCATTTGGCTTTACTTACGATTGATGATGTCATAGATGTTGTCATAATTGCTACTCTCTTATTTCTAAAACAGAATGTTATTGACCAAAGTTTTCTTGTTCAAGACGAGCAAGCTCACCGTTGCTGCGGATCTCACTTAACGCCTTATTAAAGTCATCTTTAAGAGAGTCATTTTTACGTACAGCGATAGCAATGTTGTCGTCATTATCTATTTCATCACCAACAATACCAAAGCCTTCAGGGTTATCTGCCAACCACGATTTGGCCGATACTTTTTCGGCCAATACCGCATCGCTACGACCAGATTTTAGGTCTAAGTAGGCATTATCATAATTATCGTATAACTGAACTGTATTACCGTCCTTACCTTCATAATTATCTTGTAGATAAGCGCCTGGAGTCGTTGAGCGTTGACCACCTAATGTCAGGTTTTCTATTGCCGTCGGATCAAAACTGCCATTAGTATCAGTTAGCCATACCATGGTATTAGCAAAGTAAGGCTCAGTGAAATCGACCTTTTCTTGACGCTCAGGAGTAATTGACATACCTGCGACCACAGCATCGTATTTTTGCGCCAATAGACCTGGAATGATACCGTCCCAGTCTTGAGCGACGATCTCACAGTTGGCCTGCATCTGCTCACACAAAGCATTGGCCACATCGACATCAAAGCCTGCCAAACTGCCATCAGCGTTGGTATAGTTAAAAGGAGGGTAAGCGCCCTCAGTCGCGATACGAATAGTCTTACCAGCCGCGTCTGCCGCAGGTGCATCAGCGCTAGTATCAGCGGCTTCATTAGCAGGTTGGCTACAAGCACTAAGCGCAATGGCCGCGGTGATGGTCATCGACGACCACAATAGGCGAGAGTTCGACATCATACGTTCCTCATTTTTTAATAAATTTTTGATAAAGATTTGTGTTGTTTTAACGTCTGACATCCTTGCCAGATATAAATACAATAACAGGTATTGACATTTTATAGACAACTCGATAATACCTCACTCAAATATCAAAAACAAACGTTTTGCATATTGACTGTCATTATCGAGTAATAAAGCGTCAAATGAGGATAAAAGTCATGGTTGATGATCGTTTGACACCGTCACTATCTGACGTTGTTAGTTTGACACTGTCAGATAGTGGTAATGCGATTGATTGTCTGAAAAGTTAAGACATAAGGTTAAAAAATAGCGCGATGGATAATAGATGATGGGTATTTTTAATAATTAATTTTGATTGTGCGATGCCATAAATTCTTTGACTCGCTCTGAGGTGGGATTATCAAATACCTGCTCAGGTGTGCCTATCTCTTCAATCACACCTTGATGTAAAAACACTACTTTGTTTGAGACTTCACGAGCAAAGCGCATTTCATGAGTGACAATTAACATCGTACGTCCCTCCTCTGCCAAGTCTCGCATTACGGTCAGCACTTCATTGACCAGCTCGGGATCAAGCGCAGAAGTTGGCTCATCAAATAATAATACGCGCGGCTGCATCGCAAGTGCACGAGCGATAGCAACACGTTGACGCTGACCGCCTGATAAGTTGGCAGGATAAGCATCTTTTTTATCAAGCAAACCAACTTTATCTAGCAGTTTCTCTGCATCACTGATGGCTTGCTGTTTTTTAACTTTTAATACTTGCGTTGGCCCT
This sequence comes from uncultured Psychrobacter sp., assembly GCF_947495825.1. Taxonomy (GTDB): domain Bacteria; phylum Pseudomonadota; class Gammaproteobacteria; order Pseudomonadales; family Moraxellaceae; genus Psychrobacter. Next base: position 286,102 of record NZ_CANMAH010000002.1, read on the forward strand.
TCAATGATGTTTTGAAGAATGGTCTTGTGCGGCCACAAATTAAAGTTTTGAAAGACAAAACCCACACGGGCTCGTAAGCTATCAAGCTGCTTATTGTCTGCTGCCTGCATTTCGCCGGACTTGGTTGGCTTTAGCATGAGCTCTTCATTGCCAACACTAATATGTCCTTGCGTGGGCTTTTCGAGTAGATTAATACATCGTAGTAAAGTCGATTTACCAGAGCCAGAAGATCCTAAGATAGAGATGACATCACCATCGTAGGCAGTCAACGATACACCTTTGAGCACAGCCAATGAGCCAAAGCTTTTATGAAGATCTTGTAACTCTAAGGCAATAGGGCGAGTCGAGTTTGCGGCAGTCTCAAGCATGGGTTAGCAGATTTCCAATAAAAATAAATAAAGAGAGAAGCGTCATAATAACTTAAAATGATACTAATAAGTTTTATAGTGCTATTGCGCCACATTGTCGCTTAAAACAGGACCAAAAGGCAAACTTTCTATCTGTTTTTTATGCTTGATACATCTTGCTTCTTTACCCATAAAAATAGCTCAGATAGCATTGGCATATCTGAGCTCACATATATTATTAGCTTTTTTATACAAAGGTAGTAAAAGTCTGTTTAATTATTAGCTTAAGTAATAGACAGTCTATAAGCTTATTGCTCATAACTTAATAGGTTAAAATTAGTAGGTTGAGACGTGTTCTTCTGATTCGCTACCGTCTAGTATTTCAGATTCGTCAGCTACTTCAGACTCATCAGCTGTCGCGATGGCAACGTCATTGTTCATCATATCACTATCAGCGTCGCTAGGCATATCATCTGAAGCGTATGCCGTATTTTCACTGGTGGCTATGGCTGTGTCATCGTCTACATTGGTGACACCCTGCTCCACTTCTGCTTGAGCATCCATGGCTGTCTCATCTTCACTCACCGGCGTCTCGTTGTCCGCGCAAGCGCCTAAGGCTAAAGCAGATGCTGCTAGCGAAGCGTACAACCACTTTTTGAGCATTGGTTTATGCAGCATTGTCTCTATTGTATTGGTTTTTTTCATGGTCTTCATTTTAATTCTCCGTGGCTCTTTGGCACTGGTAGGATTCAAAATTTTTCTAAACACGCTCAATGGATATTGAGTCTAGTGAATGCTTGATGATTTAGTACTCAACTATACTGATAACCGCTTGTCACTACCTTAGTAGTTACAGCGCAGTTATGTTAAAAGTGCGTAACCACGTACGTATTAAGTTTTTTGTATTATTGTTTTGAGTTAACAGTCTTACAAATAGACAATATCTTGAATTAAATCTTATGTTTATAAAAACTGACAAAGTCAGCATAAGTAACAATAATTGCTGAGTAAAGGCAGGTACTGTTCACAAATTCATCTTTACTATCGACCGTAACTCCTCTATGTTAAATAGCATAACGCTGTGAGGCCGATAAAACGTAAATTCTGTCAACGACACCCCATTACTAACGAAAAACTCTCATCCACAGACACAAGGAAATCTTCTATGAGTCAATCAAATACCGCAGACGTCGCAACTTATATGCAACAAGTCGGCAAACAAGCCCGTGCAGCGTCGCGTACGCTTGCCGCTGCTAATACTGGCGATAAAAACTCCGCATTGTTAGCGATTCATGATGTATTAGTTGATGCAAAACAAGATATCTTATCTGCTAACAAAATCGATATGGATAAAGGTCAAAAAAACGATCTTGAAACAGCGCTTCTAGACCGTCTAGAGCTAAATGAAGACCGGTTCGAGGGCATGCTCCAAGGCCTAAAAGATGTCGCCGCACTGCCTGATCCTATCGGTGAAGTCACAGACATGACCTATCGTCCATCTGGTATTCACCTAGGTAAAATGCGCGTGCCTCTTGGCGTCGTTGGCATGATTTATGAGTCGCGTCCAAACGTCACTTTAGAAGCTGCTTCTTTAGCCCTAAAATCAGGTAACGCCATCATTCTACGCGGCGGCTCAGAAGCATTTGAATCCAACCAAGCAATCGCGAAATGTATTCATCAGGGCCTAAAAAAAGCTGGCCTCTCTGAGCACAGCGTGCAAGTACTACAAACCACAGATCGCGCAGCAGTGGGCGAGCTTATTACCATGACAGAATATGTCGATGTCATTGTACCGCGTGGCGGCAAAGGTTTGATTGCCCGTATCAGTAATGATGCCAAGGTACCGGTGATCAAACATTTAGATGGCAATTGCCACACCTTTATCGATAGCGATGCCGATCCAAAAATCGCTATCGACGTCAGCGTCAATGCTAAAACGCATCGCTATGGCACGTGCAACACTATGGAGACGTTATTGCTCGATGACACGGTTGCAGATGAGCTATTACCGCGGATTGCTGAAGCCATTATCCAAGCTGATGACGCCATGCAACTACGTCTCGATGATAAGGCGCAAGCTATCTTAAATGATAACGCCAAGCTCGAGGGCCATCTATCGGCTGCAACTGATGAGGACTGGGATACTGAATATCTAGCGCCTATCTTAGCGATTAAAATCGTGGCAGGCATTGATGAAGCCATTGAACATATCAACACCCATGGCAGTCATCATACCGATGTCATCATTACTGATAACTATACTAAGTCGCAGCGCTTTATCCGTGAAGTGGACTCAGCAAGTGTTATGATCAACGCTTCTAGCCGTTTCGCAGATGGTTTTGAGTATGGCTTGGGCGCAGAGATTGGTATCTCAACCGACAAGATTCACGCGCGTGGCCCTGTAGGACTCGAAGGCCTAACCTCACAGAAGTGGATTGTCTATGGACATGGCGAGACGCGTGCTTAACTTGTTGTCTCTTGTTAACTTATTGTCCCTTAACCTACCATTTATAGCGTAACCTCAAGTATAATCCACAAAAAACGTCAGCTTAATTGCTGGCGTTTTTTTATTAATGGTAAATGGACCATAAAAACTCGGTTACCCAGTAGAAGCCAACATAAAGATTAGGATGCAACATAACAAAAACACTGTATAGGAACGTAGCCTTATGCAAAGTGGCAAAATCAAGCACTATAACTCAGATAAAGGCTATGGCTTTATCGACGTTGATGAGCAAAATGAAGATGTTTTCTTCCACGTCAGTAAAGTAAGGTTGTCAAAGCCGATCACCGTAGGTCAAAGAGTCTATTTTAATAGGAACGTAACGACAAAAATCAATTGCGAGCAACTGAGGTGACTGATGCTTCGTTGAGTATCGAGCAGAGTACGACAAAATCAAATCATACGTCAGTACATTTAAACCAAAGTAATCAGAACGGCGGCCACAGACCAAGTAGCGTGAATAGCCGCAACCGCTATCATACCTCTAATAATCAATATCCGAGGTACAGCAATAAAAGCTGGAAATCGACTGCTATTAGCGTACTTATTCTTATTGCCGTCATATTCTTTGGCTATACAGAATTAAAGCCTACGTTACTCGGTGATAATTCATCTAATGTTACATCAACCTCTTCTTATGTTGAGACACAGACAAACGCTATCACTGGCGACCCTCAGATAGATCAAACCATTGCGCTGATTCAACAAGGTGGGCCTTTTCCATATCCGAATAAAGACGGTACTACCTTTTATAATCGTGAAGGCAGACTGCCTGCCGAGTCCCAAGGCTACTACCGCGAGTACACAGTACCTACGCCTGGAGTGTCTCATCGAGGAGCGCGGCGTATTGTCACTGGTGGCAACCCTCCTACCGTCTATTACTTGACCGTTGACCATTACGACAGCTTTCGAAAGCTTAAGGTAAATTAATATGAGCCAAGCCATTTATTTTGTTGATCAAAGCAGTGCAGCACTTAGTGACAGCATTCCTAAAGAAGCTGTGAGTATCCCAATCGGTAAAGCGCTCGATAAAAAAACCCTTTTGACCAGCCTAGCCAAAGCATGCGATTTTCCTAGCTACTTTGCTCATAACTGGGATAGTGCGTGGGATTGTTTGACAGATAGTGAAGTTGAGTATCTAGAGCTTAATTTGGCTGCGGTAGAGAACATAAACACTGAGGACTTTAACGTTTTTAAAGGCATCGTTGAAAATGCCTATAAGGACTTCGGCAAGCCGCAACTTTGGGTGGTTGTGCCGACAAGAGACAAGGATTAGTCGCTAATTATCACAAAACCTAAATTTGAGATAAATATAATTTTGTCTCCAATTTGGGTTAATTTATATTTAGAAAAAGGATTGATCTATGGAAATTACTTTAAATGGCTATTACACCTTGATATTAGCCACTTTAGTACTACTGCTAGGGCGATTTTTGGTTAAGAATATCAAGTTTTTAGAAAACTTTAATATTCCAGAACCAGTTGCAGGCGGTTTGGTGGCTGCAGTCGTTGTTTATATATTAAATATATTTTGGGGATTTAGCTTTAACTTTCATCAAGGATTGCAAACAGCGACCATGCTGATGTTCTTTGCTTCCATCGGTCTGAGTGCTGATTTTAGTAAGCTCAAAGCAGGTGGTACGCCATTATTAATTTTCACCATTGTGGTGTCCGTTTTTATTATCTTGCAGGATGTCGTTGGCGTCGCGATGGCAAGCGTTCTTGGACTTGATCCTTTACTTGGGTTGGTCACGGGTTCTATCGCGCTGACTGGTGGACACGGAACAGCAGGCGCATGGGGCATAACTTTAGAGGAGCAATATGGCGTGGTCGGTGCAACGACTCTGGGTATCGCTGTTGCAACTTATGGTCTGGTCGCAGGCGGCGTAGTCGGTGGGCCTGTGGCTCGTCGATTGATCCAAAAGCTTGGTATAGAGCCAACTCCCTACAATCAAAGCCCAAGTGACATCGAAAAGGTAACAGGTGCACAGTCACTATATAGTACCAAGCACGACGAAGACGACATTTTAAATGACAAAGAAATCTTTGAAAAACCTGACCACATTCGTCTTATTACTGCGTCCTCTACCATTGAAACCTTAGCCCTGTTCGCCGGTGCACTGGCGTTTGCAGAGACCATGACGTTGGTGGCAGCCGATACTTGGTTTGAGTTGCCTACCTTCGTTTGGGCGTTGGCAGGCGGTGTGATTATTCGCAACGTACTAACGATATTTTTTAACTTTGAGATGTTTGACCGTGCCATTGATGTGTTAGGTAATGCTTCTTTGAGCCTATTTTTGGCCATGGCACTGTTGTCACTAAAACTATGGCAGCTGACTGATTTGGCAGGACCTGTACTGATTATCTTAATCGTACAAACGGTGGTTATGATTATCTATGTGTACCTAGTAACCTTTAAGATAATGGGCAAAAACTACGATGCCGCTGTCTTGTCAGCAGGCCATTGTGGTTTTGGTATGGGGGCAACGCCGACTGCGATTGCAAATATGCAGGCAGTCACCGATCGCTACTTGCCTTCGTATAAGGCGTTCTTAATTGTGCCAATGGTTGGTGCATTCTTTGTCGATATCGTCAACGCTACGGTATTGCAGATATTCATTAATTTACCGTTTATGTAGAAACAAGACTTTTTAGACCAGTCTTAGTAATAATTAAAGCCCCAACTACACTTCGGTTAGTTGGGGTTTTTGGTTGGCGTGTTTACTGATCACATAGATTAAAGAACAAATCTTGCGTTTTGTTACGCAACTTCTAATGACACCAAAACCATAAGCCGTTATCAATGGTGTATAAAAATATTGAGGTAAATTATGTTAGTGTTTGCAGTAATCATTGTCGTCTCAGGCGCCCTTATCGTCGGGGCGCTTTGGGGGTTGTATGGACGACTACCTAGCTGGCTTGAAGGCAACTTGCTGGCGGTCGCAGGTGGGGCACTGACGATATCAGTGGTCATCGAGCTATTACAACCAGCCGTGACTGATAGCGGAGTTTGGATCACAGCGGCTTTCACTTTACTAGGCGCCATCGTATTTACAGGTATTGACTACTTGATTGATGAAAAACTCAACTCGGAGGGCGGTGGTGGTCTATTGGCTGCCATCACACTTGACGGGGTGCCTGAAAATCTGGCGCTAGGCGTATCACTCTTAAGCGGCAACGTAATGCAAGTCGCTGCATTAGCAGGTTCTATCTTGTTGTCCAACCTTCCAGAAGCGGCTGGCGGTGCCAAAGAGATGCGCAAAAATGGCAAAAGTAACAAGAAAGTGCTCATGCTTTGGATCGGTGCTGCTGTTTTGTTATCGCTTGCTGCTATCTTAGGTAAGGTGCTGCTCAAGGGCGTTGATGAAGAGATTATTAGTGCTATCGATTGTTTCGCTGCTGGCGCTGTTATTGCCTCTTTAGCGACTGAGGTGTTCCCCACTGCCTTTAAACGCGGCAACCACTGGGCAGGTATCAGTGCGAGTGTTGGCCTGATACTGGCGTTGGCCTTAAACCAGCTTGGTGGTTAATCTGTTTGGTATGGCTGATACGTTGGCTGCCTAATCTCCGTGTACTATAGTTCTGAACACTATGACCAAATCATCGATGACCCAAAGACTCGACTGAGAAGTTCACCATAAAAATACCGACTTTTTTATAACAAGAAAAAACCGCCCAGCCTAAGCTGAGCGGTTTTTATTTTACTCAACGCTAAATAAGCGCTAGCTAAAATTAAAAGAACTGGCTTACTGGTTTTTTTCGTAAACTGGTAGCTCTTTACAGATGGCTTCTACTTTGTCACGTACATCAGCCAAGACTTTTTCATCACCGCGGCTATCTAGTACGTCGCAGATCCAGCCAGCCAAATCGCTAGCTTGTGCTTCGTTAAAGCCACGTGTAGTAATCGCTGGCGTACCGATGCGGATACCAGATGTGACGAATGGAGATTTTGGATCATTTGGTACAGCGTTTTTATTCACAGTGATATGCGCATCGCCAAGCCATTTGTCCGCTTCTTTACCCGTCATTTCTTGCTTAACCAAGCTTATCAGCATTAGATGGTTTTCAGTACCACCAGAGATGATTTCATAACCACGATCTTGGATGACTTTAGCCATGGCTTGCGCGTTTTTGACGACTTGCTGTTGATAGGTTTTGAAGTTGTCTTCTAGCGCCTCTTTAAAGCAAACCGCTTTGGCTGCGATGACATGCATGAGCGGGCCACCTTGGTTGCCTGGGAATACGGCAGAATTAAGCTTTTTCGCCAGCTTCTCATCACGAGCCAAAATCATACCTGAGCGCGGGCCACGTAGGGTTTTGTGGGTTGTAGTAGTAACCACATCAGCGAATGGTACTGGACTTGGGTAAACGCCACCAGCGATAAGACCTGCTACGTGCGCCATATCTACCAGTAAGTACGCGCCTACTTCGTCGGCGATTTCACGGAAACGCTGCCAATCTACAACCTGTGAGTAGGCTGAAAAACCAGCAATAATCATTTTAGGCTTATGCTCTTTTGCCAAACGCTCAACTTCGTCATAATCGATAAGGCCAGTGCCCTCAACCAATCCGTACTGCACAGCATTATAGTTAAGGCCTGAGAAGTTGATATGCGCGCCATGCGTCAAGTGACCACCCGCGTCTAGGCTCATGCCAAGTACTGTGTCATTAGGCTCAAGCAATGCTAAAAATACTGCTGAGTTTGCTTGGCTGCCTGAGTGCGGCTGTACGTTGACATACTCGGCACCGAACAATTCTTTTGCACGATCAATAGCCAACTGTTCAACGACATCAACATGTTCACAACCACCGTAATAACGCTTGCCTGGATAACCTTCAGCATATTTATTGGTTAGATCTGTACCTTGCGCTTCCATCACAGCTTGCGAGCAATAGTTTTCTGAAGCAATAAGCTCGATATGGTTTTCTTGACGTACACTTTCAGCTTCCATGGCTTTTGAAAGTTCTGGATCAAAATCCTTGATAGATATATCTTTAAACATATAAATGTCCTATATATTGACTATTGTTAGAAAGGAGTTGGTAGAGATAAGAAGCCTAGAGGCGGCATCTCGGTATCAGCAATAGTTTTGATGTGCTCCTGCATTCAGGATATCGCTATAACCAAGTGTAACATGAAACTTTACGTTATGAGCGCAAAAAAGCCCTACCTTAAGCTGGGCAAATCAAATGGTTTTATAACACAAATAAATAGCCAATAAAATAAGTGTTTTACCAAATTTTGGCATGCGCTAAAAACGACTAAATACTTTATAGATAGTGATGTATATCTGAAAAGGCTGTCTTTAGCTTTGCTCGACCAAAATAACGACAAAGAACCTCATTGATTAGTAATTCTTGACCTTAGCAATCACAACTCTCAAACCTTTATAATCACTCTATTAATCAAGATCAGTAAACTCTGGCATATTATCAGTATTGAACGGTAATGCATCGTGTGCTTGCTGGCGATAGTGTGCCATATGTAGTCGATCTTTTGCGCAAAAGTCTGCAATCGCTGGTACAAAACGTGGATCATAAATACGGTGCAACGAATGTGTTTTGGTTGGAACAAAGCCGCGTATTAATTTGTGCTCGCCTTGAGTACCGGGATCAAAATATGTCAAACCTTGTTCAATGGCAAACTCAATACCTTGGTAATAACATAGCTCAAAATGCAAGCTGTCATACTCTCCAAGCGCGCCCCAATAACGACCATATAAAGTCGCGTTTTTGCTATGAGGTGTGTCGTATAAAAACAAGCTACTGGCAATAATCTCGTCATTCTCATTATAAGCTTGCGCTAAAAATAAGTGCTCAGGCATCTCTTTTGCCAATGCCATAAAGAACGCTTCTTTTAAGTATGGTTGCTGTCCGCGAACCGCATAGGTCATCACGTAGCAATGATAAAACGTCTTCCAATCCGCCTCAGTAATCTCATCTCCGCATTTACGAACGCAACGAATCCCTTGGGCAGTGACTTTTCTACGCTCAGCACGAATATTTTTACGTTTTTTGGCCGTCAATGTCATTAAAAACGCATCGAAGTCTGTAAAAGGCTGATGGCCTTTTAAGTCTATATTTTGCCATAGGAACTGACAACCTTGGCGCTCAAGGATAGGATTGTTTGCAGTGAGAGCTTCTATGTCCGTATGAGTTATTTGTGCCGGATCACTCACGTTATTCGCAGGCATCAGTGACGTTGCCAGCTTAGCCAATGTAGGTGTTACAAACAATCCATGCCAGCTTGATGCTCCTACTTGCTGAGCAATATTATCTACTCCTGCCATCGCTGTTTTTACGATATCGGCATCAAGCGTTTCACCAGCCGCCAACCATAAGCGCTGTCCCGTAATTGGGGTATAAGGAGAGCTTGTCACCAAACGCGGATAATAATCAAGCCCATAGCGCGCATAAGCCTGCGCCCACGCATGATCGAATACAAACTCACCGCGATGGTGGTCTTTTACAAATACTGGCATGACAGCGACTGCTTGGGAGATATCTACTGGTTCTATGTTGGTGTCATTTGTCGCTTCGTGACCCATACTCTCTGTACGATAAACCAAGACAAATATGGGCAGCCATCCTGCACGCTCGCCAATCGCTTGTGTATCTATTAGTGCTTGCCAAAAAGCAAATGACATAAAAGGCGTATCAGGCAACTGCCAATTGACTTGACTCTGCCAGCTTGTATCCTTAAGTAGTGCATACTGTAAATTCATAATTCTCACACTGTTTTTTCTTTATGGTTTAGCGTATCAAACGTCAATTTTTTTGCTGTCACAATTTGCAAAAGACACGGTTGAAGTGAGCAATAACGTTTAAAATCTTTGATATATCTGTTTGTTAAGCACAAAAAAGTCATCTACAACGATGCAGATGACGTTACTTGTTATATTATATGTTTATACTCGTATTAGGGCGCATTGAACGTTTGGCCATGGTCCTATTAGCCCACTAGCACAGGTTTTTACGCTATTGATCAGTTTTATAAATTATAATAAAGGAGCTGCAACCAAATAACAGCAGCAAAAAAATGATAATTGCATGGAAAAGATGATATCAGTGTCGATGACTGGTAGAATAAAGCTGTTATTAGATTAATATAATTTAGATACATAGGATATGAGCAAAAACAGTACACTTAGTTCATTATATGAGATTGACATTGAGCGAATTTGTAGTGGATTAGCTATAATATGCGCTCAATCAGTTACTTTTGGATAACTATCATTAGATGATTTAAATGAAAGCAAAAAGTAACTTTTTAAAAATGGTTTAGAAATGGTTCCTTAAGAGCGACCTTTTTAAATGTTGTTTTATCGAATGTAGATGAACGTTATTAGTAGAAATTTTGAAGCAGGCTCAAATTTTGGGTCTGCATGATGTACTTGATATAGCCATATAGTTCGTTATCGCTTAGTATGATTTGACATTAATAATCATATTTGAGCCTTATTATTAACTACCGACTAAAGGATTACTTTACTAAAATGTCAAAAATTATTTATACAAAAACTGATGAAGCCCCAGCGCTGGCGACTCTGTCGTTCTTACCTATTGTTGAAGCCTTTACGCAGACGGCAGGGATTGCTGTTGAGACCAGTGATATCTCTGTTGCCGCCCGAGTCTTGGCTGAATTTCCTGAATACTTAAATGAAGAACAACGCGTTCCTGACAATCTAGCTGAGCTTGGTCGTCTAACGCAAGAACCTGACACCAATATCATCAAACTACCTAACATCAGTGCTTCTGTGCAACAGCTCAAAGCTGTGATTAAAGAGCTACAAGGCAAAGGTTATGCGATACCTGATTTTCCAGAAGATCCACAGACTGATGAAGAAAAAGAGCTGCGTAAGCGTTTTGGTAAAGTGCTAGGTAGTGCGGTAAACCCTGTATTACGTGAAGGTAACTCAGATCGCCGTGCACCAAAGGCCGTCAAAAACTATGCTCGCAAACATCCACACTCTATGGGTGAATGGAAGCAATGGTCAAGCACGCACGTATCACACATGCATGGCGGTGACTTTTATGATGGTGAGCAGTCTATAACATTGGATAAAGCTCGTACCGTCCGTATGGAGTTGTTGCTCGATGATGGCACCAAAAAGGTCTTAAAGCCTGAGATTGCGTTACAAGACAAAGAAGTCATCGATTTGATGGTTATGAGTAAAGACGCTTTGCTAGAATTTTATGAGCGTGAGATGGAAGACTGCCGCGAAGCAGGTATTTTGTTTTCCTTGCATGTAAAAGCGACCATGATGAAGGTGTCGCACCCTATCGTCTTTGGTCATGCGGTTAGAATCTACTATAAAGAAGCGTTCGAAAAACATGGCGCTTGTTTTGATGAGTTAGGCATCAACGTCAACAACGGCATGGCTGATCTATACGACAAAATCTCAGTATTACCAGCATCAAAGCGTGAAGAGATTGAGCAAGATCTACATGCTTGTCAAGAGCATCGCCCGCGTCTGGCTATGGTCGACTCTGCAAAAGGTATTACCAACTTCCATTCTCCAAGCGACATTATCGTAGATGCTTCTATGCCTGCTATGATTCGTAATGGCGGTAAAATGTGGGGCGCCGATGGCAAATTATATGACTGTAAAGCCGTTATGCCTGAGTCTACGTTCGCCCGTATTTATCAAGAAATGATTAATTTCTGCAAATGGCATGGCAACTTTGATCCAACTACGATGGGTACTGTGCCTAACGTAGGTCTTATGGCACAAAAAGCCGAAGAATATGGCTCGCATGATAAGACTTTTGAATCTAGCGATACCGGTATGGCACGTATTGTCGATGTTGACACCGATGAAGTATTGCTCGAAAAAGACGTCAAAAAGGGTGATATCTGGCGCATGTGTCAAACCAAAGATTTACCGATCCAAGATTGGGTAAAACTTGCTGTACGCCGCGCACGTGAATCAAATACACCTGTTATCTTTTGGTTAGACCCATATCGTCCACATGAAAATGAGTTAATCAAAAAGGTTAAAACCTACCTAAAAGATCATGACACTGATGGTCTCCACATTGAGATCATGTCACAAGTTCGTGCGATGCGCTATACCCTAGAGCGTGTGGCTCGCGGTCTTGATACCATTTCTGCGACTGGTAATATCTTACGTGATTATCTCACGGACTTATTCCCTATCTTAGAATTGGGTACGAGCGCAAAAATGCTCTCAGTTGTACCTTTAATGAAAGGTGGCGGTTTGTTTGAAACTGGTGCAGGTGGTTCAGCACCTAAGCATGTCGAGCAGCTGGTAGAAGAAAACCATCTACGTTGGGATTCTTTGGGTGAGTTCTTAGCCTTGACTGAATCTTTGGAGCATTTGGCCAAAAACGATGACAATGCTAAAGCACAGGTATTGGCAGATACGCTTGATAAAGCGACAGAAAAACTGCTATTGAATGACAAATCACCATCACGCAAAACAGGTGAGTTAGATAACCGTGGTAGTCACTTCTATCTGGCTATGTACTGGGCTGAAGAGCTTGCGGCACAAGAACAAGACAGCGAGCTAAAAGAGAAATTCTCTAAACTTGCTCAAAGTCTTGAGAGCCAAGAAGAAACTATCGTTAAAGAGTTTAATGAAGCTCAAGGTAAATCTGTAGATATCGATGGCTACTACTTTGCTGACGAAGAGCTGGCTAAGCAAGCAATGCGTCCAAGTAAAACGTTCAATGAGACTATAGCCTCACTATAGTTTTACTTGCATAACTGAGCTTTAAATCAAGGCACCCCAATGGTTGATTAACCATTGGGGTGTTTTTACGGGTATAAAGTATTCAAGATAGATGATCTATAACAACGTACTTTACAAAAGAATCCTTTTCGCATTGCCACACAACCATTAATGTTAAAACTTCTCTTAAACTATTGATAAGTTTCATATTGAACACGTGGATAAAACGCTATGATGTCAAAAAAAATAACAACAGCTAGAGGTATTCTTTTTATTTTTGTCCTCGTCGGTGGTCTATGGTACTCACTAACTCGCTTTTTACCTGACAACATTTGGCGAGATATATTTACCATTGGTCTTGCCTTCCCGTTTTGCGGGGTTTTTATGTGGTCGCTGTTTAGCACTTTACAGCGCATTTATGGAAATGATGGCAACTTGTGGAAAGAGCTTGGGATGACCTCTCTTAACGTGTTTTTATTTTTGCTCATATTTTCGGCAATTTACTATGAGGTTGGCATTATGGATACCACTCTCGATGGTAATCCAATTACGCAAGATTTTTGGGCGTGTTGTTATTATTCGATCATTACTTTTACTTCTACAGGCTATGGTGACTTTCGGCCGCAAGGAATCGCCCGAGTATTAGCAAGCCTACATGCATTGATCGGCTATTTAGTACTAGGTTTAATGGCCTCAACCAGTATGTCAGTTGTTCAATGGACAGCGAAGGGTAGCGGTAAACATCGTGGGGCAAATGACAGCTAACTAAAATCGAAGTGTAGATAAGCAGAGCCATATTATGACAAATTGAGCTTTTAAAGCCTGTAAGAAGTACAAAAATAGGGATTATGCAACTTAGAAACGCTCTTCTTTTAAGGTTTATCTTCTTTACTAAGCATTACAGATACATGGTCGACATTGAGCAGATAGTTTTTTTCGCTTAATGTCGATTATGCGTCTGTAGCATTTTTCTTAATTAGTTTATTAAACATCCATATGCTTGATGACTGCTGTACCGAACTCCGAGGTACTAAGTAAGGTAGCCTTTGGCATCAAGCGCTCAAAATCATAAGTCACTGTCTTATTCGCAATCGCGCCTTTTATACCTTCAATAATCAGGTCTGCTGCTTCAACCCAGCCCATATCACGTAACATCATCTCAGCAGACAGTATCAACGATCCTGGATTTACCGTATTTTGACCAGCATACTTAGGTGCCGTACCATGAGTAGCCTCATAAACAGAGACAGCGCCACCTTTGTTCGCGCCTGGTGCGATACCAATACCACCAACTTCTGCAGCCAATGCATCTGAGATGTAGTCCCCATTTAAGTTTAGGGTCGCAACCACAGAGTAGTCGGCAGGACGCATTAGTATCTGCTGCAAAAACGCATCAGCGATGACGTCTTTAATGATAATCTCGTTACCTGTTTTAGGGTTCTGCATCGTCATCCAAGGACCACCATCTAACAACTCAGCACCAAAACGCTCTGCAGCTAACTCATAGCCCCATTCTTTAAATGCACCTTCAGTAAACTTCATAATATTGCCTTTATGCACTAAGGTTACATTTGGCAAGTCATTATCGATAGCATGCTGGATGGCTTTGCGCACTAGGCGCTGCGTGCCTTCTTTTGATACGGGTTTTATACCGATACCGCAGTTTTCGGGGAAGCGTATTTTATCGACACCCATCTCATTTTGTAAAAAATCGATGACCTTTTTAGCATCCTCGCTGCCTGCTTTCCATTCGATACCAGCGTAGATGTCTTCTGAGTTTTCACGGAAGATGACCATATTGGTCAGTTCAGGATGTTGGACTGGGCTTGGTACACCTTCAAACCAACGTACTGGACGCTGACAAACATACAAGTCGAGCTCTTGACGCACTGCGACATTTAGTGAACGAAAGCCGCCACCAACTGGTGTGGTCAGCGGCCCTTTGATGCTGATAACATAGTCCTTTAATATCTCTAGTGTCTCGCTTGGTAGGTAGTCACCTTCATAAATTTTGGCAGCTTTTTCACCAAGGTAGGCCTCCATCCAGATGATTGATTTTTTGCCATGATAAGCTTTATCTACAGCAGCATTGACCACTTTTATCATGACAGGTGTGATATCTATACCGATACCATCACCTTCAACGAATGGAATAATGGGATTATTAGGAACATTTAACGATAAGTCAGCATTGACGGTCACTTTTTCACCGTCTCTTGGTACGATAACCTTTCTATAAGACATAAATAAAACTCCTTGATTATATGTTATGGTTCGCAGGCATACTTAGCGCTCTGCTATAGATACTTCAATTACCAGTACTACAAAAACCTTTATTCCATCATGGTTTTATAATTGCGGTTATTTAGCATGATGTTTATTTAGTACACTATCTACTCAATAATGCTGTTGTTATATCTGACAATGTTAGATGGTTAGATGCTTATTGGCTTGGATATTTATGAGCGATCACTATTCTTGGTCAGCATGAGTAGATGCTAGTGCCTACTTTAACATCTATTGTCAGATGATTTGGTTTCAAAATGTCAGACGATGATATGTGATTCAACTTCTCTTTTTTATGTTAGCAAACCTATTAACTTCTTCTTTTGTTTGGATGTATTTACCCTATGTCGACATCAAGCCTTATTTTATTTAACAAACCTTACGGGGTACAAAGTCAGTTTCGTGACGATAGTAACAATGACCATACTACTTTATCTGAATTTTTCACTGATAAGTCTTTGAGAGTGGCTGGACGTTTGGATGCAACGTCAGAAGGGTTACTTATTTTGACAAGTGATGGACGGATAAACAAAGCCATCACGCATCCACCAAAGGCCAATAAAGGGCATAAACAAGGCAAGACTTACCTAGTACAGGTTGAGGGTAACCCAGCCCCTGAGCAACTACGTCAACTTGAAAAGGGTGTAGTTTTAAAAGACGGTAAGACGCTGCCTGCTAGCGTCAAATACCTAAACGAAGATGAGTTACCGATGCCTCTTTGGCCGCGTAACCCGCCCATACGTGAACGTAAAAGCGTGCCAGACTCGTGGCTGATGCTAACCATCTACGAAGGAAAAAATCGGCAAGTACGTCGTATGACAGCACATGTCGGTTTGCCTTGCCTGCGCTTAATCAGATGGTCAGTTGCTGGGTTTGAATTGGGCGATTTGGGTGTTGGTGAGTTTGTACGTATTCACTTAAATAAAGAGCGTTGTCAGCAGTTGGGTATCATGAAGTAACTCAATAAAGATTAAAGCAAATTTGGTGATGATATTTGAAACGTTAGCGTCTCGAATTAGCAAGATTAACCTGCTAATATTCATTATTTGTTGTGTTTTAGCCATCTAGTTTGTCAATTTATTATTCTATTTGACTATTGATTGGCTTATTTATGTTAAGGACATATTATGGCCGCTTGTTATCGTTACCCTCTTTCTGCTCTAGCTATTAGTGTTGCAGCGCTACTTTTTCTTAATGCTTGCCAGCCGGTCACCGAAAGCCCAGAAAGCACAGCCCTCCAAAACGATGAGACGACGACCATAGAAGAGGTAATAGCGCCCTCAACCAATACACAGGCGTCTGAGGTAGATGAAGCGCTTGATTCGCATACAGACCATGATATGCCAAATACAGCGATAAGCGCTGATGATAGACAAGTAAGCGACGTGCTCAAAGATTACACCAAATCGATGACTAGAATGCACGATGAGATGATGATCGGTATGAATTACAATGATCCAGATACCGCTTTCGCTAAGGGTATGCTTGGGCATCATCGCGGTGCATTAGATATGGCAAAAACTCAGCTCAAATACGGCACCGATGAAACTATGCGTAAGCTTGCACAAGAAATTATCGACTCGCAGCAAATCGAGATTGATATCCTAAACAAGTGGCTTGCTAGTCATCCCGATGCTGCTAAACCAAAGCCTGATACTCAAGCTATGCAGCGTGCATACGCTGAAGGTATGGTTACTATGCATGATGAGATGACACTTGGCATCGCAGACCCAGTGCCTGATATGGCGTTCGCTCGCGGTATGCTGCCACACCATATAGGTGCAGTAGATATGGCGATGGTTCAGATGGAGTATGGTAAGGATACAGAGATGCGTAAGCTTGCACAGCAAATCATTGATACACAGCAGCGCGAGATTGAGCTTATGCAAGATTGGATTGCTCTACAAGAGATCGATAATAATGAGCTTAATCAATAGCCGTCGCCAGCACTACGACTAGACTTTTATATATTCTCATATAAACCCCGTGTTAAGAATAACCGCTTAGCAAGGGGTTTTTATAGTGCTACATGGTTGATAGTTATTATCTAAACGCTACGATATTGATAGGCTTGTTCTTGATGATATTGATAGGCTTATTTTTGATAACGCTTCATGCCATCAAGCCACGCTTGCCAAGCCAGAACGGCCTGCTGACTCGCATCGTCCTGCTCTTGGGAGCTCTCTGTTTTCGCCAAACGCAAATTTACCTTATGTGGAAACGCTTTTTCTACTGTATCTTGCGCTTGCATGGCTACGCTAGGCAATACGCTGACACATACTAACTCATCACGGCGGAATAAATAGCAAGTAATCTTGTGCTGAGCATTACTTAAGGCGGTTAGTTGTTTATTATCAGCCTTAATACCATCAATAGCGATAATAACGTCATGAGCCGATATCCCAGCTTTTGCTGCTACGCTACCGCGTTTTACTCGATTGACTTTAAGACCTGCTGGTGTCTCGGTGCAACGTATGCCCCAAGGTATCTTTTTATCAGCCGTCTCTTTGACATCTTCATGAATGGTAATACCGTTTTTCGTCAGTAAGCGCTCAAGGGGTAGCTCCTCCACCCCATTGACATAACGTTGCTCAAAGTCTTCCCAATCGGCTATCGGCATAAACTGACTGATCACTGTACCTATATCAGCACTACTGATACCAATACGCTTGTTGTCGTTTTGCTTTGCTTGCGTATAAAAGGCTTTTACCACATCGAATAGGCGATAGCGACCAGCGCTTTTTTGCTGTAGCGTCAAGTCTAAGCAAAGAGCGACCAATGCCCCTTTATTATAATAACTGATCCCTGCGTTGCCAGTGTTCTCATCGCTACGATAAAGCTTAATCCATGCATCAAAACTGGATTCTGCGACACTTTGATGAGTGCGACCATCGGTTTGGTAATATCTATTAATTTGTTCAGCCAACAGTTTTAGATAACTGGCTTTATCAATCACGCCTGAGGCTTGCAGCATAAAATCATCAATATAAGAGGTAAAGCCTTCAAACACCCAAAGTAGTGGCGTAAACGCTTCCTTACGCAGATCTACGTCTAGCATGACATCTGGACGTACAGTCTTGACCCACCACGAATGAAAGTACTCATGACTACATAGACCCAAGAAGCGCTGATAGTCGCTACTTGGTATCTTAGGCTCATCAATGCTTGGTAAATCGCGGCGCGGGGTGATCAGGCTGGTAGAGTTGATATGCTCAAGACCGCCATAATCTTGACCACTGGCATAAGTCATAAAGGTATAGTCGTCGAATGGCGCATCACCCAGCCAACTGACATACGCCTGACAAATCTGGGTCACATCTTGCTGCAAGCGTCCCATGTTGGCATTGTGTTTGCCAGAGATAAAAAATCGATGACTCAATGCTTGTTGCATCTTGTCTTGAACGATAAAATTAAATGACGTTTGGGCGGCAATCTCAAAAGGATGATCTATCAGCTCATAGTAACTGTCTGCTTGTAAACTATAGCTATGCTTACCATGACCGTCCTGCGAATCAACAGATAGATGCGTGGCCTCAAGACCGCATGCCAATGTAATATCACCATCATCATTAGTCGCCAGATTCTGCTCTGCCAAAAATGTGGCTGGTACGATAAGGCTTACTTGTACCGGTTTTTTCTCTTGCCCTTCTACAGCTAAGGCAAGCGACGTAAAATTTCCGTACAAACGCTGCTGATCGACATAGGCAGTGCGCACTGATAAGTCGTAACAATAAACTTCATAATGGACGCTTAGTAGCTGCCCAGCTTCAACCTGTGGCAGTTGCCACGTATTTTTATCAATCTTTTGAGCGCGTTGTTTAAAAGAGCTGTCATCACTATGTTCTTTACCCTCTTCACTCTCTATTCGGTAATAAACTGCCGTAATGTTGCGAGCAAACTCACGCATCAAATAACTGCCTGGTATCCATGCGGGCAGCCATAAGCGCGGCGATGCCGTATCTGCCGTAAAGTTCAGAGTAACATCGACTAAATGCTCAAAAAAGCGGTCAAAATCGAGCTGATAACTAATATCAGCGATAAGTTTCGGTGCAGACTCATGACTTGATGAGCTGTCTTTGGATACGGATAGTGTTGTCATATTAAATACTTATTATAGTGTTTAACTTATGGTAGAAGCCTCAAGTCCAAAACGCAACCAATAAACAACGAGTAATATAGTCGATATCCTCTAAAATAAATACAAAGTTACGGTGATAAGCTTTTTAATGCCTCTAACTGGCAAAGCATATAGTAAGCGAGGCAGGTTTGTGCCGGTAACGCATTAATTTGACTATATGGGCTCGCTTTTAAACTGCCTATAAATAACCTATATAATGAAATTTGAATTAATTTCACTAATATTGGCATTTTTTATGTTTTTTGCCTTGAAAGTTATTATTACCATCTCAATTAAAGATGCTAACTGCTAAAGTTACTTTTATAAATTGAAATAAACTGATGATAATTGACTAATGATTTGGCTTTTGGCTTACTGATTGGCTTTTTTAGGTTTATTACAACCGCATTTAATTTTTTACATAGATATATTTAGGATAACTTATGACTACTATCGCAAAAGACACTGCCGTCAAATTCAATTACACTCTAAAAGACGACGAAGGCAACATTCTTGACCAGTCACCAGAAGGTCAACCACTTGCTTATTTGCATGGCCATAGCAACATTATTCCAGGTCTTGAGCAGCAGCTAGAAGGTAAATCTGCGGGCGAAAAAGTCAATGCAGTTGTTGAGCCTGCTGATGGCTACGGCGAATACCAAGAGCAAGCGGTACAGCACGTACCACGTGAAAACTTCCAAGGTGTCGACGATATCCAACCTGGTATGCAGTTCCAGTCAGAAGCCGGTGGTCAAGTCATGCTAGTTACTGTTACTGAAGTAAACGACAACGAAGTAACTGTTGATGCCAACCATCCACTAGCTGGTAAGCGTCTGACTTTTGATGTAGAAATTCAAGAAGTACGTGCAGCCACAGAAGATGAGTTAAACCACGGCCATGTACATGGCGCAGGTGGCGTTGAGCACTAATTTGTTGCAAATTAGCTAAAATATTTAAAGATGAGTGACGAGCGTTACTTGTCTTTTAGCCCATAAAAAAACCAGTAGCGATGTCTACTGGTTTTTTTATGGGCTAAATTTGTATGATAGCTTCACGATAAAAAGAGAGCGATAGACTTAGTGATTTTAAACGTCATAATTAAGAAGATGCCATAACAACTAAACTATTTACTTCCAAACATAATAAAACCGCATAACGACAAGCGCTATACGGTTTTTATTACCAACCATCCTTGTTAATGTTATGCTATACCCAATCCCAAGATATAGTACAACTGACAGGCATCCAGCCTTATCATCCATGATGAGCAGTCCATCCCTGAAACAATTTATAAACAACCTATAAATACCAATCCCTAGTATCAAACATAGTATCGTCAAACTGTGCAGTGGGACTATAATCGCAGATTGCTCTTTGCTTAGTAAGAGGTTGAAACGACATTACATGTAAGCATATGCTTACAACACCCTATACAAAGTATTTAAGGTTCCATCGTTGTTTGCAACTTCTCCTTAGGACTAAGTGTCGCTTTCGAGTCCGCACTGAGCATCAAGTAGGCAGCCTCATTGATAAAGGCTTCATCCTCTGGTAGCTGCGGACGCTCATCAGCTTTCATTTTGCTGCGCTCTTCAAATTTTGCATCCATGGCTGCTTGATAAGTATCCCAATTGGCGTACGGACTCTTACCAGTCGCTATTAGGCGTTTGTTTTCAGCTTGCAACGAGCGCTCCTCAATCAGCTCCATCTTCGCTCGGCGACTGTTTATATCTAAATTGATAGGCTTTTTCTCGTCATCCATATCACGAATGTCGTTTAGGGTAGATAAATAAACGAACTGTGGATTTTGCTGTTGACGTATTTTAGATTGCTGGTTCAGTGTGGCTAGCGTATCTGAGGTAAATTTGCCCTCAGGTTTGTATGCAGCCGTCTTAATAGTATCCCATGGCAGCGCTTTTTTCTGTGCGCGCTCACCAAAGGTAGCATCATCATATATATTTACCAGCTCTACATCAGGTACAACCCCTTTATTTTGTGTACTACCCCCTGTAATGCGATAAAACTTACGCTGAGTTAATGTTGCAGAACCCAGCGCTAGATTGTCCAGCTGAATCTGTGCAGAGCCTTTACCTGTCGTTGTGCTACCAACCACTAATCCTCGTCCATAATCCTGAATCGCTGCCGCAAAAATCTCACTAGCAGAAGCTGAAGCTAGGTTTGTGAGCACCACTAACTTACCATCATATAACTGCTTGCCACCATCATCATCGCGATACACTTGAACATTGCCACGGTTATCACGTATTTGTACCAGTGGCCCACTTTTAATAAATAGCCCTAGCATCTTTGCCACTTCATCCAAAGAGCCACCTGGGTTATTACGTAGATCAACCACTAGGCCATCGATGTTTTCCTTATTTAAGGCTTTGATTGCCTTTTCGGTATCGACACTGACGCTACGATAATCCTCGCCATTGCGACGCGCACGATAGTTCAAATAAAAGCTTGGTATCTCAAGCACACCGATGCGTTTTGGTGTCTCATCAATATTGGGCCGTTGTACCTCTACGACGCGGTGCGTGACCCCTGACTCTTCTTGCTCGATAATGTCGCGTACGACAGTAATAGTACGGGCGCTCGCTTCTGGTGTATTGGGCTGACGCACTTTTAGAGTCACTGAAGTGCCACGTTTACCGCGAATCAAACCGACAATCTCGCGCGTTGACCAGCCGACCACATCAGTCATGGTTTTGCCATCTTCAGCGATACCAATAATGAGATCGTTGGGTTTGATTTGACCAGTTTTGGCTGCAGGTCCACCATCGACTAAAGTGACGATACGTGTATAGTCTGGGTTTTTTCGATCTGGACGAATAGAGACCCCGATCCCTTCTAACTGTAAGCTTGACTGAATCTGTAACTCAGTCGCCTGAATAGGCGCATAATAATTACTGTGTGGATCATAAGTGAGCATGGCAGTATTTAGTACTGTCTCCATTATCTCATCGTCTTTTAAACGTGACATCTGTCCCTGTTGACGTGACAAACGGTTTAATAAAATCTCACTTGGCGTACGCTGATCATCACGTACTAAATCTTGACCACGAGTGATATCAGGGTTGTCTAAAAATATCTTCTCTTTACCTTTTTCACTTTCTTTACCCAAAGTGATGCTTATTAACTGAAACTTTAACTGACGCGCCCAATAATCACGCTGGGCTTTTTTGGTCTTAAAATGACCAAGTTTTTCGCGGTCGAGAATAATAGTCTCATCGCTTGTCAAATCAAGATCTGTTTTTAGCATTCTTGTGGCCATATCGAAGTACTCATTTGAGCGTTTGCGATAGCGCTCAAAAATATCGACACCAGCAGATAGATCACCACGTTTGAGACGATTACCAAATTCGCTTGCATATTTCTTTTTGAATTCATCAACATCAGATTGCAAAAACAACGTATGGTTTGGATCAAGGCTGTCTATATACATAGACAAAATTTCACTACCCATTTCACTATCAAGTGGTTGGTTTAAATAATGACTGCGGTCTAACAGTGCCGCGACTTGCCTGGTTGTAATTTTTTGCTCAGGAGTTTGGACGAAACCTTCAGTGCCGGTATCTGCTACTGCTGTACCATAGCTTTGTGTCAAAATAAGCCCAGCCACGCCAACTGACGCCACGCTGAGTAACCACTGTGCTGGTTGTTTTTTCATCATATGTACCTAGTTGTTTTAAGTGATAAAATACCTAAAATGGGTCTTAAATTGTCTTATCAATGTATCTTAAATGAGCTTGTTAATAGAGAATACGTTATATTCGATATTAGCATGGTCATTGGTTTACAACTGTCTCAAACTGTATAAACAATCTTACACGCTACGCCTATACATACCAAACTTTCTATCATCTTTATTGTACGTGCTATCATGTTTATGTTAGTTATCTAACCAATGTCAATTACGTATTTATATTGTGGTCATAACTTTATACTTAAACGGTAGCTACGATAAATGTACTAATACCTATTTCTGCCGAATCAAAATAGGTCTTACGATCGATAATGGGGAGGATATATTAGTAGAAAAAGACAGTTTTTACTCATATTATTCCAATAATGTCATAATTAAACTAACCATAAAAACAGTAATCAGTCACTAATCGAATTTAACAATATAAGTGCACAGCACTCTAAGGATTTTGCCATGTATGGTGTCTTAATGATCGATATTGATAGCACCACATTGACAAACGAAGACGTCAGTTTGCTCGAACAAGCTCAAGTTGGAGGCGTAATTTTGTTTGCTCGTAATGTCGTAGATGCAGCGCAGGTACGCGCGCTATGTGACGATATTCGCTATCATAATCCTGATATTCTCATCGGCGTCGATCAAGAAGGTGGGCGCGTTGCACGATTACGCAATGGGTTTACACCGCTACCTGCTATGGGTAAGCTTGGCGAGTTGTTTGATCATCATTCAACTCAAGCGCTAAGCTGTGCTTATGACTGTGGTTATTTGATGGCCGCTGAGGTATTGGCAGTGGGTATCGATCTCAGTTTTGCGCCAGTACTTGATAGAGATGGGGTGAGTCAAGTAATTGGTGATCGTAGTTTTCATAAAGATCCGCAAGTGATTGTCGCTCTAGCCACGCAGTTTATGCGCGGCATGAGAGCCGCCGGTATGGCAACCACAGGCAAACACTTCCCCGGTCACGGCGCTATCGCTCCTGACTCTCACGTAGCAGAAGCCATTGATGACCGCAGCCTTGATGAAATACTAGCAAGTGATATGCAGCCTTTTGCTCAGACACTACCATGGCTTGACGCATTGATGCCAGCACATGTGATATTTTCGCAAGTAGATGATAAGCCTGCAGGCTTTTCTAAGGTTTGGTTACAAGACATCATCCGCGACAAGCTCAAATTCGACGGTGTTTTATTTTCTGATGATCTATGTATGGCGGGCGCGCAAGCGGCTGGCGACATTAGTGATCGTGTGCGTGCAGCTATTAAGGCAGGTTGTGATATTGCTCTAGTATGCAACGATCGTATTGCCGCTCATGAAGCAGCTAAAACGGCACAAGAGCTGCCCTATCCTAATCAAAACCGTATTAAAACCATGCGCGGTCAAGTGCCATCATGGCAAGGAGATATCGAATCTACTTGTAAGCAGTTTGAATATTGGCAACAAGCCAAGGACAGTGTCCTAAAGACATTCTTTAATGCTCAATCTAATGTCGCGCTACCCCAAAGTGAGCATAAAGTACTAGACCCAACTGACTACAGATAGTTTTGATAAGTAAATATTTTTTATCTTTAATAATAGTACGTTGTACAATAAAAAACCGCACCTCTAAAAGATGCGGTTTTTACATTAAGGGCTAGAAATAATTTTTATTGTGGATCTAATGCTGTACCTTGAGTAGGATCATCACTATCTGGCAATACATCATCGTTATTGTTATCTAACGGGTTCAAATCCGGGTCTGGCATAGTAGCGTCTACACCGTTATCATCACCATCTACCGTCATATCATCATTGTTGCTATCCAAAGGATTTAGATCTGGGTCAATAGAGTCGTTGGTAATTGCACCGCTCGCGCCAGTATTATTTTGTGTCGCTTCGTCATTGACAGAAAACTCGATACGACGATTACGGAATCGTCCTTGCTCGGTTGAATTATCAGCGATAGGATCACTCTCACCCATTCCTTTAGTCGTAAGCTTGCTAGCATCGACACCTTTAGACACTAGATACTCTTTTACTGACTCAGCACGATCACGAGACAACTCCATATTGTATGCATCTGACGCTAGGTTGTCTGTATGACCAATAATTACTAATTCGATGTTAGGTACTTCTTGAATAATATTAGCAGCACGGTCAAGGAAAGGTTTATTCACCTCTGGAATAACTGCTTTATCAAGTTCAAAGTTAATCACCTGAATACTCAAAGCACGAGCAACATCTCGAGGGTCTGGGTTTTCACCAAGATTGTCGACAGCAGCCTCTGCTGCAACCAAACTATTATCAATCTCACTTTGTAGGTCTAGTGGGCCTTCAGCTTTTACGGTCATTGCTGGAGCAGCTGCTTGCAAGTCAGAGACAAGCTTATCAAGTACATCTGCATCGGCAGAGTTGACCACGATCTCATCGCCTTTGATAATCATACTAGCATTTGGCACACTTTTAATAATTGGCAAAATAGAAGCCAATTGTGCTGCAGCTGGCATATCCGTTGCAAAGTTATCATCTACATCCGCGCGGCACTTATCAGCCTCGTTACCAAAAGTGCTACTCATAGCATTCATAACGGTGGTTTGCAACGTCTCATCACCAACATTCATACGGCAAGCATACAAGGTATTTGCCTCGCCAGTAGCAATACGGATAGAGGCAGGTTCTGTACTAGCGGCTACTGCGGCTACCGCTTGACCCTCATCTTCAGCTTGCTCTTCAGTAACGACTGGAGTTGCTACAGGTTCAGGGTTGTCTTGACAACCTCTTAATAATGCCCAAGCTAATGCACCTAAGATAATTAAACCTATAATAGGTAGTAAGGCTTTCATAAAACTGCCCGACTCTTCTTCTTTATGCTGTAGTGGCGCCATACTGGTAGTATCTGAAATACGTGTACCAGCAGCGCCAGCACCAGCACCAATCATGCCCGCAGGAACTACCGCACTGGCCCAAGCAGGAATATGATGCTGATAATCAGCAGAATTATCGTTCAAGAACTGAGGTACAGGCGTCGTACCTGCTAAGTTTTTGATTTCATGATAAGCAAGTGGCGCTGCCATAGCGACCAAACCACGCGCTGCAGTTGCATCGACGTTATGTGCGTCAGCAAGCTCGCGGGAGATGCTGTCACGATGTGAGCCATCAGTCCATACACGATCATAAAAACCTTGATCATCGCGGGCTATGTTTTCATTAGCAAAACGACCAAAAGTGTCTTTATCTGCTAAACGCGCTGCAAAAATCGCATAAAACTGTTCTAATAAACTTTTTTTAGCTGGAGACTGATCATCCCCTAATACTGCTGGGCTAACTGTACGTGTCAAATGACCAATAATATCCATAATATACTCCCTCCAATCACTATTATTTTGTATATGATTAGTTCAAACAAAATGCAGAAACTAATTTTTATAAGTTTTTATATAAATGAATAATCTAAATAAAAAAATCAGCTTTATATATCAATCAATTTTGAAAATTTAGTAACTTCATTTGATTGTTCATTTATAGAACTTAACTTTCAAGTATTATAGGGGTAATGTACAAGCCAACTCTACAAACGCGCTGTTGTGGAAATGATACATTAGGTAATTTTTGAGTTGTGGCGCGTAACCATATCGCTAATACCGTACAGTTTAATAACACAAAGATAAAAATAGTATTAAAAACAATTATTAGCAGTCTTATAGCCTCTCAAGTCAATCAGTAAAATATATTTTAATCGTCTCTCACATATTTACTTGTCTTGAATGAGATCTTTATCAACTGGTCTCTCATTACGTAGCTTTTCGGCGACGATAGTAGTACTAGCCAAATCATCAACCTCTGCTGCTGATATAGAGCCGGCTGAAGTAGTAAACGAACGATTATTATTAGGCTGGCTATTAACGTCCCTATTAGCATTGCTATTATAGGGTATTGCTTCTATTGTATTATCGGTAACGTCACTTGATTGCTGAGCATTCTGATTGAAACTCATGTCGTTATTTTGAAGGTCACTGTTTTCAGGAATATTATTTTTAGGAACATTGTTTCTAAGATAGGTATCGTCATAAGTATTGTCTAGGGGCATATTTTCATTGACAAACTGATTGTCACGATTATTCATTATGCTTATATCATCATCGTTATTAACGACTATTTCGTCGCTATTCGTTGATGATAAGGGCGCAGCACTAATGATCGTTGCTGTCGGTATTATGGTCCGTATATCAGTCAGCAAGCGTTGGAGCAGTATGCCATCAGGCGCCTCCACACTAAGGGTGGCATTTTGTAATTGTAATCGTGCAAAAGGAACTGAGCGTAGTAGCATAAATACACGAGGAAGCGCTTCTATATCGATATTAGACAAACGTTTAGCAACGCCTGATTTTACTTCCAGCTCACAAGTACTTGCTTGTTCTCCAAAGCTGACATTCAACGTTTGCTTCAGTGCCTTTTGTAACGCTGTATCCCCTACAGTCGCTGTACAGTTATATATATTCCCACTGTCATCTAACGCAAGCAGTAGCTCTACGGGTGATAACGTCTCTACGGCCGGCTCACTTGTTGGCTCAACCGCTGCAGATGGAGTAACAACTGGCTCTACAGGTGCAGGTGTTAGGTAATTAGGCTTAATGATTAATACCCATGCTAGCCCGATTGCGGTTAGTGTACCAATGAATAACAAGACCTTTACTAACAGGTTATCTTTTGGATTACGAGTGCGGCCTTTTAAACGGCTCTTAGTAGTGTCTGGGTCACGATATTCTGATGGATTGGCATAAATAGTATCTGCCATATCGACTAAAAGGGTTTGATTATCTAATGTGGTTGTATTATTGGGAGCACTATCATCTGATGAACTATGAGGTATATTGCTTATATCTATTGTTGGTTTGGCTATCGTTGGTGGCGCACTAGTAGCGTTAGACTTAACAACGTCATCAGTTACATCACTAGCGTTATCAGCATCGATAAGCGTGTTTTTATTTAATTTTATAGCGTCGTTGACTGCTTCTTTTGGCCCTATGACTTTCTCTGCCCATACTGGCAAATAAGACCTTATCGACAGTTGCTGCGCCTGTAAAAAAGCAGGTAAAAACTGACCATTAGCTAAAATATTTAGCTCTTGATAGATCAGCGATGTAGCATTGATTAATAGCTTTTCTGTGGTCTGTGTATCAACATGATGGCTCGTCGCCAACTCATCAATTAACCATTGACGCAGGCTTGCCTTTTGCCATAGCTGCTCAAACATCGTGACGCTTGAAACTTCAGAGCTCAAAGTTGCTGGTACTGATATGTCTTGCTCAGTATGTAACAACTGCGTATACACATCTGGCTGAGCTAAACGCGCAATAAAAATGGCATAAAACTGTTCAAGTAAACTGACATGCGCCACGTTATTATTATCACATAAAACCGCCGTCGTTACCGTTTGGTCAAGCTGATCAATGATAGTCATAAATATTGCCTTTGGAGCGAGATAATATAGAGGGGATTTACGTCAAAACCGGTGACGTACGACTAAGATGAAAGTGATGTCATCTCAGTAGCCGTAGCCTCAGTAATAGTTGCGCGCAAAAAATACTTATCTTAGTTGCCTGCGACTATTAACATAACGATTTAATTTTGAACTGACTATAGTAGAGGAAATAGACGAGGATTTTATAAATATAACTATAATCTGTACTATTGGTTAATTAAGTAATCATCTTTTTAGTTGTGTGTTTATACAAAAGCCAAATATCTTTATTTCATTGAATAACTCTGTCGCTATTATGCTTTTAAACAAAAGCTATTTTAAAATCAATAGTGAAAAGCCGACAGATAAATCCAAAGCCGTTTTGCAAAAACTGTAAAAGATATGATTTTAGTACGTTAATTTAATCGCTTATTCAGTATAATTTGTATACGTATGTAAATCCAATCAACCTATGACTGTATTTTAACTCTATAATCTGCTCCATTGGTCACTGTCTCTACGATGGATACTTATGGTATGCATTTAATTTATCATACCAAAACGTAATTTCTGACGTATGCTAATCTCTAAAAACACCTTGAGCTGTAGCAACTAAGCTTGCAACGTCTTTGTTTATCAGGCTTGACCTAAGGATTACTCTTTGTTTAATCACACGACACTTATTATTATAGTCACAGTCATCGTAAGTTTATTAGCGTGGCAAAATAAAACGCTGTTTAATCGATTAATATTTTACCCACCAGCGGTAAGTAACGGTCAATGGTATCGCTTTGTCAGTCATGGCTTTATCCATGCTGATAGTATGCATTTACTGTTTAATATGTTTACTTTGTATTTTTTTGGTCGCGCTATAGAAGGGCTTTATCAGCCATTTTTAGGTGGATATGGGTTTGTGGCTTTTTATTTATTGGCCATTATTATTGCGATGATACCAAGCTATCTGCAAAATAAGGGAAATGCCAGTTATTTAAGCTTAGGTGCATCAGGCGGCGTATCAGCGGTATTGTTTGCCTTTATTCTGTTAGCGCCGTGGGAGACCATTTATCTGTTTGCTATTGTGCCGATCCCTGCGATACTGTTCGCTGTTGCTTATGTGGCCTATAGTATCTATGCTGACAAACGTGGTGGCTCTAATATCAATCATATGGCTCATATGTGGGGCGGTGCATTCGGTGTAGTAGCGACCATCATTCTTGAGCCACGAGTATTGTCACATTTTATTAATGCTTTACTTTCTCCTAGTTTTTAGCTTATCTAGTATATGGTTCAATTTACTCTTAATTTCATTTACTTTTAGGTTTTGATAACGACTTATGATTATAGATGTTATTGGTGATATTCACGGTTATGCTGACAAACTAATAGGGCTGCTTGAGCAATTAGGTTATGTCCATAATGGACAATACTTTGTGCCGCCAGATGGTCATCGTGCGCTTTTTATTGGTGACTTAATTGACCGCGGCCCTCAGCAAGTAGCGACCCTTGAGATTGCTTTTGCTATGTTAGATGCTGGCGTCGCTGATATCGTCATGGGTAATCATGAATATAATGCAATCGCATTTGCAACGCGTGATCCCGACAACCCTGAACGCTACTTGCGCTCTCATGATGAAGTCCATACGCGTCAACACGAAGCATTCTTGGCTGAAGTCCCCTTTGACTCAGAGCTACACCATTATTGGCTACAGCGCTTTTATGAAATTCCTTTATGGATTGAGACTGATTATGCCTGCTTTGTTCATGCTTGCTGGGACGTGGACAGTATGGCGCTGCTTAAACCCTTACTTACAGCCGATAACTGCCTAACTCCTCATGCACTTGCAGTAACTTCAAAAGAACACACCCCACTATTCGATGCTTTAGAGCGTGTGCTAAAAGGTGTGGAGACGCCATTACCGGATGGCATTGTTATGATTGACAAAGAAGGCACTAAACGCTCACGTGTGCGGGTACGTTGGTGGCTCGACAAGTTAAGATCGCGTACGCTTCATGAGATTGCTCGCGCACCCACGTCAGCACTGGCACAGATTCCAGTTGACGCTTTGGCTGAGAATATTGACTTTGCTATAAAGACCCATAAGCCAGTGTTTGTCGGACATTATTGGCTGGCAGGTGAGCCTGAACCGCTCAGCTCGCAGGTCGTTTGTACTGATTATTCAGCAGCGATTGATAGTGGTTATCTGACTTGTTATCAGCTCGATACCACTCAACCGCTACCTCTACAGTCTGCCAACTTTGTGCAATATCGCCCTCATTGAACCATATTCATTTAACGAATATGAGGATAATGTGAGTATTATCATTAAAACATGGCTTTACGGCTATAGCATAATTTTTGTATGATGGTCGTTTTGAGGATATCACATTATGAGTACCGTATTGGCGACCGAAAACCCCAATCCTATCTCCTCTCCTGACGGCCAGCCAAAAGTTGGTATCATCATGGGCTCACAGTCTGATTGGGCAACCATGAGCTGTGCTGCACAGCTATTGGCCGACTTCGATATTGCTTTTGAGTGCGAAGTGGTCTCCGCTCATCGTACGCCTGATCGATTATTTGACTACGCAAAAGGGGCCAAAGACAAAGGCTTACAAGTAATCATCGCCGGTGCAGGCGGCGCGGCTCATCTGCCTGGTATGTGCGCCAGTCAGACGCCACTTCCTGTATTTGGTGTACCAGTCAAGTCATCGATGCTAAGTGGGTGGGACAGTTTGCTTTCTATCGTACAGATGCCCAAAGGCGTGGCAGTTGGGACCTTAGCCATCGGTACCGCTGGCGCTTATAATGCAGCCTTACTTGCTATTCAAGTGCTTGCTTTACATGATAGTACCATCGCTGCCAAACTTGATGATTTGCGTCACACGCAAACCGATACCATCTTAGCCAGTCCTACACCTGGTATTATTAACAGCTAGATAGCTTTATATCACTATAACCACACTTGTTATCCTGATAGAGATGAGTGGAATTTCGTTGATCTACACTTGATATTTAATTTTAGATAGGTTTTACTGATCACAAGGTGCATACATTGCACCTTTTCCTGTTTTAAACCGTTCGTTTTAATCCATTTTTAATTCAAAGAGTTTCTCATGACCACAGCAAACGCTTATCCTGTTACGCAAACTATCCATACCATCGGTATTTTAGGCGGTGGTCAGCTTGGTATGATGCTCGCTCAAGCTGCTCTGCCACTCGGCTATCAATGTGTGTTCCTAGAAGACAACCCCGACTGTCCAGCCAGCCTTTATGGACAGGTATATAGCAGTGAGCAGTTAGATGAATTTATCGCTGCAGCCGATGTGTTTACATTAGAGTTCGAAAATACCCCAACAGCAACTGTCGAGCAGTTGGCAAGCCTTGCAGCAGCGGGTAAAAAACAAGGTATGTTTCCACCGCCAATTGCCCTTGATATCGCTCAAGATCGCTTAAAAGAAAAGCAGATGTTTAATGAGCTTGATATCGCGACGGTACCTTTTATGGCGGTCAGTACGCAAGCTGAGTTAAAGCAAGCTTGTGAGCAGCTAGGCTTGCCCATTGTCCTTAAGACCAGTCGCGGTGGTTATGACGGTAAAGGCCAATATGTCATCCAGCAAGATAGTGATATTAAAGCCGCGTGGCAAGATCTTAAAGATGCGGTCAGCGGTAAAGGTATTTTAACGCCAACCCCAGCGCCACTCATTGCAGAAGGCTTCGTGAAGTTTAGCCGTGAGGTCTCTATCATCGCAGCACGCGCTCAAGACGGCCATGTACGCTGTTATGATTTGGTTGAAAACCATCATCATCATGGCATTTTGGCAAAGACTCAAGCGCCCGCCATTGGTACGAGCCACATATTTAATCAAGCAAAACAAGCCATCACTACGGTTATGAACCATTTAGGTTATGTGGGGGTTATGGCACTAGAGCTGTTCGTCACTAAAGACGACCGTGGTCATGATTATCTGCTTGCCAATGAGATTGCACCGCGCGTACACAACTCTGGACACTGGAGCATTGAAGGCGCTATCACTAGTCAATTTGAAAACCATATTCGCGCAGTGGTAGATTTACCTTTAGGCGATACAGACAACGTTCATCCCGCAATTATGGTCAATGTGTTAGGTCAATATCCTGATATCAGCGACGTATTGGCTATTGATGGTGCCCATTACCATAGTTACCACAAAGCTGAGCGTGAAGATCGCAAGATTGCTCACATTACCTTGATGCCCAACGACGTTATCAATCTAGAGCCAGCATTGGCCAAACTGGTGGCAATACTACCTAACAAGGTTGGCTTGGACAAAAACCATACGAGCGTTGTAACGCAGCAAAATGAGCCAGACGAAGATATTACAGAGCTTGATAACGCAGGCGACACAGCCAGTACTGATACTAAAAACACTGTTTTAGCAAACACGGACAGTCAAATAGATGATGCAGTCAATGCTAAAGCAAATACAGAAAAGGCTAACAAATAATGCAAATTTGGGTAGATGCTGATTCAGTACCATTGATTGCCAAAAACTTAATTATCAAAACTGCTGAGCGCACACAAACGGTGGCGATATTCGTCGCCAATCAGCCAATCAAACTGCGTAAGTCCCCACTGCTCGTCATGACAGTGGTGCCATCAGGGTTTGATAAGGCTGATGACTATATCGTAGAGCAAATCCAAGCAGGTGATTTGGCCATTACTAGCGATATCCCTTTGGCCAATGACATTTTGGACAAAGGTGGTATGGTTTTGACAACTCGCGGTATGATCTACGATAAAAATAACATCAAACAAAAGCTCAATATGCGCGACTTTATGGATACCATGCGCGGTACTGGCGTCTTAGAGTTGCAAGAGATGAGTGGACAAAAACCCTATGGCGATCGTGACAAAAAAGCCTTTGCCGATGGTCTAAACAAACTGGTGCGTTAACTTCTTATTTGTCTTATCTCTTGTCTGTCTTGCAAACCCTATACACTCTATAACCAAACACTATGCAACTAGCACCCTTCATAACGGAGTGTGCTACTTATTCTTGTTACCGTATATACAGTTTTTAGCATAACGTTAATACGAAAAACAGGAGAAACTATGAAAATTTTAGTCATAGGTGCAAGTGGCCGCGTTGGTAGCGATTTGGTCAAGCAATTATTAGCTGATAACCATCAAGTAGTTGGTACGACAAGGCAAGACAAAACTCTTTTTGATGCGGATAATTACACGCAGTTAGATTTGGATATTACCGCAGACAAAGACGCTATTCAAAGCCAAATTGCTGATGATATCGAGGCGGTATATTTTGTGGCAGGTTCTGGCGGTAAGGGTGTGTTAGAAGTTGATTTGCATGGCGCGGTTAAGACCATGCAAGCTGCAGAAGACAAAGGTATCAAGCGTTATATCATGCTAAGCACCGTGTTTTCACTAGATACTAGCAAGTGGGACAACCCTGCCATCGCTGAATTAAAAGACTACTATATCGCTAAGCATTACGCGGATCAGTGGCTGGTCAATAACAGTACGCTCGACTACACTATCGTACAAGCGGGCGCTTTAAAAGAGCGTGCCGGCACTGGTAAAATCGCTATAAACAATACTGAAGCTGGTGAAAATGCCATTGAGGACGTTGCCGCTACCTTAGTAGCAGTATTGGATGCAGATAACACCAATAAGCAAGTCTTTAGTATGCAAAATGGTGATACTGCTATTAGTGACGCTATTGCAAAACTATAGTAGAGCCTAACGCTACTATAGTTCAAACGATAAAAAAGCGAGTAAGCCAAAAGGTTTGCTCGCTTTAATTTTAGAACACTTTATAAGATAATTTTATTATCAAAAGCTAGAGCAACGAAAGGGGTTGTAAATTATCAAACTAGCAGCAAGGCAAGTTTTAGTGCTAGGCCAATTATTGCTAGGCTAAGTCACTTGGAAAAGTAATAACGTCTTCTAAGCAAGTTGCTCCTGTTATCACCATAAGCAGCCTATCTAAACCCAACGCAATACCGCTACACGCTGGCAAATCATCGCAGGCAGCGAGCAGATGCTCATCGATAGGCATGATTGGTAAGCCATGACGCTTGCGCAATAGATTGTCTTGTTCAAAACGCTGCTGTAATGCTGTCCCGTCTGCTAGCTCATCATAGGCATTGGCAATCTCAATCCCACTGATATATAACTCAAAGCGTTTAGCCACAAGATTGCCATCTTTGTCTAAATCAGTCTTAGCGAGTGCCGCTGTGGCAGGCGGATAGTCGATAATTAGTGTCGGTAACTCGTGACCTAGATTTGGTTCGACAGCATGACTAAATAGCAAATCTAACCATGATTGCCGACTGTCCTCTTTATTATCTAGATCAGTACCAAAATCAAAACCTGTCAATCCTTTATCTTCTGCGACCGCTTCTAGTGCCTCTATACTGGCCGTCAACGGATGAATACCCACAAAATCCATAAATGCATCGACATAACGATAGTGATTCATGACTACCGGATAGCCATACAATACCTCTAACAATTGTCCCAGCTCATCAGCCAAATCTGTCAGGCTGTAATTTGGCTGATACCACTCTAGCATGGTGAATTCAATATTATGCCGCGTCCCTATCTCATTGTCGCGAAATACAGAGCAAATCTGATAAATAGGTACTTGCCAGCTGGCAAGAAGACGCTTCATCGCAAACTCAGGGGAAGTATGTAGATAATAAGTATACGGCTTATCTTGATAAGTAACTTGTGCCGCCACTGATTGCAAAAAAGTATCCGTATTGCCTGCTTGCGATAGCAGTGGCGTCTGTACTTCAAGCACTTGATGCGTTGTGAAAAACTGGCGTATATCACTAAGTAGTTTCGCACGCTTTTGTGCCATGGCAAGCGCCATAGTTGGAGCATAGGTAGGCTTAGGAGTGTGGGTAGAAGTACGGCTTGATGGGTTCATTATTATCCAATATGATTATTAACAATATGTTTCTAAGATTGATATCTACCGCCTTTAAAACTGCCACTCACGGCGCAGATGATAATCGCGACGTAGTTGATCAAAATCCGCCCCACTTACCTGTCCATCTGTTACTTTTTCTCGCAGCTCTTTATCATCTTGC
Source organism: uncultured Psychrobacter sp. (assembly GCF_947495825.1). Taxonomy (GTDB): domain Bacteria; phylum Pseudomonadota; class Gammaproteobacteria; order Pseudomonadales; family Moraxellaceae; genus Psychrobacter. Next base: position 321,289 of record NZ_CANMAH010000002.1, read on the forward strand.
ATGATGTCATAAAACTTTATCAGCCTATTTGGGTAAGCTTTAAGCTCAGACCATAGATACATATTGACTGGTAAAAGCTGCTGCATAGCCTGCGTGGGCGTGACCGCAAACTCTGCACACAACGCATCATAGATCATTTGCGTACCGCGCAGTTTGCCTTCTAGCGTATAACCAGCGATATGCGGGGTAGCGATAGCAAGCTTCGATAATAACTGCGCAGATACTTGCGGCTCCTGCTCAAACACATCGAGCACTACTTGGCGCTTATTATTCTCAATGTCGGCCTGCAGTGCTACTGCATCGATAACTGGTCCGCGTGCACTATTGATTAATAGAGTCTCTGACGGCATGGCAACTAACGCAGTTTTATCGATTAAGTGCCGCGTTGGGTAATCACTACCACTGGGATTATTATTATTTTTTTTGTCAGTCAGCGGTACATGTAAGCTAATAACATCGCTTTGGCTAATGACCTGCTCAAAGCTGGCATTGTTGATGTTCGATGCAGGTAATAGCGGATCATAACCCAAGACTTGCCAGCCAAGATCAGTAGCGTATTGCGCAAGTATGCTACCAATATTACCGAGACCGATAATACCCAATGTTATTGGTGTCGATGTTTGCTGCCAATACTCTGGACGCAAGGTTAAAATAGCCGTCAATACGTATTGTGCCACCGAATGCTTGCTACAGCCTGCTGCATTGGCAAAAGTAATATTGCGTGCTTTCAGATACGCTTGGTCGACATGGTCAGTGCCAATCGTCGCCGAGCCGATAAACTTAACGCTTTGATTATCTGCTAATAAAGCTGCATCAACCTTGGTCACAGAACGTATCAATAATACATCTGGTTGCATCTTAGCCACCAATTGCGCGTTAATGTCTCGTCCAGCGACTTTGATGATATCGACCGTTTGATAAGTATCTTGACCCAAAGTTTTTTCATTAAAAAAATCTTCAAGACCAGCGATATTACCATCAGCAATGATAGTCAGATCGTGAGTGGCTTTAGATGTCATAGAATCAGTGCTTATAACATTGGACATAGATGAGCGCCTCGATTAATGGTAGATAGAGAATATTGGCATACGCCATTAAATAGATAGATAGCAATACCACCTGGCAAAAAATTCAACTCTTTGTATTTTTTTCTATTGGGTCATCAAAGTCTAACAACATCTGATTGTCTACTAACGTTAACTCTTTTGGCGCAAAAATCTCATCTCTATGCTGGGAGATCCATTCGCGCCATACAGCAAGTCCGATAGCTAGCACTACTGGTCCGATAAATAAACCAACAAAACCAAACGCGGTAAGACCACCTAATACACCAATAAAAATGATAATGAATGGGATTTTGGTCGCGCCACTAATCACAATCGGACGTATCAAATTGTCCACCCAACTAATAACTAAGATACCCCATAATGCTAGACCAATACCTTCTGTCGTATGCCCTTGACTCAATAGCCAAAACGACACCGCGCCCCACGCAAACGGCGTACCAAAAGGTATTAGCGCGATCATAAAGGTTACGATTGTCAATAAAATCGGGCTGGGTGCTCCTGAGAAATAATAGCCAATACCTGCAAGCAGCGCTTGCGCCAATGCGGTCAGACCGATACCGTATACCACCGCGCGTGTGGTCGTACCAACTGAGTCAATATAACCGTCGATTCGATTGCCAATGACGTTGCGTAGTGCTTGACGAATTTGACGTATCAGACTGGTCCCATCCCGATAAAAGAAAAACAATGTCATGAGCGCCATACCAAGCTTAGCTAAAGTACTAAGCACCACATCTAGAGCTACTTTGCCATAGTATAAGTGCGATTGAATCCAAGCACGAAAAGCTTCAAGCGTCCCTTCAGGGTTTTTATTAATTTGCCATAATATATCTTTGATCTGCTGACCGATAACGGGTAAATCCTTGAAATAATCGGGTACATCAAGGTAGCCTACCTTTACACGGTAGATTAAGTTGCTATAAAGACTAAGCGCCTCTTGTTGCAAAATAAACACCCCGATTACCAGTGGCACTCCAATAATCAACGAGATACTTACTGTCATAATGCCAGCGCTAAAATCTGGACTGAGTCTGACTTTTTCATGAAAAAACGTATAAATTGGAAAAGTCACGTAGGCCAAAATCGCAGCCCATAAAGCTGGTACAATAAAAAACTGTACTACTTGGAAGCACAGTATGAATAACATCACCAATAGCGTGATAGCGAGCAGGCGTTGAATGACTACTTCTTTTGTCCAGTTTTCAATCATAACTTTTGAACCAAGCATTGACAGCAAAAACTTAGCGAGCTTTTACTGCAAAATTTGTAAATGAGTAGACATCAGCTTATAGATGATGTCTACAAACTATATCCATATATAAAAGTTTTATTTAATAATTTCGTTCAATAAATTTAAGGGCTCTCAAACACTTGCTTTTGTCCTTTCTACTGTCAACTATATCCTATTAACAGCTCAATAACTTATGTACAACAACAAATAATTTATTGATTAACCTTACTGACCTAATATCATCAACTTAGTAAAAAATCTTAAGTAACGTCCATCATTATGCAATAACGACCTATAAATAAACAATGATGTGTTGTAATTTTTACTTACAATTTCCTCTTTATTTACCGAAAAACTATCGTTTATGAGATTTATAGCAGATGATATTTATGACCTGAATGTTTAGACAACTGAGTAGTCATCTATAAAGGTAAATCACTGCTACATTCTCGTAGGCTATAAAATTGATGTTATACTAAAGCTATTAATTTATTTTTAACAATACTATGTAGATTTTTCGGACAATATTCTGTCTAAGCGTCAATATCGTTGATCATATAAGATCGATTCTTAGTATTGATTGATTAATACTGTTTATCTGAAACCATTAGCATACAGTCTAATAATTGAGACGAGATGCTTGAGCAGACTATAACTGCTAGCACCGTTCTATAGATACAGATACTTTATTTTGGGCTTATAACAGCTCTCCAATTTTCATTGATACACTTATAGGAACAATAACAATGTCAAAAGACACTAATAACTCTAACCTGACGGCAGAAAATTCTGCCAGTACGACCAATGCACCTTCAAACGATGTATCCTCAAACCATACATCTTCAAATAATGTCACTTTCGCATTAGCTCAATCACACTTTTTGGTAGGCGATATCTCTACCAATGCTGACAAAATGCGTCAACTTGCCATTCAAGCGCGTGATCAAGGCGCTGACGTTATTGTCTTTCCAGAATTGGCTTTATTGGGCTATCCTCCGCAGGATTTACTGCTACGACCAAGCTTGTCTGGGCGTATCAAAAGCGCATTATCGGCTTTAAGTGATATTCAAGATATTGTGATGATTGTCGGCTATCCACATGTTGATCATCATGGTACCTTTAACTCAGCCGCTATCTTGCATAATGGCCACCAAAAAGGTTTTTATCATAAGCAGTTTTTGCCCAATTATGGGGTATTTGATGAACGCCGTTATTTTGACAAAGGTCGCAATCAAGTATTGTTTGATTATAAAGGTATCACTATCGGGCTCCTTATCTGCGAAGATCTATGGGAAAAAGAACCCATTGCGGATCTAAAACAGCAAGGTGTCGATATCATTATCAGTCTCAACGCTTCTCCATTTGAGACGGGTAAGCAAGATATGCGTAAGACCATGCTGACTCAGCGTAGCCGTGAGCACCAAGTGCCAATTGTCTATGTGAATGCAGTGGGTGGTCAAGACGACTTGGTGTTCGATGGTGGCTCTATTGTTGCCCAAGCTGATGGCTCTATCGCTCATGAAGCTTCGCGCTTTTTAGATCAATTGATGCTGGCGACCTTGGACGTTGATAGCGGCAAATTTGATACTCAAGAAAAAGCGCCACTGACATTAAGCCGTGAGTCAGAGATGTACCAAGCACTGGTCGTTGGACTACGTGATTATGTCAAGCATTCAGGGTTTGGCGGCGTACTTGTTGGCTTGTCAGGCGGTATCGATTCGGCCTTAACCTTGTGTATCGCTGTAGATGCTTTGGGTGCAGACAAAGTCTACGCTGTTATGATGCCTTATGAGTTTACTTCAAAGATAAGCCTAGAAGACGCTCAAGCACAAGCACGTCGTCTAAATGTCTCTTATACGGTCTGCCCTATCTTTGATGCCGTCGAAGGTATTCGCCATACATTAGCGCCACTATTTAATAAGTCACCTGCTGATACCACTGAGGAAAATATCCAAGCACGTGCGCGCGGCGTTATCTTAATGGCATTGTCTAATAAATTTGGTCATCTAGTCATTACGACTGGCAACAAGTCTGAGCTAGCAGTTGGTTACTCTACTTTATATGGTGATATGGCTGGCGGTTTTGATGTACTAAAAGACGTTTATAAATCACAGGTTTATAACTTGGCAAGCTATCGTAATCGCTTGGAGGATACACCTGTGATTCCTGAGCGGGTCATCACTCGTCCGCCATCAGCTGAGCTACGCCCTGATCAAAAAGACCAAGACAGCCTACCTGATTATGATGTATTAGATGGTATTTTAACTTTATATATCGATGAAGATATGGGTTATCAAGCAATCGTTGATAAAGGTTTTGATGCCGAGATGGTCGCCAAAACGATCAAAATGGTGGACAATAGCGAATATAAACGTCATCAGTCGCCGATTGGTACTAAGATCAGTCAAAAAGCCTTTGGACGTGAGCGTCGTTATCCATTGGTCAATAAATGGTCAATAGATAGCTAAGAGTTTATTAGGCTCATTGTTTGGTCTTGAGCATACCTTTATATCGTCATGTGTATGATTAGCTGGGCACTTGTCCAGCTTTTTTATTAGCAGTACACTAAGTTCTAGTATGGTTATTTGCTTTATACACGTCATAGCATGTATTTAGCACCTACTCTATCAACGTATAAACCATACTTAGTACGACTTAGAGTGCTATCCTTTTATATATTTTCAAACCTTTCTACCTTTCTTTGAGTACTTCATGAGTTTGCTAACCGCTAGTATCTGTCTTCTTTTGTTGCTTGCCCTAAGCGCTTTTGTTTCTGCTGCCGAGATTGCCATCGCAGCTGGTCGCAAAATTAAACTACAAATTATGGCAAAAGAAGGAGAAGTCCGAGCACTTGATGTCCTACACATGCAGGACAATCCTGGTAGCTTTATCACAGTCGTACAAGTGGTTTTAAACGCCGTCGCTATTTCAGCTGGTGCAGTAGGCGAATCAGCTATTAGCCCTTATCTACATCTTTTATTCAACAATGAAGCCATAGCATCGATTGTCTCTTTTGTTTTGATTACAAGCTTATTTTCTTTGCTGGCTGACCTGATGCCCAGACGTTTGGCAATGTCTAGTACTGAGATTATAGCCGTGCGACTCGTACGGCCAATGATGCTTTTGATTTTTGTATTCAAACCCATCATCTGGGTATTTGATGGTGCGGCAAACGTTATTTTTGAGGTACTTGGTATCTCTACTGCCCGTCAAGATGATATAACGCCAGAAGATATTTATGCCGTTATGGATGCCGGGGCTGAAGCTGGCGTGTTAAAAAAGCAAGAGCATCATCTGATAGAAAATATCTTTGAGATGCAAGAGCGGACAGTCACCTCGGTGATGAATCCACGCGAACATCTCGTATATTTCGATACCAAAACAAGTACCGAAAAAGTGGTCGAGACTATGATCGAGCAACCCCACAATAAGTTTTTGGTTTGCAACGATGATGACTTAGAAAATATCGTTGGTTATGTAGAGTCTCGTAGCTTTTTGGCATTAGTCCTAAACCAGCAAGAGGTTAGTTTAACCAATAAAGCGTTACTAAAGCCGGCCCTCTTCGTTCCTGATACTTTGTCTTTGTTTGAAGTGCTAGAGATGTTTAAATCTACTGGCGCTGACTTCGCTGTCATCGTCAATGAGTATGCCATGGTCGTTGGCGTCATTACGCTCAAAGATGTAATGAGCATTGTCATGGGCGAGCTTGTTACATTAGAAGATCAACCTATTGTCCAGCGTACTGATAACTCTTGGTTGATCGACGGTATGACTCCTATCGAAGACGTGGTTCGTGCTTTAGATATCGTAAACCTACCGCGCAATCAAAACTACGAAACCATCAGTGGTTTTATGATGTATATGCTGCGAAAAATACCCAAAAAAACCGATACCATTGAATACGCCAACTATCGATTTGAAATACTAGATACTGATAAATTAAAAATCAATCAGATGCTAGTGACCAAACTTGAAGAAACTACTTAAAAAAATCTGCAATAAAAGCCTTTTCTAAGATAACTTTAAATAATCTAAAGTACGGATAGTGAGAGAATAAGTATCTTAGATCAGTCTCGTGCACCAAATATGGCTGTACCAACGCGCACCATCGTAGAGCCGTTGGCTATAGCGGCTGCCATATCATTACTCATACCCATACTAAGCGTATCCCAAGCTGTTAGTTCTGGATATTCTTGCTTTACCTTTTCAAATAACAGTTTGGTGCGTTTAAAAGCATCTGTGTCAGATTTGGCAGGAATAATCATCAAACCGCGTAATTGCAGGCGATCATAGTCCTTAATAGCTGCTATTAAATCGGGCAAATCTTTAGGATGACAGCCTGACTTACTCTCCTCATCATCTATATTAAGTTGTATTAACACATTCAGTGGTGGCATGTCTTTTGGACGCTGATCGTTCAGGCGTTTTGCAATGATGCCACGCTCAAGCGTTTGTACCCAATCGAAGTTTTCGGCAATATCGCGAGTCTTATTACGCTGAATATGACCAATATAATGCCATACGATAGAGACCGCATCAGGTTGATCTTGTAGAGCCTTGATTTTTTCAACGGCTTCTTGCAGATAGTTTTCACCAAAATCCCGTTGTCCTTGCTCGGCTAACATAGCGATCATATCAGCAGGCTTGGTTTTTGAAACTGCAAGCAATGTAACATCGGACGCTGGTCTAGTGCTTGTTTCCTGCTCCTTTGCTAAGTCATTTGCCTGTTCACATGCTTTAGTAACTTGTTTGTTAACCTGCTGCCAGTTTGCAATCAAACGATCATCATTCATATCTTGCCCTTATTGTTATATTCATTCTTACTGAAAACCTTGTTTAAAAAACCTTAATTAAAAATGCTTAATAAAATTTTCTTAAGGAAATTAAGCCGTTAATCGTCATTATTTACATTTAATCTGTTTCTTTTATGATAGAAATTGACTATTATTGTTATTAATTTGTTACTTTAGCTCGCTTACACTGCTAAAGTAAGTATGAGCTGTAAGTAAAGTAAGGCTAGTGTTATTGGTCTTTTAATAGCATTATTAAACTTTAAAACAATATCAACATAAAATCATTTCATTGCTCGTTTTTTACTGTATTGCTGGATAGGAACGCTCGACCATGGCTGAAAAAAGCAACTTAAGCATCGAAGATCTGCTGCGATTTACGGTGAAGCACAAAGCATCAGATCTACATCTATCAGCTGGAATGCCCGCCGTTATTCGAGCCGATGGCGAAATCACGCGTATTAATATGCCTGTTATGAGTCATCAAACCGTGCATCAGCTGATTTATGACATTATGAATGATAAACAGCGTGCCGACTTTGAGGAGTTTTTTGAGACTGACTTCTCATTTGAGATTCCAAATCTAGCGCGCTTTCGGGTAAATGCTTTTAATCAAAACCGCGGCGCTGGCGCTGTCTTTCGTACCATTCCTTCAGAAGTTCTCACTTTAGAAGACTTAGGAATGGGTGATGTATTTAAAAAAGTCTCGAACTTCAAACGTGGCGTGGTGCTAGTAACAGGGCCGACTGGTTCTGGTAAATCTACCACTTTAGCGGCAATGATCGACTATATCAATGATACACGTAAAGAGCATATCTTAACCATCGAAGACCCTATCGAATTTGTTCATGCATCCAAAAAAAGTCTTATCAACCAGCGTGAAGTCCATCGTGATACGTTAGGTTTTGAGCCTGCTCTACGCTCTGCACTACGAGAGGATCCAGACGTTATCTTGGTTGGTGAGCTACGTGACCTCGAAACCATTCGTTTGGCTTTAACCGCTGCTGAGACTGGTCACTTGGTATTTGGCACTTTGCATACCAGCTCTGCTGCGAAGACAATTGACCGTGTAATCGATGTGTTTCCGGCTGCCGAAAAAGATATGATTCGTGCGATGTTATCTGAATCACTCCAAGCTGTTATTTCCCAGACTTTATTACCAAAGCAAACAGGCGGACGTGTTGCTGCTCACGAAATCATGCTCGGCACACCTGCCATTCGCAACTTGATACGCGAAAACAAAATTGCCCAGATGTATTCTGCTATTCAGACTGGTGCTGGTGACGGCATGATTACACTCGACCAAACTCTCAAAAATTTAGTCAGCAAAGGCACTATTAGTAAAGACGTCGCTCGTCCCTATGCTAAACAGCCTGAAGCATTTATATAGTACTGGTACGACTCATTTGTTTTTACGTTATTTTCAATACTTTCAACTTATTCTTTGATAACTTACTTTTAATTTGGATATGTTATGGACTTCGATAAATTACTGCAACTCATGGTTAAAAAGAACGGCTCTGATTTGTTTATTACAGCTGGCGTCGCTCCTTCTATGAAAATAAACGGCACTATTTGTCCTGTAGGACAAGCACCATTGACTGGTGAGCAAACTCTGCTTTTGGTCAAAAGTCTTATGACCTACAATCAGCAAAAAGAGTTTGAAGACACTAATGAATGTCAGTTTGCCATCTCAGATAAATCGCAGCTAGCACGTTTTCGGGTTAGTGCTTTTATGCAGCGTGATATGGCAGGCATGGTTCTACGTAAAATCGAAAACAAGATTCCAACGGTTGAAGAGCTGCGCCTGCCTCCTTCGCTAAAAGAGTTGGCAATGAAAAAGCGTGGTATCATCTTATTAGTCGGTGCTACAGGGACAGGCAAATCGACAACGCTTGCATCAATGATAGGCCACCGTAACCAAAACTCTCATGGTCATATCATTACCATTGAGGATCCTATTGAGTTTGTACATCAGCACAAAGGCTGTATCGTCACGCAGCGTGAAGTTGGTGTCGATACTTTATCGTTTGAAGCTGGGCTAAAAAACACCTTGCGCCAAGCCCCTGACGTCATCCTTATTGGAGAGATTCGTAACCGTGAAGTGATGGATTACGCAATTCAATATGCCGAAACAGGGCATTTGGTTTTTGCAACGTTGCACGCAAACAATGCCAACCAAGCTATTGATCGTATCATTCACTTCTTTGAAGCTGATCGCCATAATCAGCTATTTATGGATCTATCGCTCAACTTACAAGCCATTGTTGCGCAGCAGCTTATCCAAACGCCAGACGGTAAAGGCTATCGTGCAGCGATTGAAGTGTTACTTAACTCACAGCTGATTAGTGACTATATTCGTAAGGGTGAGCTACACGAAATCAAAGAGGTAATGACGCGCTCACGTGATAGCGGTATGCAAACCTTTGATCAGGCTTTGTTTGACCTATATGAAAATGGTGACATTACTTATAAAGATGCGATTAAACATGCTGACTCACCAAATGATTTACGCCTAAAGATCAAACTAAACAGTAAAAACGGCAGTAAAGACATTGACGAAAACGCCAGCAGCTTGTCGTTAAATATTAGCTAATAATCATTGATTGCCATTAAACCAGACCAGTGTCACAAACAAAAAAACAGCTCTCAATTTGAGAGCTGTTTTTTTGATTAAATCTATTTGTTATTTTGCACTGTCTTTACATTCTTGATTGTTGCAAATGCCATACAACACCAGTGAATGTCCAGACAACTTGAAGCCGTGCTCTGCTGCTACTTTGACCTGCTCTTCTTCAATGACTTCATTATGAAACTCAACAATCTTGCCACAAATATCACAAACCAGATGGTCATGATGCTCTTCTTGGGTGATTTCAAACACTGACAAATTGTTTTCGAAGTTATGACGTTCGACAATACCTGCTTGCTCGAACTGCGTCAATACTCGATAGACTGTTGCCAATCCCACATCTTCGCCTTGATCAATGAGCGCCTTGTATACCTCTTCTGCACTCATATGATGCAGCTCTGCTTTCTCAAGTAGCTCTAAGATTTTAATACGCGGCAAAGTTACTTTTAATCCTGCTTTGCGTAAATCCTGATTGGTAAAAGAAGCCATAATATCCCTTCTGACTGTTAAGTCTTAACAAATAAAAACTGAAAAATAGCTATAGCGAATTAGTAGCTAGGACGTGTCCTCATTTAAAAAGTGTTGATAAAAATGAGATAAATTGCAGCTATAAGCTTATGAATTGACACTATAAATTACTGAGTATATCAGGTAGCATTTGGTAAATAATGTCGTAAGTGGTAGGCAATTGCAAGTAAATGACGTATCATTTGTCCAAGATTGCCGGCAAGACTTGCACGAGATGCATTTAGCCGCGCCTAACCCATTTTTGTGAGCCATCTTACCATGATAAAGCTATTAAATCGTTTTCCGCTTGGCCATCAATCATCTAACTATTCAGCCAATCTGCGCAAAGTTATGATCACTGCAACCCTTGGCGTTACTGTCGCCCTATCTGGTTGCTCACTATTTAGCGTTTATAGAATTGACTTACCGCAAGGTACACCAATCACTCAAACTCAAGCACAAAAACTACAAGTAGGTATGAACCAAAACCAAGTATTGTACATACTAGGTAGTCCTGCTATCAAAGATACACTAGCACCCAATCGTTGGGATTATATCTACGACTACCAAGCAGGTACAGAAGGCGAACGCAAAGGCATTGCAGATGTCAAAAACGCCAGCCAGCATTTGATTGTCTACTTTGATGCCAATGGCATTGTCACTCGTATCGAAGGTATAGAAACCCTACCTCAGTCTTAATCTGAGCTAGATACAGTCTTAAACCATCACTTTTGCTTTTTCTTATCGCGATTTTTGCGCTGAGACATGGGATCAGCGCTTAAGCTGCGGTATACCTCAATACGATCTAACGGTTGCAATATATAGCTTATAGGTTGTTTTTGTGCATAAATGCCTACATGCCAGCGCTTGGCAGTAGGCGTTGTCATACCTACTACCTGCTCGCACCATAAAGCCAAGTTAGGAAACTGAATTAACCAGCCTGCTTGTTCTAGTGCTTCATATAAAGTCGTACCTTTAGCGACTTGCAATGTCACATAGTGCTGACGTTTTACATCTTCAGCATAAGCCAAATGTACTGTTATCATGGCCGACGTTTGGGAACATTTAGCCGTATTCTCTATTAACTCAGCCACAGCATCATCCAACCTATTAATGCTAAAATCAGTGCTATCGGTATAATAAGACGAATGGCTACGCGCCATAAATTGTACGATGCTTCACTGCCAAAGTTTAAAGACTTGCGTAAGTGACTGATTTTCATATGCCAACCAGCAAATATAGACAACACCAACACTGCAATACTACTTACTATAACCAATAGGCCTACTAGCCAAGTTGTCGGTACTATTGTGACTAGTAATAAACCTACAATCAACGTAATAACTAAGCTTACTACTAGACCAAATTTATGTGCTAGCTGCTGGGCACTATAATACAATAAATAGCTTGCCACAAATAACACCCCTGCATGATATAGCAGCTGTCCAATGGGCGGCATTGTCAAACCACTACTAAATAATGCAACAGCACCGACAACCAGCTGTAGTACCCAAATAGGCAGCACCAGCTTAGCAGCATGGTAAGTACGAGAAGCCTTAGTTGAATGTAATTTAGTAGAATGTGACTTGGTTAGACCTTCTGGCTCTACTGCAGTTACTGTCTGTTTTGTGACTAAATGCTGACCAAACCAGTATAGCCCAGTACCCGCTCCTACACTGACCAACGCAAGTGCAACCGCTCGTGCCCACTCAGTTAAGTTGATGTTAGTCATGGCGAATTCAACTTGCGGTAGTCCATTTGTCAAACTCATCACTAAGCCTACAATCATCAAGCCCAGACCTATAGGTAGAGGCGCGACACCAAGCAAACTTAACAATACTGCAATCACCATCAAGCCGCCAGCGACCGCAAAAACTGGCAGGCTTGGCGCACTATTAAGCTCAGTCAGCGCAGATAACAGACCGCTACTCGCTCCAGATATAACAAGTGCAGCGATAGCAATCGCAACTACCGCTGTCAACCAACCAAAGCTACGCCATAATGGACTAGCATCAGCTTCGCGAGTAAGCTTTTGCATGCCTGCTAAAGGCGCCTCAATACTGCGATACGCTAAAGCAATCTCTGCATAAATAACGGGCAATGAAACCAATACCATCGCAAATAGCCATAGTAACCAAAAATCTATTTCACCAATTGAGGTGGGTGTAAACCAGCGAAAAAGCAGTAGTGGCAACAGTGCTGCCATAAAATAAGAAGCATAGCGGACCATCATAATCTCAATCCAAACGATCTAAAGTGAATGACAATAGGCAATTATACAGACCAATGAAGAGGGCTGTATTTATTTATACGATATAGGGACAGACAGCTATAAAAAAACCCCGAAAACGGGGTTTAATGATTAGCTAAGCGGCGCTTAATGAACAGCGCTGATATAATCTGACAAGATACGAATGTCACGATCTGATAGTCTCGCTGCTACTGTCTGCATCATACCCATCTCGCCTTCTTTGGCTGCATCATTGACACGTTTTTGATCTTCACTTGCAATATCATCTACGCGGCCTGCTGCACGGAACAGCTTTAGCTGAGTGGCAATATATTCAGCATGCTGTCCTCCCAAACGTGGGAAAGCTGCAAACTCGTTACCAGCAGCATCTGGACCATGACAACCAGCACAGCCAATCACACCGCGTGACTTATCACCACCTAAATAAAGCTTGGTTGCTTCTTGATTGGTTGCAGGATTACCAAAGCCTACGCCCCAAGGTGCCTGCTCGGCATAGTATCCTGATACGTCAGCAAGATCTTGCTGAGACAAGTTGGCAACTTGTGACTGCATAATACCGTTTTTACGATATCCAGATTTAAAATTGACCAATTGCTTATATAGATACTTTACATTTTGACCGCCAAGATTTGGCTGAGCTGGCACGACACTCACTCCGTCAACACCGTGACAAGCGGCACATACCGTTTCTGCAATTTGTTTACCCGCATTAGCGTCATATTCAGGAACAATAATAGCAGCTTGTACGCTGAAACTTGCAACACATAAGCTGGCGGCAGCGATTAACTTTTTCATTGATACAGATCCTACTAACTCGCCGTAAGCATTAACTTGATTGATTGTATTAACAGAACACTCACCAAATCATACAAGCACGTCTATAGCTTGACAAAATCAATCATGCGATTTGAGGTGTTAATAACAAGCAGCCCGAAAGCACTTACTAACATCAGGGTTTATTTGCAATTATTATAGCAAGACTTTAAAGAATTTGCCTACTTAATCATAGTAACTAACGTTTTTTATCGAAATTCAAGTTTGCTATATATTCTATAAACCATTTATCTTTTGAATAAAAAGGTACAGGCTATCATTAAAATACCTAAGGCTTTTACAATAAAACTGTTAACTAGATTCTTATCTACTTACTCATATATTCAATCAATTTTTGATAATCATCATCGCTACAATTATTACATAATCCGCCTGCTGGCATCTGAATCATGCCGCCCTTTACAGAATTAATCAGCGCTGGCATACCTTTTTGCTTTATAAGGCGTTGCCACTGAGCGCTATCGCCTTTCTTGATAGCGTTTAAGGCACCACTGTCATGACACGCTGCACATGAGTCGTTGTAGGTTTGGGAAATATCAGCTGCTGTATGACCACTTGTCATAGTCAAACTTAGGACAAGTGCCATCATACTACTGCTCAAAACCTGACGTGTTTTAGTGGTATTGATATTTAATAAACGCATACGATATCCCCTTTAACTGAATAACCATGGAATACTTATATCTACAATTATTCGATACATAAACTTATTAACCGATAATATCTTATATTGTAACGATATATGTCGAGTTAAAGTAGTGTTATCGCGTTTAGGGTTAGTAACGTTTAAGCGCTAGACGATAATTTTTGCTAAGCTGTTATTCACTTTAGTGTTATGCTGTCATATATAGAACGACAGAGATAAGTTATACAATAAACAGATTACCGTAATACTCATCATTTATCTGACTGCTTATTTATATTCAAAGATACTCTAAAGCCTATATAATCAACGTTACCGCTGATTCCTTGTCTTTTTTTGACCGGTTCTGCATTATTATTCCAAACTTCGTTTCAAATTTTTTGATTGTTAATGAGTCATTTATGAGTACCCCGTTTAAAGATGTTGCCGCTGAACATGCGGCGTTTAATACCAAAGCCCGCCAGCGTATTCAACAAACTGAATTTATGACGTCGGCGCCTACTTTTCGTCTCTGCCCACCTGATATCGGGCTAGAAGTGGCTTTTGCAGGACGTTCAAACGCAGGTAAATCCTCTGCTATCAATGCTTTAACCAATCAGCGCCAGCTTGCCCGCTCGTCTAAGACTCCGGGACGTACGCAAATGATTAATTTTTTTAGCATTGGAGATACCAACAGACGCTTAGTCGATTTGCCAGGTTATGGTTATGCAGCTGTCCCGCTTGAGATGAAAAAAGAATGGCAGGTCGAACTAGAAGAGTATCTGGTATCGCGCTCAAGCCTTGCAGGTTTAGTGCTTATGACTGATATTCGCCACCCTCTTAAATTCTTTGATGAGCAGATGCTACATTGGGCCAAAGATGGCGAGTTGCCTGTCCATATCCTATTAACTAAAGCGGACAAACTCAAATATGGTGCGTCAAAAAACGCTCTACTTAATACTCGCCAAGCTCTCAAAAAATTGGGCTTGAACTGTACCATTCAGCTGTTTTCTGCATTAAGAAAAGAGGGTCTTGATGAGCTGGCAGGTGTAATGGGAAATTGGTACGACTATAAACTTGATAATGACAAGCTCGTCGAATCGGATCTTCAGACATTTGATACTACCCAACAAGACGCTGAGCAAAAAGATGCTGAGTCACAAGATAAGCAGCAAGACAACGAATAACCATCATCTGTAACAAACTAAAAGGGTTTATCATTATCTTGATAAACCCTTTTTTTGCTTATTATGTCTTTTATTTTAACCACATAGCAGCTCAGTTAAAGCTTGGGGCGTATCAACTTGATAAGTAGGCTGCTGAGCGGCAAGCTCTTCATTGGTTGCTGTACCATAATCTACAGCGATGCTAGTCATGCCAAGCTTATTTGCCATTTGAATATCATATACACTGTCACCGATAAACACAGCTTTAGATATACTATGCTGCGTATGCTCTAAGATATCTGTCAGCATCTGCGGGTTGGGCTTGGAGCCTGACTCATCAGCACAACGAGTTATTTCAAAGTAGTGCTGGCTAGCAGAGGCGGTAAGCACCCTATCAAGACCCCGTCTTTTTTTACCTGTCGCTACAGCCAATTTGCGGCCTTGCTGCTGCAACGTTTGCAACATGCCTTCTATAGGAGTAAAAAACGGTGTGCGGTGACTGTTAGGAATGTAGTAGTCAGCATAGCTTTGTTGAATAGCCAGCTTTTGTAGCTCATTTGCTTGCGGGTATAAAATCTCGATACCATTCATCAGACTTAGACCGATGATATCCCTAACCGCTTGGTCTGTGGTACAAAAACCATGCGCCTCTCCAGCGACATGCATGGATTCAACGATTAAACCGATAGAATCCATTAAAGTACCATCCCAATCAAAGATAACTAGGCTCTTATCTGCCAAGCAATGATTAGATTGTTTGCTCATAAATTTACCTTAGCGTACGCCAATAAACCAAAAATTCAACAACAATACATTAATATAGAGGCATTAAGCTTATTCTGGCAATGCGGTTTGCTCCGGCAACCAGTCTGCCATATCGTCTGGTAACGGGGCAGTAATGGTTTTATAGCCTGGAATATCTAGTCGCCATGCGTGTAAGCACAAGCGATGGACACCTGACTTGTCATGTACATTGTATTTGTCATCACCTAAGATAGCATGACCGATATGAGCCAGATGCACACGTATTTGATGCGTACGTCCTGTCAATGGCTTGGCTTCAATCAAGCTGACTGGCTGATCTGCCAGCAGAAAACGGCTATGTACGATAATATCCGTTTGGCTCTCTTTAGATTGAGGGTCCTGATTTTGTGAAGCACTGCCATCCACTTTGACACGGCGCTCACCGTTAGCAAGCGTGTAGCGTAGCAATGGGGCATCAATACGTTGCTCATTAAGAGCAGGCTGTCCTTTTGCCAGACAAAGATAATGCTTTTGAATGGTTTTGTCGACCAGATGCTGCTGCAACACTTTGAGTGTTGAGCGCTTCTTAGAAATCATAAGCAGACCTGATGTGTCTTTATCAATGCGATGTATAAGCTCTAGGTATTTTTTACCAGTCACCTCACGCATGGCTTCGATGACACCAAAGTCAAGACCACTACCGCCATGTACTGCGATACCAGATGGCTTATTGAGCACCAGCAGCCCATCATCTTCATATACGACGCGCGCTAATAGACTATTGGCGAACTCAGTACTAATGATTGGTTTTTCACGGGTTGCCAGCTGTATAGGTGCGATACGTACGACATCTTCGCGCTCTACTCTATCATGCGCTTTACAGCGCTTATTGTTCACTCGAACCTCATCTGACCGTATCATTTTATAGATATGGGATTTTGGTAGCCCTTTTAAGCGGTTTAATAAAAAATTATCTAAGCGCTGATCGTGCTGATGGCGTGTGACTTCAAGGTAGTTAACCTTTCCAAAGTTACTAATCTCATCATCAGCGCTTTGTGGGCGTGTCCTGCTGTTAAATATCGCTGGAGCTTCATGGGTAGGTGCGTCGTCAGTCATTTTAGAGTTTGTCATTTTTAGTTAGGTATTTACACAAAGATTTGCTATAGTTTACCATGTTGAGCGCCAATTAAGCAGAGACTAGGACAATAATCGTTATTGTCTTAAACAACTTGTTGTTATCATCATTACTTGCTAATGATGAGTCAATCTTGCGATTTTTGTACGCATCATCTACTTTCAGGACAAGATGCCTAGTAATATAGGCATCGCGTTCAATAAAAGGTATTTATACCAAATTGATCGCTTTGGTAATGATGGCAAACGTGCCAAATTATCAAGCGGTAATAGTACACAACTACTCATTAACACACGACCACGACTTGATTTTTTTGATCATTGGGTTGGTGCAACTGAGCAAGTGATGTTAATCCGATGTTAAGAGTTTAGCGCTGCCTAAATATTGGCGGTCAAACAGATAAACTGATTGTCATACAAACAATATATATCCACCGAGCTGATGAGCCGGTTACCTACTCTGTTTGCCAAGTACGCCCCGCTGAATAACAGTGCAATGGCACTCATAACTTAAGATTCTAAAACAGTTAGATGTTATAAAATAATAGATAGATAAAACAATTGAATTAATTTGAGCTGATATGAAGACGTTCGCTGGCGTTAACAGTTTAGAAAATAAACAAAACAGCGAATAAATTGTGACTTTGTGGTAAGTGCTTATATACCTTTACAACGTAAACTAAGCACATTTTATATGCTAATAATCCTTGTAAAACTTACCAAGGTAACGTGTTGGACACTAGCCTTGAAACCAGTACAAGATGATTGGCATTAGATCCTGTTACAGCCCTACACTCTGTATCAAAATTACTTAGAACAATTATTTTAGTAGCTTTGCAGTCGTTAATTTAAAACATAGTCGTTGATTTTGTATCAGTTACCGGCCACTATGGACTAAGCTACGATGACCACTTAATTCGATACTGGTATTTATCTGATTTTGTCCGAGCAGTACACTTGCTCTACATTTACTGGTTTTAGTATTGGCATGACTTGTCATTGCAACTTTACTTTGATTATATTTATATTGTTTGCTGTCCAGTTGGCAGCCTGAATAATCTGTTAGTGCTTTTTATTATTAAAGCGTTTGATATTAGAGTTTTTATTCAGAACCACTCAATATAGTAGCCCTTCTCGTCGTTGTCCTGTGCACTCATAGGATAATAGTATGAAACGCATTTTGATTAACGCCACCCAAAACGAAGAAATTCGTGTCGCCTTGTGTAAAGGCAATCATCTCTACGATTTTGATTTAGAAAACCGTACCCGCGAACAAAAAAAATCTAACATTTATAAGGGTCATGTTACCCGTGTAGAGCCATCGCTTGAAGCAGTATTTGTCGAATATGGTTCACAGCGTCAAGGGTTTTTGCCTATTCGTGAAATCTCTACTGAATATCTAAGTGGCAACCCACGTGACGAAAGCATCAAAAAACTTATCAAAGAAGGCGATGAGCTGATTGTTCAAGTTGAAAAAGAAGAGCGCGGCAACAAAGGCGCAGCCCTTTCAACTTATGTATCGCTAGCTGGCCGCTATTTGGTGCTGATGCCAAACAACCCTCGTGGGGGCGGTATTTCGCGCCAGATCTCGGGCAAACTGCGCGAAGATATGAAGCGTATGCTTGGCAATCTTGACTTGCCTAAAGGTATGAGCGTCATCATTCGTACTGCAGGTATTGGCAAAACTCAAGAAGATCTGCAACACGACCTAAATCATCTGCTTAATATTTGGCAAGCCATTCAAGAGCAAAACAAAAAGTACCCATCACCGCGTCTGGTCCATCAAGAAGCAGGTGTTGTGACACGGGCGGTACGTGATTATCTGCGTGACGACATCGCTGAGATTTGGATCGATAACGAAAACGCTTACATTGAAGCGGCAGGATTTATCGATGCAGTCATGCCAACGCAAGCGGACAAACTACGCAAATATACTGACTACGAGCCGATGTTTGCACGCTTTAATATCGAAAAACAGATCGAGACGGCTTATCAGCGTGAAGTACGCCTGCCATCTGGTGGCTCTATCGTCATTGACCAAACTGAAGCGTTGGTGTCCATTGACATCAACTCGGCTAAGTCTACTAAAGGTTCAGACGTCGCCGAAACTGCCTACCATACCAACTTAGAAGCAGCTGATGAAATCGCCCGTCAATTACGTCTGCGCGACATGGGCGGCTTGATTGTCATTGATTTCATTGACATGAATGATAATAAGCATCAAAAAGAAGTCGAAAAACGTCTGGTTGATGCGACCAAATATGATCGCGCTCGTGTCCAGTTCGGTGAGATATCTAAGTTTGGTTTGATGGAGATGAGCCGTCAACGTCTGCGCCCATCGTTAGAAGAGTCTACCGGTTACATCTGCCCGCGCTGTCATGGCAACGGTATGATTCGTGATTTGCGCTCATTATCACTATCTATCATGCGCCAAATCGAACAAATCGCTCTAAAAGAGCGTCAAGGTGAAGTACAAGCAGAAGTACCAACTGATATTGCCGCATTTATCTTAAATGAAAAACGTGACAGCTTGGTTTATCTTGAACAAGATAGCGGCACACGTATTACTATTTTGCCACACGCTCACTTAGAGTCACCCAATTTTAAATTGCACTTTAATCGTGATGGTTTTGCACCGACAAGCTATGAGCGTATCACCGATACGCAGCAACAAGAACATAGCGACCTTGGTTATGACGTTGACTGGCAAACATCAGAAAAAGAACGTCCTGAGCAGCAGCCTACCCGTCAGCCGCGTAAATCAGCTGATAATCAAAGTAACACAGACAATCGTGCGAGCACTCAAAGTAACGGACGCGCGTCATCAAATAATGAGCCAAAAAATACAGACCACAATCAAAACAACCATAGGCATACTGACAAGACGTCAGAGAGTACGCAAGTCTCCTCAGCGCGCGCTACCACAGACAATATTGCACAGAGCAAGCAGCAGGTCTCTACTGCGCAGCCAAAAGCCGTTGCTTGGCTGTCTAATCTGTTTGCGCAGGCTCCGCAAGCACAAACTGCAAATAGCGTTAGTAGTCGTGATGCCGCCGAAGCTATTGAAGCGCTAGTCAATACTGGTGCTCAAAGCTTGGGTTCGTTCGGGCAGGTTGATCATACAGCACTAGATAATAGCCAGCGCTCATCTATTCAACATGACGATCAGCAAAACGCACGTACGCAAGACGATAGCAATGCTCAAGGTGGTCATCAATCGTCAAAACAAAGCTCTCATAGCGATGACGACGATAAAAAAGGGAGTCACAGCGACGATAGAAGAAAGCGTAAGTCACGCAAATCAAAATCTTCTAAATCACGTCAAAGAAAAGATCAGCGCGATGACAACGGTAGCGTAAATAATGGTACAGATAGTACCAGTAACAATAAACAGTCTGATACGCAGGATGCAGGTGAACGCGATAACAAGCGCGCCAATGATCGTAACGGCAATCGTCAAGACAGTCGTCAAGATAATCGCCAGAACAATCAAAATGATAAAGAGCGTACAGAGGACAATACTTCGAGCGAGCAATCACGTACAAAACGTAAGCCTCATAGCCAGCGCAACTCACGTGGTAAGCTTGAGCGCGGTGAAACCTTAACAGCTGACGATAATACCAAGCAGCATAATCAGCAATCTGCTGCTAGTACAGCAAAAGGTAAATCACAGGCGCATGCTCAGCGCGACCAAGACCCCAATGAAGTAATACTACAGGTCAATGAAGCGCCGTCCAAGATTAAGGCTTCAGAAGTAGTGCATCTTTCTTTGGACGATAGTAAATCTGCTCAATCAACATCTAAAGCTAAAGATACGCAAGAAGCTGGGCATCAGACGGTCGATGACAAAAACACGACGGCCAAACAGCGTCATAAAGACAAGTCTGAGACGACAAAGTCTAAGTCAGAAGATCGCTCATCATCCGCTGCGAGTAGTACTAAACCTACTGAAAGCTTAGTTGAGAGCAAGGCTCCAAGCACTGAGTCAAAAGGCAATTCATCTGATAGCACATCCGCAGTTGAAAATACCAAAAAAGCCTCTAACGCGCAGGAAACCTCTCAGCCATCGGCTCAAAAAGTAGATTTGGAGCCAAAAGCAGCTAAAACTAGCAGCGTACAATCTGCTGCTGTTGCCCAGCCAGCTGAAAATGATGAGTCGAAAAATGGTAATAAAGCCGATGTAAGCAGCAGTACGAATGAGGATGCAAAAGGCAATGCCGCCCTCATGTTTACTCACGAGGCCTTATTTGCCGCTCGTTATGTGACTGCTAATAAGTTTGGTCAAGCAAGCAACGACCCTCGTGTCGTCCGTCGTCAGCAGTCAATGCCAGTCGCTGAGACCAACGCGCAAGCCAGTCCTGCACCTGCTACCATTCGCGGTACAGTTGGTGAGTTTATTCATGCAACGTTAGCAGATGCCCAGAGCCGCTTGGCAGATAAAGGGGTTATCAGCTGCTTTATTCAGGCGATTGAAGCGCATACGCAGCATACTAAAGCTGCTGACACTACTGGCATTGACGCTAGTTCTGCAGACGATAGCCAAGATAAGGCTTTTGACTTTAGCAATTATGGTTACCAGCCTTTAGATGCTGATTACTTGACTCGGTTTGATGCCATGACTCAAGCAGTTAGCCAATTTGCTACTGGACAAGGTAAGACAGAGGTGGCACCGCAGGCTATTAGTAAACGTGCTAGCAACGATCCGCGTGGGCAACATCCCGACTACCGTGCTGAAGAACAGGCGACATTAAATGTTCCTGATGCGCAGTTAGATGAGCCAAAGCAAGATGTCCAATCTGACCAGGTGGCAAGCTCTCAAACTACTGAGCCTGATCATGAGTCTAGCACTGATGATCATCAAGTTGATGCTCATGAAACCGCAGCCACAGCATTGGCCAGTGAAGTACAAGCTGACGATATCACTGTTGAGAGCGAACAGCTATTAAAAGCAGATCAGGCGTTACTTGATGATAGCAAAGCTACTGAGCATACCGATGCTACAAAAGAGGACAGCCAAGCAGCTAAATCAAAGACGACTATTGCCAGTTATAAGAACATGATTGAGAGTGTCGCTGAGCAGCTGCTGCCGCAGACTGGTATGTTTAATTTGACCACGCCAAAGGTGCCAAAAGCGCGTAGTCGTAAACCAAAGTCTGAACATATAAAGCCTACGCAAGCTGAAAAGTCTGAAAACGACCACTCAAATAGCGACAGTTAATGGTTAGCCTTGATATAATTTGTATGATTGGTATAACACAAATTTTATAGTCGACTTATACTTAACAATCTAAAAAGCCCCAAAGTTATCAGTAACTTTGGGGCTTTTCAATATTTGTATAGTGCTAAGCTAGCGTCGATGTTAGGAAACTCTAATGAGCAGAAGCTCCGTTACCACGTAACTTATTAACCATCGTAAAGATAGCAACAACCACTGCCCCAATGATAAAGCCTATCAAACCATTTAATAGTGCTGTCGTCACGCTTTCAAAAATACCAGTTAAGTGCGCCAGATCCTCTACTCCATGATGTAAAAAACTGATACCGTGCACTAAGATACCACCGCCTACTAAGAACATTGCCAACGTACCAGCGATAGATAGAAACTTCATCAGTTTTGGTGCGGCGGCAAACATCACCTTACCAAGTTTTTGTTTAAAGCTACTTTCTTGTTCCATTAAATGCAAGCCTGCGTCATCTATTTTGACAATACCAGCAACCAAACCGTAAATACCAACGGTGATAGCAATCGCTAAAATAGACAGTACCAGACTACGCTCTAACAATGTGGCACTCGCCGTTGACCCCAAAGCGATGACGATAATCTCTGCTGATAAAATAAAATCTGTACGTATCGCGCCTTTGATTTTCTCTTTTTCAAACGCCACCAAATCCACTGTTTCATCGGCATTGGCAAGGCGACGCGCACTTTGTTCTTCGTCATGCGGCAAAGCATGTGGCCAAAATCTATGGATAACTTTTTCAGCACCTTCATAAACCAAAAATAAACCACCGCACATTAATAAAAAAGTAACCAATGGCGGATAAACGGCACTGATAAGCAGCGCAGCTGGCACCAAGATAAGTTTATTAACAAATGAGCCTTTTGCTACCGCCCAAACGACGGGTAACTCGCGATTGGCTTTGACGCCGGTAACTTGCTCAGCATTTAGCGCAAGATCATCACCCAATACGCCAGCGGTCTTTTTGGCCGCAACCTTAGTCATTACTGAAACATCATCTAATATCACACTGATATCATCAAGTAGGGTTAATAAACTGGCACCTGCCATGCTCTCTCCTTAGCGTAAAACCGCTCAAATAGTGAATAAGTATTAAAATTGATCATGTTGATTTATCTTATTTACTGTAGCCTACTGAGCTACTGCAACATATGAAATAGTAGGAATGTAGCTTATTTTACTTTTTTGTTCACCCATCACCAAATTATTAGTTAAGTAAGTTTTGGTTTTGACTGTCATTTATAAAAATATGTTAGTATATGGCACTTTATCACTATTTATGTTATGACTCACTTCTTACTTTATAATCAAGATGATTCGTCATCATAATAAGGGTGCTGTAGCTTAGAATTTATTCGTTTGACTGCTGATAAATAAAGAGACTTATATTGCCTGTCTTTACGCTAAGTTTTTTATCAAAATCATGATCAAGCGCGCCCGCCTATAGGAAATGTCGTATGTTCTTATCCTCTATATCTACTGGTCTAAAGCCTGCTAACATCTCTACTCGTCGTAAGCTCTCAGGCGCCATTATCAGTGCGCTACTAGTTACTGTTGCGACAGGCTGTTCAAACAATACTCCTGATACTACCAGCGAGACCAGTGTGGTAAGTAGCACAAAGGCAAGTAGTACCACTAATGCCCCCAAACCTGCTGCCGATAGTGATCAATCGGTCGTTTCAGCATTACAGTCAAACCTAGAAGCGTCTGGTATTAACGAAAATATCGTCTCAGCAGTGCCAACAGAGATGGACGGTATTTACTGGGTAACTGCTGAAGGGTTGCCGGCATTTTTTACTGATAAGTCAGGCAAGCACATCATTCAAGGCCAGATTATCTCTGTTGGACAAGGCGATCCTGTCGATATCAGTGGCGCATTAGTTGCTCGCACCGCGCAAGAGGCTCTCAAAGCTGTAGACAAAAAAGACATGATCATTTATCCAGCCAAAGGCGAAACCAAGTCAGTGGTGTACTCTTTTACCGATGCTGATTGTCCTTACTGCACCAAATTGCATGCAGAAATGGATGAGATCAATGCGCTAGGAATTGAGGTTCGTTATTTGGCCTGGCCTCGTAGCGAAGGAAGTATCCCTAAAATGGAAGCCATCTGGTGTAGTGAAGATCGCGTTGCCGCTATGGATCAGGCAAAATCAGGCGCCAATGTCATGGCTCCTAGCTGCGAGAGTCCAGTAAAAGAGCAAATAGCACTGGGCGCCCGTCTTGGGGTTCGCGGAACGCCTGCCATATTTACCGAATCTGGTCAGCAGATCGGTGGTTATCTACCAGCCAAACAATTGGCACAAACAGCGATTGATGCCAGCTAACTGTCTGCCATAATATCATCGGCTTTGGCGATAGTCAGTTTGGGTAGACGTCACAATTGCTTGTCGGTATGATACGGTGAGACATTATATAAAGGTGGCTTTCTTAGCAATAGCTAACATCTCAATAGCGACATCTACTTTTTATACAATCTACAATCATTTAATTTTCTGAGGATACTGTGAGTAAATCCATCAAACTAGCGATACTTGGCCTAGGTACCGTCGGTACTGGCGTGGTCAACCTAATCAATGACAACTTATCCGAGCTTAAACGTCGTAGTGGACGCGACATTATTATTACCGAAGTCGGTACACGCCGTCAGCGTGATGATATCGATCCTAGTATCGTCCAAAATGATGATTTGATGGCAATTGCTGCCAGTGATAACGTCGATATCGTCATTGAAGTCATTGGTGGTACAACTCTCGCCAAAGACATTATTATGCACGCCATCAAGAATGGCAAACACGTCGTTACCGCTAATAAGGCGTTACTTGCTGAACATGGCAATGAGATATTTGCGTTGGCTGAAGCGCATCATGTGCATGTGGCTTATGAAGCTGCAGTGGCAGGTGGTATTCCTATTATTAAGGTGATGCGCGAAGCACTTGCCGCCAATAAAATAGATTGGCTGGCCGGCATTATTAATGGTACTGGCAACTTCATCATGACTGAGATGCGTGATAAAGGCCGTCCATTTAAAGACGTTTTGACAGAAGCTCAAGAGCTTGGCTATGCTGAGGCAGACCCGACATTTGATGTTGAAGGTATTGATGCCGCTCACAAGCTTGCCCTACTTGCCTCTATCGCCTTTGGCATTCCATTACAGTTTGACAAAGTATATTGCGAAGGTATCACTGGTATTACGCTACAAGACGTCAACTATGCTGAAGAGCTGGGCTATCGTATCAAGCACTTGGGCTTTGCCGTTCGCCGTAACAGTGAAGATGAGCAGCAAGACAGCGCTGGCATTGAGCTACGTGTACATCCAACGTTGATCCCGCAAGATGCTTTACTTGCAAATGTGAATGGGGTGAAAAACGCTGTACTGGTTAACTCACATCCTCTTGGACAAACGCTGTATTGCGGTGATGGTGCAGGTGCAGGTGCAACCGCCTCTGCAGTGATGGCAGATGTCATGGACCTTGTACGCGTACTGGGCAACCATGACGATAGCGAGCACAGTCATCATGTACCTCACTTGGCGTTTATGCCAGAAGAACTCTCTGATACGCCCGTGTTGCGTGCAGAGCAGATGATTACAGGCTACTATTTGCGTGTGCATGCTTATGACAATCCAGGCGTACTAGCAGATATCACTCGCATCTTAAGTGATGCTGGTATCAATATTGATGCCATTTTACAAAAACCTGCTCACAAACTTGGACAAGTACCTGTCATTATTTTGACATTACCGGTCGTCGAAAGTCAGATGAATCTAGCGATTGAAAAAATTGAAAAATTAACTGCAGTTACGGATAAAGTCGTCCGTATTCGACTAGACGAATTGGCCCAATGACATAAAGCAGTAATGACCAGCGAGTTATTTTGATACACCTTGATTTTTATCTTGACAATGCACATTATAGTAATGATTCTTTATTAACAATTAGTGAAGCACAGTGTTCATCTAAAGCGCTGAGTTTTAATTTAAAATAGGTAAATAAGGCAGAACAACGATGTCGAACGATGCAATTGTAATTATTAACGGTGCGCGTACGCCAATGGGCAGCTTTCAAGGCGCTTTAAAAGATGTCAGTGCTACAGAATTAGGTGCGACAGCTATCAAAGCAGCTGTTGAACGTTCGGGCGTAAGCAATGACAATATTGATGAAGTCATCATGGGTTGTATCTTGACCGCTGGATTGGGTCAAGGTCCTGCTCGTCAGGCAATGCGTAAGGCAGGTCTGCCTGATGAGACTGGCGCGGTGACTATCAATAAGCTTTGTGGTTCAGGCCTAAAAGCAGTCATGCAGGCGCATGATGGTATCAAAGCAGGTAGCTTTAATGTCGCTGTCGCTGGTGGTATGGAGTCGATGACAAATGCCCCATATCTTATGCCAGGGTCACGTGGCGGCTATCGCATGGGTCATAAAGAAGTCAAAGACCATATGTTCTTAGATGGTTTAGAAGATGCAGAAACTGGTCGCTTGATGGGTCAGTTCGCGCAAGAGATGGCCGATGAAAAAGGCTATACGCGTGAGCAAATGGACGAGTTTGCAATCGAATCGCTCAACCGTGCGTTGACTGCGATTAAAGATGGTCATTTTAAAAATGAGATTGAGCCTGTTACTTTTAAAACTCGCAAAGGCGAACAAACAGTCGAAAATGATGAAGAGCCAGGTCTTGCTAACGCAGAGCGTATCCCTAACCTACGTCCTGCATTTGCCAAAGAAGGTACTATCACTGCAGCCAATGCCAGCTCAATCTCAGATGGTGCAGCAGCTGTCGTTATGATGAAAGAGTCACAAGCGCAGTCTGAAGGCTTAGACTATCAAGCTCGTATTATCGCGACTGCCTCTAACTCACGTCATCCAAGTGAATTTACCATTGCTCCGATTGGTGCTATCGAAAAAGTATTGGCTAACGCAGATTGGTCAGTTGAAGAAGTCGACCTTTGGGAGATCAATGAAGCCTTTGCGATGGTAACGATGGCGACGATGGATGCGTTAGATATTGATCACGCAAAAGTTAATATCGAAGGTGGTGCTTGTGCTTTAGGTCATCCTGTAGGTTGCTCAGGCGCTCGTATCCTGATCACGCTTATCAACTCATTACAGCGTACTGGCGGCAAAAAAGGTATTGCAACCTTATGTATTGGCGGTGGTGAAGCAGTAGCAGTGGCTATTGAATTGCCTTAATTAAAAGACGCTGTCAAAAGCTTTTGTCATGACGCTATTAGATGTGTCGTCACAATGCATTTAGTGCATTTAGTCAGATGACTGTTTAATACTGATAATCTTGATATTAATAATTCCATAACCGTACTATTAATTAATAGTACGGTTTTTTTGTGTGTAAGACATACAAAAATATGGCTAATATTTATCAGTGTAAAAATGCGTTAACTTATACCCAATCGATGTTATGACACTTACAGCCTATTACACGCAATTACGTCAGTTGCACATTTTGCTACCTTGCTTATATATCTCAAGTAAAATCGCGATGTTACGATAATTACAAGTTGATGCAGTCATTGCTTATAACTGCAAATCTTATAACTGCAACTAATGAAGTAGAGGAAAGGTCAGTATATTCTGACTTATTCAACGACATATTTATCATTGGCGTTATTTTTTGACGCTACTATTTATTTACAATTAATCATTTACTCATATAAAAGGAAGACAATAATGAGCCAACTAATTCGCTTACAAGATATTCAAGCAACTCACCGTGATCTTATTGGTGATGACTATTATGATCCAACAGGCAAGACTGCCTATGGTGTCAATGAAGAGAAAATCGGTAAAATCGATGGCGCACTAGTAGAAGATACTACTGGTCGTATTCGCTATCTAATAGTCGATGCAGGCGGCTGGTTTAGCTCAAAAGAAGTCTTAGTACCAGCAGGTCTAGCTCGTATTGTCGGTGATGACGTGTTCTTTGATAGTTTGACCAAGTCACAAGTCGAAGCCATGGAAGAGTATGACCATGACTATCAGTACAGCTATAAAGAGCAGTATGAAAAAGACCGTCAAGCATTTGTCGCTGATTCTGTACCAGAGACTGAGCGCCGTGATATAGCTGACGCTGATTATAATGCGCCAAATACACTAGAGCTACTAGAAGAGCGTTTGACAGTAAACAAAGATCGCATCGTGGCAGGATTAGTAAAAGTTGGTAAGCATGTTGTGACTGAAGAGCGTAACGTTGAAGTAGATCTTGAAGAAGAACATGCAAATATCCAACGTACCAATGTAGATCGTCCGACAGATCGTCGTATCGGTGATGTCACAGGTAACGAGTCTATCGAAGTTGAACTAGAAGCTGAACGTGCTCGTGTTAATAAAGAGACTTACGTGTCAGAAGAAGTAAACGTCGGTAAAACCACTGAACGCCACACTGAAACTATCGCAGAGACTATTCAGCGTGAAGAGTTAGATATTGATCGTGATGGTAATGTTGTTGACCGTGAAGGTAATATCGTAGACCGCGATGGTATTACTGCTGAAGATGTACGCAACGCACGTGGTATGTAATATTCTGATCTATCGTTTATCCTAATATGATAATTACGATTAGGTAGCGTGAATATATAACTGAGTAGTAAGACTCGGTGGATTAAGGTCAGAGTGTGTCTCTGGCCTTTTTTTATGCCTTTTCTATGAATTATAGGCTTTACCTGCCGTAATCTAATCATACTAGTAAAATACTTACCAATAATAAGGAACGTAATGATGAATACTAATCACAACAACAAAACCCATGATAAATATGATGCAAGTGAAAACCTGGGCCAACGATCAGATACTATAACCTCAGCGACGACAGCAAAGCTAGAAGATCACGCTAGTGAGAATAAGCTAGCAGCTCCTGATACTGTAAGTGATGGTACTTTTACCAATCGCCTAGAACTGTTAGAAGAGCGTCCAGTCGTCAATAAGGAACGCTTAGACGTTGGTAAAGTGACGGTAACCAAGCATACTCGTACCAAGTCTATTGAAGTACCTATTGAGCTGGTAGAAGAGTATGTCACAATTCGTACTGAGTATCACGATGCCGAAAGCCAAGATTTATTATCAGGCAGCTATGATGAAAAAGACATCTTGCGCCATGTTGAGCCATCATTAGACAGTAAGGCGGTAGTCACTATCAATGGTAAGCAGATAGAAGTTGGCGACGCTCCTGTCGAGATTGTTTTATCACGTCAAGTAGCGACTGTGACAAAAGAGACTTATGCTATTCAAGAAATCGAAGTCAATAAGACCACGCACACGCATACAGATAGTATCCAAGTTGAGCTACAGCATGAAGAGCTAGACGTAACAGAGGAAGGATTTTTGGAGCACGAAACCTCCCGTATTCGCAAAGAGTAATCCTGCCTGTATTAGATTTTTCTATTAAAATTGGAGGCAGGAATTAAAGACAGAAATCGTGACACAAAAAAAGCAACGTGAGCGTTGCTTTTTTTGTGCAAAATTAAAATGGGCGATAATTAACGCTTAGGTCTTATTACATTCGTAAGTACTTATATCAGCTTCGTCTTCACCTGCTGTACGCATGACACCTGTTTCACGCTCTCCGTGTGCTACGCGCCACTGGGTAAAGCCTTGGCCGCCATCCATCGCTGTGTCGACTTCAAAGACTTCAGGATTGCTACCTTCATTGGTTTGTGCCAATGTAACTGTACCCATATCCGTACCGATGACCACTTGATTGGCGTCATCTTTATAAGTTGCCTCAACTTCTAGAGCAGGCGTACATAAGTAAGTTATCTGATTCAAATCCGTATTCACATCGGCAACAGTATCATCTTCTACTTCATTTAGCGAAGCATCATCAGTGGCAACGATGGTATCATTAGGATCTGCTGGCTCAGCTGACATTGGCACTGATTCTTCAGCATTGATACTATCTTCTAGGCTCGGCTCTGGCTCTTGCTGCTGCTGACAAGCACTAATACTGATAGCACCAGCGAGTAAGCCTGTCATAAATACGGTCGTACGTAATTGTTTTAATTGTCCTAGATTCATCGTTGTCTCCTAGATTGATATGGTAAATACTATAGCGTGTCTACCTATATTCGCCTATGTTGAATTTGTAAACAGTAATGAAAAACTATGAAGCACTTAGCTCAATAATTATGACAGCCTATATTCAATCTAAATTAGATAGCCAATGATTTTGTACAAAAATACCCACCACTGCTAACAGTGATGGGTATTTAACCTAGCCGATTCATTATACGGTAACTAACAGGGTTAGATTTTACCGTGACATTGCTTATACTTTAGACTAGAACCACAAGGACAAGGCGCGTTACGACTAATATTCATACCGGCATATGGGTTTGGCTCAGCGTCACTTGCGTTATCAGGACTATTGACTCCCGCACTTGCGCCTGCTGCTACGCCCCCAGCAAGATTTACGCGCATCTGACCATTGGCCCGCTCACCTTGGTTTTGGGGGCGCGGCGTTGGCTGCGGTTCACCTGATAAGTTATTGACATCGTTATGCTCAAACTGCATTTTCATACGCTCGGCATCTGCACGTTGCTGCGCTTCTAATGCCTCAAGCTCTTCTTTGGTTGGGATATGGACACGCGATAGATCTTGGACCGTCTCTGATTTAATAGCGCCTAACATCATTTGAAACAGCTCAAACGATTCACGCTTATATTCTTGCTCAGGGTTCTTTTGGGCATAGCCGCGTAAGTGAATGCCTTTACGTAGCTGATCCATCTGCGTTAAATGCTCTTTCCAATGCTTGTCGAGGCTTTGAAGCATAAAGTGACGCTCAAGCTGGGCAGCGCTTTGCTCGCCCATTTGTTCACGGCGACTATGATAATGCGCTAGGGCCGTTTCGATGATTTTTGCTCGCAGGCCCTCTTCATCAAGACGACGATCTTCATCAAGCCAATCATTGATTGGCATATAAATTTTGAACTCTTCTTCAAGCTCATCCTCTAATCCGTCGATATTCCACTGATCATCGACAGAACCTGGCGGAATAAATTGATTAATCATGGCATTATAGACTTCATGATGCATCACTTCGATGGCTTCCATAAAATCCATATCAGCAAGCAAATCATCACGCTGAGCATAGATAACTTTACGTTGCTCATTGGCCACGTCGTCATATTTTAGCAAGTTTTTACGAGCATCAAAATCGCGGCTTTCAACCTTGCCTTGCGCGTTTTCGATCGACTTTGACACCATCTTATGTTCGATAGCTTCGTC
The DNA here is from genome assembly GCF_947495825.1 of uncultured Psychrobacter sp. Lineage (GTDB taxonomy): Bacteria > Pseudomonadota > Gammaproteobacteria > Pseudomonadales > Moraxellaceae > Psychrobacter. Next base: position 352,740 of record NZ_CANMAH010000002.1, read on the forward strand.
TTCTTTGAGACCCATAGCACGCATCATATTGACCACGCGATCACCGGCAAAGATACGCATAAGATCGTCTTCAAGCGATAAGAAAAAGCGCGACATACCAGGGTCACCTTGACGACCAGCACGGCCACGTAACTGGTTATCGATACGGCGAGACTCATGGCGCTCAGAGCCGATAATATGCAAACCACCTGCTGCGACCACTTGATCATGCTTGACTTGCCACTGGGCTTTTAGACGCTCCATCTCCTCAGCACTGACCGAGTCAATATCTTCGATAAATGACTGCCAGTTACCACCCAAGATGATATCGGTACCGCGGCCTGCCATGTTGGTTGCAATAGTAACGGACTTTGGACTGCCCGCCTGCGCGATGATATCAGCCTCGCGCTCATGCTGCTTGGCATTTAGGACATTATGCTTAACGCCTTCTTGATCGAGCAAATAAGACAACTCTTCACTGGCCTCAATCGTCGCCGTACCTACCAAGACTGGCGCGCCTTTATTTTGTATCTCTTTAATCTCGCGAATAATACCTTTGTATTTACCCAGTTTGGTCAAAAATATCTGATCATCCATATCGACCCGTGCAATGGGCTTATGGGTTGGGATGACAATCACTTCCAAATCGTACGTCGACTTAAATTCTGCCGCTTCGGTATCGGCAGTACCAGTCATACCTGATAGCTTGTCGTATAAACGGAAAAAGTTCTGGAAAGTTGTGGTTGCAAGCGTCTGGTTTTCGGCTTGAATCTCGACGTTTTCTTTGGCTTCGACCGCTTGATGCAGACCTTCTGACCAGCGGCGACCTGGCATCGTACGACCCGTATTTTCATCAACGATGACCACTTCACCTTCATCGACGATATAGTGCACGTTTTTGACAAAGATGTGATGGGCACGAATAGCAGCTTGTACGTGAGCTAACAGTGGCAGACGGCTTGGGCTATATAGGCTCTCGTTTTCACCAAGCTCCCCTACTTCAACTAAGAAGCTCTCAATCTTTTCGTAGCCTTTTTCGCTGATTTCGATTTGACGGTTTTTTTCATCAATCCAAAAGTCTTCATCTTCATTATTCTTATTGGCTTCTTCATCTTTTGAGCGCACAAGCACCGGAATAATCGTATTAATCAGTGCATACATCCGTGATGAATCTTCGGCTTGACCTGAGATAATCAATGGCGTACGCGCCTCATCGATTAAGATAGAGTCAATCTCATCAATGATACAAAAGTTCAGCGGGCGCTGCTTTTTCTCACTGAGACTAAAGACCATATTGTCACGCAAATAATCAAAACCATATTCGTTGTTGGTACCGTAAGTGATGTCCGCTTGATAAGCATCGACTTTTTCTTGTGCTGGCTGCTGTGAGTAAATCACCCCAACCGTCAATCCCAAAAAGTTAAATAGAGGACGGTTCAAGTCTGCATCACGAGCGGCCAAGTAATCGTTGACCGTGACCACGTGGACACCTTTACTACTAATGGCATTTAGATAAATCGCCAAGGTCGCCATCAAGGTCTTACCCTCACCGGTCTTCATCTCAGCAATTTTGCCTTCGTGCAAGGTGATACCACCGATCAGCTGCACATCATAGTGACGCATGCCTGTGATGCGTAGAGACGCTTCACGGCAGACGGCAAAAGCTTCAGGCAATAGCGCATCTAGGCTCTCACCTTTTTGAAAACGTGCTTTGAACTCTTCTGTTTTTTGTTGTAATTGTTCATCAGACAGAGCTTGCACGCTAGCCTCTTGGGCATTAATCTTGGTGACCACCTTACGCATACGTTTTAGTTCGCGGTCATTTTTGGTGCCAACCACACTGCCTACAATCTTTGATAACATAATTTTTTAACCTATGGAAATATTCGATAATTAGCGTAAATATAGTCAGCACAACACAAAATCGATAAGTGACGATAAGTAAATAGTCACTTATGAGAGATATAAATCGTCGTTGTGCATTGCTAGCAAGCGTGTCTTCGTACCAAAAACCCATGTCTTAACAGCACTATGCCGCTTGTAAAGTGCATCGACTATAGTAGCCAAAGCTTTACCCGCCGTCCTATCATCATCCGACTCAGTACTATCTGATGAAGCATCGCCAATAAAATGTGCCGTCATTATATATGGTTATGGCGCTGATGAATACAAGGGCAACTGGCGGATATTTGCTAGCGCGGAAACGTGGCAGCTCATGTTAAAATGGTACTTATTTGGCTATCGCCAAGCGCTGTTATCTACCTACCATACACCCAACTCTATGCGTTTTATCAGCAATATTTAAGCCAAGCAATATAAGAGATTATGAATGTCTGCTAAACCACTTGATGCAAACCATGCCAATACCGAAACCCTAACCATAGGCGATGCTGTCTATGATTTGGCCCATCATACGCCGATGATGGTGCAGTATCTGACCATGAAAGCGCGCTACCCAAATGCCTTGTTGCTCTATCGAATGGGCGATTTTTATGAGCTGTTTTTTGATGATGCCAAGCGTGCCGCGCAGATATTGGACATTACTTTAACGCGCCGCGGCACTGATAAAGCTGGCAATACTATCGCGATGGCAGGCGTACCATTTCATGCTGCAGATAGCTACATGGCACGGCTCATTGCCGCTGGGCAAACAGTGGTAGTCTGTGAGCAAATCGATGAGGCTGCCGATAGCAACTCTTATCCAAGCATCGGTGAAAAAAGCAAAAAAGATAATACGCTACACAATAAAGGTAGCACTAAAGCCGCTAAGGCTAAGCCGCCCACCATCATGCGCCGCGAAGTGGTCAAGACGCTGACTGCTGGGACGATAACCGATGATGCACTTATCGCGCCCAATCAGACGCCTACTGTCGTCGCCATCGACATCGCCACACCGAATCCAAAGGCAAAAGACCTCAAACTGCCTATCCAAGCTGCAATCAGTCAACTGGACTTAACAGCAGGAACGCTCACCACTCAAACCTTAAGTGTGGATAGTAGTGCAAGCACTGCAACTGGAGATAATAGCGATATAACAACGCTCCAAGCGCAGATGCTCACTGTCTTGGCACGCTTTGCCCCTAGTGAGTGTATCATCAGTGAAGCCACCAGTGAAGACTGGCTACTGTGGTTACGTAGTCATCTCGACTGCCCTATCATCGAAGTGGCGTCCAATGACTTCCACCGTGAGCATGCGATCGCAACGCTATGTCAGCAGTTTGAAGTACAGCGCTTAGATGGTTTGGGTATTAGTGATGCACCCCTCAGTCAATCTAGCTGTGCGGCGCTGATTCATTACGCACGTCAAACGCAGCAGCGCCAAGTGCCGCAGGTCAACCAGCTTATCGTAGAACACAGTGACGACTATCTGATTATAGATGCCAATAGCCAACAAAACCTTGAGCTATTTAGCCCTGTCAGTGTTAATGGAACGTCTCTGATATCGGTACTTAATCATTGCAAAACGCCCATGGGACGACGGTTATTGGTACAACAAATGAAGCGTCCACTACGCTTACATACCCGTATCAACCAGCGCTTGGATGCGATAGCCAGCCTAATAGAAGCAGACAATGCAAAAAATCATTTATCCAATGAAAATGCGACCTTAACCACACACTTACGCGACACACTCAATGCCATTGGTGATATCGAGCGTATTAGCAGTCGTATCGGCCTTATGAGCGCAAAACCACGCGACCTACGTAAGCTTGCCGATGGGATTGCCAGTAGCAATCAGCTAACGACGCTACTGACCGAAGCAGGCATCCATCCTGAGCACACAGGATTACTACCGATGCTGATGCAGCAACTGCCTGCTCAGCTGCCAGCCGCACAAGCGGTCGCCGATCTTATCGAGCGCGCTATTGTCGTAGAGCCACCTGCTCATATCCGTGATGGCGGTATGCTTGCAGCGGGCTATGATGAAGACCTTGATCGCTTAACCCACTTGCATGACAATATCCAAACGACCCTTGATGAGATGGCAGAGCGCACGCGGCAAGAGTGTCAGCTGCCAAGTCTAAAGGTTGGCTTTAATAAAGTCAGTGGCTTTTATTTTGAGCTGCCCAAGATGCAGGCGCAAAATGCGCCCAGTCACTTTATCCGTCGCCAAACCCTCAAAAACGCTGAACGCTTTATCACTGACGAATTAAAAGCAGTCGAAACCGAATATCTAAGCGCGCAGACCTTGGCACTGGCGCGAGAAAAACAGCTGTATCAGCAACTGCTGACTACGCTTAGCGAGCATTTAACCGAGCTACAACAGTTGAGCGCTGCCATCGCTCAGATAGACGTACTGAGTAACTGGGCGCAGCTGGCTGTGACTCATAACTGGCAACGGCCAGTCATGCATAATGGCGCATCAAATAACGATATACATAATAGTAATGCAAAAAAAGACGCTGGCTTACAACGTAGCCAACGAGACCAACAGAGTCAGCAAAACCAGCTTAACTTTGACAACGATACTCAAAATCGGTCTCAAAGCCAACGGTCAGATCAGACACAAAACCAAACCAGCATCGATATCCGACAAGGTCGTCACGTCGTCGTCGAAGCGGCATTAAATCCAGCCAATACGCACCATCGAAACGCTCCAACTGAGCATCTTAGCCATTTCGTTGCCAATGACTGCGCGCTTGGCAGCGATCAGCATCCCGAACGCTTATTAATCATTACTGGCCCTAATATGGGCGGTAAATCAACCTATATGCGCCAGACCGCCCTTATCGTGCTACTCGCTCATTGCGGCAGCTTTGTACCGGCTGAACACGCCCTTATCGGAGATATCGACCGTATCTTTACCCGTATTGGCTCAGCCGATGATTTGGCTGGTGGCAAGTCAACCTTTATGGTGGAGATGATTGAGACGGCCAATATTTTAAACTTGGCGACGGATAAATCGCTGGTGCTTATGGACGAAGTCGGACGCGGTACGGCAACCACTGATGGCCTTGCTATCGCGCACGCCTGTGTCAACAGGCTACTTGAGATTGGTTGCTTGACCTTGTTTGCCACTCATTATTTTGAGCTGACTGCCCTAGCAAATAATAAGCAGGCAAATAACGAGCAGGCAAATAACGAGCAGGCAAATAATAAGCAGGCAGACAACGAACTATCAAACGATGAGCTGACAAATAAAAACGACAAGATTCGCAATGTGCATGTCGCGGCAAGCGACGTTGATGGGCAGCTATTACTGCTACATCAAATCCGTGAGGGCGCGGCAAGCTCCAGCTTTGGGTTGCATGTTGCCAAGATGGCAGGCATACCGACGCAAGTGCTAAGTGACGCCAAGCGTTATCTTATCGACAACTTAAAGTCTGAGCAGACCAAAAGCACTGATGACAAAAATGAATTAGCTAAGTCGGCAAATGATAAAGCCCAGCCATTCGATCAAAGTGATACAACTGAGGCGACTGTAAAAACCAATGCACAGGCGAGTTATCTATCAGGTAATAAACAACAAAAACAACTGCTTAGCTTATATGACGAGCTGATAAATACTGATCCTGACAGTCTAACGCCCAAGCAAGCCCATGACTTATTGTATGATCTTAGACAACGCATCAGTCGCTAAAGGGGTTTGTTAAAATCGTTTAAAAGCGCTAAAATATGCATTATTTTCATTATTCTATTCAGGCATTAGCCGAACCAATAATAGGTAGACCTCAATATGACCTTCGTCGTTGCAGATAATTGTATTCTTTGTAAACATACTGACTGTGTGGAAGTCTGCCCTGTGGACTGCTTTTATGAAGGGCCAAACTTCTTAGTCATTGATCCTGATGAGTGCATCGACTGCGCACTATGCGAGCCTGAATGCCCAGCCAATGCGATCTTTTCAGAAGATGAAGTGCCTAAAGGGCAAGAGATATTCATTGAGCTGAACGAGGAGCTGGCGCAAAAATGGCCAAACATCACGGAGATGAAGCCACCTATGCCAGACGCTGAAAAGTGGGACGGCGTCGAAGGTAAGATTCAGTATTTAGAGAAGTAGTGATCTGTTCATGATTAAATGATGGATATAATATTGCTGCACATACATCTTTGTGAATAAGACTATGACTATTGTCATGGTCTTTTTTTTGTTTATTACACTCAACAAATTAATACTGTCAATATATCGTAGCGCGCCTCTTACATACGGCTACCCCCTGCACTATGGCGAGCCATGCCCTTCCCCGCTTAACTCTTTTGTTTTAGCTATTTTATATTAGTGTTGAATATCATACTGATAACTTTAGACTTTTGTTCTTTTTTACTATAAATTATAGGCTACTCTTTAAAGTAGCGTCTTGAACCATTTGTTAGGAAAGCAACACTTTTTTTGGAAACTACTCTTTTCGGAAAACACCATGGCAGCTTATATCACAGTGGGTGCAAAAACTACACATGGCGGTGAAGTCATTACTGGTTCACCATATACTACGCACAATGGCGTCCAAGTCTCTCGTAAGGGCGATAAAGTCCTCTGCAAAAAATGTAACAAGGTTACTACCATTCTCACCGGCGACCCATCGTTCATCGTGGATGGCGCCCCGATTGCCCGCACAGGTGACATTACCAGCTGCGGCGCAAAGCTTATTGCGATTCAGCAGTCGTTTTGTGAGTCGGACTTTGAAGTAGGCGGTGTTGAGCAGCCCGCACCGCTAGTGTTCCCCAAGTCTGATCCAGAGGCTTTTTTTGCGAGTTTAGCTCCTAAATCTGATGAAGAATCTCATTTTGCTATTCAAGATGTATATTTAAATAATAATTTATTTATACCTTTTGTAGTGGCATAATGAAATAGGACAGTAGATAAGAGGTTATACTATCACCAAGACTGGAGAGAAGATATGACCACC